>NZ_JBEDYP020000012.1:0-641703 GCF_040117685.2 Gracilimonas sp. BCB1 | reverse complement strand
TTTTAGTTACAACTCCGGCACCCACGGTACGTCCGCCTTCGCGAATCGCAAACCGCAGCCCTTCTTCCATCGCTACCGGCTGAATAAGTCCTACATTCAGCTTCACGTTGTCTCCCGGCATTACCATCTCTACGCCATCGGGAAGCTCACAGGCTCCGGTTACGTCGGTGGTACGGAAGTAAAACTGTGGGCGGTAGCCTTTGAAGAATGGCGTGTGTCGACCACCCTCGTCCTTACTCAGCACATACACCTCACACTCAAACTGCTTGTGAGGAGTGATTGAACCGGGCTTACACAGTACCATTCCACGCTCAATCTGCTCTTTGTTAATTCCTCGCAGAAGGATACCGGCGTTGTCTCCGGCCTGCCCTTCATCGAGCATACGACGGAACATCTCAATACCGGTTACTACCGATTTCATCGGGTCTTCTACAATCCCTACAATCTCAATCTCATCGTTCACTTTAATCACGCCACGCTCGATACGTCCGGTAGCTACCGTTCCGCGACCGGTGATAGAGAAGATATCCTCTACCGGCATCAGGAACGGCTTGTCTACATCACGCTCGGGCGTCGGAATAGTGTCATCCACCGCTTTCATCAGCTCCACAATGCTTTCTTCGTGCTCGGCTTCCCCGTTGAGGGCGCCCAGGGCTGATCCCTGAATAACCGGGATATCATCCCCGTCAAACTCATAAGAAGACAACAGCTCGCGCACTTCCAGCTCTACCAGCTCCAGCAGCTCTTCATCGTCTACCAGGTCTACCTTATTCATAAATACCACAATCTGAGGTACACCTACCTGGCGGGCCAGCAGAATGTGCTCGCGCGTCTGTGGCATCGGACCGTCGGTGGCGGCAACAACCAAAATCGCCCCGTCCATCTGCGCCGCACCGGTTACCATGTTCTTCACATAGTCGGCGTGACCCGGACAGTCTACGTGGGCGTAGTGACGGGCATCGGTTTCGTACTCCACGTGAGCCGTGGCAATGGTAATCCCACGCTCGCGCTCTTCCGGAGCATTGTCAATGTCTGCAAACTGCTTGGCTACACCACCGTAGGTCTTCGCCATTACGGTCGTAATCGCCGCCGTCAGGGTTGTTTTACCATGATCTACGTGTCCAATTGTTCCCACGTTCACATGGGGCTTATTCCGTTCAAAGGTCTCTTTTGCCATGATACTATAGTTTAATCTTAGTGTTTAATTTCTTTTATGTTTGGCTCTCGATGATTTCCTGAGCAATTGCTTCAGGCACTTCAGTGTAATCGAAGAATTCCATAGAATATACCGCGCGGCCCTGTGTAGCAGACCTTAAGTCGGTAGAATAACCGAACATTTCAGAAAGCGGTACATGAGCTTTAACGACTGAACCTTCATTGTTCGAGTCCATGCTCTGCATGATTCCACGACGACTGTTCAAGTCACCAATTACATCTCCCATATATTCTTCAGGAGTAATAATTTCTACTTTCATTACCGGCTCAAGGATTTTTGGCTTGGCTTTACGGGCTGAATTTCTGAAACCGAGTTTTGCACATAACTCAAAGCTCAACTGGTCAGAGTCAACATCGTGATAAGAACCATCATACAAGCGCACTCCGATATTTTCTACAGAGTAGTTAGCCTGAATACCGGCAGTTAGTGCCTGTTGGAATCCTTTCATCACAGATGGGATAAATTCACGAGGAATATTACCACCTACAATCTCATTAATGAAAATAAATCCTTCTTCGCGGGTAATTCTGTCTTCATTACCATCGTAGTCTTCAAATTCGGCAATTGGCCCGATCTCGAATGAGATATCAGCAAATTTACCTCGACCACCTGTCTGCTTCTTGTAGATTTCCCGGTGATCCACTTTCTGTGAAATAGTTTCACGGTAAGAAACCTGAGGAGCACCTACGTTTGCCTCTACTTTAAATTCACGCTTCAGGCGATCAACAATAATCTCGAGGTGAAGCTCACCCATTCCGGCAATCGTAGTCTGACCTGTTTCGTGATCCGTTTTAACCTGGAAGGTTGGATCCTCTTCAGCCAGTTTCTGCAATCCGGTAGAAAGCTTCTCGCTGTCTGCTTTCGTTTTCGGCTCAACAGCAAGCTTAATTACAGGCTCAGGAAACGTGATCTGCTCAAGAATTACCGGGTGCTCTTCATCACAAAGAGTGTCACCGGTATGAACTTCTTTAATACCGATAATAGCTGCGATATCTCCGGCCTGAATATAGTCTAAATCCTTTTTGTCGTTAGCATGCATCTCAAGCAATCGACCAACGCGCTCCCTGTTTCCGGTAGAGGAATTCAGAATGTAAGAACCTTTTTCAAGCCGCCCGGAGTATACACGAGCAAAAGTCAGCCTACCTACATAAGGATCCGTCATGATCTTAAAGGCAAGGGCTGAGAAAGGCG
This sequence comes from Gracilimonas sp. BCB1, assembly GCF_040117685.2. NCBI lineage: Bacteria > Pseudomonadati > Balneolota > Balneolia > Balneolales > Balneolaceae > Gracilimonas > Gracilimonas sp. BCB1. The sequence goes on along the minus strand of NZ_JBEDYP020000012.1, from coordinate 639,296 downwards.
CATTTACATCCGGAGCTTTCTTCACTTCTTCTTCTGTTTCAGGGTCAATACCCTTAACCGGAGGAATGTCGAGCGGGTTAGGCATGAAATCCAGAACGCGATCAAGCAGAACCTGAACACCTTTGTTTTTAAGAGCAGTTCCCAACATTACCGGAGTAACGTCTTTGGAAATAGTAGCTTCACGTAATGCTTCAATAATTTCCTCTGCACTAATCTCTTCTTCCATCAGGTATTTCTCCATCAGAGAATCATTTTGATCAGCAACCGCCTCAAGCATGATACCACGGTATTCTGCAGCTTTCTCTTTAAGATCTTCCGGAATGTCTACTACTTCATACTTAGCACCGAGAGACTCATCATCCCAAATAATGGCGTTCATATTAATAAGGTCAACAACGCCCTGGAAGTCAGCTTCAGCACCGATTGGGATCTGAATCGGGATAGGATTTGCATTTAACTTCTCATCAAGCTCATCAATAACATTGTAGAAGTTAGCGCCTACCTTATCCATTTTGTTTACGAATGCCATGCAAGGCACTTCGTATTTATTAGCCTGACGCCATACAGTTTCTGACTGAGGCTGAACAGCACCCACAGAATCAAGCACGAAAACCGCGCCATCCAATACTCGCAGCGAACGCTCCACCTCTACGGTAAAGTCAACGTGACCAGGAGTATCAATGATGTTAATCCGGTGATCTTTCCAGATACAGTGTGTAGCAGCTGAAGTAATAGTAATACCACGCTCCTGCTCCTGCTCCATCCAGTCCATAGTGGCAGCACCATCATGCACCTCACCAATTCGGTGACTACGACCGGTGTAAAAAAGAATACGCTCGGTTACGGTTGTTTTACCGGCATCAATGTGAGCCATGATACCGATGTTCCGCGTCCGGCGGATCTTATCTAAAATTTTTGGATCTGTTTTTTGCTTCGTCTCAGACATAATACTTATTAATCAATAATCTCTTTTAGAATCTAAAGTGAGCAAAAGCTTTATTAGCATCTGCCATACGGTGCGTCTCGTCTTTCTTACGAACGGCTCCGCCTTCATTATTTGACGCGTCTATCAATTCTCTTGAAAGACGAATTGACATCGACTTATCATTTCTGGAACGCGCGGCTTTAATGAGCCATCTCATCCCAAGCGCTGTTCCTCTTTCCTGACGAACTTCTATAGGCACCTGGTAAGTAGCACCACCAACCCGGCGAGATTTAACCTCAACCACCGGAGTCGAATTCTGTAAAGCGTTGCGAAATACATCGATTCCGGTTTCGCCAGTTTTCTCTTCAATAACTTCAAAAGCCTGATATACAATTTTGCGAGCAACATTCTTCTTACCGTCCCGCATCAGGTTGTTCACGAACCGAGTTACCAGCTTATCCTCAAAAATTGGATCCGCTTGCACATCTCGTTTTTCTGCTGTTTTTCTACGCATGCTCGATTAATCTTAATTTCTTAATGTTACCCTTTCGGCTTCTTGGTGCCATACAAACTACGGCTTTGAGTTCTACCCTCAACACCCGCAGTATCTAATGTTCCACGAATAATATGGTATCGAACACCGGGCAAATCTTTTACACGACCACCACGGATCAATACAATACTATGTTCCTGTAAGTTGTGACCTTCACCCGGAATGTAAGCCGAAACTTCAATTCCGTTAGTCAAACGTACACGAGCTACTTTACGCAATGCCGAGTTCGGCTTTTTAGGCGTAGTTGTATAAACGCGAGTACAAACACCACGCTTCTGCGGACAATTCTGCAACGCAGGAGCAGTTGTTTTACTTACCTTGCTTTTTCTACCTTTTCGTATGAGTTGTTGTATTGTAGGCACTGTTCAATTATTTGGTTATTGCCATCGAATCGAGAGCTTGCAAATATAGGCAACGTTACCACATGAATGCAAAAAATTTATCCGAATTATTTCTTCTTTTTCCTGAAATACACCCTGACGTCTTCTAGAATAAAAAAATAACCCCAAATTTTGATCTAAAGAATATAGATCGATATATAACTTTATATCAGTTGAAGCTTTCCGACTTATCTAATCTTAGTACCAAAAGGCTTGATGCTTTAAGCGCGGAAGGCATCCGCTCTGTCAAGGATTTACTAAACTTTTTTCCCCGCCGATACCTGGATCGCAGTAATACTCAGAAGATTAAACATCTTGCAGGTTCTGGTGAAGAGATCACCGTAGCCGGAAAAGTGACGAATATTAATATGGCCGGTTATGGAAAGAAAAAACGTCTCGAAGTAACCATTAATGACGGGTCGGGAGATGTAAAGGGAGTATGGTTCCGTGGTGTGGGTTATTTTCGAAAGTATTTTAAGGAAGGTGATTTCGTGGCTTTTTACGGAGCCGCCAAACGTTATGGGCGATCCATTTCCATTGCTCACCCCGAAGTTGATAAAATCTCTTCCGATGATGATCTCGATTCCTTTTCCCGGATTTTCCCAATCTACCCCGGGAGTAAAGCATTGAGCAAAGCCCGTATTACTAGTAAACTGGTTCAAAGCTGGATGGAGCAGATTTTGAACAACGTAACTCCCAACGAGTTCTTGCCGGAATCACTCATCGCCGAAATGAAGTTCCCTCAGCGACCGGAAGCCTATCGCATGATTCACTTTCCGGAATCACATAATGAGCACAAGAATGCCCTTAACCGGTTTAAGTTTGAAGAGCTCTTTTTGTTTGAACTGAGCATGGAGAAGATCAACTATACAGTAAAAGAGCGAGCTAACGGACATCTTTTTAACGAAACCGGCAATTACACTTCCCGCTATTTTAATGAGCTGCTGCCATTTGAATTGACAAACGGGCAAAAAACTTCTCTGGCTGAAATTAAGAAGGATGTCCGTTCCGGCAAACAAATGAACCGACTGATTCAAGGGGATGTGGGCGCCGGTAAAACCATCGTCGCTATCGGTGCCATGCTAATGGCTTTGGATAATGGATTTCAAGCTGCTTTTCTTGCTCCGACCGAAATTCTCGCTGAACAGCATTACCGTACGCTCAGCAATCACCTTAAAGAATTAGATGTCAACGTGCGATTGCTCATTGGTTCGCAGAAAAAAGCATTACGAACCGATATCCTCACCGACATTGAAGGTGGAAATTGTAACATCGTTGTAGGAACTCATGCCATTATTCAGGAAACTGTTCGCTTTCATAATCTGGGATTGGCCGTGATTGATGAACAGCACCGGTTTGGGGTTAAGCAAAGATCGGATCTGCTTAATAAAGGGAGTAATCCGCACATGCTGGTGATGAGCGCCACTCCCATCCCCCGCTCACTTGCCATGACGGTTTATGCGGATCTGGATGTGTCTATTATCAAAGATTTGCCGGCCGGCAGAAAACCCATCAAAACGGCTATCCGGTCTCATAAAAAAAGAGAGGACGTATATAGTTTTGTACAGCAGGAAGTGAATGATGGCGGACAGGTATATGTAGTTTATCCGCTGGTGGAAGAATCAGAAGCACTGGATTTGAAAGATGCCACGGCCGGATTCGAGAAACTCAAAAAGCAATTTCCTGACTTCAATGTTGGTTTGATTCACGGCCGAATGAAAACTGAAGAGAAAGATGAAACCATGAAGGCTTTTATTAATAATGAACTCCAGATTCTGGTCTCTACTACAGTAATTGAGGTTGGAGTAGATGTACCGAATGCCTCCATCATGATCATAGAACATGCCGAGCGGTTCGGGCTTTCACAGCTTCACCAGCTTCGCGGACGCATTGGCCGCGGCGAACGACAAAGCTACTGCATCCTAATGCCCGACGTAAAAGTGAGCAAAGCCGGTGCGTTCCGTCTCAAAACCATGGAAGAAACCAATGACGGCTTTCGTATTGCTGAGGCCGATCTGAAGCTTCGCGGTCCCGGTGACTTCCTTGGAACCAAACAAAGCGGCCTGCCCGATTTTAAATTTGCCGATATTGTTGAGGATCAGTTCCTTTTGATTCAAGCCAAAGAAAAAGCAAAAAAACTACTTACCGAAGACCCTCATCTTCAATCCCCTCAAAACCAGGATCTGGATAAAATATTCACCCCCTACTTCAAGGAAAAAGTGAAGTTTTACGGGATGGGGTAACCACCCGCCTTAGTTCTGACAGCCCCTGTCTTAAGTTAGAACTTCAGTTAGTTTCTAAGTCGAGATTAATTTGAGCTTTAATTCTTTTCCCATTCGTATGTAAGGTTGTCTTATGGTACAAAATCAAAAAACTATAACAGTCTTAACTATGCAATTTTCGGGATTTAAATTATCAGTTCTCCTTTCATTCATTTTTTCATTTCTATTTGTTCAGTTGGTATCCGCACAACATTGGCAAGCCGAAAACGGGAACATAACTTCATCTGATCTAAACGAAGTGCAATTTGTAACGGATCAAATTGCTTATGCTATTGGTAATAACGGAATCATTTTAAAATCCTCAGACGGAGGTGCCACTTGGACGGATATCTCTTACGGTGACAGCCGCAATTACCAAGGGCTTTTCTTCTTTGATGCCGAATCCGGTTTTGTAGGCGGTCCATTTTCCACCGCTGGCGGAGGAAGTTCTGAAATGCTTGCCAAAACAGAAGACGGTGGACAAACCTGGGATATTCGTTCCTCCTTCAACTTCAATAACTTTAATGATATTGAATTTCTGGATGCTCAAAATGGATGGGTTGCATCTGCCGATGGAGAAGTTTTGTTTACTGCTGATGGAGGAGAAAGCTGGAACTCGGTAACCGCAGGAACTGAAGACTTGTTGGATTTTCACATTGTGAATGATACCACCTTCTGGGTGGCTGGTGAGTCAGGTTCACTCTACAAGTCAACCGATGCAGGGTCCAGTTGGGAATCAGCCCTTCAGATCGATACCGTATCCTATGGCGGGTTTCAGTCTCTTAACAGCTCTGACGACCTCTACAACATGGCCTTTGCTGATGACCAAACCGGCTACGTTATCGGAGAGACATATAACAGTGGCTTTGTGGGTTTCATCCTAAAAACAACAGACGGCGGTTCTACGTGGTCTGTTATTGATTATGAATTTAAGCACCTCTTTTACGATATCGAACTGGGCAGTAATGGTGAAATTATTCTTGCCGGAGGTGCAGATAGCTTTACTGAAACAACTCAAAATGCAATTCTTGTTTCTTCAGATGAAGGCACTTCCTGGAATATTTTAACAGATGGGTCCGGTCCTTTAACCTGGTTTGATATCGATGAATTTGAGGGCAGCTGGCTCGCTGTTGGGGCGTCCGGAGCTACTGCTTCATTTACCCTCGCTGATGATACTCTGAGTTCCGATCTTATCACCGGCTTCAACATAGCAGATGTTTCTTTTATTAACGGAAGTCAGGGTGCTTTTGTAACCGAAGGAAGAGTTCATGGAAAAGTATTTACTACAACCGATGGAGGTGCCACCTGGGAAAACCACTTAATTCTGGAAGGCAGAAAAGACTTCAAGGCCGTGGCTTATGTGGACAATAACAACATATGGGCCGTTGGGACAGACCACTACACCGGAGGTTCTGTCTGGTTGGTTTATCATTCTTCCGATCAGGGAGCTACCTGGAACAAGGTCGACACAGGATTTGCTGAACATGAAAAGACCAACAATCTGGAAGATGTACAGTTTATTGATGCGCAAATCGGCTTCATTAAAGCCGAAGACATGCTCCTGAAAACTACAGATGGCGGCAGTACCTGGAACGCCATAACTGAACCTGATAATATTTCTTATTTCGATTTCGAAATGATCGGCTTTCAAAATGAAGACAATGGCTGGATGGCGGGACAAGAAATGATTGCTTCTACATCGGATGGAGGAACAACCTGGGACATAAAGTATGAAGAAGAGGGCTTTAGCCCGGAAATAACAGGTATGCATTTTCTGGACAGCACTACCGGGTATGTAACCATGGAGCGCGGAGATATGATAAAAACTACGGACGGCGGCGAAAACTGGACTGAGCTTTCTACTTTTACCAGTTTTGACTTGAATGACTTGCACTTCTTCTCGGAAGACAGTGGACTTGTAGTTGGTGATGGCGGCCGCATACTTAAAACAGTTGATGGTGGAGCAAACTTTGAAACGGACTACAGTCTCACGCAAAAGAACTTCCATGCTATCGAATTTGCAGGCAATAGTTCCGGCTGGATTGTGGGAGAAAAGGGAACCATCTATTCAACATCAAACAGAGGCGGTATTGCAACTTCTACCGAAGAACCGCTCACCGGTACGATTCCTGTTGATATTCAGCTTCATCAGAATTATCCAAACCCGTTCAATCCAAGTACGAATATAAGCTACCGGATTCCATCAAACAGCACCGTCAGCTTAAAAGTGTATGATATGCTTGGAAGAGAAGCAGCTACGTTACTGAATAGAAAAACACAGCCTGCCGGAGAGTACGAAGTTACCTTCAATGCCGGAAACTTATCCTCCGGGGTGTATTTATACCGACTGCAAGTCAACCAAACCGTTATCACTAAAAAGCTGACTCTGATTAAGTAAAGATCAATTTTAAATGTTGGATGTTAAATGGTATCAAGTCCCATTTAACATTCAGCATTAAACATTTAAAATTCCGACTAAGCTTTAGCGCTTGCTTTCTGCTTCTCAGCACGCTTACGGTCGTTATGATCGAGATACATTTTACGAATTCGCAGGGCTTGTGGCGTTACTTCAAGCAATTCATCATTGTCAATGAACTCAATGCATTGCTCCAGGCTTAAATCTTTTGCCTGATTCAGTTTCACAGAATCAGCCGTTTGAGTGGCACGGTGGTTGGTCAGGTTTTTCTTCTTAACAACATTTACCACCATATCTTCGCTTCGCTTATTCACGCCTACAACTTGCCCCATATAAACAGGGTCTCCGGGTTTCACAAAAAACTCACCCCGATCCTGAACACCTTCCAGTGCATAACCGGTTACGTCTCCCTGTTCAAGAGCGATCAGCGCTCCGCGGTTTCGTCCGGGAATTTCGCCGGCATAAGGCTCATACCCGTCAAATTGCTGGTGCATGATTCCGGTTCCGCGTGTTTCGGTCAGCATCTCGCCACGGAAACCAATTAACCCACGGGAAGGTACACGGAATTGAATCCGGTTGTTGTCTCCCTCCTGGCTCATGGAGGTCATAATTCCCTTTCGTTTCTGCAGGTTATCAATCACCCGGTTACTGTAATCAGTCTGCACATCAACAACTACTTCCTCAACGGGCTCGTGAGTTACCCCATCCACTTCTTTGAAAAGCACTTCCGGTCGTGATACTGAAAACTCAAATCCTTCCCGACGCATAGTTTCAATAAGTATAGCCATTTGAAGTTCACCCCGGCCGGAAACTTTATAGATATCCGGACTATCGGTTGGCTCAACCCGCATCGCCACATTGGTTCGTGTTTCTCGGTACAGGCGATCTTTTAGCTGATTGGATGTCACATAATCCCCTTCTTTTCCGGCAAACGGAGAGTTGTTTACCCGAAAGTACATCGCGATGGTCGGCTGGTCCAGATCTACATATTCAAGCGGGGTCATATCAGCAGTATCGGTTAGCGTATCCCCGATGTTGACTTCTTCATAGCCGGCAAGGGCAATAATGTCACCGGCCTGCGCTTGTTCTACCGGTTCCCTTTTCAATCCTTCAAAAGAAAAGAGCTTAGTTGCCCGGGCTTTCTCTTTCACCTCACCTTTGCCACTCATCAGGGCCACTTCCTGATTTATTTTGATAGTGCCCTGCTCAACCCGACCAACTGCAATTCGGCCAACATAGTCGTTCCAGTCTATGCTGCTTACCAGCATTTTAAACTTGGATTCCGTGTCTTGCTCCGGCGCAGGTACATGCTCTACTATTTTATCCATCAGAGGAGAAAGGTCGGTGCCTTCTTCCTCCAGTTCTTCCTTAGCTACACCGTCTTTTGCGACGGCATACAGAACCGGGAAATCGAGCTGTTCGTTGGTAGCATCCAGCATCACAAAGAGATCAAAAATTTCATCCAAAACCGCATTTGGACGGGCATCTTTTCGGTCAATTTTATTAATAACCACAATTGGCTGATAACCTAAACTCAGCGACTTTCTCAGTACAAATTTAGTTTGAGGAAGCGGACCTTCGGCGGCATCCACCAGAAGAATCACTCCATTTACCATTTTCAGAATTCGCTCAACCTCTCCTCCAAAGTCGGCGTGACCCGGAGTATCAACAATGTTAATTTTGGTGCCTTTCCAGTTTACGGCCGTGTTCTTGGAGCTGATCGTAATACCGCGTTCTTTCTCGAGGTCGCCGGAGTCCATCACCCGGTCTTCTACCTGCTGGTTCTCTCTGAATGTTCCGCTCTGTTTTAAAATCTGATCAACGAGTGTGGTTTTCCCGTGATCTACGTGAGCGATTATGGCGATATTTCTTAAGTCTTGTGACATTGTTGTATTATGTTTTATGAAATTCTCTTCTTGATTAGCGCTATATCTTCAGTAGTCTATTACCAGAAAAGTTGCAAGCCTTAAAGATACGGGTATTTTGGTCAAATCCTTATTATTAAATTATGAATTGTTTTTGAGCAGATTCCTCAATGGAAGGGGAAGTTTTACCTTCTTTCAGAATCGCGTTGAATTATAAAAGAAAAGGGAGTCGGTACACTCCCCTTTTTTATTGATAAGCTTTGATTGAAGCTCTTAGTCCAGAAAAGAAACCTTCCCTGTTTCCAGATCATAGAAAGCACCAACAATTACTACATCGCCGTTCTTTTCCTGTTCTGCAATTGTAGAGCTGTTTTTTCTAATCTGCCCGATAGTATGAATAACGTTGTTTTTCACAACTTCTGTTACATACTCATCATTGTCGGTTGACTGTTCTCCATCGTAATCCGAAGTCATTTCAACGGCCGGCTTAATTTTGCTCAGCATGGCCGTAATATTCCCCATTTGCACATCGTCAATAGCGGCTTTAACTGCACCGCAGCTCTTGTGCCCCATTACTACGATTACTTTTGAACCGGCAACGGCGGTTCCATATTCGGTGCTTCCAAGAATATCCTCATTCACAAAGTTACCAGCAACACGGGCTACAAAAATATCGCCTACTCCTTTATCGAACACCTGCTCCACCGGTACACGGCTGTCGATGCAGGAAATTACCACGGCTTCCGGATATTGACCACCGGTTGTAGCCTTCACCTGTGCCTGATAATCACGCGGCGTCAGATTATTGTTTACGAATCGCTCGTTCCCATCTTTGAGGTTTTGGAGAATTTGTTCAGGCGATAGGCTTGCCTGTTTTTCACTGGTTATCACTTCTTTACTTAAAGATGTTTCCTTACTCATATGTCCGTTTTGGTTTTTGATGAATACAGTTAAAAAAATAAGGCAGCAAGTACAGCTTTCACAGTATAAATCATCATTATCTTCTGATTTTTATCAAGGCCTTATCCTAAAATCACCCAGTAGCTTGGGTGGCATCTTATAGTTAAAAAAAGGGAGTTTGAACAACTCCCTTTTCATATAATAAAAGTTTGATTTAGTCCAGAAATGTTACTTTTCCGGTTTCTAAATCATAGAATGCTCCGGCAATAACTACGTCACCGTTTCTTTCCAGCTCAGCGATAACAGGGCTGTTCTCGCGCATTTCAGAAATGGTATTAACTACGTTGTTATTTACTACTTCAGTAACATAGTCATCATTGCTTGTTGAACGATCGCCGGAGTAATTGGCAGTCATCTCAACGGCCGGCTCAATCTTGTCTAACATAGCAGTAATGTTCCCCATCTCAACACCATCGATCGCTGCTTTTACAGCTCCGCAGCTTTTGTGACCCATTACAACCACAACCTTTGAGCCCGCTACAGCGGTCGCGAATTCCGCACTTCCCAGAATGTCTTCGTTCACAAAATTACCGGCTACTCGGGCAACAAAGATATCACCTACTCCCTTGTCAAAAACTTGCTCAACAGGCACACGACTGTCAACGCACGACAGGATAATGGCTTCAGGATGTTGGCCTACAGCCGTTGCTTTCACCTGTGCCTGATAATCTGTAGGCGTAAGATTGTTGTTTATATAGCGCTCATTTCCGGCTTTCAGGCCTTCAAGAATTTCCTGTGGTGTTAAATTACTCTGCGCTTCGCTGGTCAGAACTTCTGTTTTAAGTTCGTTACGGGTGGATTGATCCGAATTTTGGCTAACGCAAGCCGTCGAAAACATCAGCGTGACAATTAGTAAAGGCAGAATATTGGTATTGATTAATTTTTTCATGGTCTTATAATAAATTTATAGTGTCAGATAAAAAGCTTTCATCAGGAGATCATATACCCTTATCTCCCAACACACTTCTTTATTTATCAGAAGCCTGCTGCAGTTCTTCTATCTCCGGGATGGGAAATTCGACAAGAACAGGATGTAAAAATTGTCGGGTAACTTAGACCATGTCGGGCGGCGGGATGGGCACCGGTGGTGTATATAAATTTATTAAAGTGATCAACTCACCGGTGAGATGCCTGTCATTAGAAATATATGTTGAAGCGATACTTTCATGCTCAATCTCATCTTCAGCTCCGGATTCTTCTACAACATCAGGCATGGGAATTGCAGAAGCCATTGTTGAAACAGCGGCTGGATTTGACGGAATTAGCCAATCAAATTCGTGCATCACCGAAAATGCAAAAAATAACATTGTCGATAACACTATCTGTAATATGTAGGGATTCAAGAGCTTCATGAGTTTAATTTGCATCCTTAACTCCGGCGCTATACAGAGAGTTCCCAAAAAGTTCAGAGATTTTATTAGGTTAGTCAGCACCTAATCAAGCCAAACTATACTTCCCTGAAATGGACCTCAAAATTAAGAACCAACTTTTTCTTATCTGCGGAGCTTCCAGTGGTTTTGGGCGAGCCGTGTGTGAGCAGTTATTAAAAGAAGGAGCTAAAATTATTGCAGTCGCCCGGCGTGAAGAAAAGCTCAGAGAACTCAAAGATGACTACCCTGAACAGACTCAGGTGTTTTCCGGCGACCTTACACAAGAGCCTACTCTGGATGAACTGGATACTTTAATAGCCAATCGGGAACTGAACGGCGTTCTGATAAACGCCGGCGGACCGCCCGCACTTTCTGCTCTGGAAACTTCTATGGACCAGTGGGATGAGGCTTATGAAAACGTACTTCGATGGAAAGTAGACCTAACCAAGCGTCTTATTCCTATTTTTCAAGAACATAATTACGGACGCATTCTTTTTGTGGAAAGCCAGTCCATCAAACAACCTATTCCCTCTTTAGTGTTAAGCAATTCTTTGAGAGCAGCTGTTGCCGGTTTTGCTAAAACACTATCTCTTGAAATAGCCGAGCAAGGCATTACCGTAAACCTGCTTGCCCCTGGTTCCCACGAAACCCCTGCTATAGAACGTGTAATTCAAAAAAGAGCTGAAGAATCCGGCAAACCTTTAGAAGAAGTGAAGCAAGAGATGGAGAAAAGTATCCCTGTTGGAAGGATGGGTACCGGGGATGAATTTGCATCACTTGCCGCCTGGCTGTTGTCTCCTCATTCCGGTTATGTTACCGGGCAAACCATCAGCCACGACGGGGGTAATATTAAAGGTTTGTTTGGGTAAGCTGCTCAAAAATTACCGACACTGTTTTTTTAAAGTCATCATGAGCAATTAATTTTTTTTTCCTGAGGCAGTTGTGCTCATTACGCTTTCGAACTTTTCTGTCTTCTCGTTGATAAAACTTAGAATCATAAACTAATACCTCATCCATATAAAATTAGAAAAGTCTCTCCTATCGAAAGAGTCTTGATTCCCCGGGAGCATGAAACACAATAACGGTAATCCTATAACCAAGGTTCCTTAGTTTCGAACCTTGATTTACAGGATTAAAAGATTGCCTTGATTATATCTAAGCACATCCGAAAAGGATCTGTGCCCATCAATGATTGGTAAGCGACTTATGTCAAAGACTCAGAATACAACTTTGGCCATTGGAATTTGGAGCTTGAGATTTGGGATTTAATCCTTACAACCCCTCTAATTCAACACCGTAAAGTAAGCCACTGCCTTAGGCTGAAAGCTTCGGAGGCGCAGCTCAAATTGTTCAGCTGTTTGTTCAATATCGGGAGTTACGAAACCGGTAGAGTCTTCCAGGATTTTGGCATATGGAACATACACCTCATACGGCCTTATTTTTTCTACCTCTGCATATTGCTCAATAGGAACATCAAACCTGATGGTAACCGATGACGGATTATAGTTTACATTTTGTCCGCGAGGCAGCCCCCGGGTTCGGATATACACCGTGGTCTCCCCTTCGGTAAACTCTGATACGTCCGCATTATAAGTAATCTCCGTTTCAGAGAGTTCTACAACACCGATTGCGTCCTCAAGTGGCAATGTTGCTGAAATATCCTCCCGAATACCATCCAGCCTCAGCGTATCCTGCACTTCCCATTCAGTTATATCTTCGATACGCGATTGTGCTCCGGTAACGGTAATACTATCCGGACTATACGTGGGCTCACCTACCAACCCAAAACGGGTTTGAAAATTAAAGTCCGTATTTATTTTTACCGGAACTCTCTTGGATATCTTTGGCTCCATATTCACCGACAAAAGCAGGGGCTGGACTTTTGCCACGTCTATTTCCTGCAGGTAACTCAACCGCTGCCGAACCTGATCAAACAGGTTTATCTCACTTTCTTCGATATTTATGACTACCGTCGGCGGATCATTGTATAAGTTCAATAGCTGCCACCCATCACCGGAAACACTTACCTGCACAAACTCAGGCAGATCCTCTGTCAAGGCCATGCTCTCCGGTACATTTCCCGGTTCTACCGGAATGTTAATGGTGATGTTAAAACTCCCACTCAAATTCACAATAAACCACAGCGAAATAGCCATGATGTAGGCACCCACAAACACGATCACCTTTTCCCGCCTGATGAAACGCATTTCCGTTTCCTCTGTACCGGGTTTGGTACCGGGCTTCAAAAAAGCCTTAAGCCGTCTTACAATTTCATTATCTGTGATATCAGCCATTGCCGAATATAGATGCAGGATTATGGTTAGTCAACTAACTGCGTACGATGATGTCGCCTATGACGTCGCCTTTAACTTTACTATTTAATTTTTTAGCGATACTGAACCGGTTTCCATGAATTTCATGCCTCCATGATGGGTGTTTCACCCGCATCACCAATTTATTCCCTTCAAAGTGAAGATCTTCCACCTCCGAAGCCATACGCTTACCAACAACTTCTTCAAAAGCCGATAAAATCATCCCCTGCTTCAGCTTCTTTTTCTGCGGAAATTTTTCCAGAAACTCTTCAAGAACTGAACCTAATGATTTGGGCGTATCGAATCTCATTTATCTAATCACCTCGTTTATTTCACCGGCTTCTACTTTATATAACCGGTTGTTGGTTCCGTCAAAGGTAACATAATCTTCGAAAGGAACCGGATTGGCGGAAGTTATGAATATTTGACTTTTATGTTGTTGAAGGGCATCGAGTAAAATTTCTGTTTTGCGAGGATCGAGGTCGCCAAATACATCATCCAGCATCAGGATAGGAAGGTCGTCGAGCTCATCAGAGTAATAATGCAGCTGGGCCAGCTTCAGCGATAGCGCAAAAAGCCGGTGCTGTCCTTGTGAACCAAACCGCCGGAGCTCAAAATCGTCCAGGTAAAACACGATCTCATCCCGGTGCGGGCCAATAGTAGTAATCTCCCTTTCAATTTCTTTGGGTTGAGCCGCTTCCAACTGCTCGTAATATTCTTTTTCAATGGCTTCAACATCTGTGGAGGGTGTGCAAAAAGTCTGGTATTCAAGGTTGGTAGTCAGGTCCATGCCCGATATCATTGCATAGTCTTTTTCGAGATAGGCCTTCAGGTTTTCGAGTACTTCATGGCGTTTGGAAATAATACGGGCTCCCGCTTCCACCAGCTGCACGTTCCAGGGTTCCAGGTACGCTTCAAGCACAGAAACCGGTCCGCGATATTCCTGAAGCAGTGAATTACGCTGTTTCCGAACCCGGCGATATTCAATAAGATCTCGCAGGTAAGCCGGTGAAATCTGGCTGATGAAAGCATCGATAAAACTTCGGCGTTCCGTCGGGCCTTCCAGCGTTAGTTTTTTGTCATCCGGTGTTAATGTGACCACCGGCACCATTCCAATCAAATCAGACAGACGTTCAAGCGGTGAGTCGTTCACGAAAATCTTTTTCCCGTCACCGCGGGAATAGGAACATGAAACATCAAACTCCGAACGTATTTGCCCTTCAAAGTGACCTTTAATCATAAAGTAACTTTCGCCCTGATTTACCACATACATATCGGTATTGGATACAAAACTTCGCGACATACACAGGTAATGGATGGCGTCAATCAGGCTGGTTTTGCCTGATCCGTTTGGACCGGTTATTACATTCAGATGGGGCGCCCAGTCTACCCTGGTTTCCAGGTGATTCCGAAAATGAAGCAGTTCCGTATGAGTGTTTCGCATACATACATGGTACGCATTCTGATGGTTTTACGCAGATTCATTTCACACAAAAAGAGCCGTCTTTGGCAAGAAAGAACGGCTCTGAAAAAGCTACTATGTATCAAGTTAGAGCGATCTCAAAGCCATTCCTTACAAATTAATTTGATTTCGCTGTTTTCGGAAGGTTGAGACACTTACCGCGATACCGGCTGAAGCAAACAAAATCCCAAACAATCCAACAAATATGGAAATGGCCCAGTTGAAGATGCCACTATCTATAATGGCGTTGTTTGGGTTATCAGGGGCATGAAGCACCTCTACCACCTCGCCCCTGCTGTAAGAAGGCGGGTTGCTGCCGGTATCGTGGCGGAATGTAATGGCTTCGAATGAACCGTTCGGGGAAAACTCCACAATGGGATAGTAGGTGTAACCATCATCACTGCTGCTTTCATGAAAATCGACTACGGTTCCCGAGGCAGGTATGGCTTCCTGTAAAAAATGATAGCGTTCTATTCCCAAATTGATTCCCAACGCCAGCACTCCCAAGCCAACAATGGCAAATACAGGGCCAACTATCTTGGTGGCCTTAGCATTTTTCCTATGGACATCCTGTATTTTTTCAGGCTCCCTGATAATATTTTTAGCATTAATCTCGGATTTTTTATTCGCCTCTTTCACTACCTCTTTCAGTTCATCTAATGAGTCAATTCCCTTAGATTTCAGCACTCTTCTGAGTGAAACTGCGATAAGCATAAGAATCCCTAGCGAGTACAAAATATTCCATAGAGAAAAGTTGAAGATAGAAAAGAAAGCGAGACAGAATATGCCCCCGAATATCATTAGAAATATCCCAACGAAATAAGGCATATTGGATTTTAAACGGGGAGTTTTACCAGCTATATAAATAACATCAACTTCCTGGCCTATTTGGTAAGAAGGGTTGCTGCTTCCGTAGCTGCCGGTGAATTCACCAAAATAACTTTGAATAACCGGCTTATAAATGGTTCCCCCTTTAGAACCGGAAGATGTTTTGTAACCAATTACTTTTCCCTTGGTTTCTGCGGCTATCCGCACATAATTGATGTGATCAAAAATCAAATACACACCGATTCCGAACACAAGGCTGCCGATGATAAAGAATAAAATTTCCATGCCTCACATTTAACAAAACTGCATAAAAAAAGCCATCACTATTGTGACGGCTTTTTCGTGTTAAGTGCCTGGGATTATTAGAGCCCAAAGGCATCATGCCCCAGAAAAATAGCTGAATCGCCCAGCTGCTCTTCAATACGAATCAGCTGATTGTATTTTGCAATTCGGTCGGTACGGCTCATGGAACCGGTCTTAATCTGCCCGGCATTGGTAGCCACGGCAAGATCCGCGATGGTCACATCTTCGGTTTCGCCTGAGCGGTGAGAAATCACTGCGGTGTAACTGTTCTTGTGAGCCATTTCAATGGCATCAAGTGTTTCTGTAATCGTACCAATCTGGTTTACTTTAATCAGGATAGAATTCGCAATGCCCCGTTCAATTCCGGTAGCCAAACGGTTGGTGTTGGTTACAAACAGGTCATCACCAACAAGCTGCACTTTATCGCCTACTGCTTCCGTAAGCTTTTTCCAGGCATCCCAGTCATCTTCAGCAAGCCCGTCTTCGATAGAGATAATCGGATACTTCTCTACCCACTCGCTCCAGAATTCAACCATGGCATCGGTATCTTTTTTAGATCCGTCACTCCATTTGAATTCGTACAATCCGGACTCTGTGTTATAGAATTCCGAAGCTGCCGGATCCAGTGCAATCAGCACATCTTCTTCCGGAGTATAACCTGCTTTTTCGATGGCTTTCAAAATTACTTCCACCGCTTCTTCATTGGACTTCAGGTTCGGCGCAAACCCACCTTCATCTCCAACAGCTGTGCTGTACCCTTTATCAGAAAGTACTTTTTTAAGGTTATGAAATACTTCGGCTCCAATCTGCAGTGCATTACTGAATGACTGAGCTCCGGCCGGCATAATCATGAACTCTTGAAGGTCAACGCTGTTATCAGCATGGGAACCGCCATTTATGATATTCATCATCGGCAGCGGCATCACCTTGGCATTTACCCCACCAACATATCTCCAAAGTGGCATTCCCAACTCTTCAGCCGCAGCTTTGGCTGTTGCCATCGACACTCCCAGGATGGCGTTTGCACCAAGTTTGGCTTTATTCGGGGTACCGTCCAGTTCCAGTAGCAGGTCGTCTAAGTCAACCTGCCCAAATACGGAAAGGCCCCGAAATTCTTCTGCTATGGTCGTGTTTACATTCTCAACGGCCTTCAGGACACTTTTGCCCAGATAGTAATCCTTGTCTCCGTCACGCAATTCAACGGCTTCATGCTCCCCTGTTGATGCCCCGGAAGGAACGGCGGCTCTACCAACAGTGCCTGTATCCAAAATCACATCTACTTCTACGGTAGGATTACCCCGCGAATCGATTACCTGCCTTGCATGTACGTCTTCAATAAAACTCATTTCAATTTCTCCGATTAATAGTTTGGTGAGATTATACTGAGAAGGTACTGCGATTTAACATGTACTTAAAGCCATTTCACCATGAACTTTTGTAACTTTGTTGATGACCTAATGAACTCTAAACCATTTATGCTTTGTCCTCACATCCCTGGATCATTCTATTTGATATCGACGGCACTCTACTCACAGTAAACAGTACTTATAACCGAACCCACCTTCGCAGAATTCTGAACGAACTCGACATTGATTACCCGGACATGGAGAGCGATTCTTTTTCTGGGAGAACCGACCACGATATTTTCACTTCGTTTTTAGTGAATCATGATTTTGATGAGGAGTTATATCAGCAATACAAGTCACTATATCTCGATTATCTGAAGAATGTATTACTCGAAAAAAAGGATATGGTGAACCGGCTCCCACATATTGATGAAGCGCTGGAGTATTTTTTTGACGGCGATTTTATCTGCGGACTTCTGACGGGCAATTACCCCCAGGCTGCACACATCAAATTGAAAGCAGCAGATATTAACCGGAATTTTTCCTTTGGGGCCTTTGGAGAATTGGAAAAGGACAGAAACAAATTGCCCCATATCGCAATGGAGCAATTTCAAAGGCTCTACGATACCGATCCCGATCCTTCGCGGTTTGTGATTCTGGGTGATACGCCCCGTGATATTGAATGTGCAAACAAAGCCGGAATGAAGTGTGTAGCCGTTACTACCGGAAGTTACAGCCGGGAAGAATTAGCAGTACATGAGCCAGACTTGGTTATTGATAACCTGTCTAACCCGGAGAAATGGTTTGGTAAAATGGTGGAAACCGATCAGGTTACCACATCCATCCAAAAATGAAGGTGATCTGAGCTGTGCCGAAGTACTTTCTGGGATCGTTGGCTTTTTCCAGCGGGGCCTGGCCTACGCTACCATCTCCCAAAAGAACCGGAACCGCATTGATATCTGAAAAGCCACAAGGGTTAACCGGTTGCTGATTGATCCTGCTTAAATCGGGCTGACAAGGTTCCAGGACCTGGATTCCATCCGAAAAATAATTCATGGTGTATCCAAACTGTACACTCGAGAGGTTGGCAAACTTCTCTCCGAAATCAACACCTATAACGAACTCCCCTCCAAAACCCCAATGAGTTTCCGAATCGCTCCAACCGGAAAACACATCGTTCACTCTTTCTGACCGACCATAAATGCCGGTATCATTTTCACGAAAGCCATTTCCGGTTACATCATTGAAATAGGCATAGGAAACGGCAAAGGCAGGGCCAGCACTCAAAGAGCTGTACACTCTGAAGTTGTCGGAAATTTCATCGGCAAAAAACCTTTTCTTTAGACCTATATATAAAGGAACAGCCATAACCCGTTGATATTTTTCCGGCACGGTTTTAAATCCAAAGGTATAATCAATAAATGTTTGCTCGGTAGGATCTTTGAGCCCTGTCATTTTCAAGGTTATTAAAGCTTCGGTATAAGAATTCAACCCAAAACGAAACTGCCCGCCGGCACCAACACCAAAATCATTCAGAGAAAAATTAAAGCCAAATCCTGCCCGGTATCCTTCATCATATAAGTTCCTTGGAACTTCCCTTTCCTGCACTTCCGGCTCACCAAATTGTGCAAAAGCATGATTTCCAACCCAAAAAAGAGAAAAGAGAAGCGTAAAAAAGGTCAATTTTTTCATCAAAAAAGTGGGTTTATGAATGTTTTGAGTGCACTATCAGTTTTGTAAACGAAAATTTGTCCTTTTTCTTATTGCCTTAAAGCAATAACCTGTTATTTTCAGCACAAATTTCGATATACACAACATTCCTTTAAAATAATTAATTCAAGCTACAAAGCATGAATTCACACACAACTTATTTTGTATTTGGGCCAACTGCAACGCTTCGCAGAATGTCTTCTAAATTATTCAAAGAGCAACCGCCTAAATTTTTGTACGAATACTCACCGGAAGAATCTTCAGAAACGATTTATGTAGCCGTTTATGAAGAGTATGAAAAACAAATTAATTCCAGTGTTACCCTTACCTGCATTGTGGAAAGTTTGGGTAAACACAACAAAATTGTTCTGAAAAAAACCGGCGGGCGCATGGGATTCCGTGGAAGCTCCCTGTCTGAAGAGCGAAATGTAGAGTCTAATGTAATCGACTTTATTCTGGATTTTTCCAAGCGTCACGGGTTAACCCTTCAGGAAGAACAGCCGCCAAAGCAAGCCGAGGAAGAGTAATTCATGCCCCAGGCACCTTCCGAATGGACGGTTCTTAGCATGCTGGAATGGGCGACCGGGTTTTTTGAAGAAAAAAACGTCAAGTCCCCGAGAATGAGCATTGAGTGGCTCCTTTCCGATGTGCTTTCCGTAAAACGGCTGGACCTTTATTTAATCTATGATCGTCCACTAACTGCTGAAGAACTGGATGAGTTGCGTCCTTTGGTAAAACGACGCGCCACGCACGAGCCTCTTCAATATATTACCGGCCATACCGATTTTCATGATGTCCAGATACTGGTGGAACCCGGAGTTCTTATTCCCCGGCAGGAAACGGAAGAACTCGTAGCCTGGATTCTGGAACTCCATCCCCGGGGTGAAGCTCTCACGGTCCTGGATGTTGGAACCGGTTCCGGTTGTATTCCTGTAGCTCTAAAAAAGGCCCGGCCGGATTGGGACGTTTTTGCATCTGATATTTCTGATAAGGCGTTATCAATTGCCAAAAAAAATGCCGCGCACAGTGAGGTTGACATCACATTTGCCAAGGATGATCTTTTCAACCCTGTGGCTTTTTCAGACCGCTCGTTTGACCTCATCATTTCGAACCCGCCTTATATCCTGCACAACGAAAAATCTGTGCTCGATAAAGAGGTAAAAGATTATGAACCTGAGGAAGCATTATTTTGTGAATCAACAGCACAAATGTACGGGGCTTTGGAGCAGTTAAGCTCGGGTATATTATCTCCCGATGGAACCGTTTTTCTGGAGCTTCACGAGCATAATAGCAGTGAAGTACTGGGCCTTTTTGATCAGGCAAACTGGGCCGCTGAATTGAAAAATGATTACGGGCAAAAAACCCGATTTTTAAAAGCAAAAAAAGCTTGACTTAAAGCTTATTTTTTAAATCACTTTCTGAGTTTTTCTATTCATTTTAAAAATGTGGAAAACTTGTGGAAAAAAACTTCTTTTTTACTCCCTTTCTTTCTGATCAAGGTTAATTCAGTGTTACGGCAATGTTAACCGCTGTCAAGAAGAACTTTAGAATTTTTTATCAAATCCCATAAGTTACTGCTGCACAATGCATTACTTTTTATTTTACAATGTGGATAACTTTTCGAAAATAGGCGGGCTGCCGTTTGACAAGTGCCCGATAAATTGCCATTTTCTCAGCAGAACAAAATCAGCATACGCACTTCTTCTTGTGGATAACTGGTTTTGGTTTGATCTGACAATATTAAGAACACCTGTAAGGGGGATTAGGGAAATTGCACGAGCTTTCGGTTGAATCGGCATGGGATAAATGCCTGGATATTATTAAGGACAACATTAGCTATCAGAAGTATAAATCCTGGTTTGAGCCGATTAAGCCGGTGTCTCTGAAAGACAATACACTCACCGTTCAGGTACCCAGTCAGTTTTGGTACGAATGGCTGGAAGAGCACTACTATAATATGCTTCGTTCTACCCTAGCAAAAGTACTTGGTCCGGAAGGTAAATTAGAGTACTCCATTGTCATGGAAAAGTCGGATCAGTTTGAGCACAATCGCTCGGTCCGAATGCCACAACGACCTATGGGCCCGGTCCAACCTCAGGAATCAAATGGCTATCCGGAGTACCACCCCGACCGCATTGAAAATCCTTTTGTGATTCCGGGAATCCGAAAAACCAAAATCGATTCCAACCTCAACAACAATTACGTATTTGAGCGCTTTATTGAAGGCGACTGTAACCGCCTCGCCCGTTCCGCTGCCATGGCCATCGCCGACAACCCCGGTAGTAATTCCTTTAATCCATTTTTTGTTTATGGCCCAACCGGTTTAGGAAAAACGCATTTGGTGCAGAGCATTGGTAATAAGATTAAGGAGAAGTTCGGAGAAGAGAAGTCCGTCCTTTATATATCTTCGGAGGCTTTCACTAACGAGTTTGTACACGCCATCAGGAATAACCGCGCCAGCGAGTTCTCCATGTTCTACCGCAACATTGACGTGTTAATGGTAGATGACATTCAGTTTTTCAGCGGGAAGGAGAAAACTCAGGAGGAGTTCTTCCACATTTTTAACGCGCTTCACCAGGATGGAAAACAAATTATTTTAAGCAGTGACCGTGCTCCTAAAGATGTACCTGATATTGAAGAACGACTGATTTCCCGTTTCAGCTGGGGATTAAGTGCCGACCTGAAAATGCCGGAATATGAAACACGCTATGCTATCCTTGAGCGCAAGGCAAATGATAACGGTATCGAGATTGACCCGCAGATTATCGAGTTCATCGCGCATAACTTCAAATCAAACGTCCGGGATTTGGAAGGAGCCATCATTAAATTATTAGCCCACGCTTCCCTGCAGAATATAGATGACATCGATCTCGCCATGGCTAAGCGTGTGCTTAAGGATATGGTGAAAGAATCGAACACACAGATTTCTATCGAATCCATTCAAAATTATGTGTGTGATTATTTTGGTATCGACACCAACAAAGTGCGTGAGAAAACCAGAAAGCAGGAAATTGTGGAAGCCCGCCAGATTGCGATGTATTTATCGAAAAAGTTCACCAAGTCCAGCCTGAAAACTATCGGACTTCATTTTGGCGGACGTGATCACTCTACGGTAATCCATGCCATTTCAACGGTGGAAGAACGGATCTCAACCAGTGCTAAACACAAGCGTATGGTAGAAGAACTTCATCAGCGTATTGAAGTTGCCAGCCTGTAATTTATGGATACCCTCACCATCAAAGGGATGAAGTTCAGAGCATTTCACGGAGTGCATGAACATGAAAAAAAAGAGGGCAACGATTTTGAAGTAGATGTCATTTTTGAGGCTGACCTTTCAACGGCTGGTGAATCCGATCAACTTTCTGACGCCATCGATTATACGCAGGTTCACCAGATATGTACTGATGTTATGGAAGGCGATTCGGTTGATCTGATCGAGCATTTATGTTTTCAAATAGGAACAGCTATTTCGGAACAGTTTCCTCAACATTCCCGGTTTGAAGTAGGTGTCCGCAAACTTTCCCCTCCTCTATCTTCAACAACTGAATTCACCGAAGCGAGGATGTCATGGCCCAGGTAGTTATTGCGCTGGGTTCAAATCTACATCATCCTCACCGACAGCTTCAAAAAGCCGCCTCATTCCTGGAATCTCTTTCTGAGAATGGTATTCTTACTTCCGTGATTTATAAGTCGGAGCCCGTTGGTCCTTCTGAGAATGATTTTTTGAACGGAGTGATTGTTATTCAAACCGAACTCCCCCCTGAACAATTATTCAACGAACTCAAAGCTCAGGAGAAAAAACAGGGACGCCCTTCCCGCTATCCCAAGTGGACAGCGCGCACCATCGATTTGGATATAATTGCCTATGATAACTTGGTCGTTGAAACAGATACCCTTATCATTCCCCATCAGGAATATACCCGGCGTTTGTTTGTTCTATTGCCTTTAAAAGACATTTTTCCAGACTGGAAAGATCCCGTTTCCGCTCAGCACGTGGATACCTTAATAGAACAGGCCCCGGATCTCGAAATTGTTAGAACAACCTTGAACTGGTAGCTGATGTCCAATTCTTATGATTTTATTGCCATTGAAGGCGTAATTGGAGCTGGAAAAACTTCGCTCGCAACCCTATTGGCTGAGCGACAAAACGCCCGATTGGTGCTCGAGGAATTTGAAGACAACCCCTTCCTCCCAAAATTTTATGAAGACCGCGAGCGTTATGCTTTCCAGACCCAGCTGGCTTTTTTGGCAAGTCGTTTTAAGCAACAGCAGAATATGATGAGTCAGGACTTGTTCCACCAGTTTACCATCTCTGATTACATTTTTGATAAGGACCGGATTTTTGCCCGACTGAACCTCGACCAGGATGAACTGGCCCTGTACGACAACATCTTTAACATAATGACAGGAATTGCAGCCCAGCCTGACCTCATTATTTTTATACAGTCATCGGTGGACCGGCTTATGGAGAACATTGAGAGTCGCGGGCGTGATTATGAGCGGAACATCACCCCTGAATACCTGAAGGAGCTGAATGATGCGTACAATCATTTTTTCCATCATTATAACCGTGCACCGCTCATTGTTTTGAATGCTTCGGAGATAGATTTTGTCAATAATAAAGAGCATCTGGATTACATCGAAGAACAGATTTTTGAAAAGCCGGTTCATACTAATACACACATTCATATTGCCCCCTGAGAACCATGCTTAAGTTTATATTTTTTAGCATTGTATTTTTCCTATTGGTGAGATATATCAATCGATTGTTCTTACCTTCCAATAAACGACAGCAAAACTTCAACCCGTTTAGCGGCGGGTCGAGAAGCCGGCGAAATCGCTTTGATGAAATTGAAGATGCGGAATACGAAGATCTTTCAAATAAAGACAATTAAACAAACTCCATGAATTTCGAAGAGAAACTGAACAAAGGATTTGAATTATTAAGGGAAAAAGACATCGATTACGCCCTTGATGTGGCAAGAGAATTACAAAAAGAGCAGCCGGATTCTCACGAGGCCTGGTACCTTGAAGCCCTGGTTATGCAGCAGCTAAACCAGTGGAGTCACAGCATCGAAGCTATTGAAAAGGCACTGGAGCTGGACGATGACAACGCTGCCTACTACAATCTTCGCGGTAACGTTCGGATGCAGCTTGAAAAACTGGATGGAGCCGAAGAAGATTTTGACAAAGCAATTGAATTGAGCGACACCTCAGCCGCTCACCGAAACAAAGTGATGTTGATGCTGATGACCGACCGCGGACAGGAAGCCATCCCTTACCTGATCGAACGCATCAAAAAAGATCCCAAAGATGCCGAAAACTGGATTCTGATGGGCGATATGATCAATAAAGGAGGCCAAACCGATAAAGCGCGCACCTACTACGAGCAAGCGCTGAAGATTGACCCCGAGAATGAGTACGCCAAGCGCCAGCTCGAAGATGACGAAATTTGATATACAACTAAAGGCCAGAGGCAATCGTCTTATGATTGCATAATAACAATTCGCCTAAGCCTGAAGTGAATATCTGAACGGATGTACACTCAGCAAAACCCATTCATTAAATTGGATGGGTTTTTTTGTGGGAATGCATTGAATTTTGAAAGCTAAAAGTGCTATCTTTGTCGCCCTTCATTTACTACCAATGCTCACGTGGCGGAACTGGTAGACGCGTGCGCTTGAGGGGCGTATGGCCTAACGGCCGTGGAGGTTCGATTCCTCTCGTGAGCACTTAATTATCCAGCCCGTTTCTTATTCAAGAGACGGGCTTTTTTTATGACTTGTACCGTTGTTAGAATTGGTTTCGAGTTTATATAGACACAGAAATTTCAGCTACTACGACACATTCAATTCCCAGCGCCGAACATTGTCGAAGATATAATCAGCAATATAATTGTACTCCCTATAGTTTCTGATCACCCGGTCATGGTAATTTGATTGCCAGCAAAATTCAGGATTTATCTTTCGGGAACGAATGGTTACTGCCGATTTATAACCACGAATGATTGAGGCCAGGTTTTTACGTTGTGGCCCAAATCGTTTTTGTGAATCATTTTTATTTTCAACCCCGGTAGAGATACTATGCATCGCGTCTCTACCGGGGTTGGATGTTTTTTCTGGTGTATTAAATTCATTATTTCCAATAATAATGATCCCGTGCATATGATCAGGCATGATCACAAATTCACCCAATGAAATATTCATATCTTTGCGGATCTCCGGTGTTTTCTTCCATTCAGATTCAGCTATTGCTCCAATCTCAGTCAAAGCCATTATGCCTTTATCTATTTCGCCAAAGAAATGTTTTCTGTTCTTAGTGCAAATGGTAACAAAATAGGCGCCCGGATTTTTATAATCCCAATATTCCCATCGGTTAGACTTGAGTCTATATTTACCCCGAAATTTTGACATTGATTACCCGATTCTCTTGTTCTTTACCTTATTATAATCCCCTTCCATCAATACCTCAAATAATAATTGTCTCTCCCCTGCCCGTAGAGGCACAATGCATCGTGCCTCTACGGGCAGGAAATGATTTCACGTGTTTACTCAAAACAACACCTTAATTTTTGTATCCAATCTGATTTCTACAAAAACACGTATTGTATTATGGAAATAACTTGATTCTGCTTTAAGGAAACGAATTCTTGCAGGTTGTTTGTTTTGACCCCGTAATAGAATCAAGATTAATGTTGTCTAATCCAAGAACCACAAATAAGAATAGGTTGTTATGGTGAAACCATTTTTTATAACAGGACTATTATTTAGCCTGTCAACATTATCATTATCAGCTCAGGATATGGATATGAATAAAGAAAAAGATTTAGAGAAAGCTACTTTTGGTGCCGGATGTTTTTGGTGCGTGGAAGCTATTTATGAATTGGTAGAAGGTATTGAATATGTAGAGTCAGGATACTCCGGCGGTCATGTTGAAAACCCCTCTTACAAAGAAGTGACAACCGGCACTACCGGACATGCCGAAGTGGCCCGCATTCACTACAATCCTGAAGTTATCAGCTACGAAGAGCTTTTGGAGATATTATGGCATACCCATAATCCCACTACGTTAAACAGACAGGGAAATGATATCGGCCCCATGTACCGCTCAGTCATCTTTTACCACAACGAAGAGCAAAAAGAAATAGCGGAGAAATCACTAAAGAAAACGGACGAGTCAGACCTTTGGGAAGATCCGATTGTGACTAAAATTCAGCCGCTTGAGAACTATTATGTGGCCGAAAATTACCACCAGAACTATTTCGAGAATAACCCGAATGCCGGATACTGCTCGTTTGTAATTGCTCCGAAGGTGAAGAAATTCAAAAAAGAATTCAGCTATTTGTTAAAGGATGGAGAGAAAGTGAATTGATATAACTTTCTACTCAGTTAATTTTAAGTCCCGCACTTTAGTAAGGTGCGGGACTTTTTTTATAGCTCTTCTACATGTATTATAGGGTGCTGGATTATTTTATAACTAACTGACACATGAAGTATTTATCATTTTTACTGCCCGCTATATTATTAATTTCCCCTGCAATTGCGCAGGAAGCCGACACCACCATGACCTTCGAGGAATACGATCCTGAGTCCACGCTGGTAGTACCGGGCGAGGAAATCACGAAGGCAAAATATCCTTTTGTTGATATCCACAGCCACCTATGGCGCATGGCTTCTATGGACCTGAAGCAAACCGCCCGAGAAATGGACAGCCTGAATATGAAAGTGCTGGTGAATCTGAGTGGTCGTTCCGGTGAAACCTTAAAAGCAATGGTTGATGCGGCGGAGAAACAAGCTCCCGGTCGTTTCATCGTTTTTGCCAATATTGATTTTGATGGAATAGATGAACCGGGGTGGACGGAGCGAGCTGTTGCCCAACTGGAAGAAGACTATAAAAACGGGGCACGCGGAGTAAAGATTTTCAAAAACCTGGGATTAACCGTTCTGGACTCTGAAGGAAAACGTGTTCACACCGACGACCAGAGGATAGACCCCGTTTGGGCCAAAGCCGGTGAGCTGGGAATGCCCGTCCTCATACATACCGGAGAGCCCGCCGTATTCTGGGAGCCTATCGACGAGCACAATGAACGCTGGCTGGAAATGAAGCAGTTCCCGAGTCGCCACCGTGGGGACTCTACCCGTTACCCAAGCTGGGAAGTAGTGATGAAAGAGCAGTGGAATGTATTCCGCAAGCACCCTGAAACTACCTTCATCAATGCTCACTTCGGCTGGATGGCCAACGACCTGGAGCGACTCGGCGAACACCTTGACGAATTCCCGAATGTATATACCGAAACGGCGGCCATTATTGCCGAGCTTGGCCGCCAGCCCCGTTTTGCTAAAGAGTTTTTCATCAAGTACCAAGATCGCCTGTTATTCGGGAAAGACACCTATCGCCCACACGAGTATCACACCTATTTCAGAGTACTGGAAAGTAGTGATGAGTATTTCGATTATTTCCGCCGGCGCCATGCTTTTTGGCAAATGTATGGATTGGATTTGCCGGACGAAGTGTTACAAAAAGTGTATTACAAAAACGCCCTAAAGATCATCCCTGATATTGATGAGTCTTTATTTGAAACCAACTAATCAAAATAAACACAAGGAATCATGAAGAAACTAATACAATGTTCTTTTCTATTGGTACTTGCTACTTTTTTTGTAGCGGGATCTGCCCTGGCTCAGGAGCGTGGTAACTCTGAAACCCGCCCAAGCCCCAACGCAACGGTAAGTCAAACTGTGGGAACTACCCAAATTACGGTAACGTACGGACGTCCGGGTATTAAAAGTAGAAGTTATTTTACCGATGGTGCCGTTTTAGCTCCGGCCGGATCTGTATGGAGAACCGGTGCGAACGAATCAACTACCATTACTTTCTCTGATGATGTAATGTTTGGTGGAAGTAAAGTGGGTGCGGGAACCTACACCCTGTTTACAATTCCCGGTGATGACTGGACGGTAATCTTAAATAATGGCTTAACCCGCGATGATGGAACACCAGCCTGGGGAGCCTATGGTTATGATGAATCACAGGATGAAGTACGTGTTGAGGCCGCTGTGGTTGATACTGATGCCCCTATGGAAGAATGGTTTATGATTTACTTTGATACCCTTTCTGACACGAAAGCACACCTGAACCTGCATTGGGGTAACACTTCCATTGCCGTTCCGATTACTACTGGTGATATGTAAATTGAGATAAGTAGTACAACAAAAAAAGCCCGGCACAAGAATTATGTGCCGGGCTTTTTTTATGAAAGGAAATTTCATAAATAAAAAAATGGGCAAGCGACCTATATCACGCCGCTACGACCAGATTACCGCTGCTGCGTTCCCGCCCTGACGGAGTTCAAAGGGAGCTGGCTGTATAGGACTTGCCCAAGGCTTCAAAGATAAGGCTTATTCGGTTCCACTATCAAGTATATTTGTAGAAATATTGAGACTCTGAAAGACCAGTGGAACTAAAAAAGTTGTTGTTTATAACATTAGCATTCGGTAAATGAGATGATAATATTCACATTTAACGGAGGTGCATGATGTTAGAAGAAATCCAAAGTGTATTAGTAGAGTCGTATAATACTTTTTTTAATGAGTTAGCTTCTTTTCTACCCAGCCTGATTGGAGCAATTCTAATCCTTATTGTAGGCTGGATAATTGCCAAACTGGTACAAACTGCAGCAGTAAAACTTCTTAAATTGATTCGATTAGATGTTGTTACTGAAAAAGCAAAAATCGATAAATTCTTGAAGGATGGCGGAAGTAAAAAATCGGCCATAGATATACTCGGCAGTATTATCTACTGGCTTATTATGTTGATCGTGATTCTGGCCGGACTAAATACTCTGGGACTTAGTGTGGCTTCCGAGCTGTTTAACCAAATTATACTTTATATCCCTAATGTAATTGTAGCCGTACTTGCACTTATATTCGGAGTGTTCCTTGCGGGCTTTATCGCACAGGTTGTGAGTACTTACCTGAGTAACATTGGTGTAAGACAGGCGAACATGGTTGGAGCTATAGCCAAATATGCCATTATCCTGTTTGTTGTATCCCTTTCGCTTACACAGTTAAGTATAGGAGAACAACTGGTGACTAACGCCTTCCTGCTCTTGTTTGGCGCTGCTTGCCTGGCCTTGGGTCTAGCCTTTGGCTTAGGTGGAAAAGAGTGGGCGGCCGGAGTGATTGAAAAATTAGCCAGTCAGGCTGAAAATTCTCCGCCAAACGAATAACTAAATTCGTAATTTTGAACAAGCCTCCCGACTTAAACATTGGGAGGCTTTTTTATTATGTTTGAAATCTACTATGACTGAATTACCTTTTTTCGTTTTACCCATACTTATCTTTTGTGCCCGCATCGCTGATGTTTCTCTTGGAACCTTACGCATAACCATGGTCTCGCGGGGCTATAAATGGCAATCTGCTCTTCTCGGTTTTTTTGAAGTACTTATCTGGGTGATTGTAGTTGCGCAGCTTCTCAAAAACCTTAACCACTGGGTGAACTATGTAGCCTACGCTGCCGGATTTTCAGCCGGTACGTTCATCGGATTGTACATTGAAGACAAAATGAAAGTAGGAACCGTATTGGTTCGCATCATCACCCTTCATAAATCAGAAGAGCTGATTGAGGCTTTAAAAGAGGCGGGTATCGCCATCACCAGCATCGATGCCAGGGGTGGATTTAATGACGTAAAAATCATTTTTACTGTACTAAAGAGAAAGAAACTCAACAAGGTATTTAACATCGTGAAGGATATAGATCCGGAGGCGTTCTTCTCTACCGAAGATGTAAAGTATTCAAACAAGCATCACGACCATCTGGTTAATCCTAATGAGCGCAGCCCCATCGACCGGTTACTGAGAATCAGGAAGGGGCTGTAATCAGAACCGGTATCCAAATTTTACACCCGGCCAAACCGGTATGATATAAGCCCCATATTCTCCAAGTACCAACATTTCGATTGAGAAATTAAATCTCTTTCCCCCTATATAATTAAACCCGAGGGGCAAAAAGAACATTTGATCCACTCCAACTGCTTCACCATATCTTCCATATATTAATCCGGTATAAAAGGTCCACCTCTTATCAGGGTTCACTCCTTTAAAGTGATATCTCCCTCCTCCATACACTCCGAATAAGCCACCACCAACGTCTAAACTTACGGTTGATAATACGAAGTAATCAACAGAGGCAGATGCAAAAAAAGCTGGACCTCCCCCGTAAAAACTCACTCCAAGAGGGTGTTTTTCCCTTGGATTATCCTGGACACTAAGTCCACTCGACGAAATCAATATCATCACACATGTTATCATCTGCTTACTCATAACTCCACCTCTCTTTTTCGCAATTTTTTATAACACAGACTCTTAGAACAGCTCAAATATGTTGCTGAGTCAATTACCGGGTTACGGTACAAAATACTCCGTATTAAAGCCAATGTGACTTACTCACCGCTGAGGGTAACAACCAGTTTTCTGGAACCTCCATGGTTCCGGTGCTCACACAAATAAATCCCTTGCCAGGTTCCGAGATTAAAACGGCCATTTGTGATTGGAATAGAAACAGATGAACCAAGCAGTGAACTTTTGATGTGGGAAGTCATGTCGTCGGTGCCTTCCAGCGTATGCTCATACAGAGAGGTATCTTCAGGAACGGCGCGGTTGAAATGGGTTTCAAAATCCCTTCGTACTGATGGGTCCGCATTCTCATTGATGGTAAGTGCCGCACTGGTGTGTTGAATAAAGATATGAGCAAGCCCGGTTTGGATGTTTTTGATTTCCGGTATCTCTCTCAAAATTTCATCGGTAACGATGTGGAATCCTCTGGGCTTAGGTGAAAGTTTAATTTCTTTCTGTATCCACATGTTTTCGTTAATTCGTTATTGGGGTATTCGTTAATCGTTTCTCGCGCCTGACCACTAACCGATAACGATTGACCACATTAAGCTTCTTCAGCTTCCATTTTATCCTCGAAGGGAGCTATAACTTCATCCGCTTCCCGGGTTCCTTCAAAATAATCGAGCACCTGTAGCAGAACTTCATCTACCAGGATGTCCGGGCAGGATGCTCCTGAAGTGAGCGCAATTTTTAAAGGTTCTTTACCAGAAGGCAGCCAGTTGTTGCTCTCCTTCATTTCTTTATCCCACTGGTTGAAGTGTTTGATGGTACCCGGTGAAAGCTCGCCTTTATCCCGGACATGATAGGTAGGAAACTGATGCTCCAGAATCTCAACCAGGTGCATGGTGTTGGATGAATTATAGCCACCAACTACAATTGCCAAATCGGAATCGGTTTCAGCAAGAGCTAAGGTTGCCGATTGGTTTTCATTAGTTGCATAACAAAGCGTGTCTGATGTGTCTGCAAAATGATCGAGGATATCGGCTTCGCCGTACCGTTTGATGGCGGCTTCCCTGAGTATCTCCATTACCCTTTGGGTTTCCGTAGCCAGCATCGTGGTTTGATTAATCACCCCAAAACGGATCATATCTTCCAATGGGTTGAATCCGGGTGTTGATTTATGCCCAAAGTACTTCTCAAAGTCAGATAAGGGTCGGTCTTCCGTTAAAATATCTGCCAGTATTTGTGCCTCTTCAGGATTCAGTACCACTACCACTTCGGAATGATCGGCACTGTGTGAGAAGGTAGCCCGCGTTTCCTCATGCTGATGCTTTCCGTGCACCACCAGGCTGTAATCTTTCTTGCCAAGCTGTTTTCCCCGCTTCCAGACTTTTTCCACAAACGGACAGGTTGTATTGTATTGATACGGGTCAATTCCTACCTCTTTCAATTGCTCCTGAATCTCGATGGTCGTACCAAAGGCTGGAACAATTACAATATCATCAGCATTAAGGGAAGAAATTGGAATGCGTTCGGTTCCATCCGTATCGAATAAAAATTTCACTCCCTTTTTAAGCAAATCCTCATTAACGGTTGGGTTGTGAATCATTTCACTGAGCAGGTATATATTCTTATCCGGATTTTCGGCCACCGTTCGGTAAGCAATATCAATAGCATTTTCCACGCCGTAGCAAAATCCAAAAAAACGAGGGATATAAAACTGAACCGGACCGAAATCGAGCAAGGTCGGTTCCAGGTCCTTTTTCATTGGGTCCATGATTTTTGTCGCCTCTTTTACCTTCCGGATAATCGGCGACTTGTACATTTCCGGTATGTCAAATTTTTTACGAGCCACTTAAAATTTCTGTAATTTTTTTGATAATCTTTTCGAATTTAGTCTTGTTCAATGAACCTGCTTTATATAGAATTAAATTCTTAGAGCAAGTAAAAAGTTTCTCGGGCCTGACATTGCTAACAACTTTCAGTGAACCTTCGTTGAAATCAGTCTCCTTAATTTCAATAGCAAAGTCATTTTTAATGGTTTTGCTTGTTATTTGAGCTAACAATAGATCTTCACCAAAATTCCTTATGACAAGGGCTGGTCTCCTTTTTGACTGTGAAAGGTCTGAAAATGGGAAAGGCACTACAACCACATCGCCTCTTACAAATGTTTCCATGCCTCATCTTCTTCAGGTTTCGACCAATCTTTTTTTAGAGAAGGTTCACTAACCAAAGATACATCCAGCTGATCCCTTTCTTTTTCAAGAAGGAATTGTACAAAATCGAGTACTTCCTGAATTTTATGCTCAGGTATTTTCTCAATTTCTCTCTTAAGTAATTCTTTATTGCTCATTGGTATGAACTTTTATTTGAAGACACCGATAAAATACGAATTATTTTATCAACCAATCCGATAAAGAGATTCGTAAGTTTCCGCAAAGGGCGCATAAACGAATAACTAACTCCCGATCAATTTCTCCACTTCTGCTCTCTCTTTCGGTACATCCGTCAGGTTTTCGTATCCATTATCGGTTACCACAATGTTATCCTCCAAACGAATTCCGCCAAACTCAAACATTTTCGTCAGTTTTTCCGCATTAAGGAATTCAGACTGGATATCATCTTCAATAGCCGGAATCAAAAGTGCAGGTACAAAATAACAGCCCGGTTCAATGGTTACCACCATACCCAGCTGCAGGTCTCTTCGGGCGCGAAGGTATTTTATACCCGGACGATCAATACGGTCCACTCCCTTCGGATATCCACCCACATCATGGGTATCCAAACCGAGGAAATGTCCCAGTCCGTGAGGGAAGAAAAGGGCAAAAATATCGTTTTCCATGATGTCGTCTATCGAACCTGTCACTAAATCCGCTTCTTTCAAACCTTCCATGATGGTACGTGCAGCGTGCATATGCAGGTCTTCCATTTTTACGCCAGGCTCAATTTTTTCAATTGATGTATTCAAAGCTTCAAGTACAGCATCATATACGGCAGCCTGGGTGTCGGTAAACTTTCCGTTAGCAGGATAGGTTCGGGTGATATCCGAAGCATAGCCCTGATATTCATGACCGGCATCCAGCAGGAATAAGTCACCGTCTTTAATCTGACTGGTATTTTCTACATAGTGAAGGATTGCGCTGTTTTTACCACCGGCAAATATTCCGTTGTAGGCGTCTTGCTGCAGCCCATTTTCATACTGAATTTTGGTGAATAATGCCTTCAACTCATACTCATACATGCCCGGCTTGATGGCTTTCATTACCTCGGTATGTGCCAGGTTATTCACCGCCGCAGCTTTTCTCATGTACTCCAGCTCCTCGTCGGTCTTAAGCACCCGGCAGTAGGTAAGGGCATCGTGCAATGCTTCCACATCGGCTTCAAATCCACGATCCAGGTCTTCAATCAGTTCGGCATCTGCCTCATTCAGGCAGTACACTTTCTCCGGCTTTATCTTATTGAGCACCGTCAGAATCTCATTGGCATAATGCAGATGATCGGGGTCATATTCTTCCTTGTACGTATCCAGCGATTTCACATAGCCATGCCACACCGCATATTGTGCATCGCGTTTAGGAACAAAAAGATGATATTCCTCTGTCTTCAAATCCAGGAGAAGGGCACATTCCGGTTCATTCACACCCGTCAAATACCAAAAATTAGACTCCTGCCGGAACGGGTATTCGTAATCCGTTTCATTCCGGTACAGGATGTCGGAGCCCTGTATAAATACTACTCCGTTCTGGCCTTCATCAAATAATGAAAATAGTTTTTCGCGGTGCTTCTGATGCATCATTGCTGTATGAATTTGATTGTTTATAAGGATGTCAAGAATACCAAAATGCCGGACTAATATCGACCCGGCTCGTCAGGAATATCGGCTCATCACATCATGGAAAACAGTGACCAAGTCTTCAATTTTTCTCCCGAAGCCGAAACCGATTTCCTCAACCGGATCTAACTTTTGGGCACCTTTACCTGAATGAACCTCTGCCGCCTGCTTTTCATTCTCCGCAACTGCATCTAACGAGATGGTCAAAAAGGCGGTATTCGCTCCATTCTCATTCAGCACGGCATTCAAACGCGTATCCCCGGATGCATTTACCGATAAAGCTACTCCTACTCTTCTGTTCTCTTTCAACCCAAAAATGCGATAGTAATGGGCGAGCGCAAACTCCGGTGGGAAATCATCAAATCCCAGGTATTTCACCGGTTGATGGGGTTCGTTAAACAGGTTTTTGCATGACTGAACAACGAATACTTCTGCTTCCTGACTTAACCCGGGGGCTGTAAATCCACGTTCTGCCCAGTATTCTGAATCTTTCGAAAATTCTTTTGTGGGTTGAAATATTTCCGGTAGCTCCGGCAAGAGTTTCACCTCTTCCCCTTCAACTTCAAACCAAAAGTCGAGTGTGCCGTTACTAATGAGCAGATAAGGAGCTCCCACTTTCTGATTATACCTCGCTACCTGAATGGCCGCTTTTTCATCCAGCTTGATATCAGGTGCCTTGCATTCAACCAACAGTTGTGGCTTAAATTCATTGTTATAACAGATAATATCGGTTCGGGAAGAGGATTTATCGCCGGGAAGTTTTACCGGGCTCTCAAAGGAAATTCGGGAAGCTGACATCCCGGCTTCCAGTATCAGGTAGTCCACCAAAGCCAAGCGAACCTGCTCCTCGGGACGAATGGCAAAGGTTTTTTTCAGAATAGGATTCCAGAGCCGTTTTTCTCCATCTCTGAACCGGAATTGAGGATAGTGTGAGAGTGCTTTGCTTAGCAATAGTGCGAATTCGGGTTAAAACAAATCACAAAGAACCTACTAATAAATAAAACAGCTTTCAGCCCTCAGCTATCAGTTCTATTCACTTTACTGATAGCTGAAGTCTGAAAGCTAAAAGCTGACTTACGCCTTGGCCTCTTCCTTATCCCCGTGCAGGCTTCGCTTAATAAAGAACTGCTGGATAATGGACAGCACGTTGAATACGAGGTAGTATAAGCTTAGTCCGGCCGCAAAGTTGTTGAAAATAAATAAAAGCATTACCGGGAAAATGTATTGCAGCATCTTCATTTGTCCGGCCATCGGGCTGCTTCCTCCACCGCCGCTCATGCCACCGGTAAGTTTACTTTGCACTACCATCGCCGCGGTCATCAACAATACAAAACCGGCAATTTGTTCGCCCAAAAACGGAATACTGAACGGCAGGCTTAAAATATAATCCGGAGCTGACAGGTCAGTTGCCCATAGAAATTCTTCCTGACGAATTAGAATCGAGTTCTGGAAATAACGCCAGAGGGTAATCAAAATCGGGAACTGCAGCAGGTTAGGCAAACAACCGCCCAATGGATTTACCTTGTTCTTACGGTACAGATCCATCGTCGCTTTTTGCTGCTTCTGCGGATTGTCTTTGTACTTCTCCTGTATCTCCTTCATCTGAGGCTGCAACTCACCCATAGCGGCCATACTCTTGTAACTCTTATAGGTAAGCGGTGAAAGAACCAGCTTAACCAGCGCCGCAAATACAATGATGATTACCCCAAAGTTGGAAATAAAGCCTGACAGAAATTCAAAGAAGGGAATTACCAGCCACTTCACAAAAGGATCGGAGAACCAGCGCAGCCAGCTCCAGCCGATATCAACCATATCGTAGGCGTGGTCATCCACTTTTACGATTTCGCGGTATTTCATCGGACCCACATACAGCTGGAAAGAAGTCGCTCCCTGTTCATCTAAATCGGTTCGAATCGAAGATCGATAGCGGTGTTCTGTATTCTGATTATCTGCCGCACCGGTTACTTCTCCAATCAGCATGGCCGCATCAGTGGGCGACATCGGCTTAATCAGCTGCGTAAAAAATTTCGTTTTGGTAGCTGCCCAGTCAATATTTCCGTTGATGGTGGTTTCTTCGCGGCCGGCCTCATCCAGCTTAAATTGCTCCAGCTCGCCTCCGGCATATACATAGGCAGAAGTGGCAAGGGCATCCTGGGTGTGATCTTTTTCTGTGAAACGAAGCGGGGATGTCCATCCGAAATCGATACTTCTTCCAACCACATAATCCTGAAGTCCAACAAACTGAACATCAACATCAATCTCGTAATTATTGCCATTCAGCAAATAAGTAAGTATAACTTCACGTCCATCCTGAAGCTGAAGTTCATAACGAATTTCCCGCTGCTCACCGGATGCAATATTCATGCTTGAACCCCGGGTAACCTGCTCAAATAGAATATTTTGTGTTTCTACATTGTAATTTTCTGTAGATAAAAACCCGATGTTATAGGCAGAATGGGCTGTATCCGCAATCAGCTGAACCGGACGGCCGTCCCATGTGTCATAATTATTGAGAATAAATGAATTAGGACCTGCCCCGCGATTGGTAAAGGTTACAGTATAAAGCGGTGTCGTAACTTCAATTTCTGCTTCTTCGGTTACCGGGCTGCTCCCGAATAATCCCCTTACACTCGGAACTTCGTCATCATCCTGACTTATAGACTGTTCCCGGGGTTGGGTTTGCTGATTTTGTGATTCAGCTTCAGCTATTTGCTCTAAAGAATCTTGTCGGTTTTGCTCAACTTGAGCAAGACTGTCTTGCACGGCCTGCTCTCTTCGCTGGTTTGCCAGTTCTTCTTCGGATGGCATTGTGAAATAAAACCATCCCAGCATGAGTAGAAAAATTAAGACAAATCCGGTTGCGGTATTCTTATCCAAAAGTACAGATGTTTAAATAGGTGAAGGTTTGGAAGTCAGTGTTGAGCGTAACTGTTTGAGTAAGTCGGTGACGCTGCGCTCGGCCATATCAAAAGTCAGATTAGCATGTTTTGCCATGAAAACGTAGTGGAGTCCCATTTCTGTTATTTCCGGCAATTCGGTAATGATATGTTGGTTAAGTCGGTAAGCTTCGCGTAGCAGTCGCTTGGCGCGAATACGTTTAACAGCGTTACCGATTTTTTTTGGAGCGATGAAGCCAACAAGAACATTCTTATCAGCATCGGGGTACGTGCGGTATCTAAGATTTACTTCTTTGGAAGTAAGAAGAGAGGAGCTTGAAAACAGCTCCTCAAAATTTCGCCTGCCACGTAAAATATGAGATTTAGATAAAGTAAATCTGCGATCAGGAGAATCCGTATGGTTACTTGGCTCCTTTTCTCTCATCGCTAACGGTTAGCTTATGACGGCCTTTCTTGCGACGGTTTTTCAATGTCTTACGTCCATTTTTGGTAGACATGCGTTCGCGGAAACCGTGCTTGTTCTTTCGCTTCTTGTTACTTGGTTGATACGTGCGTTTCATGAATTAGGATATTTTGCATTCAATTTCTTATCCGAAAAGACTTTAAATATAAAGAGAATCTCAGAAAAATCAGAACTATTATTTTACGGATTAGCCCCGTTCAGATGACTTAAGCTTTTGCTGACTCAATTAATTAAAAAATAACTTAATATTTGTTCCAGTGAGACAAAGTAAAAGATTAATTCTTACTCAGCTTAACCGACAGATAAGGAAACAGCGGTGTTTGGTTTACCCGCTGCAGTGTGTTCAGGTCATAATTGAAAACATTATTTCTATTGTAAGCATTGATTACCCCGGTTTCTGCTGAAAGTGACCATCCCCCGGAAATGCTAAACTTTCGATTCAGGGATACATCTAACCGGTGATAATAAGGTAAACGCTCACCGAATGGTCGGCTGTATAACGTTCGCACCTGTCCGGGGTCATCCACAACATCCTCAGCCGGAACCCGAACTGAAAGGTCAAATCCAAATACCCTTGTATATGGCTTTCCGCTGCCCAATTCCCAGCGCATATTTGCCTCAAAACCTGCAAATTGGTATCCAATAACAGTGTTTAATTTATGACGCTGATCATGGGCGGGATAATATTTGAACACCGGTTCTTCAATCCAAGCCCCAAGGTCTCCAGAAACAGCTTCATACTCAACAACCGACCAACCATAGCCTGAAGACACGAAAAATGGATAATTGGAATATCTAAATCGTACATCGAAACCGTAAGAAAATCCATCGGCGAGTGCTGTTTCAATTTGAAGTCGAGCTTCCGGTTCCCACTTCGATACCGGGATGTTTTTATGATCTTTCACATATCCTTCAACATTAGCAATAAAGGCATTTCCGATCTTTTGTTGATACCCAACTATCCCATGCAAAGATGAGGGAAGAGGATCACCGGAATTAATAGGTTGTAAAACAGTAAATACCGTTCCTATATCTCTTTGATCACTTACCCCACTCATAAACTGAACGTATCTCCCAGCCGCAAAACTCAGCTGTTGCCGATTTGTTCCGTCAGGTTGCCACGACATACGTAATCTGGGTTCAAAGCTTACTGGTGTATCCAGTGAAATTTGAGAGGTCAGGCCCGGCTGAAAAGCCCATTTATTGTTTGGTTTCCACGGAACTGAAAGAAATACATTAATAACAGGGACTACCCGATCCAGAGAAGTATAATTTGTGAATTGTTCATCCAGTTTTATGTCATAAGTTCTCAAATTGACCCCAAACCCATAATTGACAGGAATACCAAAGGGCTTTTCTTTTAAATTGGTATTTACATAAAACTGTCGGATGGCAGAGTACCGCTCGGTAGTAGCTGTCGTTCCTTCCTTATTTTCAAAGCCTGTATAACCCACACTGATTTCTATTGGGTATTCAAATCTGGGATCGTAGCCCAAACAACGAGCTCCCAACACTGAGTTGGTCCAGGAATGAACCACTTGCCTATCGGGTACAACCTCACCGCTGTCCTCTGTAAGTATACCGGTTATATTGCAAGAAATATTGTCCTCTTGAATTGTATATCTGCCAATAATATCGCTGAATTGAATGGGAACCTCCTTGCCAATCAGAGATGGCGCTACTTCCTCTATAGCGGAAGTTCGGGCAGTAAAAAGAATGGACTGTCGATCGGTTTTAACCGGCCCCTCAAGCTGGAGTGACACTAAGTACGGGCTTACTGCTCCACTTCCACTAAAATTACGCATATTTCCAGGACGCAGGTTTATATCAATAACAGAGGATGTAGCACCGGAGTACTCTGCTCCAAATCCTCCCGCATACATTTCAGCATTTTGAACGACCTCTTCAGAGAAAGCCGAGAACATATTTGATATGTGAAAAGGTTTTATGACAGGAAGATTATCTACCAGAATTTTGTTTTGTTCGGGAGTGCCACCTCGAATGTAGAGATCACCACCACGGTCTCCGGTAGAAACGACCCCCGGAACGGTTTGGATGTACGAAACCAGATCACCGTCTACACCGGGCGTTGGGATACGTGCAACATCTTCATTCCCGATTCTGCGTATGCCCACCTCTCCGGTAGTAATTTCTCGATTGCCTTGTACTGTAAATTCGTTAATTTCCCCTACTTCAGGCTCAAGGTCAATACGAAGCGTTTTGCGTTCCCCCTTTTCAAAATTAAGTTTCTGCCAGTGAGCGGCAAAACCTATATAAGAAATACGAAGTTCATATTCGCGATTAGCATCAATATTGCGTATCTCACAAAAGCCGTCGCTGTTGGTTACGCAGTTATAAAGTAACCGCTCACCGCCCGGCAGGTACAATACTACATTAGAGCCCACAAGCGGGTTTCCATCTTCCTCAGAAAGCACAACTACTCTTAATAATGAAGTTTGCTGTGCATAAGCAGCTGGAATTATAGTCAGCACTATTAGCAGGGTCAGGAAAGCAAAAGCCACATACTGATACCGGTGTTTTATACATTTTCTAAACAAGGTCATCTGTTCAAGTTTAATATTTATCAGCTGAGGTGTTGACAGGAATGGCAAAAATTTCTTCATAATAAGCCCCCAAAAGCCAGGTGTTTCCCAGAATGTCATCCGGTAGATCCAGCTCATCGGTTGCTTTTTCATAAAAACCGGGAGCATAATGTTCCAACCAAACATATAAAGCTTCATTTTCAAATAGCACTTCACATGAAAATGAAGTGCTTTGGGTAGCTCTTTGTGCTAAATACAGAGGTGTAAATTCCGGGTTTATTGAAGTTGAATTACCGTAATGATCCGGGCCAAATATAAAGTCTTGGGTCCACGAACCATTTTTATTTGGTGTTGTGCCAAAACGAAATACAACCGTTCCTCCATTTAATGGTTCAATTGAAATCTTAATCGGGATATGACATTTTTGATTTTGCGGAGTAACAAAAGAAGTGGGCTTAGTTGGAGTTAAAAAAGATTCCGAGACGGAGGCTCCATCCGAACGCTGAACGGTAACCCGGTATTCGGTGTCGGGCTCTATATCTCCATTCACCACAAAATTATGGAGGTACATATCCTGGTACT
Organism: Gracilimonas sp. BCB1; assembly: GCF_040117685.2. NCBI lineage: Bacteria > Pseudomonadati > Balneolota > Balneolia > Balneolales > Balneolaceae > Gracilimonas > Gracilimonas sp. BCB1. Next base: position 598,955 of record NZ_JBEDYP020000012.1, on the reverse strand, counting down.
CCCCGCGTTCGCTTTGCAGGATCTCACCAGCACCGGTGTCTATATTCTCGAGCGTTACTTTGGCGTCAATTGTTTCGGTGGCTTGTTTGGTGAAGGGCGTATTCAAATCCCGAATACGAATGTAGTTGGTCTGTTCATCCATATCCAAATTTCCGTAGATGGAATATAGGCCGGTTTCTTCGTCCAAAACTTGTAGGTTGTTATCGCAAGAAAGCTTAAGTATGCCCAATAAAAGTACTCCAAGGGTAATGATATATGCAGTTTTTGAAAGTTTCATTTAAATCGGGAACTCTGTTTAACAATCCTGGGGACACACTCTGGAAGTGTCGATCGGGATTTCAAATACATCCTGATACAATGAGCCGAGTCTTTGGGTACTCTGCAGGATATCAAAGGGGTCATTCATGATCTTTTCATAAAAGCCTGAACTATAATGTGTGTAATAGAGGTAAAAAATTTCATTATCCATATCGCTGCAGTTCAAGTTGCCACTTTGATTTATTAATCTGGATACCAAGTCGATAGGAGTAAAAGTAAAGGAGACCCTTTCGGAGCTGTTTTCTTCACTTTTTAAAACACCTTGAACGGGTATTCTTAAATCATTGAGGTAAGAATAGGCAACAAAATAAGAGATGGTCCCCGATTTTAAAGGCTCAAATTCAACTTCTATTGGGGTATAACAATTTTGATCGATTGGTGCAGCAAGAACTTGTGATCGGACAGGAGTCGTAACTGAGACAGAAGTAGTTGCGCCATCTGACCTTCTCGCAGTGATGCGATATTCTGTATCGGGCTGTATTTCACCGTTGATCAAGAAATTATGCAGGTACATGCCATCGTATTCTTTTCGTTCGCCTTGTAAAGTCAGGGAAGTTCCCAAATCAAGGTTTTCAAAGGTAACTTCAGCATCTATTTTCCGAGTAGCTTCTGCTGTGAACGGCGCATTAAGATCACGAACCCGGATGTAATGCGTAGAGTCATCTAGGTCTAATGCTCCATAAATAGAAAAAATGCCGACCTCTTCGTTCAGTGGGTCTAAGGTATTATCGCAGGAGAGTAGAATTCCACCCAGCAAGAAAATACCTGTAACCCACCAAACGAATAGTTTAGTTTTCGAATTTTTGTAAAGAAACATTTTAAATGATATGACTAATACTTTAATCTACTGAATCAGCAGTATAATCAACGGGATTTGAAGTACAATACAAATACTTATATGCTTCTCCATTGTCTACTCCCTGATGTTACGCTTTAACTACGTAGCGGACTTGGTACAAACCAGAACCCAATTGTGCACCATTTACATCAACGTCCAAATGGGAATCTGAAGAGGAGAAAGAGAAAGTTGCGGACTTACTGGCACCACCTAAAGCTGGTGCAGGTAGTCGATGTAACTCATATAGGTTAGTCCCAGCACAAGTATTCCATGAAAGTTCAGGATGGTCGCTGGTTACGGTTCCATTTAAGGTAAAAGTGATTTCGGCCCTGTCTAATTCAGAGTTTATACTATTTTTGTTTTCATTGGTTTTGGTTTCAGAAACAGACACTGTAACCAAGACAATAAGTACCCCGAGAATTATATTTGGAAGATTATTTAGTGTTTTCATTTTTCTTGAATTTTATTGTGGTGTAATACACTGAATTCTAACCTCTCTTTATTTCAGTGTAACCATCAAGAGCAAGTCACTTAAAAAATGTTACATAAAAACTTTTATTCTTATTGCAGTTTGCCCAAAGTTATTTTTTTTTTTGAAGAAAGAAGCTAAATGAATCTTACTCCATACTCAACTTCACCGACAGGTATGGAAACAACGGTGTTTGGTTTACCCGCTGCAGTGTGTTGATATCAAAATTGAAGACATTGCTTCTGTCATAGGTATTAATGACCCCGGTTTCGGCCTCAAGCAGCCACTGGCTGGAAATTGGAAACCCTCTGCTGAGGGATACATCCATGCGATGGTAGTACGGCATGCGCTCTCCGAAGGGGCGGCTGTATAACGTTCGTGCCCGTCCCGGTATTTGGGTTACATCCTGCGCCGGAACCAGTACTTCAAAATCGTAGCCGAAAATTTGGGTATAGGGTTTACCGCTCCCCAGCTCCCACCGAAGGTTTGCTGTAAACCCGCCAAAAGTATAACTGGTTAGCACATTCAGTTTATGGCGCTGGTCGTGGGCCGGAGAATACTCAAAAATGGGCTCCACAATCCAGGCGCCCAGGTCTCCGGTAATAGCCTCGTATGTAATTTCAGACCACCCATATCCGGCCGACATAAAGAAATTTGATTGCTGAAACCGAAGACGGACGTCAAAACCATATGCCAACCCCTTGGCATTGGCCGTCTCCAGCTGAATACGAGCTGTAGGTGTCCACTTGGAAACCGGAATGTTTTTGTAGGTCTTGGCATAGCCTTCCACATTAGCCACAAAAGCAGCCCCTAATTTTTGCTGATAACCCACAATTCCATGATAAGACTGCGGGACTTTATCAGCCAGCTTAATGGGTTGCAGAACCGTAAATACCGACCCCACATCCCGCTGATCACCCACACCCGAAAAAAGCTGTACGTATTTTCCGGCTGCAATACTCAGCTCCTGACGGCTGCTTCCATCCGGCTTCCATGCAAAACGCAGCCGTGGTTCCAGCCCTCCGTAATGATCGACCGAAAAGTGTGTGGTAATTCCCGGCTGCAGCTCAAAACGGTCGCTGATTTCCCAGTTCCCGGAAACAAACATATTCATAATCGGAATGAGACGGCTTACCGATTCTATCTCCGTGAATTTTTCACTCAGAACTACGTCGTAGGAACGAAAGTTTACTCCAAAACCATAAATCAGGGGCACATCCCATAACTGCTCGCGCATATTCACATTAAGGTACACCTGGTTCAGGCTTGAGTATCTTTCCCGTACTTCATTTGAGCGTTCCGCATTATAAAATCCGGAATAGCCTGCGGTTATCTCAATGGGATATTTGAGGCCGGGGTCGTAGGCGAGGCACCTTCCTCCCAAAACGGTATTCGACCACTCGCTGCGCAGCTGTTGGGTAGGAACCACTTCACCGCTGTCGAAGGTATAGATGCCGGTCACATTACAGGTCATGTTATCGGCCTGAAGGGTATAACGCCCTACAAAATCAGCAAAATTGATCGGCACTTCATCGTTGATAATGGTCGGTGCTAATCCTTCGATGGTGGATTTCCGGCCCATCACCAGGAATGAATGCCGGTCGTTAACCAACGGACCTTCTGCCTGCAGCGAAACCATATACGGACTGACAGCCCCGCTACCTGTGTACTCCCGGAAATTCCCGGAACGCAGGTTGATGTCGATTACTGCAGACATGGCATTGGTGTATTCAGAGCCATACCCTCCGGCATACACGTCCGCGCTTTGAATTACCTCATCAGAGAAAGCTGAAAACAGATTGGATACATGAAAGGGTTTGGCAATGGGCAGGTTATCTACCAGCACAAGATTTTGATCGGGTGTGCCTCCCCGAATAAATAAATCACCCCCACGGTCTCCGGTTGTAACAACGCCCGGTTCCGTTTGCAGGTAAGAAACCAGGTCGCCATCCACGCCCGGGGTTGGAACCCTGGATATATCTACGGTACTCACTCTCCGCACACCGGCCTCTCCGGTGGTAATTACACGTTCTCCCCGAACCGTTAGCTCTTCCCCCATATCACCCACGGATTCTTCCAGTTCAACCCGCAGTGTTTTTCGCTCTCCCTCTTCAAAAGTCAATATTTCGGAATAAGCGGAAAAGCCTACGTATGAAATACGCAATTCATATTCCCGGGCCGCCTCAATGTCCCGTATCTCACAAAAGCCGGTGGGATTGGTTACGCAGTTGAGCAACAGCTCCTCTTCTCCCGGCTCATAAATAAGCACATTCGCTGCAACAAGCGGACTTCCATCTGCTTCGGAAATTACCACGATTCGTAAAAGAGCTTCATCCTGCGCCCGGAGTTCTGTGAAACCACAAATCACCAACAGTAACACGCTGCTAAGTATTTTCATGTATCGGGCATATGTATGTTTACATCTCATAGAATCATTCACCTTACACAATCCGGCGGACACACCCGGCCGGTATCGATTGGAACAAACAACTGATCTTCATAATAAGCCCCGAATCGTTGAGTGCTTTCAAAGGCATCGAAAGGATTATCTACAATGGATTCATAGAAACCGGGGCTGTAATGGGCGTAGTAGAATTCGAATCGGGGTATGATCAGGTCCGTGCATCTATACCGCCCCAAGGTGCCGGGTACCAATTTCATTAAATCTACCGGTGTGAAGGTGTATGTTGCTGCTTCACCTGTAAGTTCTGAATCATTCCTTATTACAAATGGCCCCAGCCTGGTTTTTCTGACATCCCTAGGCTGAAATTCAATAAAAAAAGCTATGGTAGTTTCATACACCGGCTCAAAAGTTATTTCTATTGGGGTATAACACTTTTCATTGACGGGCTCTGCTACCGGAGCCGGGTAGGTGGGAGCAGTGGTGGTCAGGATTACCTGCTCTCCGTCAGAACGTGTTACTGTAAGCTGATAATCCGCATAGGGCTCTATATTCTGAGTAACTATAAAATTATGATGGTAAACCCCGGCCTCAAAAAACCGTTCCGAATCGAGAGCTTCCACCAAGCCGGAGTTCAGGTTTTCAAGTGTGACGGCAGCATCAATTTCAGCGGTTGCATCGGTATTAAATGGCACATTTAAATCCCGGACCCGGATCTCGTTCCGGTTTTTATTTACGTCAAGTGATCCGTAGATGGAATACACCCCAGTGTCTCTATCGAGTGGCTCCAGTGAGTTATCACACCCTGCTAACAGCAAAGCCAACAGTGAGAAAACGAACCATACAGCAAACTTTTCAGGGCTCAAAGTAGTTTTATTTAGAACTTGAAAGATCACAGCAATACTAATTGTTTAGCCGATAACTGGCAAGTTTTCAAGTATTTCCTTTGTTTGAAAACCGAGAAACTTGTTGCCCTGGAATCAGTAGAAAGACAAAAACTATTTATGAAAAATACATACCGTTATTTTCTTTTATGTTCTTTAGTGCTTTCAGCTACGTTCGGTTATACTCAGGCTCAGCAAAACACTCATCCCGACTCTCTTCTAAAAACGGCTCACTCTTACTTTAACCAATCCCTTGAGCAGCAAGCTCTCGCAGCCTACCTGGATGTTTTAAAAGCAGAGCCCAATAACTTTGAAGCTCTTTGGCACACCAGCCTTATTTATGCCCGGGTAGGTTACCGCTACGATTCCGAAAAAGAAATGATGGAGAATTATCAGAAGGCTTTAACCTATGCTGAGAAAACCCTGGAGCTCTACCCCAACAAGGGCTATTCCCACTTTGTGTATGCCGTAGCCAACGGTCGAATTTCTGATCTTTCCGATTCACAAACCCGCATTAAAAAATCCTATATCGTGAAGAAACATGCTGAAAAGGCTGTTGAGCTGCTGCCCGAATACGCACCTGCCTGGCACTTGCTGGGGCTGTGGCATAGCAAAATAGCGAATGTGGGATCAGCCAGACAATTTGCGGCTGGTTTGTTTTCAAACGGATTACCGGAGGGTGCCTCCAACCAGAAAGCAGTAGAATACATGCAAAAAGCCATGCGTCTTCAGCCTGAACAAGCCTTGCGCTATAAACTGGATTTGGCCCGCCATTACGAACGCGCCGGAGAAAACAGCAAAGCCATTCAAACACTTAAAGACATAGTGCAAATCACCCCAAGGAATGATATTGACCGGTGGAATTTAGAACGAGCCCGAGAATTATTGGATAAACTTTCGTAGCATCTGCAAAAATTCAGCACCTCTTCGATTATGTTCAGATACTTATTTTTACTTACTGCTTTATCATTCTTTCTTATTTCTTGTGGACCGAGGGTAATTATTGATTATCAAGGCTCCTCTCCAATCTCCAGACCTTCCTCATCCGTAACATCAGAAACTCAGGACTCTTCCAAAGAGTCATCCCAAACTGTCATTGTACATTCCATTCCTGTCCTTGAAGGCGGAAACCGGGCACTGAGAAATAGAATTGAGTATCCTAGTGAGGCTATTGAAAACAATATTGAGGGGATGGTAAGTATTCTGTTCACCATAAATGAAGATGGCAGCACTTCAAATTTTGAAATAATTCAGCGAATCGGATACGGATGTGAAGAAGCGGTTATTAAAGCCATTCAAAATTCTGAATTTGAACCGGGACAAATTAGCCAACAAACAAATGCCCGCTACACCTGGCTGATAAGGGTAGAGTTTAAACGATAACCCTTCCTGAACCGTCTCTATAAACTAAAGCTTTCCTAATGGGTTGACTCGCATCTTATTCCTTATATTTATTTTCAATGTGCCGATAATTGCCCGCATACATCCCAAAAACAATTCTATGAAAAAATTCTTTTCCGCTGCTCTGCTTTTTATGGTCATTTTAAGCACCTCAGCTTTTGCCCAAATTAAAATCAATGAAATTGTTGCTTCCAACGCATCTTCTCATGCTGACCAAAACGGTGATAACGACGATTGGGTAGAGCTCTATAATGCCGGTTCTGTTTCTGTCAACCTTGCGGGTATGTATGTATCTGATGACCCTGCACAGCTCGACAAATGGCAAATTCCATCCGGGCAAAGTGCCACCACTACCATTTCTCCCGGAGAGTTTCTGATTCTTTGGTTTGATAAAGAAACGGAACAGGGTGCTTTACACGTGGACATGAAATTAAGCGCTGATGGCGAATCCGTGATCCTGACTGAGTCGGACGGGCAAACATTGATCGATTCTGTGTCTTTTGGTGAGCAATCTACAGACATAGCCTGGGGAAGAACGCCTGATGGTAGCGGGACTTTTAAATTCCTGAACCCTACACCTGAAGCAAGCAATAACGGCAGTCAAATTGCAGAGCAAGCAGAACAACCGGTTTTTTCTCTGGAATCGGGCTTTTATTCAGGTTCGGAAGTTATCGGCATTTCAACGACTACTGAGAATGCAGAGATTCGGTATGAAATTGGGGGAACGGCTCCTACTCCCAACTCCCCGTTATATGAAGACCCGATAACCGTTGATTCCTCTTCTGTGATCCGGGCCATCGCTTTTGCCCCCGGTTTTGAGGCCAGTGAAATTGCCACCAACAGCTACTTCTTCGAAGACTCGCACACCCTGCCTATCGTATCTTTTGTTATGGAGCCGGACAGCCTTTTTGATTACGATAAAGGAATGTATGTAATCGGAGATTCTTCAGAAGCCAGTGATGACTATCCGTGGTTTGGAGCTAATTTTTGGGAAGAATGGGAATACCCGGTGCATATTGAATACATGAAGCCCGGAGGCTCTGTCGAATTTGAATTTGATGCAGGTGCCAGTATCGGTGGTAACTTCAGCCGGGCTTTCCCTAAAAAGTCGTTTATCATCAATAACAACGCCGACTATGGTATTGATGAGCTGGAGTATGAACTTTTCCCGGAAAACGACTATGACACCTACGATGGATTTGGGTTGAGAGCCGGAGCTGAAGAACGCTCCCGCCTGCTTAATGAAATGATGTACACCATCAACAAACAGTGGGGGCACAAAAATGCCATGCAGGCTTACGAGCCGGTTGTGTTATACATCAACGGCAAGTACTGGGGCATCTATAATTTACAAGAGCGCAAAAACGATGATTTCGTCGAGTCCCGTTATGGCTATGATGACATCGACATGATCAAAGATTACGATGAAGTGAAAGACGGCACTTATGATGCCTACCAGGACCTGCTGGATGTTTTCCAGGATCAGACACTGACCGAGGCCGAATTTTTTGCCCTGGCGGATTCCCTTATTGATCTGGAAAGCTTTACCGACCACTGGATTTATCAGGTGTACAGCTCTCACGGTGATCCCAACAATCTGCGATATTGGAGACCACAGACAGCAGATGGCAAGTGGCATTTTATTTCGCATGATTTTGACTGGTGGAAAAACTTTGACAACGAGCCCGGAACCTACATCCCGGTTTTTACTCAGTATTTAGCAAAGGACCCTGAGGGATTCTGGCTTATCGGACGAATGATTCAAAACCCCACCTACCGTGAGATCTTCCTGAATCGCCTTGCTGACATGCTGAATACCGCTTTTGAGCCGGAGTATATGATTGGCCTGATCGATTCCATAGATACGGCCATCGACCCTGAAATGCCCCGCGACATTGAACGCTGGGATGAAGGCTGGTATGACAACAGCGGCCCTACCGATTACAGTATGGAGTATTTTTATTATGGTCTGGAAGAAGATGACTATGGATTGGCTGTTCCCTATGTACTTGACTACCCCGGTTTCATTTATGCTGAAATTCAGGATACCCTGCAAATTGATACCGTTCGTGTACATCTTGCCCAAACTTTCGAAGGGAGTATTCAACTCAACTCCATCACTCCGGATTTAACCACTCAGGATTGGTCAGGAATTTATTTCGAAGGCACTACCATCACCCTTGAGGCAAAACCGGAACCCGGACTGGAGCTGGAGCACTGGCTGGTTGATGGTGAGGAAGCCGGTCAAAACAATGTACTGACTGTTGAGCTTGGCGTAACGTCCGTAGAAATTGAAGCTGCATTCCAGCCGGTTGTTAACGATGAAATTGTCATCAACGAGATTAATTACAACCCAAGCGACGACTTTGATGCCGGTGACTGGATTGAACTGTATAATTATTCTGAAACTACTATCGACCTATCCGGGTGGGTGTATAAAGATGAAGACGATGAACACGAATTTGTGATACCAAACGGCACTTCTATCACCTCCGGAGGTTACCTGGTAATCACTAACGACACGGCTGCATTCAAACAACTGCACCCGGAAGCTGTATTCGTGAAAGGAGAAGCCGATTTCGGATTGAGCGGCGGCGGAGATCAGGTTCGGATTTTTAATCCCAATAATTCTTTGATCGATTTTGTTGAGTATGACGACCAGGAACCATGGCCGCTGGAAGCTGATGGGAATGGAGCCACACTGGCTTTAAAAGATTATGAGCTTGATAACTCTAAAGCCGAAAGCTGGATGGCTTCCGAAGAAACAGGCGGCACCCCTTCTGCTTCTAATGATGGAATAATCAACAGCAGCGAAGAGGAAGGTGTAGCTCCAAAAGCTTTTGCTTTACATCAAAACTATCCCAATCCGTTTAATCCAACTACCCGCATTTCTTTCTCTCTGGCGAAAGCTTCCCCCGTAGAGGTCAGTGTGTATAACATGCTGGGGCAAGAGGTACAGAAGCTTGTTAAAGAACCCATGAAAAACGGAGAACACACGCTTACATTCGATGCCCGTAACCTCCCGAGTGGAGTATATATTTACCGATTAACCGCCGGCAAGTTCACCGAAACCAAGAAGATGATTTTGTTGAAATAACTCATTAAAAAGAAAGAGCGGACAGTCTGTCCGCTCTACGTTTTAACAATGTTTATCGGTGAGGTTTTATTCCGGTTTCCAGTCTTTCATACCGTCCCTTATCACCCCAGCTAATTTCGAAACAGGCACTCTATCCTGGCTCATATCATCACGGTAACGGATAGTCACGGTGTCTTCACCTTCTGATTCCACTCCGTCAAAATCGACGGTTACACAGAATGGAGTTCCGGCTTCATCCTGACGGCGGTACCGTTTTCCGATGGATCCGGATTCATCATACAGCACTGAAAATTCCTCACGAAGATCCTCTTCAATTTTATGCGCCAGATCCTGAAGCTTGTCTTTCTTAATCAACGGGAAAATACCCACCTGTGTTGGAGCAATGGTCGGGTTAAGTTTGAGTACCGTCCGGGAATCGCCATCCACTTCTTCTTCACGGTAGGCATCACAAAGAACCATGAGTGTCAGTCGATCCAGACCAACGGATGTCTCAATTACATAAGGAACAAACCGCTCCTGGTTTTTCTGGTCGTAGTAATCCAGCTTTTTGCCGGAATGCTCAGTGTGTTGTTTTAAGTCGAAGTCTGTACGGTTGTGGATACCCTCCACTTCCTGCCAGCCGATTGGGTACTTGTACTGAATGTCGGCCGCAGCGCGGGCATAGTGAGCAAGTTTATCTTCCGGATGCGGAGCTGTTCTCAGGTTTTCTTTACGAATCCCCATTTTCTTGTGCCACTCCAGCCGCTTCTCCAGCCACTTCTCATATTCCTCTTCATCGGTACCCGGTTTCACGAAGTATTGCATTTCCATCTGCTCAAATTCCCGCATGCGGAAAACAAACTGCCGGGCCACTACTTCATTCCTGAACGCCTTTCCGGTTTGGGCAATCCCAAAAGGAATGGTGGTTCTGGAGGTATCCATTACGTTCTTATAGTTCACAAAAATACCCTGAGCAGTCTCCGGGCGAAGATAAACACCATCTTCTTCGGTAGAAGTGGACCCAAACTGGGTTTTAAACATCAGATTGAACTGACGCACTTCCGTCCAGTCAAAAGCGCCCGATTCTGGAGCACGAATTTCATTTTCCATGATGATTTCGTGCAGGTCTTCCGTCAGGCTTTTTCGGGAACCGCAGGTATCCAGCTTTTCCTGAATGGCGTTTGCTTCCTCGTGCTTATCATCACTGCGCAGCTTCTCGATATGTTGCTCTATAAGCATATCGGCACGGTAACGTTTTTTGGACTGTTTGTCATCGATCATGGGATCATTAAATCCACCTACGTGACCACTGGCTTCCCATACTTTCGGGTGCATAAAGATAGCGGCATCCACTCCCACAATATTGTCGTGGCGACGGGTCATTTCCTTCCACCAGGCATTACGGATATTTCGCTTTAGTTCTACACCGAGGGGTCCGTAATCATATACGGCACTAAGTCCGCCATAAATTTCCGATGATTGGAAGATGAAACCACGGGCTTTGGCCAGTGATACAATTTTATCGAGGTTGTCCAAATTCGACATGTGAGTGTTTTTGCAATTCAAAAATCTTGTGAGCGCCAAAGATAAGCATATGAACACCGAATGTGGAATATTGAACCGGGAATTTTCCATGACTCGAGAAAGGCCCCTGATTTTATATCTGGATCCCTGCCTCCGCAGGGATGACTGAGCTACGGTTAGATCGCCCGTGTAGTGTATTATTCATTACATAAAGTCATTCCCGCGCAGGCGGGAATCTCGTTGTTTTCGACGGTCCAACCGCCAGATGAACGGTTCCTTATCTGTAATGGATTATTTATGTTTGAGGCGTTCACATAATCATTGAATTAAAACTATTCATGTCCAATAAAGACGAACCGAAACTTCCCAAACTTCCAAGAAAGTCCAGAAAGCAGAAAGAGCGGGCGGAAGAAATTCTGAAAGAGCTATATGTTCATTATCCGAACCCCCATTGTGAGTTAAATCATCGCAATCCCTTTGAGCTGCTGATTGCCACCATACTGAGTGCCCAGTGTACCGACGTTCGGGTGAACAAAACCACTCCGGCTTTATTTGAAACCTATCCTACACCGGAGCTCATGAAAGATGCTCCCCTTGAGGAACTGGAAGAATTGGTTCGCTCTACAGGCTTCTACCGAAACAAGGCAAAGTCACTTAAGGAAACTTCTCAGATTTTAGTGAAAGAATTTGATGGCGAGGTTCCTCAAAACATGAAAGATCTGCTGAAGCTTCGCGGAGCGGCCCGAAAAACAGCCAATGTAGTTTTGGGAAATGCTTTTAATATCAATGTGGGTGTGGTAGTGGACACACACGTGAAGCGAATTTCGAACCGGTTTGGCCTCACCAAAGAGAAAAAGAACACCAACAAAATCGAGAAGGATTTAATGGCCTTATTCCCCCGGGAAAACTGGACCGACCTCTCGCACCTGATGATCCATCACGGACGTAATGTCTGCAAAGCCCGCATTTCGGAAGCCCCGGATCATCCTTTGTGTAAAGAGTACGGCGTGAATTGTGAGTGCCGGAAAATGAGAGAGGAATAATTCTAAATTCTCAATGTTTGAATGTTAAATATGCTTAGAAAGCTAATTTAACATTCTATACTTAACATTTAACATTACCGTGAGAAATAAACTTTTCAACTCTTTTACCGACCCCATTCCGCCGTTAAGGTATGATGTACAGATCATTCCCGTAAAGCAGAATGGCGAAACCTTCCTGTATTTTCAGGATCAGCTGGGCTATGCGCACTCCGATTTTGCCGTTCCGTACTCTGCACAATCACTGTTTTCTTTGTTTGATGGCAGCCGAAGCGTGGAAGATATCCTGGAGTTCAGCGATGAGCAGATCACAAAAGAGCAGATACTGGAATACGTTCAGTTTTTGGATGAGAAGGCCCTGCTCCATTCCCCCTATTTTAAAGAACATGCCCAACAGACAGAGGCTGAATATGAGCAGTCTGATGTACACTCCTCCAACACCTATGGGATCTCGTACCCTGAGGACCCGGAAGAACTGGAGCACTTTCTGAACGAAGCTTTTGAAAAACTTCCTTCAACTGAGGCTGTGGAATCAGCCAAAGCCCTATATGCCCCCCACATCGATTATAGGGTTGGACTGAACAGTTACGTAAAAGCCTTTTCAGCCATCAAAAACCTTACGCCCAAGCGAGTAGTGATATTGGCCACTTCTCATTACTCCGGTTTATATCCTGAACTTTATGAAGAACACCCGTTCGTTATTTCGAACAAGGATTTTGAACTTGTGAATGGAACCGTGGAAGCCGACCGGGAGGCTATTCAGGAGATCGCGGATCAAGTCCGCGATGACGAGTTAGATTACGGTATTACCTTCAAAGACCGGGCACACCGGATTGAACACAGTATTGAACTGCATCTTTTACTGTTGAACCACCTTTGGGATCATGAATTTAAAATTGTGCCGATCGTAGTGGGAAGTCTTGAAGAGCTGTTTTATAAAGCCGATGGATTTCAGGGTCAACAGGTTGAACAGTTTTCACAACTCATGAATAAACTATTTGGCAAAGATGAAGACACCTTCTTTTGCATCAGCGGCGATTTGGCTCACGTCGGTAAAAAATTCGGAGATGAACAACCAGCTAAAGAGTTATTTGAAGATATCCGGGCTTTCGACGAAGACTTTCTGGACTTCGGAGCGGAAGGTAACCCGGATAAAATCCTTGAGTTGATGAGCCAAGAATATGACCCTTACCGAATTTGCGGATACCCTCCACTTTTCTCCTTCCTGAAGGCATTCCCAACGTTACAAGGTGAAATCCTAACTTATGACATCTGGGATGAGGAAGAACGGGAGAGCGGGGTGAGTTTTGGCTCTATTCTTTATTTTTAATTCAAAATGAAAAATTTTTCATTATTCCTTAATCTCCATTTTCTCGGCAAAGTAGTGGCAGAAATCGCGCATGTCGCCGGTAATCCGCTCATCATTTGTAGCTCGTTCTAAGGTATCTGCCATGGTAACCAGGGTTTGGTGGAAGAAAATCTTCATTTCATCCACCGTCATTTCTTTGGTCCATAAATCCAATTTCAAGGTGTCTTTGTTGTGGGCATCCCAAAGCGACAATAGCATTGCCCGGCACTGTGCCTTGTCTTTGCCCCGAAGATCGGAGGCGTTCCAAATGATATCGGTGGGTACATTATCTTTATCCAGTTCAACGGTAATGTTGATTTCTTTCTTCTGCATGATTTTCATCTTTTTAAATTCACCCCAAAACTAAGGGTTTCTGCATTTATTAACTCATTCCAATTTTGGTGGGAAATTTTAAATGTTGAATGCTAAATGTTAAATGGGCCAAATCACATTGGGCCAAATCACATTTAACATTTAGCATTACTTGTAGCCCTGAAGGACTTCGCTTGTGTACAGGAGCCATTTAAACGTGTCATTGCGAGGAATCTCAAAAAGTGAATCCAGGTTTGGGAAGCATAACGACGCGGCAATCTCCCGGACACAATACCCCAAACCATTCAGGGAGATCGCTTCGTCGTCAGGGAGCGTTCACCGGTTTATACAATTTTTCTCCTCGCGATGACTTGCAGAACGCACCATAAATCTTCCTCTTTTTTCTGCTTTCGTGTTTTAGTGGCTACCCTAAGGATTAATTTCATTCTGAATCCAATTAATCCATATTTTCAGCCTCGCTGCATTTTTCCATAACTCATGACTTTCATCATACTTTGTTAGCACTCGAAAACATCACATTACATCTGGGCGACCGTGAGCTTCTGGACGGAGTCAGTACATTTATTAATCCCGGCGAACGCATTGGACTGGTAGGTCCTAACGGCGCCGGTAAATCTACCCTGCTCAAAATCATTATGGGCATTCAGGAGTGCGATGAAGGCAGCGTGGCCTTATCCAATGAAGAAAGCCTGGGCTATCTTCCTCAGGATGGAGTTGATCCGGACTTTACCCTGACGGTTATAGAGGAAGTGGAGTCGGCTTTTGCTGAATTATTTGAGCTGGAAATGAAAGTGAAAACGGTTCAGGAAAAACTGGCCGAGACCGACCATGAAAGCAAGGAATACGAACAGCTCATGGAACGTTATGGCAAGCTTCAAACGGAGCTTGAATCGTCGGGTTTATATGGACTTCGGGCAGAAGTAGAAAAAGTACTGATGGGGCTTGGCTTCAGCGAAGAGGATTTTCACAGAAGCACTTCAGAATTCAGCGGAGGGTGGCTGATGCGTATTGCTCTTGCCAAACTTCTGCTGAAACGACCTACCTATTTGTTACTGGATGAGCCGACAAACCATCTCGATATCGAATCGCTGCAGTGGATGGAGAACTTCCTGAATTCCTATGAAGGTGCGGTTGTGGTTGTTTCTCACGACAAAGCTTTTCTGGATACCATTACCAACCGTACGCTGGCACTGCGGAGTGGCGACATCAGTGATTATGCCGGTAACTACTCTTTTTACGAAAAGAAATGGGAGGAGGAGAAAGAACTGTTGCTGAACGCCAAAAAGAATCAGGAAAAGAAAATCCAGCAGACCCAGGAATTTATAGACCGATTCCGATATAAAGCCTCCAAAGCCAGTCAGGTACAAAGCCGGGTCAAGCAACTGGAAAAAATGGACCGGATTGAACTGGAGGAGGAGCAGAGCAAGGTATCCTTTCGGTTTCCGGAACCGCCCCGAAGCGGACAGGTGGTGATGAAGCTCGACAACCTTCATAAAAGGTATGATGACACACAGGTTTTTGAAGGCATTGATTATGAAATTGAACGAGGCGATAAAATTGCCGTGGTTGGCCCTAACGGTGCCGGAAAATCCACATTAATTCGAATACTTGCCGGGAATGAACCCTTCCAGGAAGGAGAACGGATTGAAGGGCATAACGTGACGGTAAACTATTTTGCGCAGCATCAAGCGGACGAACTCAGCCCCAAAAAAGATGCCTTAGAAACCCTCCAGGAAGCAGGCTCAGATGCCAAGGAAAGCCGACTTCGGACTATTCTTGGGTGTTTCCTCTTTCAGGGCGATGATGTTTTCAAAAAGGTGAAAGTTTTATCGGGCGGTGAGAAAAGCCGGCTGGCGCTGGCCAAAATGCTGCTTTCTCCGGCCAACCTGCTCATTTTTGATGAACCTACCAACCACCTGGACATGAGCAGTAAGAATATCCTGCAGCAGGCGATACAGCAGTATGAGGGAACCGTGGTTATTGTATCTCACGACCGGGATTTTCTCGATCCCATCGTTGATAAAGTGCTGGATGTACAGCCCGGATACATCAAAACGTACTTGGGGAATGTCTCATATTATCTCACACGCAAAAGAGAGGAGGCCGAAGCAGAATCTGAGGAGCCTTCACCCAAAAAAGAAACCAAAGAAGACAACCAGCTGTCCAGAAAAGAACAGCGGCGCATTGAAGCTGAACGAAGGAATGAACTAAGCCGACGTACCAAACCGATACGAAAGAAGGTGGAAGTGCTGGAGAAAGAGATTGAGGAAAAGGAAATACGAAAGGTGGAAATTGAGGAAGAGATGGCTAAGCCGGACTTTTATGATGACGCCGATAACGTAAAGAAATTCTCATTAGAATATGACCAGCTCAAAGCCGACCTTACCGACCACTATTCGAAGTGGGAAGAATATCAAAGCCGGCTTGAGGCTATTGAAGCAGAAATGACGGTTGACAGTTGAACATTATGGGTAAGCAATTTTACATAGCAGGAACCTTATTATTGATGACAGCGATAATCGGCTGCTCCTCTTCTGAGAATGCGGTTTCTGTGGCTGATGAAATGGTTCAGGAAGAAGCACAGCCGGATGAAAGCATTTCATTAAACATAAACGAAGCCGTCTATTTTGATTTTTTCAAAAAAGACACAACCTGGGCCGGTGAGTTAACTGTTTACACACTGAATGCCGAGGGCCAGAAAGTAGTACAATCAGAATATGTTTCAGCTAATGACAGCACGTGGAGCGACTTTGACTTGTTTGTTGATTTCCTGAACCTCTATCAGATTCAACCTCAGAATGAAATTGAAGGCTGGGTACCGGATTCCGGTCAGCTGCCCCGAAGAGTGTACAGCTTCAAAGTGTTTGACGGCGACACCACCCGCTCTTATTCTTATCAGGATCCTGAAAAAGATATCCGGGAATACTGGCAGGTACAGAACTTGCTCACCTTTGTGACCTTTATACAAAACGACCTTCGCTGGGTTGAAAAAGAACATTGAACACGGAGCATTCAACTTTGAATGCTGAAGTTACCCTTCTTCGATAATGTCATTTCTGCGATAGCAAGAGACAGCTATTATTCTATCTTGATCTGATATATTCAGCTATTCAAAATTTATAATTCTTCTTTTTTAATTCCGCAAAGCGGCTCATTTTGCAAAAATCTGTTCTTTATTTTGAAAGGCCTTGAACTCGAGCGCATTTCCGGACGGGTCGAGGAAGAACATGGTTGCCTGTTCGCCCGGCTCACCTTTAAAACGAATGTACGGCTCTATCACAAATTCGATATCGGCTGCTTTTAGTTTATCGGCCAGTTTTTGCCATTCATCCATTTCTAAAATCACTCCAAAATGACGAACCGGCACACCGTGACCGTCTACAGCATTCATCGCGGATTGCTTGGCTTCATCAGGGCTGAGATGAGCTACCACCTGGTGCCCCCACATGTTGAAGTCGATCCAGCTGTCAGAGCTGCGGCCGGTTTCACAACCCAGCAAGTCGTGGTAAAATTTGTAGGACTCTTCAAGATCTTTAACCGGAAATGCGAGGTGGAAGGGATTCGTTGTGTTACTCATACTATTGATTATCTTAAAAATTACACGCCAATAATACTACACTCATGAAATCAAAGAAAATAGAATTTACCGGCAGCCTGGGTGATACACTTTCAGCCAAACTCGATCTTCCTGAAAAGGAACAAAAAGGAACCGTCTTGTTTGCACACTGTTTTACCTGTTCCAAGAACCTGAAGGTAATGAGCAATATTACATCCATTTTAGCTGAGTTAGGCTTTGCCACTTTTCGGTTTGATTTCACCGGGTTGGGCGAAAGTGACGGCGATTTCTCAAACACCAATTTTTCATCCAATGTGGATGATTTAGTGGCTGCTTATAATTATTTGAAATCTGAGGGACATGCTCCTGCAATATTAGCCGGGCATTCTTTAGGTGGAGCCGCTGTTTTACAAGCAGCCCATAAGATGGAATCCGTGAAAGCTGTAGCTACCATTGCAGCTCCCGCTCACCCCGCCCATGTTCGTGAGAACTTCAGCATGCATCTGGATGAAATTGAGGAAAAGGGGGAAGCCGAAGTAACCCTTGCAGGCC
This sequence comes from Gracilimonas sp. BCB1, assembly GCF_040117685.2. Lineage (NCBI taxonomy): Bacteria > Pseudomonadati > Balneolota > Balneolia > Balneolales > Balneolaceae > Gracilimonas > Gracilimonas sp. BCB1. The sequence continues at coordinate 581,215 of NZ_JBEDYP020000012.1, read as the reverse complement.
GCTCATTCACCATTAAAAAGCAATTTTTGGATGACCTGAAAGAAACCCGAATGTCGGATTTCATCAAAAAACTGGATCGTGCCCTGATGATCTTTCATTCCCCTCTTGATAATACCGTGGGCATCGACAATGCCTCTATGATTTTTAATGCCGCAAAACATCCCAAAAGTTTTGTATCCTTGGACGAGGCCGGTCACCTGCTTTCCGACGATAAAGACAGCACATATGTGGGCAAGGTATTGGCTACCTGGGCTGAAAAATACATCTAACGTTAGTATAAAATTATGAGCGAATCGATTGATGCCCTTCAGTTGAACCTGAACAGCGGCGGACTTCACATTATGAATGTGTCGCTGGCAATCATCATGTTTGGGGTTGCTCTGGAGTTGTCCATTGAGGACTTCAAGAAAGTAGCAAAAAACCCAAAAGGTACTATTCTCGGTCTTTGTTCCCAGTTTTTTGTACTCCCTGCGCTTACTTATTTATTGGTTCTTTTGATGGAACCACACCCCAGTTTTGCGTTGGGAATGATGATGGTTGCTGCCTGCCCGGGGGGTAACATATCCAATTTCTTCTCCCTGCTGGCTAAAGGGAATGCAGCACTTTCGGTGAGTATGACCGCCTTCGCCACCCTGCTTTCCATCTTCATGACCCCGTTTAATTTTGCCTTCTGGGCCAGTTTATACGGCCCCACAAATGCCATACTTACCGAAATTCACCTCGACTTGTTTGAAGTATTCCGAATCATCATTCTGATTCTCGGGATTCCGCTTATTCTTGGCATGACCCTTCGGCACTTCAAAGATGCCTTCTCGCAAAAAATATCACCGTTCATCAAAAACTTCGGGATTATCTTTTTTGCCGGATTTGTGATTGTCGCCTTTAGCATGAACTTCGAGCACTTTACGAATTTTGTTCATCTCGTTATTGCTCTGGTATTCTTTCACAATGCAGTTGCCCTGATGAGTGGTTACGGATTAGGGTACATCTTCGGGCTACCGAAACCGGATCGTAAATCCATTGCCATTGAAACCGGAATTCAAAATTCGGGCTTGGGTTTATTGCTGATTTTCAATTTCTTTGACGGGCTTGGTGGCATGGCTTTAGTTGCTGCCTGGTGGGGCATTTGGCATATTATTGCCGGTCTCAGTATTGGATGGTACTGGTCAATAGGAAAATCAACTTTACAACGCGTCTTTACTAATGCGTAATAATTATTTGTGGTATCAATTTTGGCGACATGCTGTAGTTGGAAATGGACTACGCTTTTTTTACTCCACTGTTAAAACTTCCGGAAAGGAGCATCTCCCCAAAGACAAACCCATTCTCTATGTGCCTAATCATCAGAATTCGTTTATGGATGCTCTGCATGTGGCAACCACAACAAAGCCTGTAATTTACTTTCTTACGCGGGCCCAGGCATTCAAACCTGATATAATTGGGAAATTCTTGTGGTCCATCAATATGATGCCCGTTTATCGTGTTCGGGACGGCTTGAAATCGGTTCAAAAAAACAATGAAATTTTTGAAAAATGCATCCAATACCTCAAAAATAAAGAAACGGTGCTGGTTTTTGCGGAAGCCAATCATAACTTAAAGCGAAGAATCAGGCCCCTTAGCAAAGGTTTTACCCGTATTGCTTTCGGAGCTGAAGAGAAGCACAATTGGGAACTGGATTTACAAATTGTTCCGGTTGGGGTGAATTACAGTGAGCACCGAACCGGCGGAAATGCTGTGCAGGTTAACTATGGCAAGCCTATTCCGGTGAGCAAATTCAAAACTCTGCTCGAAGAAGATGAGAAAGAAGCTGCAGATCAGATGAAAGAACAGGTTTCAAACGCCATGAAAGAACTTGTATTTCATGTAGAGGACTTAAATGAATATCCCGTACATAAGGTATTGTGGGATGACCTTGAGTCCGACGACTTTAAAGTTATTAATCCTGAAATTGCAAACCCAAGGATCCAAAAAACTCAGAAACACATCACTCCGGAACTTATTGAAAAAGCAAAAGAACTGGATAAAATAGCCGAAGAATGTGATGTGGATCTTAATGAATTAGCCTGCGGAAAACAGGTGGGAGTGAAAGATGTTCTACTTTCTCCACTTTATGTGTTCAGCCTTTTGAATAATATCATCCCATACCAACCCATTCGTTATTTAATTAAAAATGTGATCAGGGATAACGCTTTTGATTCATCCATAAAATTCCTGAGTGGTTTGTTCTTACTGCCAATATTTTACGTAATAGTTTCTCTGGTTCTGCTTTTATCGGGAGTTGGAGAAGTTTATATCCTCGGATATGTGACTTTAAGTGTACTTACTGCACCTTTATTTATTCGTGCTAAGCAGCTTTTCAGTCCCAATCCTGCCCGTAGTTTAAAAAAGAATAAACCCGCTTTATATGAGAAATTGCAATCTTACCTTCAGTCATTCAAACAGCTACGGGAATCGATCCTGAATGAATGAAGATCAATGGTTTAATGTTGAATTAGCGAATCTGAAAATAAACACTGTTTCTTTATGAAGCTCTTTTCTGCTATTTCTGCTTTTTTGCTAATCACTACCGGTTGTTCAAAAAATATAGAACAAGAGTCTAAATCGATGCAACAAGGTCCGGCTCACACTGAATTAGTTGCTACCGTTATGCAGATTGGTGACAATGAAGTAACCGGATCAGTAACTTTTACAAAAGCCGAAAGCGGAGTTCAAATACAGGGAAGCTTTGCAGGATTGGAGCCGGGAAATCACGGTTTTCACATTCACCAGTATGGTGACTGCACAGCAGATGACGGAACCAGTGCGGGTGGACATTTTAATCCTTCCGATAATCAGCACGGAGCCCCATCTGATGCCGCAAGACACATGGGCGATTTGGGAAATATAGAAGCTAACGAAAACGGTGAGGCTGCTATAAACTATGTTGACCAAACTGTAACGCTCAACCAAATTTTAGGACGTGGTATTATTATCCACGCCGGAGAGGATGACCTGGAATCTCAGCCTACAGGAGCTGCAGGAAGTCGCGTTGCTTGTGGCGTGATTGGCGTAGCTCAGCAGTAACAGTTCAGTTCTTCCAGTCCTCAAATAGCTGTTCGAGTTCTTCAGTGGAGCCTAATTCAAGGGCAGAGCTTGCAAACTGCTCAAGCTCCTCCTTTGTTTTGGAGTGAAGCAGTTCACTGATTGCTGGTATCGATTCAGGCACCATACTCAACTCCTGAATACCCATACCGATCAGGCAGGCCGCTCCGATTTCATCACCGGCTAATTCCCCGCAAACACTTACATCCACACCGGCTTTATCTGCCCCTTCTACTGTCATTTTAATCAGTTGCAGAACAGACGGGTGATAATGCTGAAACAAATTACAGATGCGTTCATTGCCACGGTCAACCGCCATGGTATATTGCGTGAGATCATTGGTTCCCACACTTAAAAAGTCTACTTTTTTCGCAAACGAATAAGCTGAAAGCGCCACACTCGGCACTTCCACCATCAACCCAATAGGAATAGATTCGGTTAATTCTATACCCTCCGCTTTCAGTTCTTTCCGGGCAGACTCAAGCTCATCTTTTATTTCGTTCACTTCATGGATTACAGACACCATAGGCACCAAAATCCGGATACGTCCGGGATATTTAGCAGCTGTCCTTACAATTGCTTTAAGCTGATTTTGAAGCAGTTCTTTTTCATCCAGGAGCAAGCGTATGCCTCTCCAGCCTAAAAATGGGTTCGCCTCTTTAACGGTGCGCCGGCTGGTTTTATCTCCTCCAATGTCGAACAATCGGATAGTAACCGGCCCGGATGAGCCTTCCAATATGGCTGAATAAAAAGCCAGTTGTTCTTCGGTGCTTTTCCGAATCTTGTGTCCAAATAACAGACTCTCTGTTCTCAGTAAGCCTATGCCCTCCGCGCCGTGTTCCTTTATCCTTGGCAGTTCGGGCTCAAACTCAATATTTGCTGTAATTTTAAGGGGAAACCCGTCTGCAGTTTCAAAACTATCCGGTCGCTTTTTCTTTCTGCGGGCAGCTTCTTCAACCTTTTTCCGATACCGGGAAATGGTTTTTCGGGAAGGATTTAAAATTAACGTTCCTTCTGCGGCATCCAGAACTATCGTTTTATTGTTCAGCACTTCCTTGGTTGCTTTTTCGGCGCTTACAATACAGGGAATTCCAAGCGATTTGGCAATAATGGCAGCATGAGAGGTCACACCACCTTTTTCCATAACCAAGCCAATAGCACCATCTTCATAATAAGAAACAAGGTCTGTTGGGCTGATTTCGCGCGCCACGATAAGCGCCCCTTTTTTCACCGATTTCTTTTTCTTTTGATCACAAACCAGGTCTATGAAGCGGTCACGAATGTCTTCAAGATCCACAATGCGCTGCCGAAACAATTCCGACCCGCTCTCTTTCAGCCGTTCAATAAACTGGCAGTAGGTTTGATAGATGGCGAAATCAACACTAAGCTGCTTTTCCTCAATAATTTCAAAAACACTCCTCTCAATTTCGGCATCCAGGATAATTTGCTTCTGAGTATCTATAATCTCTACCGAACCGGTATCATTCAGTTCATCGGCCATAAGTTGAAGCTCATCGATCAGGCTTTCTTTTGCTTTTAAAAACCGTTGTTTGTGCTTCTTTACAGTCGATTTCTTAATCGAGGTGGGGGCAACCGTCTTGGATTCAGAGCTCAGAATCACAGCCTTACCAATGGCCACACCGGTGCCGACACTTCGGCCCTTTATCGTAATTTCATCGGTGTTTGTGGCTTCCATAGTATATCTATCAGACTGTTATTCGTCTTCCATTCCGAATTTATTCTCTACCAGGTCAACAATAGCCTCCATGGCCTCACCCTCATCCGGCCCTTCAACCTCCAGCTCTAATTCAGCACCTGATTCAGCGGCCAGTGTCATTACCCCTAATATGCTTTTCCCATTAACCCGATATCCATAGCTATGTATGAAAAAATCGGACTTAAACTTACTGGCAAGCTTAACCAGCTGCGCCGAAGGACGTGCGTGTAAACCCGCTGAATTTATTATGGTTACTTTCTTTTTGATCATGTAGATAAAATAGTTTCTTAAAATGGAAATAAAATCTGCAAGATGCCAAGTTTGAACCTAAAATATAGAACCTTCATTCTCAAAACAGCTACTATTATTAACAAATTTAAAAACCGATTAATCTTTCACCCAATGTTTCTTAAATTCAGCCAAAACAAATAAACCCTATATATGTCTGTAACTGAAAAAGATGTTCGATACATGGCCGGCCTGGCCCGACTGCAGCTGTCCGGAGAAGAAGTAAAATCCTTTGCACAGGATATGAATAAAATTCTGGAATATATGGACCGCCTGGATGAACTGGACACCTCGGATGTGGAACCCCTGGAGCATGTAATTGACCTGGAAAGCCGTCTTCGTAAAGACAAAGCCGAAGCTCCCCTTTCGCATGATGACGCACTTAAAAATGCCCCTGATGCCGATAGCGACTACTTCCGTGTACCTAAAGTGATTGAATAAACCACTCTTATATGACAGACTCTAATAACGCTCCTCAGCAGGATTTCTTTGCCAATCTTTCCGATAGCCGCCAGCACATAATAGCACTGGTTATTCTGTTTCTGATCCCCTTTGTACTTTTTACAGCTACAACTATTGGCGGAAAAGAATTTCAACGACATGATATTACCCAGTGGAGAGCCGGAGCTGAGTCTGTAATTGAATACCGCGAAACCTATGATAAAGAACCGCTTTGGGTGAATAACATGTTTGGCGGTATGCCTTCTTTTGTGGTTTCCACCAAAGATGCCGTACCCTATTTAGATCGTATTGCAAGTTTATTTACGAATATCTACCCGGCTTTTCAGTACTGGGTGCTGCTATCAGGGACCTATTTTCTTTTAGTAATGATGGGCTTCAGGACTTTGACCTCCTTATTTGGGAGCCTGATGTATGGTTTAACAACTTATTTCCCGATTATTATTGTAGCCGGGCATACCTCTAAATTTTCAGCTCTTGCATTCGCTCCCTGGATGATTGCAGGCTATTGGCTGCTAACCCGAAAAGAAAAAAAGCTGGCCGGACTTTTACTTTTTTCAGTGGCTTTAACGCTGGAACTTCGTGCAGGCCACCCTCAAATAACCTATTACTTTTTCTACCTGCTTGGGTTTTTATGGGTGTTTGACAGCTGGAAAGCTTACAAAGAAAATCGAATTAAAGACTGGGGTTTTGTTACCCTGCTACTGGTTGCAGGTGGAGTATTAGGCATTTTAGGACATGCTCAAAAGCTCCTTGCCCTTCAAGAATACGCGGAATACAGTATTCGGGGAGGCTCGGCTCTTGATAATTCTACCGGCCTCACTTCCAGCTATGCTTTTGCCTGGTCGCAGGGGATTCGCGAAACCTGGACCCTGATTATACCCGATATTTTTGGTGGAGCCTCACCGGAATATTGGGGACCCAAGTCAGTTACTTCCGGCCCTCATTATCTCGGAGCGCTTAGTTTGCCATTCGTAATCCTTGCATTAATCAAGCGAAGAAGTAAAACCATGCTTGCCTTTTTTGCTGCCGGAACGCTTGGAATCCTATTCGCCTGGGGAGGCAATTTCAGACTGTTAAACGAGTTTGCCTTCGACTATATCCCCTATTTCGATAAGTTCAGAGCACCCGAAACTTGGTTAACTTTGACTGCATTTTGTTATTCAGTAGTGGCAGTATACGGGCTTGACTGGTTTGCTGATTTTGTGAGCTCCAAGAGCAATGAATTCAAAAAGCTATATGTGCCGCTCGGTTTAACGGGAGGGGTTTTGGTTGTACTTTTCATTATGGTAAGTTCCATGGATTTCACTCGCCCGGGTGAAGTTTCAAACATAGCCAATCAAATTGCACGTCAAAATCAGGTTAGCGTGGACAACCCCCAGGTACAGCGGCGAGCACAAAGTTATGTGAATACGCAGCTTGTTCCCGAACGGGAAGAAAAAGCCAATAGCGACTTATTGCGACTGGCTATTATTTTGGTTTTAGCAACCGGACTAATGTACCTGACAACCTCCGGCAAAATACCGGTAAGCGTCAGCCTGATGGGATTCACCCTCATCCTTGCCATCGACATGATGAGTGTAGATAAACGCTACATTCCCGAAAATGCCATTGTCGCCGGAAATGTCAATCCTGAGAAAACTCTGGAATCCCAACGTCGGGATATTGATACATTTATTGAAGAGCGGATATCAGAAAATACCGAATACCCATATCGGGTTTTACCTATTCTGGATAATCCATACAGTAATGCCACCCCGGCTTATTTCTACCCTATGATAGGTGGGTACACCGGGGCCAAGTTGAGTGTGATCCAGGATGTGATGTATGGCCAGGGGCCGCTGAATCTCCAGAATCAGAACTTTAACCCTCAGCTACTGGATCTTTTCAATGTGAAGTACGTCACTTATGTTCAGGGACTTCCTTTTGACGGTTATCAGCCGGTTTTTGAAAGTCAGAACGGTGTGGTTTATGAAAATCAAAACGTACTGCCCAAAGCATTTTTTGTGGATTCGGTACTAACTGTTCAGGATCCAAATAGCGCCTTCAATTACCTGATGCCGGGACAAACAGATCTCTCTGAAACAGCCATTGTAGAAACTTCGGAAACACTAAATTCTTCACAAGACACAACATCTACGGTAGAAATCACAGACTATACAGGCCCGGAAATGACGCTTGAGATTTCAAGATCACAACCCGGCTTCCTGGTGCTTAGTGAAGTTTACTATCCGGCCGGCTGGACGGCTATGTTAAATGGAGAAGAAATCCCGATTTATAAAACCAATTACTTTCTTCGTGGAATGGATATTCCGGCAGGAAATCACACGCTGGAATTAAACTTCATGCCCCGCTCCTATGAAATCGGAGTAATGCTTGCCTGGATTTCTGTGATCCTCCAGGCACTGATAGCAGCCTTCTGGATATTCACATGGTTCAAAGCCCGCAACTCAAGTGGCTCGTAAAAAAATCCTTATCGTTTCCTACTACTGGTATCCATTTGCCGATGTAGGTACCTACCGGATTTCCCGTTTTGCTAAATATTTGGCAAAATCAGGTTGGGATATTGTTGTTCTAACCGCTAAAGAAGCCGCTGCGGGAATGAAGGGAAAGCCTGATGACCCCGTACTTGAAAATATTAAGGTATATCGGGCTAATATTATAGAACCCGTGAGTCTTCTGAAAAAGAAAGAAAACGGAGGAGCTAAAACCAGCAACCCTTCCATTTTCTACCAAAAGGATGCTAACCTCATTTCCAGATTAGCTGTTTGGGCCCGATTGAACCTGATGATTCCCGATGCCAAGTTCACCTGGAAGTGGTTTGCTGTACCTTTGGGCAAGAAAGTAATTGAACAAGAAAAACCGGATATAATATTATCCACATCTCCCCCTCCTACAACCAGCCTTATTGCCAAGAAACTGGCCGGGTGGAGCGGACTTCCCTGGCATGCCGACTTCCGCGACCCATGGACCAATATCTATTATTACGATGACAACCCACAAAGTAAATGGGCCGGAGAGAGGAATAAAAAGCTGGAAGGCTCTGTACTGGAAAGTGCCGATCGTTTATCGGTGGTAAATCATGGGTTTTTCCCGAGCTACCAGCTTGATGATAAGCTGGAAAAGATTCCGAATGGTTTTGACCCGGATCATATCATTCAGGACGATGATTCTTCAACAAATAAGAAGTTTACGATTCGATATTTTGGCAGCCTGAAGGTTAATCAATATCCCGAAGCCTTCATCAGTGCATTGAAGACACTGACAAAAGAGAACCCGGAAGTAGCAGATAATGTCGCCTTTCAATTTTACGGAAACATCAATGAAGACATAAAGCGAGACATTGAAACAGTCTCTTCACGTATTGAGTGTAACTTTAACGGTTATATTTCTCACGACCGCATGATGGAGCTGGTCAACACTTCAGACCTTTTACTATTGGTAATCGGACGAACCAAAAACAGTAAATTTGCTTTGTCCACTAAAGTGTTTGAATATATGATATCGGGGAACCCGGTATTGGGAATTGGGCCGGTGGATGGCGCAGCCGCTGAACTTGTTGGGGATACAAATATAGGTAAGTTTTTTGCACATGATGACACCTCTGGAGTTCATAATTTTATCCTTCAGGCCTTTAAAGCATACAAAGAAAAGCGCGTATTAGCTGAACCTGACAAAGAGGCCATTGAAGAATATAGCTTCAAGAATCTTACCCAAAAACTTGAGAGCAGCCTGAAATCACTAACAGAAAGCTGAACTGCTGATTTACTTAAGCTGGTCTCTCTTTTTCTTGCCTGAAGATGTATAAGGGATAGCTGCTACGAACTCAAAGTCCTGTGGAATCTTGTAGGGTTCTACTTTTTCCCTGAGGTACTTTGTCAGTTCTTTTGAATCTATTTTCTCGCCTCTTTTAAAGACTACAAAGGCTTTTATTTTTTCACCTGTAAGTTCCTGATCGCCTTTTACAGAAATACATGCTGAATCTTTGACAGCCGGGTGTTCCTCAAGTGCCTGTTCAATTTCAGAAGGTAATACCTTCTTGCCTCCCACATTAATGACATCATCTTTACGACCACTCAAAAATACATACCCTTCCTTATCCTTGTATCCCAGATCTCCCGTTCGGAACCAGCCATCTGTAAATGACTTTTGGGTGAGCTCCTTATTCTCCCAATAACCGGGTGTTTGTATGGTGCCCTTCACTGCAATTTCTCCTACTTCTGTGGCAGCAAGTTCTTTATTATTCTCTCCTAAAATGCTTACCTGTACATTAGGGCTTGGCTGACCTACAGAGCTCAGCTTGTTAATATCTTTGTGAAATTCGGTGAAGATGTTTGCCGCAACTTCGGTAAGTCCGTAGTGCATGCATATTCGAGTAGAGGGCAGGTTCTCGGCCAGTTCTTTTTTCTGTTCAGGGCTCATTGGAGAACTTCCAAACTCTATATACTTCAGCTTTTTGAAATAGTCTATGTAATGACTTTTCATCAGCTTTTTTAGCACGGCAAACCCGGCAGGAACCATACAAATTCCTGTTGCCCCCTTTTCTTCTATGGCATCGAAAAAGAGTTTCGGGAACATAAATCCATCTATCAAAATCACTGTCGCTCCCAAGAACAGGTTAGTGCGCAGTCTCCTTAGCCCAAAGGCATGATGCATGGGAAGCGGGATGATCTCTGTATCGGATTCATCATTCCCAATAAAGATATTTGAGTTTACGGCTCCGGCCAGGATATTTCTATGGGTTAACCGAACCCCTTTTGCTCTTCCTGTAGTACCCGTAGTAAACAAAATATCTGCCAGTTGATCGCCTTCAGGAAAGTCATATTCAGAAATTGCTGACCCCTCCAGGAGTTTCTCATCAAAAGGTAATTGCTGAAACTGATGATCAGCGTTAGTGGGGTGTATAAGAAGTTTTGGGTTTGTAAGATCGAGCAGCCCCAGCATTTTATCCTCAGGAAGCTTTACGTCAAGCGGTACAGCCACTGCTTTTATCAAATGAGTGGCAAGATAGATATAAGCAAAAAGAGGACTCTTATCACCATAAAAAGCAACACGATCTCCCTCGGTAACCCCTTCCCTCTGCAGCAAACCGGCCACTTTTCGAACATTTTCTGATACCTGAGCGAATGAAATCTGCTCGTCTTTCCAAATGATGGCTGTCTTATCCGGATTTGACTCTGCCTGAGCAAAAAATCCTTCAACTATAGAGTTTGACTCCATTACTCTGTACTTATTCCCTTGCGTTGTAATAATTTCTTGATATCCCCGATGCTACTGATCTCTGTAATCTCTTCCGGAGTAATTTCAACGTCATATTCATCCTCAACAGCCGTGATAATATTGACGTGACCGAGAGAGTCCCAGGCATCAATATCATCAGGGCCGGTCACATCCGTAAGCTCGGTTTCTTCTTCAATAAATAGCACTTCTCTGAAAAGGGTCTCTACGTTCATTACTGTCTTTTAAATTTCATGACCTGGGTAATACCTTTCTCCCTAAAGCCTGATAACCGTCTTTAATATCTTGCGTTACAGTGGCACCGACTGAGATAAACACATCATTCCCGATTGTTAGTTTGTTGAGCAAAGTAGCATTCGGACTTATCCAAACGTTATCGCCAATTGTGGTAGAACCCGAGATGGCTACACATCCGGTAATGATACAATTTTTCCCGATTCTCACATTATGGGAAACATGAGCAGACTTAGATATTTTAGTACCTGCACCAATAACGGTATTATCCATTGTGCCACGATCTATGGTAGTTCCTGCTCCGATTTCCACCCGGTCGTGAATTTCCAACCCGCCAATATGAGGCATTCGCTCCCAGCTTCCATCTTCATCTTTAGCCAGACCAAAGCCTTCGGCACCTAAAATGGCGCCGGCTTCAATCACTACATCATTCCCAATTACCGTCCCATCGTAAACAAAGTTATTACCGTGCAAAATGGTGTTATCCCCAATTGTACATTTCCCGATATATGTGTTTGGGCCAATATACACGGAATCAGAAATCTGAGCTTCCTCATGCACAACAGCTGTCTCATGAATACCCGGAGAAAAGTCAGCATAAACAACAGCCCGAAGTAATCTGCTATACACTAATTTTGGGTTATTGACGATAATAAAACACTTGTGGTTCAACAATTCCTGAGTAAGATGAATTGATTTGTCACAGATAACAACACGCGCAGAAGTTTCTTTTACTAATTGCTGTTTATTATCTCCTGAGGGGCTGCACCAAACAATTGAATGCTCATCAGCATCTGTAATGCTTTTGAAATTATCAATATAATCTACTTCTGAATTACCATGAATTTCGTAATCGACAGAAAGTATATCAGTAAGTTCGTTGAAAGTAATTCTATCCATCAGCGCTGACATTAAAGCCGTAAAATTGTCGTTGTGATCATTTTGTTCTTCAAGTGAATTTCAGCCTGCCAAAGATATCGTTTTTTTAAGTCAATAATGTCACAAACCGGAACCGAGAGGCTTATCAAATTTTCAAACGAACCACTTCAAACGATTCAGCAAAGTCTTCTTTTACCTGAACACCCCTGACTCTGGCTAGTCCTTCAATGAAATCTCTTGTGAAGTAATTTCGGTTTTTTATGAGCTGCGATTCATACACCGACATCATCTCCCATTTTTTATCCATCTGCTGCCTGCTTAACGTAACAAAAGCTTGCGTGGAGAAGTCAACGTGATTCCATGGCAGCTCATATCCCCAAATACTGCATTCCTTAAACGCCCGAAGCCCTTCATTAAATACCACCTGATGATCCTGATGCACATCATTGCCAGATGGCAACAACACCAAATCGGGTTGAATATCATTTCTGAGCCGTACCATTTCTTCCAATACTTCCTGCCGGAAATAGGAAAGTTTTCTTACCTCGTATTCGTAAATAAAATACCGATCTTCAGGTACTCCCAGGATATCCATGGAGGCTATAAACTCTTTTCTGAGAATATCAGGATCAGAGCCTTCCGGTACAGAAGCACGGGCTGTCGAAAAAGCGGCTACATAAATTTCAATTCCTTCTTCATGAAATCTGGCAAGCGTACCCCCGCATCCCAGCTCGGCATCATCGGTATGAGGGGCCAAAACCAATACTTTTTTAATTCCGGTAAATGACATTATAAGGTATGAAGTTAAATTTTGAGCAAGTTAATAAAGGGATCAACTAAAAAGAAAAGATTCCACCGGCTTACTCTACATGGGTTATTAATAATCAATTATTTGGTTAACTTAATAATGTTTTAAAATCTACTTTTTTCGATTCGATGAAACAGCCTGATGTAATCAAAGAGTATATTCTTGATGTTTTCTTTTCTATATATAAATGTAAAGATTGTCCTAAAATCTCTTATGGCAATGATGATGGTGACATCATTATATTGACCGGTAAAATAAATTTTTTTGACGGTAAAGACCCAATCCCACAAAAATTTACCTGGAAGCTTTGGCGAGACAAAGAACTACCCTTTTTGTTTGATAATGAAGACTCAAGTGAGCTAATAGAAAACAAAAACGGCAGGATTTACATCAATTATGATATAATAGCTTCCTCATTTTTCTTTTTAAGTTCGTGGCAGGAAATTCATCAATCGGAAAAAGACCTTCACGGCCGGTTTGAATACCGGAACAGTATTCAATACCAGCATGATTTTCCACTTATCCCCGTAGTTAATTATTATTTCGATATTCTTAAAACTGCAATCCGGCAAGCTGAGAAAAATATTTCTAACAGGTTAAAAGAGAAATCAAACTTGAGTGTCTTTCTTTCTCACGATATAGACAGCATTAATCGGGGCTGGGTAAAAGATGCTTTTTCGGAAATTAAGGAAGGCCGCTTTTTAAGTGCTTCCCGAATCATGGTTCAAAGACTAAGAGCAAAAGATGACTGGAATAACATTGAAGAAATTGTGGCCCTTGAAAAAGAACTTGGTGTTTCTTCTACTTTTTTCTTTTTAACCGAATATGGGAATAACAATGCTGACTACAAACTGAAAGATGTGCAAACAGCTTTCAATACAATCCGAAATGCTGGTTCTGAAATAGGTATTCATGGTAGCTTAGGATCCGGATTGATAGAAGGTCAACTTGAGAATGAACTCCAAAAATTTGACATAGATATTACCGGTAATCGGTTCCATTTTCTTAAAATTGATTCCTCTGTAACACCCGCTATTATCGAAAAAGCAGGGTTATCATATAGTTGCTCTAATGGATTTGCAGAACAAATTGGTTTTAGAAATGGTTTTTGCTTTCCCTTCAGACCTTTCAATTTCAAAACCGGCAGAGCATATCAACATTACCAAATACCTCTCACATTGATGGATACGACCTTACGTGATAAAAATTATATGGGGCGCATACCTGGTAATGAGTTGGAACGGCAAATAAATATACTTATAGATGAAACTGAGCGTTTTGGCGGAGTTTTAAGCATTCTGTGGCATAACAGCTATTTTACTGATTACAAATTTAAAGGTTGGCGCGAAAAATATATTCACCTTATAGAATTACTCAAGAAGAGAACGGCTGATTTCAGAACTGGCAGGAAAACGATTCAATTGCTTAAGAATGCAGACTAAATAAATTCCTTCCAGTTCAGTAAGCATGTTAGATTAATAGAAAATGAACCTAAGAAAACTACCTTATAAAGCTTATTTATTCTTTAACAGAAGCTTAAAGTTTCTTGAAAAATTACAAGTAAGAAGCCCCGAGGAAATGTTACCCAGCCGTCCGGTTTTTATCCTTGGAGCTCCAAGATGTGGTTCAACTCTTATTTATCAAAACTTAGTAAGCACGCTCGATTTGGCTTACTTATCTAACCTACACTGCTTTTTATTTGGTGCTCCCTGGCTAATTGAACGTATTACCAACGCACCTGACAAATTCAGAAGTAATCCTGTCTATAATTCACAACTGGGTTTTACCAAAGGCCGATATGCCCCCAGTGAATGTGGTGAATTTTGGTACAGGTTTTTTCGGCGAATGCCTCAATACGTTGACTCGGTCGGAACATCAAAAAAGAAAGAATTACGTATTGCTTTACATGCTTTCCTAAAAGCTTCAGGCAAACCCGTACTCTTTAAAAACCTTGTTTCGGTTTTACGACTAAAACCCTTAATTGAAACTATTCCTGAAGCGGTTTTCATTGTCATTCACCGCGAAGAAAAAGACATGGCGCACTCAATCCTTGAGGCCAGAAAAAAAATGACGGGAAACTACACTTCCTGGTTTTCATTACGGCCGCCAAACATTGAAGAGTTACTGCCGCTTTCACCCGAAAAGCAAGTTGTACACCAAATAAGAAGCACTTATGAACTGATTAGTGACGCTGAAAAGCAATACCCGGACACACCTTTTTTTCATATTCAATATGAGGACTTCTGTAATTCTCCTGAAAAGATCATTGTTGATGTAAAGAACTTTCTACATCAACAACATGTCCAAGTAAGAAAAGTGAGTGCCCCTCAATCCCGGTTTGAAAAAAGATCCGAGATAAAAATAGATAAAGCCTTATACAACTCCCTAATTAACTATATCAAAAAGAATTAATTTATAATGTCGTCAAACTCCATGTCAGAGAATACTTGCATTTTCCATCAACCTTGGTGGTTAGAGGCTGTTGCCCCGGGGCACTGGAATATCGTTAAAGTTGAAAAAGGCGGGCAGGTCTTTGCTTCAATGCCGTATATAATTAAAAAGAAATTCGGCATGAATCTAATAACAATGCCGCCGTTAACTCAAACTCTGGGGCCTTGGATCAAGCCTTTGCCTGGCAAGTATTCAACACAACTATCAAAAGAAAAAGAACTTTTAAATGAGCTCATAGATAAGCTTCCCAAGTTTCATTTCTTTCGGCAACGATTTCACTACTCCCAAAAAAACTGGCTGCCATTTTATTGGAACGGTTTCAAACAAACTACCAGGTACACATATGTACTTGAAGATATCAGCAACCCTGATAAGATTTGGGATAATATGCAGGGTAACATACGGAGAGAGATTAAGAAAGCCAGCGATGTTGTACATTTAGAGGTGACGGATGATCCCAATGTAATGTGGGATCTTTGGAATTTAAACTTTGAACATAAAGGCCAGGAAGTACAGACCAATTACGAAGACTTTATTCGTATCGATAATGCATGTGCAGAACATAATGCCAGGAAAATTTTCCTGGCCAAGGATAAGCATGGCAATTTACATTCAGCAATGTACCTGATTTGGGATGAACAATCTGCATATTATCTGATAGGCGGAGCTAATCCCGAGTACCGAACAAGCGGAGCCGCCAGTTTTTTAATGTATGAGGCCATTAAATTTGCCTCTGATAAAACAAAGAGGTTTGATTTTGAAGGGTCAATGATTGAATCAGTTGAACGATTTTTTCGGGGTTTTGGAGGAGTTCAAACACCTTACTTTGAAATAACAAAATCCAATTTCTTAACACAGTCTCTTATTTCGGCAAAAGAACTAGTAGGTTAAGTCAACCCTTTTCTATTTTATCGTCAATTCGACTCCTTAATTTTTCTAACTGGTTATGCCTCAAAAATGCGTCCATCTTATTATCGACTCTTATGTCAGGTTTTCTCTGCAAAATCTAATTGGCAGCAACACCGGTCATAAAATATTTATAGTCAAAGAGAAACAATACTATGACATTCAAAAGAATGAAGTTTCTGATGAAATTTTGTGGAAACACATTAACGAGGCTGAAGTCATATTTGCCCATTTTTTGAATGAACATATAGCATCCTTTATAAACAATCTGGATGAACCTAAAAAAATTGTTTGGTTTTGCTGGGGGCAGGATTTATATGACCTTGGAAGATTCCGGAACGATTTCCTTCTGCAAAAAACAAGAAAGGCATACTATAAAACAGGGCTAACTAACTTAAATCAGCTTAAGAATATTCTGCAGAAAGCTTTAGGTAGGTTTAACGATTTTCTACCCCCTAATAGAAGCGTGTTAAAGGCCATACAAAAAGCACACGTTATAGTTCCTGTGGTTCAGGGAGATTACGACAACTTGAAAGCCAAGTATCCGATTGATGCTGAAGTTTTTAATGTTAATTACGTTAATAACGTTTTTTTTAAACAACCTGAGGTTGATTCAACCCAGCCTCGAAAAAATATCTTGGTAGGGAACTCAGCTTCATTCACTAATAACCATATTGAAGCTATTGATCTGTTATCAAATTTCAGCTTAAACGACCTTTCCGTTTATATTCCTCTGACTTATGGGAAGGAAAAATATGCTCAACTCATAAAGGAATACGCATTCAAAAAGCTTCATGATCAAGCTCAAATAATAGAAAACCGGCTACCACTTGATGACTATATGAGCATTTTTTCGAATTGCCGGTCTGTTATAATGAATCATTGCAGGCAACAGGCAATGGGAAATATTCTTTTAGCCTTTTGGTTTGAAACCACTCTATTTCTGAACCCGAAAGCAGATCACTACAAAGACCTAAGCCAAAAAGGATTTAAAATCCTGAATGTCTCGGACTTCAATCCTGAGCTTGAACTAAGTAACCAAGAAAAAAAACAAAACAAAGACCTGCTTATTAAATGGTTTGGCCCAAATTACTTACAGAGCCAATTTAATAAGCTACTTCAAAAAATTAAGGATATAGATCCTAACTAAGCCCTGTTGCGTTATAGGCTATGTCCTATATCCGGAATAGTGTAATCATCAACC
Organism: Gracilimonas sp. BCB1; assembly: GCF_040117685.2. Lineage (NCBI taxonomy): Bacteria > Pseudomonadati > Balneolota > Balneolia > Balneolales > Balneolaceae > Gracilimonas > Gracilimonas sp. BCB1. The sequence goes on along the minus strand of NZ_JBEDYP020000012.1, from coordinate 563,950 downwards.
CAAATCGGGTTGCCATCAATATCTCGTAGAATTTGGTTATTAGCCGGCCAGCGTTTTTCTTTTTCACTTTCAAACCCTTGAAAATCAGGATCCATTAAATCCAGTTGGTACTCTGTTAGATTAAACCCACCTAAAGCAAAAGATGATGTAGCTGCTACATGTCTCAAATTTATTTCAGTAACCAACGGCCTGTTATCTTTAGAGCCTTTTAAGTCTACAGCTACAAGTCCATTCATAGCCTCACCGGTATGCCGGCATATCTCTTCAATAGCTTTTTTTGCTACCTCAACCGCCGTCTCATCGTTTATCAGTTTCCCTTTACAAATATTGCCTGTTATGCCGCTTAATGAAACATCCTTTTTAAAATACTCAAGCCTTTCATAGCATCCCACCTTATGAAGCACTCCTTGTTTATACAGAAGATGAACTGCAATATTTCTTCCCGGTAAATATTCTGCTGCCATTGCTTTATCAGCTTCTTGATTAATGGTTTTCCAGGCTTTCAGATAATCAGGGTTTTCGATAAGCATTGACCCTTTGCCACTGGTTGAACCTTCTGACACTGACCGCATCCAAAAAGGGTAATCTAAGTTCGGTAAATATCTATCGGATTTAATTTCTTCTGCAGTAACAATCTGTGACATTGGGATCAGATTTGTCTCCCCCAACACCTTGTACAGTTTCTCCTTACTTATTGCAATTTCAGAAAACTTCGGCGGTGTTTTCAATAGCTTAGCCGGCAGCTCATTATTTGACCAATAAAGCACTTCCAATTCAGGAATCAGTATTACGCGGTCAATTTTTTCTTCCTCCAAAATCTTTATAAAAGTATCTGAATACTTCGCATCCCGCACATGTGGTACTCTCCAAATTCTTTCATACAACCCTTCATAAAGACCATATGTATTCTCACAAATATCAGTACCTATTATGGTTGCCTCTCTATATTTTTCACTTACTTTAATAGATCTGGCAATAGCTCTCGAAGTTACTCCGCAAGCACCGCTTATTAATATTCTCATATGCTGGTTAAAATTTGACCTATGTGTAGTTGATGTTCCTCTTTTAGTTCATGAAAAAGTGGTAAACACAAAATTCGCTCTGAAATATCATTCGAGATCTTCATTTTCACGGTTTCAACATAATCCAGGTTCTCCAAACTTGGATAAAAATACCTTCTTGGATAAATCTCATTTTCCTCAAGTTTTTTCTTCGCTTCTAATGCTTTTTCCCGAGTATTAAAAATTACCGGATAATAGGAGTAGTTCCATAGAGCATCATTTTCGATAGAAATCCTTTTCAATGGTATGTTCTGCAATAAATCATCGTATCTAAGGCATTGATGTTTACGTTTTTCCAAAACTTCATTCATAAAATTTAAATTACATAGACCCATCGCTGCATGAAATTCTGAATTCTTTCCATTTATACCAATGCCGTTAAACTTTCCAAAACCTGCATGTCCAAAATTCCTCATGTACTCCATTTTCTGAATAAGTTCATCATCGTCAGAAAAGATCCCGCCTCCTTCTACAGTGTGAAATAGTTTAGTTGCATGGAAGCTGGCAGTGCTAATATCACCATATTCAAACACTGATTTGTCCTTGTATAAACTCCCAAAACAATGTGCCGCATCATAGATCACCTTCAAATTATATTTGTCGGCAATACTTTTGATTGAATCAATATCACAAGGATTACCGAATACATGAGTTGCAAGTATGCCAGAAGTTTTTTCTGTTATAGATGCCTCAATTAGCGCAGGATTTATATTAAGAGTGTTCGGCTCGATATCTACAAAAACAGGTGTACACCCTTCCCAAACAATACTGGAGGTTGTGGCTACATAAGAAAATGGAGTTGTTATAATTTCCCCCTTCAGGTCAAGTGCCTTTATGGCAATTTGTAAAGCTATGGTTCCATTGGAAGTAAACAGTACGTTTTTCGTGTTCAAATACTCCTTTAGCTTCGCTTCCAGCTGCCTTACCAATGGGCCATTATTGGTTATGTATTCCCTCTCCCAAATCCCTTTCAGATAGTCTTCATACTCCTTTTTCGGAGGCATGAATGGTTTTGTAACCGGTATCATACTTTAATTTTTTTAAAAATTGGAAATTTGGGCCGTAGTATGTAAATCATTTCCCTAAAAGGCTTTGGCTTTAACAATAAAGAGGTTCCCAGATAAATAATTATTCCGCTGCTCACAAGAACTGCCAGCCGGATAAATTCAAACCGGAAATCAATAAAGTCTAAGAATCCAACCGTGAGAGCCATGGGCACACTGTACATAATTATTGGCAATACATCCATTACCTGTTCCATTTTCTTGTATTCAATAAGTTTTGATGTATAAATCATATTCACAAATAACGACAAATATGAACTAACGACCTGGGCTACTACCAACCCCCAAAATCCAAATTTTAACCCAATGATGATTGCAATCGTTACACCTGTCTTTTTTATGATTTCCAGTCTCAGAATTAAATCAGAACGGCCAAGCACTTTCAGAATATTTAGGTTAATCACATGCATATGATGGATTAGCCCAAGCAATGCCAGCACCTGCAAAATCGGAACGCTTCTTAACCATTTTTCTCCGATGAAAGTAATTATCATTGGCTCTGCCACAAGGATTAATCCTATCATGGTCGGAAAAATAAGGTACGATATTACCTGAAGTACTTTTTTGTACCCATCCTTAAGCCTGTTCAGATCTTCCTTAATCTTAGACAATACCGGGTATGTAACATTCACCATCACGTTGATTAAGTTCTTGGAAACTACATCTTTGATATTCTCGGCCTGAGAATAAAATCCTAATAGTGCTGGGTTGTAAATTCGACCTATAATTACTTTATAAATTTCATTATAAACTGCTGAAATCAATCCTGAAAACATCAGACTAGATCCGAATTTAAATAGTTTTTTAAAGGACTCAGGCTTTATGAACCCTTTTGGCATCCATGGATTAACCCCCCAAAACAAAAATGAAGTAACAAATGCTGAAGCAACCTGCTGCGCAGCAATTGCCCAAACGCCAAAACCATAAATAGCTAAAGCTATTGCTGAGAAACTACTTAAGACTGAGGCAGTCAGGTTTATTTTAGCCTGCGTTTTAAAGTTAATCTTATGGGAATAATATGCTCTTTGTATCAAGGTGAGGGAAAAAAAGATTGGCATAAAAGCCATAAAACGAGTCAGATTAATCAAAACCGGTTCATTAAAAAACCTGCTAATTAAAGGTGCCGTGAACCAAAGCCCGGTAAATAAAGCTACAGCAATTATCAGGTTTATATAAAAAGTAGTTGTTTTGTCCTCTTCAGAAATAAAGTCTTCTCTAATCAGCGCCTGACTAAATCCACTGTCTATCAGAATACGTGAAATAGCAAAGAAAATGGAAATCATGGCAACGATGCCAAAATCTTCAGGTAGTAAAATTCTGGCTAGCACCAATGTGGTGACAAAATGAATAAACTTCCCACCAAATTTTTCAACCGAGGCCCAAAGCACCCCACCTAAAGCTTTTTGAGATAGAGACATCTACTTGTGCAATGATCTATAATTCATAATAGCTGTTCTTGAGATTGATTCTTTATCACATGTTAATTTTTTCAAGGTACTTATTGTACAGAAATTCATCCACATGAACCTTATCTTTAGGTTCAATTATTTGTAAGTAATTACCAATTAATTTCAGCAATGCCCAAACCCAAATACACTACCCACCTCGGAATGGTGGATATCCTTCCTGATGAATCCCCTAAATGGAGAGCACTTGAACAGATTATACATGAAGAAGCCGCCCGGTTTAACTTCGAAGAAATTCGCACTCCCATTATGGAGCAAACGGAGCTGATTGTCAGGGGCGTGGGGCAACTCACGGATATTGTATCCAAAGAGATTTTTGCTTTTGAGAAAGGAGACAGCCACTATGTATTACGGCCTGAACTTACAGCGCCGGTAGTGCGTGCTTTTGTAGAACATCACATGCAGCAGCGTGGCGGCTCTCAGAAGCTGTATTACATCGGGCCCATGTTCCGGGCCGAAAAACCCCAGAAAGGACGGCAACGGCAGTTTCATCAGTTTGGGCTGGAGATCCTGGGCAGTGATGATCCTATTGCCGATGTGGAATGCATCGCCTTTATGATGCGAATCTATCAGCGCATTGGTATTAAGAATTTCGACCTGAAGCTTAACTCCGTTGGCGACCCGGAAAGCCGGGAAGCATATAAAGAAGCTTTGCGTGATTATCTGAAGCCAAATCTTGATCAGATGAGTGAGCTCTCTCAAAAGCGATTTGAGAAAAACCCGATGCGTATTTTGGATTCTAAAGAAGAGGAAGATCAGCCCTTCATCGAAAAAGCGCCGGTGATTCAGGATTATCTGAATGACGAATCCAAAGAGCATTTTGAAAAGGTGAAAACTTACCTGGGCGACCTTGGCATTAGCTACACGATGGATCCACATCTGGTTCGGGGCATGGATTACTATACCCGAACTGCTTTTGAGCTCACCAGTCCTGATTTGGGTTCCCAGGATGCACTCGCCGGCGGTGGCCGTTACGACCTGCTGGTTGAAGAAGTGGGTGGACCTTCCACTCCCGCTGTAGGGTTTGCGGCCGGTATGGAACGACTGATGATTGCCTGTGAAGAATTGGGCATCGAGCTTGCAGAGGAAAAGAAAGTTGACGTGTATTTTGTAACCCTGGGTGATGCAGCCCGGAAGTGGGCACTAACTCATCTTCCCAAAACCAGAGAAGCCGGACTTTCAGCTACTATGGACTACATGAGCCGTTCCATGAAAGCGCAGATGAAAGATGCGAATCGTGAAAATGCCCTTTATACCCTTATCGTTGGCGATAATGAGTTGAATGAAGGCAAATTCACCCTTCGCAATATGAAGGAAAGCGAGGAAATGTCTCTCAGTTTTGAAGAGATCATTGAAAAGCTGAACAAGAAACTGCTCTAAGCTTAGTTTTCCTTAAGCAGTTTTTTCAGCTCTTTGATATCCTCAATCTCTCCGATGATAGATAGTTCATCCCCTTCCTGAAGTACGGTGATACCATGAGGTATCTTGATTTGATCTTTTCTGCGGATGATCGTGATGAGACTTTGCCCCGGCAATGACACATCCTTAATCATTTTCCCGATAAACTCATCGGTCTTATCATCCGGATTTAGAATGAGTCGGATAAAGCGTTCATCGCGAAGCAGTATTTCTTTCAACTCCGCTTCATTTTCAGCATTCACCCATCGGCTGAGGAAGTTCTTTGTACCTACCATTTCAGCTACATGAGCCAGAATCCTCAAATGCTGGCCGGTGTTTTCGTCAGAGCTTATAAAGAATAACAGGCAGTTTAATTTTTCCGATCCGGCTTTTTTGGAATCCAGATTTTTAAGTTTATCAACTTCCAACCCGTCTTTTACCCGTACCAATACCATCTCGGGTTCCACCTTTTCTTTCATCCGCGCATGGTTTAACGCCACACCTTTTGCGATCGGAATGATCCGGTCTTCTTCCAATTGTGAAAGCATATCGTAAAGCTCATTTGGATTTTTACCCAGCTGTTCGGCAAAATCTTCACTTACCGCTTTTAGTATTTCATCATAGCTTGTGGAAGAAGAAAACTCCAGAACACGAGCCCGGGAAATCATTTCTTCGTAAGGATCTTCCTGGCGAAGGCCTTTTTCTCTTAAAATGGTTCTCATTTCGTGCTCCAGCCCCTGATCTTTATTCTCTCCTAAACGGGCATGGACATGAAAAATAGCTCCCTGGCGATCTACTTTATCGGCCGCATAGTATTTGAACCATATGATACCAAACACACTCACAACCAGTGTAAAGAGGATGGAAAGTCCACCCATTTCAAAAATTAGTATAATCGACAATATAATCCCAATGATCTGAATCCAGGGATAAAACGGTGAATTGAAGCCCGGATCGTATTCCTCAATTTTACTTTCCCGCATCACAATTACAGCAAGGTTCAGTAAACCGAATAACAACAATTGAAATGCACTGGCTAACTTGGCCACTTCTGCCACATTAAAAGCAACGAGGAAGAAAATCATCAGCAGCACAGTTGCAACTACCGACCATAGAGGGGTTCCAAGCTTGCTCAGTTTGGCGAAACGCTCATTGATCAGCTTATCGCGGGCCATCGCCATGGGATACCGGGAAGCTGACATAATGCCTGCATTACCCGTGGAGGCAAAAGCAGCAACCGCAGCAATCACCACTAAAATCAAACCTGTAGGTTCGGGCAGCCAATCCAGGAACACTTCACCGGCGGTGGCAACAGGTGTTAAGTCTTCCCGGAATGCTGCCGGCTCAAGCAACGCCACCATGATATAAACTCCGATTACATATACAACCACGGCAGTTGCAATAGCCAGAAACATACCCAACGGAATATTTCGATCCGGGTTCTTTACCTCCTCGGCTATACTGGCAACTTTGGTAAGCCCTGCATAGGAAACAAACACCATACCCACAGTTGCAAAGAAACCATAATACCCGTCAATAAAGAACGGAGTGAATTGCTCTTTGGTAATCTTCACAATATCCATATTTAAAACAGCGAACACACCCTGAATAATATAGAACGCCATAATAGTTACCAGGGCAGCAACCAAAACCTTCTGTAAAAATGTTGTCTCTTTAGCCCCAACCACATTTAGAATCCCAAATACAATAGTCAGAATTATCGCCACAGGAATAATGGGAACTTCAAAGAAAATGGAGATGTAGGCTCCCATCCCTATTAACGCAAACGCGCTTTTCAGTACCAAAGCCAGCCAGGAACCATATCCTCCAATCGTTCCTATCATCGGGCCAAGACTACGGTCTATGATATAATAAGTACCCCCTGCTCTTGGCATGGCTGTAGCCAATTCAGCTACGCTAAACATAGTAGGTAACACAATGAGCCCGGAAACAAAATAAGCGAGAAATACGGATGGTCCTGTTTCGGCAGCTGCCAGGCCGGGCAAAAGAAAAAACCCTGAACTGAACATAGCTCCTGTGGCAATAGCGTATACGTCCGAGAGGCCTAATTCTTTTGCTAATTTTTCGTGCTTCATACTCGTTTGGTTAAATATATTTTTTGGAAGAGTTCAACTTGAAGATGCGATTAGATAAAGATCAATTTCGGCTTAACCAAAGCATCCGGGCTGAGGATTTTGGTTATTATTTATAAGATATGATTTCCATACCAGCCTTTTTACATGGATATGGAGATTTCCGATTTTTCTTTCAGTCATGTTTTCTATCAAAGCACTAATCTTTTTCTTGTGCTTGTTCACCACTAATATTATTGATCTTCATTATAACATAACCTTATTAGAATTCCATGGAGTTCCGCTAAATTCTCTTTTCCCATAGGTTTTCATAATTAGTCCGATCAATTATAAGTTCTTCAACTTAAAAAGAGTTTCTTTATCTTCGCAATCGCAGATATAGTAAAATTTTGGCCGTATTGACAGATACGGTTTTTTTATATCTGTTGATTTTAGAATATCGGACAAATACACATTTAAGTTCCAATAACATCAGAACATGTTTCCTGACAAAGTGATCTCTGCACTGCAGAAATTTAAAACCCCTTACTTTTTCTACGACCTGGATGTGCTTCGTAATACCCTTGAGCAGGTTAAAGAACATGCCATTTCAAAGGGATTTCAAGTCCATTTTGCGTTGAAGGCAAATAACCAAACACGCATTCTAAAGATAATCAGGGAAGCAGGCCTGGGTGCCGACTGTGTGAGCGGAGGGGAAGTACAAAGAGCGATTGATTCAGGGTTTTCTCCGGATGAAATTGCCTTTGCCGGAGTTGGAAAGAGTGATGAAGAAATCGAGCTTGGTTTAAATCACGATATTTTTTGCTTTAACTGTGAATCTACTCAGGAACTTGATGTACTGAATGAACTGGCCGAAAAGCATGGAAAGAAAGCGCGGGTGGCCTTGCGACTAAACCCGAATGTGGAAGCTGATACTCATAAATACATCACCACCGGGCTAAATGAGAATAAGTTTGGGATTAATGAATCGGACCTGGATGCCGTTCTGGAAAAATTTCCTGATCTGAATAACCTGGAGTTAGTTGGTATTCACTTTCACATCGGTTCACAAATAGAAAAATTCACGCCTTTTGAAGAACTGTGTTCCAAAGCCAATGCACTTAATAATTACATTGAAGACAAAGGGTTCAAACTCACTGTAATTAATGTGGGCGGCGGGTTTGGCATCAATTATGATCATCCAAACGATCACTCTGTTCCTGACTTTGAGCGTTTCTTCGGTTTGTTTGAAGAAAACATTAAGCTTAAAGATCATCAGAGCCTGCACTTCGAATTGGGACGCTCGGTTGTTGGACAGTGCGGAAGCCTCATCACCCGTGTTCTGTACACAAAAGAAGGTCAGGCTAAGAACTTTTCTATCGTTGATGCCGGGATGACAGAACTTATTCGACCGGCTCTGTATCAAGCCAAACATCGCGTCGATGTGCTTACCAGCAAGAAAGGTGAAAAAACCTATGATGTTGTTGGGCCTATTTGCGAAAGCTCCGATACTTTTCGTAAGGACATTTCTATCCCGGAAGTGCAACGAGGCGATTTAATTGCCATTCGCAGCGCCGGAGCTTATGGAGAAGTAATGCGAAGTGCTTACAACCTTCGGGAGGCAAACCCATCCGTTTATTCGGATGATTTAGGTGAATCGAACTAGTACTTACCCCAACTTCCCGGCTATAAAACCGGTAGTCCATGCAGCCTGAAAGTTAAATCCGCCTGTCACCCCATCGATGTCTAAAACTTCCCCTGCAAAATAAAGATCCGGTGATTTTCGGCTCTCCATGGTTTTCATATCCACGTCCTGCAAACTGACCCCTCCACAGGTTACAAACTCTTCCTTAAACGTAGTTTTCCCTTTAACCTGATATACATCATTGGTGAGCATGTGTACCAGCCGATTGATGTTTTTCTTACCCATATTTTGCCAGATCATATCATCCCCGAGAGTGAGTTTCCCCAGCAGGAATTCCCAAAGTCTTCCGGGCAGCTCAAATGGATTCACATTGGCAATTTTCTTTTTGGGATGATGGTCTTCCACCTCTTTCAAAATACGCCGCACTTCCTGCTCCGGTCTTTCCCCTGTCCAGTTTACCAATATCTTAAATTCATAATCCATGTCATGAAAGTCCCGTGCCCCAAAAGCCGATAATTTCAGAATAGCCGGCCCGCTCATTCCCCAGTGTGTGATAAGTAGAGGCCCGCTGCTGCTCAGGTTCGAACCCATGATCTTAACCGAAACCGGTTCTGCTACTACTCCCATTAACTCCTTTATCGATTCATCCGGCATGTTGAATGTAAACAGAGAAGGCACGGGTTCTTCGATGTCATGACCAAGCTCCCGAAGCCAGTCAAAGCCTTTGGAGCGGGGACTGCCACCGGTTGCTACAATGACTTTATCAGCAGATATACGCCCGCCTCTATGGAATCCTAACTCATATCCATCTTCACTTTTTCCAATGCTTTTGATATTCGACTTGGTTTTGATGGCTATTCCCAATTTTTGAGTTTCCTCCATCAGGCATCTAATGATGGTCTCTGAAACATCCGTAGTTGGGAACATACGACCGTCCGATTCGGTCTTCAGCTCAACTCCACGGCTTTCAAACCACTCTACGGTGTTGGTTGGCGACCATACCCCGAAGGCTTTTTTAAGCGGACGTTCTCCTCTCGGATAAAATTTCACCAGTTCTCTTATATCAAAACAATGGTGAGTTACATTACATCTTCCGCCTCCTGAAATGCGGACTTTGGAAAGCAACTTATCCGTTTTTTCGTAGATAGTAACTTTAGCTTCAGGATGATGACGTTTGGCGGAAATGGCACTAAAAAAACCGGCCGCTCCCCCGCCTATAACCGCAACTTGTAGATTTTCTTTACTCATATCACAAAGATACCGTTTCTTCAGACGAGTATCTTATCTAGCCACAAAACTCAATGCCCCAGAAAATAAATAGCACCTTACGAATAGAACGCGGATGAGGAAGATCTTGCGGATAGTCGCAGAGATAGTATTAATTCTCTTTTCCGTGATCATCAGCCCAATCCGTGTTATCCGTGTTCAATTAAATTGTGCTTTAGAGATTCTGTGGAAAAAGAATACGGAACTTATTCCCGGATTTGGCATGGAATAGGCTGGGAATCCTCTTATTTTTACCCCTTCATTTACAACAAGCCTTTTTATGCAGATCAACGTACTCAAATTCGGCGGCACATCAATGGCCGACCACAAAACCTGGAAACAGGTATTAGAGATCATCAACAATTATGAATTTCCGGTTGTGGTTGTTTCCGCAACGGCACAAACCACCCGACAATTGGTGGAAGCCGGTGAACTTGCCGGACAGGGTAAACTAAAAGAAGCCCTGGAAATTTCTGATAACATCAAGGAACGACATAACAAGATTGTTGACGATTTCCTGAATGAGAATCCGCACGAAAAGAATAAGCTGATCAAAGACAGCTGCCGGAAAAACACAGAAGCTAAAATCAGCAAGCTTAACAAATTACTTAGCTATGCTGAACGGCAGGGCACGCTTACTCCCCAGATGAAAGATGCCATCTCCGGTATGGGCGAACAGATTTCTTCATACCTGCTGGCGCAGTGCGGACTTTCCCTCAGTATGATGACGCAACACATCGAGGCTCGTAAAATCATTAAAACAGATGCCGAGTATGGGAAGGCAAATCCCAACCTTTTAGAAATTAATCAGCGTTGTGGTTCCCTGGAAACCGTTCTTGAAAATGGGTTTATTCCTATCATTGGCGGTTTTTATGGGGAATCGCCACAGAAAACCATTACCACCTTAGGTTTTGAAGGATCGGATTACACCGCCAGCCTGATTGGCGGAGCGGTGAACGCTGAAACCATAGAAATCTGGACCGACGTAAGCGGTATTTATACCAGTGATCCCCGGTTCATACCGGAAGCAAAACCACTGGATGAAATGAGCTATTTTGATGCAACAGAAATGGCTTATTTCGGAGCTAAAGTGCTCCACCCCTCTACCTTAAAACCTGCTCAGGAACGCAATATTCCTGTTTATGTGAAGAATATGTTTGAACCGGAAGCACCCGGAACTAAAATCATTCGGGAGTCGCATCACGACCTGGATGTGCTGGCTATGTCGTTCAAACAGAACATGGCCACACTCACGATCAGTGCCTATGAAACGGTGATGGGTTACTCTTTTCTAACCAAGGTATTTGCCGTGTTGGAAAAGCACCGGTTGGCTGTAGATGCTGTAAACACTACTGAAGCTTCCGTTACCATCACGCTGTCTGATCTTAACATCCTTGATAGCCTTTCCAAAGAATTTATTGAAATCGGAAATGTGAGTCTCGAAAGAGGTAAAGGGCTACTTACCCTGATTGGTTGCTCAATAAATTCAGCCCAAAAGCTAAATAAGCTAATCTTTGATATAGTAGGAGATATGCCTCTGGATTTAATTTCGTTCAGTAAAGAAAAACGAATTCTTAATCTGGTGTTGAATAACGATGAGCTGATTGAAGTTGCTCAGCGAATACACAAAAAGCTCTTTTAAACTTTTTTGCCTTGTTGCTTTAATTTATCGGGGAGAACGATACCCAGACGTTTAGCCCGTTCTCTCCACTTTTGGCGGGCCAGCTTCTGCATGTCTTCGATGGCATCAATTTCATCCACTATCTCCATACCCAGCAGGGTTTCTACTACGTCTTCCATCGTTACAACACCCGACAAACCGCCGTACTCGTCAACCACCACAGCAATATGTTCCTGCTTCTCCAGAAGGCGTTCAAAAAGTGTTTTAAGTGAAATGGTTTCCGGTACTATCAAAACCTCCCGCTTTATTTCTTTTAGTTTCTTATCCCCGTTATCTTCGGATAGGTTGTAGTACAAGTCGTTCTTCAATACATATCCGGTCACATCTTCCTCATCATCCCCAAAAACAGGCATCCGGGAGACTCGCAATTCGTCTTTATTATCAAGGATTTCCTGTATGGTTTGGTCTTCCTGAAATTTCACCACTACAATTCGAGGAGTCATTATATCTTTGACCCGGAGCGATCTAAACCGAATGAGGTTCTTAAAAATATTGGACTCTCCTTCTTCAAAACCCCCTCTTCAAATCCCACATCCGCCATGGCACTGAATTCCTCCCGGCTTACCGTAGGCTGTTTGTCTTCACTGGAAAGAACTTTGGTGATTCCTTGTGATAAAAGTACCAGCGGATAGGTGATGTAGATGAGCACGTTCGTTACACGAGCTGCGAATCCGGACAATTTTTTCCAGTAGGTAGCCCCAAGGGTTTTAGGGATGATTTCGGAGAACACTAAAATCAACAGCGTGAGTATAGCTGAAGTTATGCTCACATAAGCATTCCCAAATACAACCTGGGCCTGTGCTCCCACACCCGCAGCTCCTACTGTATGCGCTATGGTGTTGAGACTCAGTATCGCAGAAAGCGGTCGGTCGATGTCCTGCTTTAAGTCCCGTAGTATCTTTCCGCTTTTAGCATCTTCCCGCTCCAGCACCGCCACAAATGATGGGGTTATGGAAAGTAGTACGGCTTCCAGGATAGAGCATAAAAACGAAACTCCAATAGCCAGTATTAAATAAAAAATCAGTAATCCCATGCGTAAAGTATAATTAAATCAGGCTTTTATTAAGAAGTGTAGCCATTAGTATTCTTGCTTACAGTTTTCTCTAAGCATTGTTAGTACATGCTGGAAGTCTTTAGGTAACTCTGAGTCAAAACTAACCATTTCGCCTGTTGCAGGATGCTCAAAACCTAATGTTTTGGCGTGAAGAGCCTGGCGGCCTAATCCTGTAATCAGATTATGAAACATGGATTTTCGGGAACCGGTATTCGGGCCGTACCGAACTGAGGTTCCACCATAGGTGGGATCACCAAATACATGATGGCCAATATGAGCAAAATGAACCCTGATTTGGTGTGTACGTCCGGTTTCCAGTTTCACTTCTACCAGGCTCAGGTAGTCAAAATATTCAATTACTTTGTAATGTGTGACGGCTGATTTGCCCTGCCCTTCCGGCTTCACGGTCATCAGCTTCCGGTCTCGTTTGGATCGGCCAATATCACCTTCGATGGTGCCTTCTTCTTCCGGAGTTCCCCAAACGATAGCCCAGTAGGTTCGCTCCACATCCTTTTCCTGAAACAAACCACTGAGTTTAGCCAGCGTTTCATCGTTTTTGGCAACAACTAACAAACCACTGGTGTCTTTATCGAGGCGATGAACAATACCCGGACGCAGATTTTCGTCTTCGTCATCACCTGCCAGCTCATCCACATGGTACATTAAACCATTTACCATGGTCCCCGTCCAGTTTCCATACGCAGGATGTACTACCATTCCGGCTTCTTTGTTCACCATGATAATCTCATCATCTTCATACACAATATTCAGATCCATCTTTTCCGGCTTGGCTTCCGGGGGGGGTGGTTGTGGCAGCTCGATGAATATTTCATCCCCGGGTTGCATGATATAGGACGGCTTTTCCTTCTCACCGTTCACCTTAACATATCCGTCTTTGATGGCTTCCTGAACTTTTGTGCGTGAAGCATTTTCTACAAAGGACGTTATATATTTATCCAGCCGAATATCAGTATGCTGCCCGTCCGGGACGGTGTGTTCGTAAATTGTACTCTGTCGGTCTTTGCCTGCTTTCTTTTCCATAACTAAAAGGTAAGCACTTTTAAGCTTTGTTTTATCAGCGAAGAATTTTTGTAAGGAATTGAGTTTTACCTGCTCTTACTTGGTAATTCTAAATTTTAAATGTTGAATTTTAAATTCATTCATTATGGTTAAAAGGAATCTCGTACAGGATAAAAGCTTTGAGTTTGCTCTTTCTATTATTCAGCTTTATAAAATACTAGTTGCTCAAAGAGAATATGTAATTTCAAAGCAATTGCTCCGATCGGCTACTAGCATTGGAGCGAATATTGAAGAAGCCTCCGCCGCGTCCACAAAAAAAGACTTTGCTTATAAAATGTCTATATCTTCAAAAGAGGCCAGAGAAACAAGATATTGCCTCAAATTACTCGACAGAAGCCAAATTATAGAATTAGATTATTCAGAATATCTGGCTAACGTTACTGAGATAATTAGAATACTCACGGCAATAGTTAAAACTTCACAAAAGCATCTGTGAGTACATTTATCACTTAGCATTTAACACTTAAAATTCTAACCTTTAGCATCCATTTTACATTTTGAATTCCATATGATTAAATCACTCTACATAAAAGATTTTGCGCTCATTGATGAATTGGAAGTCGATTTTGAGGAAGGACTGAATATTTTGACCGGGCAAACAGGTGCCGGAAAGTCGATTATTATTGGAGCTCTGAATATGATTTTAGGTGAACGGGCCGATACTGATGTTATTCGTCAGGGAAAAGATAAGGCTATATCAGAAGCGACTATTCGGGTCGGTGAAGATGCTGATTTAAGAGCCCTGCTTGAAGAAAACGAAGTAGAATTCAACGAATATCTTATACTGCGCCGGGAAATTCGAAATACGGGTAGCCGCGCTTTTATTAATGATACACCCGTCAACATAAGTGTACTGAAAGCTGCCGGGGATTTGCTGGTAGATCTGCACGGCCAGCATGATCATCAGCTTCTGCTAAAAGAAGAAAACCACCAGGGTGTGATTGATGGTTTTGGAGAGGTGGAGCCTATTCTTAAAGAGTACAAAACCGAATACATGAAAATGACCGAGCTTCAAAAAGAGCTGCGATCACTTCAAAAAAGAGAAAACGAGCTTCAGGAGAAAACCGAATTATATCGCTTTCAGGTTCAGGAACTGGAAGAAGCTCGACTTGGAGAAATAGACCTGGAACAGCTGGAATCTGAGATGAATCTGCTGGATAATGCAGAAGTACTGGATCAAAAAGCAGCTGCTATATCCGAAATGGCAGATTCAGATGACGCTAACATCGTACAGCTATTAAACTTTTTAAAGCTGAACCTGGAAGACCTTGCCCGCATAGAACCTGAGTTCGAAAATTACCTGAAAGAAATTAATGCGGCCCGGGTAAGCGTGAATGAAGCGATTGCTTTTGCTGAACGATACCGGAACAGCATTGAGTTCAATCCCAAAAGGCTGGAAGAACTTCGCCAGCGACAATCCGAACTTAACCGGCTTCAGAAAAAATACCAGCGGGATCTGCCGGAGCTCATCAGCTACCTCCACGAAATTCAGCGCGAACTTTCTATAGCAGATAACTTTGACCTTGAAATCGAGAAGCTGGAAAATCAAATTCTGCAGCAGGCGAAGAACCTGAAAGAGAAAGCAATACAGCTACACCAAACCCGGGTAAAGATAGGAGAAGAGCTCTCCGTACAAATTCAGCAGGAACTGGCCAAAGTTGGGATTCCACATTCTAAGCTGGATGTTCGGGTAGATTGGCTGTTATCCGACAATGGTTGGGTTGAGGTTGAAAGCAAAAAAATTGAATGTACCGAAACAGGCTGTGACGATGTTCGCATGTTCATATCCACGAACAAAGGGGAGGAGCCAAAACCATTGGCTAAAATTGCTTCCGGCGGTGAAATCAGTCGGGTAATGCTTGCGTTGAAATCCATTCTTGCTAAAGAACAAAGCCTGCCGGTGATGATATTTGATGAAATTGATACCGGCATCAGTGGGGAGATATCTG
Source organism: Gracilimonas sp. BCB1 (assembly GCF_040117685.2). Lineage (NCBI taxonomy): Bacteria > Pseudomonadati > Balneolota > Balneolia > Balneolales > Balneolaceae > Gracilimonas > Gracilimonas sp. BCB1. The sequence goes on along the minus strand of NZ_JBEDYP020000012.1, from coordinate 548,214 downwards.
AAAAAGTGGGAACTTCCATGCGGAAATTATCCGAGCACTGTCAGATTATTGCCATAACGCACCAGCCTCAGATTGCCAGTCAGGCTCACAAACATTACAAAGTGGCCAAAGCAGAGGAAGGCGACCGAACGGTTTCAAAAATCATTCCGCTTTCCGACGAAGAGCACATCCATGAAATAGCCAGCCTGATGAGTGGCTCCCAAATTTCGGAATCTGCCCTTACCAGCGCCCGTGAACTTATTGAGAAGAATACCTTTAAAAACTGATAATAGGTGTTAGTGGCAAGGTTTTAGGTGTTAGGTTTTAGTGTGATCAGAACTAAAACCTAACACCTATCCCCTAACACCTACTTCACAAGCGTCATTTTCTCAGAACCCAGCAGATACCGTTCGCTGGCCGTTATAGCGATAAGCTGATAAAAGTAGATTCCGGATGGCTGATTGGTAAAACTCACCGGTATTGAGGACTCCCCTGCAGAAGCATTACCGGCTATTTCTTCAACCAGAGCACCATGGGCCGTATAGATTTTCAGCTGATAGGAAACCGCTTCAGGTACCTGGAACCTAATGCTCGTGCTCGGATTAAATGGGTTGGGATAATTTCCTTTCAATTCAAATCCTTCGGGCAACCCGGCAATTACTTCATTTGAAGTTGGAACTTCGTTGGCTCCTTCTGCTATCCACTGCCGTATAAGGCTGATTTGCTCTTCACTCAGAGCACCCCCCTGAGGCATGCGTGAACCAAACTGAGGATTGGGTTCTATTTTATCCACTAATGGACTCCCATCCGGATTTCCTGGTATAACATGTTTGCTGTCATAGCGACTAGCCGGACTTGTACTGGCCATTACCGCCTCGTATGAGCTGGAATTAAAACTGTTTTGCCCGGCACTATGGCAACTGTTACAACTGGCATTGAAAATCGGTTGTATCTCCTCTTCATAATCAACCTGTGCAAAAACTTCCATGCTTGAAATTCCTAAACATAGAAAAACAGATAGTATTAATCGTTTCATAAGCACCTCTTGTATTGAATTTGTGAAATAAGGTTATAAAAATTCGTTTAATATCAAACTATTAATTTGACAAGGCTAATTTTTTAATTAGCCTTTTAAAGAACCACCTTAATATCTCTTTAAGACAAGCTACGATGGATAAGTTCCGCCGGATGGTAAGATTTAATATTCACTCCGTCTTCAATTTGATGGCGGCAGGAAAACCCGGGGGCACATACTAATGGATCTTCTCTCTTTTGGAGCTCAGGAAAAAGAACAAGCTGCCCGATCTCCTGAGATACCTCATAATGTTCTTTTTCATAACCAAAGCTTCCCGCCATTCCACAGCATCCTGTTTCCAACACATCTACTGTATAGCCAGCTGCTGATAGTGCTTCAACGGTTGGATCGTTGCCAACAAGAGCTTTGGCATGGCAATGCCCATGGAGGGTAACGGTTTCACTCTGATCGTTTGAAGTTAACCGAGACTTATTCCGGGCTACAAACTCTTCGAAGAGGTGTGATTGGCCGGCAAGCTTTTCGGCCAAAGGTAGTTGTTCATCTGAACAAAGCTCCAGGAATTCATCCCGAACAGTCAATATTTCAGAAGGCTCCAGCCCTACCACCGGTATGCCGGCTTCTACATATTCTGTAAATTCTTCCAGTACTTTATCGCAAATATTCTTAGCCTCATCAAGAAATCCTTTGGATAGCTGTGGGCGGCCTGTTTCCATCGCTTTGGGGATGAGTACCTCATATCCCATATGCTCTAATACGCTCACCGCTGACTTACCAATTTCCGGGCCATTATAATTAGTGAACACATCCACAAACAGCACTACTTTCTCATCGCTTTTTAACGCTCCATTCCTGCTATGTTTTCTAAACCAACTTCGGAAAGTCTGATCGGCGAATTGTGGAAGATCACGGCGGGCATCAATTCCGAACACTCCTTCTAATACTTTTTTTCCAATCGCTGAGCCTGCCACTTTATTGGCAGTTTTCGGTGTGATGGAAGCCAGTGGAAATACCTTTGCTGCATCTGCAAAGAAACGTTCTTTTAAGGTTGATCCCTTCTTCTGATGCCAGCCGTTCATAAACTCCGCTTTCATCTTAGCCATATCCACATTGGCAGGGCACTCACTTTTGCACGCTTTACAGCTCAGGCATAAATCCAGAGCTTCCTTTAGTTCCCCGGATTCATAGCCCGCAGGGTTCTCCCCGGCAAAAACCTGACGAAATACATTTGCCCTTCCACGAGTTGAGTCTTTCTCGTCTTTTGTGGCCTGATAGGAAGGGCACATCGTACCGCCGCTTTCAGCCAGTTTCCTACACACTCCGGCCCCGTTACAAAGCTCCATGGCACTACCAAAATCACCTTCTTTACGCCAGGCAAGTACCGTTTCCGGTTCAGGCTTTTCATATGAAGGCGAGAACCGTAAGTCCTGATCAATGGGCTTGGGCTTCACAATTTTACCGGGATTAAATATATATTCGGGATCCCAAATTTCTTTTACCTGTCTGAGAACCGGCAGCATTTCCTTACCTAAAATCTTTTCGATATACGGAGCTCTCACCCTGCCGTCACCATGTTCCCCCGATAAGGAGCCATTGTACTTTTTCACCAGATCGGCTATTTCATCAGCCATGGTTTTCATGGTGTTCAGCCCGGTTTCGGTGGTAATATCTATTTGGGGGCGTAAATGTAGCTCTCCAACCGATGCATGTGCATAGAACACACAGTCTGTATCGTGTTTATTCAGAATAGCACGAAACTCCTTCACATATTCCGGCAAATCCTGAACGCGAACGGCGGTATCTTCACAGAATGAAGGTGAACGGCCATCTGACCCAAGGCCCATCAGCAAACCGAGGCCGGCCCTTCTCAACTCCCATACTCTTTTCATTTTATCTTCTTCCGGGATGATTGGATAGGCATATCCCAAAGACTTTTCACTCAGCTTTGCCGAAACTTGCTCAGCCCGCCGTTGAAGCTCTTCCGGATCATCCCCTTCGAATTGAGTGATCAGTATATAATTTGGCTCACCATCTAAAAAGAATCGGTTCTTACGCTGCTCAATATTCCCTTTGGTAGCATTCAATATTATGTGATCAACCAGCTCTACCGCTGCCGGTTCAAATCCTACAATCTCAACTGCTGCAAGCATAGCCTCTTCCAGCGTTTCGAACTGAGGCACAACCACAATTTTGTGCTTATCTAAGGTGCTGAGGTCTAACTTGGCGGAGACCGTCATGGCGAGAGTTCCCTCACTTCCGCAAAGCAGCTCACAGAGATTAAACTTTCGTCCATTCGGATTAAATGGCTGCATTTCACAAAGCTTATCCAAAGCGTAACCGGTGTTTCGGCGAATGATATCCGGATGGGGGTAACTGCTTTGAATCAGGTCCCGATTTCGCTCTATCAGCTTAAGCATGGAACGGTAAATGTGCCCCTCCAAGTTATCCAGCCTCTTTTTCTGCTCAAGTTCTTCCAAAGAAAGCGGTTTGAATATAGCGGTGGAACCGTCACTCAGTACAGCCTCAATTTCAAGAGTGTGCTCACGGGTGGTTTTGTATTTAATGGAATAGGATCCCGAGGAGTTATTTCCAATCATCCCTCCAATCATACAGCGGTTGGTTGTAGCTGTATCTGGCCCGAAGAGCAATTGGTGTTTGGCCGCTTCCCGGTTCAGCGTATCGCGGATTACACCCGGCTGTACATGAGCTATTTTTTGCTCGCCATCAAGCGTAAGAATTTGATTCATATAGCGAGATACATCCATAATGACGCCGCCACCGGTAGTCTGTCCGGCAAGGCTGGTCCCTGCACTTCGGGCTGTAATGGTGAATTTATCTTCGTTGGCTTTTTTTACCAGTCGTTGGATATCCTCCCCTGACTTCGGAAAGGAAACTCCTTCAGGAAATTCTTCATACATGGAAGCATCCTGGGCATACAGCTGGCGGGTAAGAGTGTCGCGTTGAATCAAAAAAACTCCTGCTTTGTTAGGGCAGAAGTTTGAGGTTAATTCAGGATAATATCAATACTAACTTCAGTAAACTTTAATGATTTCTCCTGTCCGGATTCCTTCCACACTTTTCACATACGCATTAACTACTTTATCCATAGCAACCGGATTATGCCCCGGGAAATAACTCCCTAATTCCGCTGCCGAATCTTCCACTAAGCCAGGGCTCACAACGTTGAGTCTTACTCCCCTTTTTAGTTCGGCTGCCGCTGATAGTCCAAATGAGTTAACCGCTCCATTTACCATCCCCAAGGCAACAGACCCTTTGATAGGATCTTCTGAAAGAATTCCTGTGGTAAGTGTAAAAGAGCCATTGTCATTTATATACTCTCTTCCGGCTAACACCACGTTAATCTGTCCCATCATTTTACTTTTGATGCCTACATAAAAATCCTCTTCCTCCAGTTCAGAAAACGGTTTCATGGCAGCACTTCCTGCAGCAACAATTACGGCGTCAACTTTGCCAGCCCTCTTATACATTTTCTCAATCGACTCATGGGAAGTCATATCCATCTGAATATCTCCAGAGCTTGAACCCACTTTTATAATTTCATGCCTCTTTTCTAATTCTGCCGTCACCTTAGCTCCAATGGTTCCGGTTGCTCCAACTATTACAATCTTCATATGTATTCCTTTTTTTTAATTCACACAAAACTACTCCCGTTCTGGGCAAACCTCTAATTGATAGGGTTTATGAATCCCATAGGATTCTAATCAGCGCATAGAGGCTTTAACTATTCTTTAAAAATCAGTGGTAATCTCTTAGGGAGCCTTTCAATTACCCCTAATTTTTAGTTATCCAGCTTGAGATTGTTTTCAGGAAACTGTCAGTGAATCGTTTATCCAGCATTGGATATTCTGAAACCTGCCCGGTGTTTGCTTTCTGAAAAAGATGATTGCCACCCGCAAGCACGCTCACTTTGTATTTTACTCCGGCATCATCGAGGGCATTGGTGATAGGAACCCTGTTCATCTGCTCTGTAACCTGTGTGTCTTTTTCACCAAATAATACCAGAACCGGAATTTCTAATTCAGACAGATCTTCCGCCGGGTCATAAAACAAGAGAGACTGTAATTGAGGTGTACTGTAGTAAGCAACAAGCTGCTGCACCTGTTGTTGGGCAAAGGTATTGATATCCGGAATTCGAGACTTTTGCTGTTCGGAAAGATTCTCCAGCATCGATTTGTAATGGTTCACATACTCGTTTTTAACAGAATCCAATTCTTTGCCATCTCTTATGGCTGCCATCATTTCTTCCCGGAGAGCTATTTCTTTATCTACATCCTGCTCATCATGAATTCCTTCTCCAAAGCCCTGTTTTACCTGAAAACGAAGAATTTCTTTCAGAGGGACACCGGTTGACGCCATCAGAATAAGCTGGTCAACGTCTTTATTTTCAGAGGCAACTTTCCCGGCCACAACCCCACCCTGACTGTGCCCTAACAAAATGACTTCACCAAAACTTTTACCCTCCATGGCTGTCAGGTAATCAATAATAGATACCACGTCACCAGCCAGCATATCCAGCGTGGTATTCATGAAATTCCCGGTAGATTCCCCAACCTGTCTGTCATCAAACCGAAAGCTGGCAATCCCCTGCGCTTTAAGATGCTCAGCGATTTCTGCAAAAATCTTAAACTCGAATATATTGGAATCTCTGTTCTGAGCACTGCTTCCGGAAATCAAAATAACCAAAGGAGCATTATTCACTCCTTCCGGGTACACCAGCGTACCCCCGATTTCAACTTCATCACCCTGAATGATCAGATCTTCTCCCTCACCGGGTACAATCTTAACTTCACCGGAAGATGATTGTTTTTTAATTTCAAAAGGAAAAGATGCCGGGCCCTGGGAATAGGTTCCGGCAATCAGGCTATCTGAGCTGAATGTTCCTTTAAATTCGCCATTGGCCTGACCTGCAAAGAAAGTAAAAAATGCGGAGTCGGCTTTCTGTTCAACCCGGGTTAATGGAAGGCCCATTGCTCCCTGCATCGGGATATCCAGTGTTCCGGAATAATCTCCGGGTTCTCCATCAATGTTGAAAATTACACCCAGCTGCTGCCCCTGGATGATGATTGCTCCTTTCCACTCACCGGCTATGGTTTGTTGAGCCTGTGCTGTCAAAGCCCCCATCACAAAGGATATTATCAATACGACTAATTTTTTCATGCGTTCTCTCCCGTTGATTCTATTTTTTTAAATTCGAAATAGGAATACAGCAGTGGCACCATCACCATAAAGCCTAAGGTTACACCAAATACAATGGCATTAACGGATTCAGAGAGCAACAGGTCTGATATAATGACCAGCACTCCTCCCGCCATCCAGATTTTACTACCCAGTCGGTGAGTCTTCTTCCACACCATTGGATTTTCAAGGGTCCACGGAGTTCGGATTCCTATAAAATAATTGGGCTTCACCGTATTTATATAATTTCCCAGCCCCACAAACAGAATACCTACAGCAATAAATACATAGGAATTCATACTTACATCCGAACCGGTTACCACCAGCATCATCATCGCATATAAACCAACCATGAAGAGGGAAGTGATCAGTCGAATGGCCGCAATCGGCTTTTGTGCTTCTTCAATTCTTTTCTTGGGGTCTATGCGGGGAAGAAATAACAGTGCCACATACAAGATTATGCCAATTGCCGGTAACAGATACAGGATTATCCATTTAGGGCCGTAATCATCAGCTTCACCCTGCAGGTTAAAATGGGTGGGAACTGTTTCGGGCACCTGGCCTGAAAGTAATAGTGATGCAATAAATGGGGCCATGAGCAGTACTATCACGGGCCACTCTTTCTTCAGTATGTTGTTCGTATTCATGATTATGATGTATTGTTATTCATGAGTTTAAACAACCATTGCGTGGCATCTTCAAGCCCGGTGGTGTTCAGTGAGTAGTAAATGAACTGACCCTTTCGCTCCGTATCAACCAGTCCCGCCTGCTTCAACAGTTCGAGGTGATGCGAAATGCTGGGCCTTGAAATATCAAACGCCTCAGCAATTTCCCCGGCTGAAAGATCTTTCTCTTTCAGCATATCCAGAATTTGCCGACGGGTAGAATCATTAAGTGCCTTGAAGAACGTATTCATTTAGATATTTAGATAACTATCGAAATATTAATTAAAATTTCCAAGATTTCAAATTCATTCAAAATTAGGCTGATTGCTGAAAAGTGAAGTTAGCTTCCACCCTTTTCACAATCTCATCGCCTATGGCAAGTCCGGCTGTGGCGGCCGGGCTCGGAGCATTAAGAACATGGATTTGGCGATCTACCACTTCAAAGTAGAAGTCGTCCAGAATTTCTCCGTTGGGTTGCAGTGCCATCGCGCGAATTCCGGCAGGGGATACTTTCAGGTGTTCTTCCCGCACGTCGGGAATCAATTTTTGCAGTCCTTTAACAAAGGCTTTTTTGGAGAAGGAGCGTTTATATTCATCCAGTCCCATTCGCCAGTGTTCTTTAGCCATTTTCCAGAATCCCGGAAAGTTGAAGGTTTCGGTAGTCTCCTTCAGATTGAACGAAAGCTTTTTATACCCTTCCCTCTTGAAGGCAAATACCGCATTGGGCCCGCATTCAATTCCGCCCAAAGCCATGCGGGTAAAATGCACTCCCAGAAATGGAAACTCAGGATTGGGCAAAGGGTAAATCAAATCATTTACCAGGTATTCAGCTTCGGGTTTAAGCTCGTAATATTCTCCCTTGAATGGTACAATCTTTACCGGAGAGTGAACGCCCGCAAAACGAGCCACATGGTCAGAATACAGCCCTGCACAGTTAATTAAGAATCTGGTGCTGATTTTATCACCACCCGCTTCAACAATTACCTCATTCCCTTTATTCGAAATATTCGAAACGGCACTATTGAATCGGACATTGCCATTTCCTTCTTCCAAAAGCGCCATCAATTTTCGGCACATACCTGCGTAATCCACAATACCGGAGCACGGCACATGAATAGCTGCTACTCCTTGTACATAAGGTTCCAGCTCATTCAGCCGGGCAGCATCAATAAGCTCGATACCTTCGATTTCATTTTGAAGTCCACGCTTGTAAATTTCCTTTAGCTTAGGCACTTCACTTTCATCAGCAGCAACAATCACCTTACCGCAGATATCGATGGAAACACCGTGTTTTTTACAAAAATCCACCAGTTGGTGACGACCATCCACACAATTTTTTGCCTTATAGCTACCGGGTTTGTAGTAGATACCCGAATGGATAACCCCGGAATTTTTTCCTGTTTGGTGAGCCGCCACTTTATTCTCTTTCTCTAAAACGAGAATGCGTGCTTCAGGATATTTAAGGGATAATTTATATGCCGTGGAGAGCCCTACAATTCCGGCTCCAACAATAGTAAAATCGTACATCATAGAGCCAAAGATAAAGTTTATACATAAAAAAAGAGCCCTCAAATTTTTGAGGGCTCTTTCAGACTTAAATCAACCACATTTGAACTTATAGTTCAGATTGTGGCCGTGCTATGTATTCATAAATCTGACCACCATCCAGTGGAAGGTCGCCCAGACGGTCGTATCTTCTGGCATCTATCCAGCGGTGGCCGCCTTCAAACCAGAGTGAGTAACGTCGCTCAAACAGAATTTGATCGATGATATCAGACTGGCTGAGACTAGCATAGTCACCCAATCCCCAGGTGTTTCGAACTACGTTGATAGCATCAACTGCATCAACCAAGTCGGTTCCCTGGTTACGCTGTGCGAGTGCTTCAGCGTAAATCAGAACTAACTCCTCGTTTCTGAAGAACGGAAATGAATCTCCGGTTCCTGAAAAACGATTATCCTGATAAGGTGATCCCAAACCCTGAAGGGTTAAGGTGTCACTCCTGACAAAGATTTTGTTGTCAATACGCATGTCACCTGCTTCGGCATCATCAACCAGTGAAGGATGTGCCATTGGCAACTGAACAGACGTTGTGTTTGGCACGTAATAGAATGGATTGAAAATATCCGGTGGATCACCATACACATGGTACCCGCCTTTATTCATTACATCTGCACCTGTTGCTAACTCAAAGAATGGAGCAGCATCTTCCACGGCTGTTACTGCTGCATCCCAGTCTTCAGCATAAATTGCTGCTCTGGCTGCAATAGCCCGGTTCAGGTTTACAAAATCAGCCGGTGTGCTGAATTCATCAAAACCGTCAGTAAGCACAAAGGAAAAGCTTGAGCCTGCTGCATTCAGATCGGTTTGAGCTTCATCCAGAAGATTTCTGATTTCCTGCAGAGCTGCGTCATAATCCAGAAACGGACCTAAGTCACCCACATTATCTACATCAATGCGAATACCATTGGTATACTGAACATTGAGTGGAATCAGATAACTGTAAGCCTGCAGTGTTTTTGCCACACCTAAATACCCGTTGCGTTCCTGATCGGTAATCGCATTGGAATTATTGGCAGACTGGATCAGAACATTACCCTGTCTTATGGCCTGGTACGGTGTTGTGTATGTACCACCGGAGCCAAAGAACGTCGGGTCTTCTTCTGCATTAGCATCAGCACCTACACCTACCCACTGATTTACAAATCGAGGGTCGGAGGCAAAGAGCGGATAGATTTCACGCCCAAAAGTACTCATGATGTTATTCGCCCCGGTAGTTGCACGGTGGCGTTCTGTTAATCCGGTTACAAGGTTTTGAAGCTGTGCTTTGGAAGCATCAGACAAAACCCCTTCGATTGACGGATTATTGGGATCGCTTATTTCATTCGGGTCCAGGAAGTCACAGGCCGAAATCCCTGCTGAAAGCAGTACAATTAGCAATAGTTTGTTTAAATATTTCATTGTGTTCATTCCTATAAATTAAAAGTCAATATTTACGTGGAACAATACCTGTCTGGAAGTAGGGAAAGGTGTTACTTCCACAGAGTTGTTGATAGCCTGAGTACCAAATACGGAGGTTTCCGGATCATAACTTGGGTAATCAGTAAACAGCAATACATTATTTGCTGAAGCACCAATCTTAATATTGCTCACGCTATTGCCGAAAATATTAGTAAGCGTTTCGGTAGGCACCGTGTAGTACAACCCGATCTCTCGCAGTTTCACGTAAGATGCATCATATACATATGCTCCGGATCCGCCATTAATAACACGGTCAGCTCCTTTAGGAAGGGTTGAACCCTCTACGCTGTCGTTCCAGTCAGGTGAAGTACCGCCGGCATCGGTAAGCAGCTGAGAAAGGTTGATGTTATCTCCACCTTTCTTCCAGTGCCACAGGAAGCTGAAGTCAAAGTTCTTATAAATATTGAATTCATTAGAAAATGACATTTCGAAATCAGGCTGTCCGTCACCGTAAATAGTGTATAACGAAGGATCACTTACTGCAGGAAGACCCACAATAGTAGATGGTGAAAATCCTTCCTGAATCAGGTAGTTACTCAAACTGGTACCAAAACCACCGGTTGTATATCCGTCAATAGACAGATCTGTGATTTCAGACTCATTCTTCCAGAAAAGGACGGTTGAGAACCAGTTCAGGTTTGGATTGCGAACCGGGTTAAGGTTCAGCGTAAATTCCATTCCTTTATTAACAAGATCAGCTGCATTCGTAGCAATAACGGTAATACCGGACGATGTCGGTACCTGCTCATCCAAAATTAAGTCTGCTACTTTCTTATTGTAGTAAGTTGCTTCCAAAGCAATTCGGTTATCAAGCAACGCTACATCAAGACCAAACTCAAGTTCCTGAGCACTTTCAGGCTTAAGATCCGGGTCAATACTACGGCCCCCAACAGAAGTGGCCAACAACCCGCCGATGTTTCCTGAGTTTAAAGAACTGTAGGTAACACCAAAGTTTGGAAGTCCACCCGTTTCACCATAAGCGATACGAGGCTTCAACTGGTTGAGGAGATCTCCTTCAATGATGTCGAAGTTCAACAGGTTCACCGCCAGCGATGCTTTAGGATAGAAATAGTATTCATCCTGATCGGCGTTTAGTGAAGAACGGTCAAAACGACCACCAACTGTCGCAATGATTTTGTCATCCCAGTTAATCTCTTCCTGTCCAAACCAACTCAGGTCAACAACCTCAACTTCTGTTTGATTGATAACTGACTGGATGGTCGCATTTGCGATACCGGTTTGCCCGGCAACAAGTCCTTGTCCACGAACAACGTTACGCTCCTGAAACTGATCGAAACGTGAGAAACCAAACTGAGTGTTCAGCTGAATATTCGAAGAAACCGTTGTTGCAAAGCTTAATACGGCCTGCAGGTTTGAGTTGAAGTTATCTTCGATAGTATGAACTACATCTCCCGGGTTCGCATTACTCTGCTGATTCTGCAGGTAAGTAGGCATCCATACCATACTCTTAAAGGTGAGGTAGTCAACACCACCATCAACAGATAGAGATAAGATATTTGAACCACTCTTATACAGGTCTGCATTTAACTGAAGTCCCTGAATTAAGCGCTGAACCGTTTGATCATTCACAGCATTGTTCACGATCGACAACATATTGTCACTGAAATATGGGTTGTTCGGATAATCGCCCTGATCGTTAGGGAATAACTGCGCATAGGTCGGAGTGTATGAAAGTGCGTACCCTATAGAACCACCGGTACCATTCTGGTTTCCTGTAAAACCACGTTGGTTTTCAGTAAAGGTATAACTGGTTCTGCTGGCTACTCTCAGGTTTTCACTGATTCGGTGATCAAGATTCAATCGAATAGAGTTTCTATCGAAACCGGTATTCTCGATGATCCCATCTTCACTTCGGGTAGTTCCCGCAATGTAAAAACTGGTAGCACTGTTACCGCCTGATACACCCACATTTGTTTGAGTAATCAAGCCTGTATTTCCGTATAACTCTTCTTCATAGTCATAAATACGACCGGCATTAGCAGCGGCATTATACGCTGCAATTTCAGCAGCAGCATTACCACCAAAAATTGAGGTATAGGTCGTAATTTTGTCAGGATTCCATTCAGCAACACCTACAAGGTTGAGAGCGCTGTTGAATCCAACATCCTGAGAAACAGAAACCTGTGTATCTCCGGCCTGACCTTTTTTAGTAGTGATAATAATCACACCGGCATTCGCCCGCTGGCCATAAATAGCCGCAGCAGAAGGCCCTTTAAGCACTTCGATACTTTCCACATCTTCCGGGTTAATATCAGAAAGGCGGTTGGCAGAGTTATCTTCAGCCGTACTGTTTGCACCTGTTGTTAAGTAACGGGAGTTTGATATGGCATCGTTATTCACATATACCCCATCAATAATATAAAGTGGCTGGGATGAACCGGCACCCAATGTACTTACACCACGCATCTGAACGTTAACACCACCACCCGGCGCACCACTTTGCGAGCGAATGGAAACACCCGGAATCTTACCTTTAAAGGCTCCGTCAAGTGTTTGGGGTTGTGTTCGTTCCACTAAATCTTCCGCATCCACCTTAGTAATGGCATTAGCGAGATTCTCTCTTTTGATGGAACTTGCTAAACCCGTAACAACCAGTTCTTCCAGATTCGCAACATCCGAGCGCATCTCAACATCAAGTGAAACTTCCCCTCCATTGGAGCCTGAAACTTCAATATTCTGGGTTACATACCCAATAGATGAGAACCGCAAGCTTGTTGTGCCTGCCGGTAACTCGAGGGAATACCGACCATTAATATTGGTTGAAGTACCTGTATTGGTGTTGGCATCAAAAATAGTAACACCGACCAATACTTCTCCGGTTGAGGCATCTGTTACCGTACCGGATACTGTATACTGTGCTATTGCAACCTGTGCACAAAAAAATGTGACAGCAAGAACAGCCAGAAATCTTACATAGTAGCTATTTCTCATAGTGTTCTGGTTTTATTTATGTTTTAATTAATGACCGTTTTCAGGAAACGATAAGACCCTTCCCTCAGGTCATGACCTTTGGATTATTTATTAATAATAATTGAAGCTGGTTAAACCTCACTGCAAAAAATCAAAATAACATTTTTAAAATTAATTGCACCTTCATTCCGCTTTTTGTCCAACAAAAAAATAGGTTATGCATACTCGGTAAACTTTTAATCACATTGCCAGCTTCAGTTTTTGAAAAGAAGCTTCACCCGGGATTATATAACTCATGACTGTCATTAATAATATGTGCTTGTTTCAAAGTGCTGCTTCCGTTCAATATTTAAAGAACTAAATCGTATCTTATGTTGTTGATCCCAAAAATCAAAAACACATTTATGAAGTCTACCTTTTTACCGGCTCTGCTTATTGTAACTCTTACGATTTTATCCTGTGCCGATTCAACCCGCCAAAATCCCCGCGACTTATCAGAAGCAAATCAGAAAATTGACGAAGCTATCTGGAATGCCAGCTTTCAGGATCTTGAGGGCAACGAAGTAACCGTAGCAGACCTTAAAGGAAAAGTGGTTCTTATTGATTTTTGGGAGACCTGGTGTGGCCCCTGCCTGCAGGTTTTTCCGGCAATGGATTCCCTTCAGAATGAATACCCCGACGACTTTGTTGTGGTTGCCGTAAACCTGAACGACTCAGATACTCTTGAAGACGTCCAGAATTTCAAAGAGAGTAATGATTATGATTTTCAATATGTGCTGGACACCAATAATGTTGGAGATGAGGTTATAACTTTAGGTATCCCTTTTAAAGTTTTTGTAGACCCACAGGGGTATTTAATTAAAGCCGAGCTTGGATTAAGCGGCAACGACTATCAGGATACAAAAGAAATTATAGAACAGAACAAAACATCATAAATAACATGCCACAAGTTAAAGAAGAAGAAAAGTTAGCCTATAAAGTAAAAGATATTTCTCAGGCTCGTTATGGCCGGCAGGAAATTGAACTGGCTGAAGCGGAGATGCCGGGACTGATGGCCATCCGCGAGGAATACAAAGATGAGCAGCCACTAAAAGGAGCCCGTATTGCAGGTTGCCTTCACATGACCATTCAAACTGCCGTGCTGATTGAAACACTGATTGAGCTTGGTGCAGATGTAACCTGGTCATCTTGTAACATCTATTCCACTCAAGACCATGCAGCCGCTGCTATTGCCGATGCAGGAATCCCGGTTTATGCCTGGAAAGGAATGACCGAGGAAGAATTTGACTGGTGTATTGAACAAACCATCTTTTTCCCGGACGGCCAGCCATTGAATATGATATTAGATGATGGAGGCGATCTCACCAATATGGTACTCGACAAGTACCCCGAACTGGTGGACGGTATTAACGGAATTTCTGAAGAAACAACAACCGGTGTGCTTCGCCTGATTGAGCGCGAACGCAACGGTACCCTTCCTATCCCGGCCATTAACGTAAACGATTCGGTTACCAAGAGTAAGTTTGACAACAAGTACGGCTGCCGCGAATCGGCCGCAGATGCCATTCGTCGGGCCACGGATGTTATGATGGCCGGAAAAGTAGCTGTTGTTGCCGGCTACGGTGACGTTGGCAAAGGAACCGCTGCTTCCCTGCAAGGCGCCGGAGCCCGGGTTATCGTAACAGAAATTGACCCCATTTGTGCACTTCAGGCAGCCATGGACGGATTCGAAGTGAAGAAGATGGACGATGCTGTCGAAGAAGGCGACATTTTTGTGACGGCAACCGGTAATAAAGACATCATCAAAGACCGCCACTTCCTGAACATGAAAGACAAAGCCATTGTAGGAAATATCGGTCACTTTGATAATGAGATTGATGTAGCCTGGCTGAAGAAAAATGCCGTGGAAGAAAACATCAAACCTCAGGTAGATGTGTTTACGGTAAATGAAACCGGCCGGCAGGTAATTCTGCTATCACAAGGACGTTTAATGAACCTCGGGAATGCAACCGGTCACCCTTCCTTTGTGATGAGTAACAGTTTCACCAACCAAACACTGGCGCAGATTGCTCTCTGGAATCGTCCGGAAGAGTTTGAGGTTGGCGTTCACGTATTGCCAAAATCACTGGATGAGAAAGTAGCCCGATTGCACTTATCCAAGATTGGCGTGGAGCTGGAAACGCTGACGGAAGAGCAAGCCGAATATATTGGCGTTCCTATTAAAGGACCTTACAAGTCTGATCAGTATCGTTATTAATAACGACTCAAATTGACAGAAAATAAAAGCCTGCGTTATTCAGTTAATGCAGGCTTTTTTATTTTATTTAATCTTCTTTTCCTTTTTCGTGGAAGTAATCTGCTGCTTCATCGAGTGTACGGAAGTGATTGAATACTTTTACCAACTGAGTAACCATTAAGAGGCTCTCAATTTTCTTATCGGCCTGACAGATTACCAATTCCCCGCCGGCATTTTTCATAGTTGTCAGTCCGCCAATCAAAATCCCCAGACCTGATGAGTTTATAAACTTCACCTTCCCTAAATCTACTATAATTTCTTTCTTATCCTTCTCAATCAGTTCATGAAGCTCTTCCCGAAATTCTTCGGCATCGGGTCCGCCCATCAAATTCCCCTTAAAAGTAATTACCACACAATTGTACCGTTCCGAAATATCGTATTTCATAATCTTGATGCTTGGTTTGAAATGAAACTAAACAAAGCAAAAAGTGGCATAAAAATCCACTGAAAACATATTCACATTCATTTTGATATCAGAAAATTTCTATTAGCTTTATCAAGCTACTGTTTTGGGTACAAATAATCGGAAGTGTTTGTTCGTGGTTATAACCAATATCGTTCTTTAGCAATGGGTATTTTTTGGGGGCCATGAAGGTGTTATCGCCCCTGTAACCATCAGCGGTGATTATAATCGGAGGCAATATGGGGAAAGAGGTTACGTCAGAGCTTTTACAGCAACGCGAAGCTGAATTAGCTGTAATCAACAATGTTCAAAAAGCCCTTCTTGAACAAAAAGATATGCAGCACATCTATGAGATGGTTGGGGAGCATATCAGAGATTTGTTTGATGCACAGGTTGCCGTTATCTCAACTTTTAATTTGGAGACCGGCACCGAACATTTTCATTATGCTTTTGAAGATGGAAAACGCCATGAGCTCAAACCCCGTCCTATCGATAAACTCCGCCAGCGGCTAATAGATACTCAGGAGTTGATTTGCATCAACGAAAATGCAGATGAGGTTTGGACTGAGTTGACGGGTGAAGAACCTTCAGTAGCTCCCGGAACAAAACTGACTAAATCTGCTCTGTGGGTACCCATGGTTTCCGGCAAAACCACCTTTGGGTATTTAAGCCTTCAAAATGTTGACCGTGAGCATGCCTTCAGTGATGATGACACCCAATTATTAAGTACTCTTGCAAACAGCCTGGGAATTGCCCTGGAAAGTGCCCGACTTTTTAACGAGACCGAGCAACGAAATGCTGAGCTGGCGGTAATCAACAGTGTGCAGCAGGGACTTGTAGCTGAAATGGATCTGCAAGGAATTTACGACTTGGTTGGAGATAAAATTCGAGACCTTTTCGATTCTCAGGTTACCGTAATCGCAGAATTTGATGTAGATAGTAAACTGGAGCACTTTCATTATGTATTCGAAGATGGAAAGCGGTTCTACCCTGACTCCCGGAAATATGATGGTGTAAGAGAGTCCCTCATTTCTACAAAAGAATTGATCCACATCAACGAAAATGCCCCTGTACGCATCAAAGAATACGGGGCCAGCGGCAAAGCGGCACCCGGCACTAAGTTCCCTAAATCTATGGTGTATGTACCTTTGATTTTAGGTGACACCGTCCGTGGCTATGTGAGTTTGCAAAATCTGGATCGGGAGTTTGCCTTCAGCGATTCGGATGTCCGACTGCTAAGCACGCTGGCCAACAGCATGAGTGTAGCCCTGGAAAACGCCCGGCTCTTCAACGAAACCGAGCAACGCAATGCAGAATTAGCTGTAATTAACAGCGTGCAGCAGGGGCTTGTAGCCGAAATGGACATGCAGGGCATTTATGATTTGGTGGGTGAAAAAGTTCGGGTGTTGTTTGATGCCCAGGGTGTAATTATAGGCACCTTCAACCATGAAACCGAACAAGAGCATTTCCAATATGCCTTCGAAAATGGAGAACGTGTTGAGCCGGCCTCCCGACCCTATGATAAGATTCGCAGACGACTGATTAGCACTCAGAAATTGATCCATATTGCTGAAAATGCCCGGGAAGCGTATACCACTATTACCGGGGAAGCCCCCAAAGCCGTTCCGGGCACAACATTCCCTAAGTCTATGCTGTATGTACCGCTTAAAGTCGGTAATAGTGTCCGGGGCTATGTTAGCCTTCAAAATATTGACAAGGAACATGCATTCAGTGAATCGGATGTACGGCTGCTAAGCACTCTTGCCAACAGTATGAGTGTAGCCCTGGAAAACGCCCGGCTCTTCAACGAAACCGAGCAGCGAAATGCAGAATTAGCTGTAATTAACAGCGTTCAGCAGGGGCTAGTAGCCGAAATGGACATGCAGGGCATTTATGATTTGGTGGGCGACCGAATCCGGGACCTTTTTGATGCACAGGTTATGGGCATTGTCACCTTTAATCATGACGATAAAACAGAACATTTTAAGTATTTATTTGAAGACGGCCAGCGATTTCACCCCGGATCTCGACCTTACGATAAAGTCAGAGAAAAAATTATTTATGATAAGTCAACTCTGCTTATCAATGAAAAAGCCGCAGAGGCCTTATCAAAAATTTTAGGGGAAAAACACGAACCGGTACCGGGAACACAGGTAGCAAAATCAGCCTTGTATGTTCCTATGATGGTAGGTGATACCGTTCGCGGGTATGTAACTCTGCAAAACCTGGATCGGGAGCATGCATTTACTGAGTCGGATGTGAGCCTGCTTACCACCCTGGTGAATAGCATGACGGTGGCTCTCGAAAATGCCCGCCTTTTCAATGAAACCAACCGCCTGCTGGCTGAGACCGAACAGCGCAATGCTGAGCTGGCCGTAATCAACAGTGTACAGGAAGGGCTTGTACGGGAAATGGACATGAATGCCATTTACAAACTGGTCGGAAATCGTATATGTGAAGTTTTGAATACCCAAACCATGCTCATACGCACTTTTGATTACGAAGAAGAGCTGGAAACCTGGGAGTATGCCATTGAAAATGGCGAACAGCTGTATGTTGAGCCGAGACCTTTTATATGGGCGAATAAACACCTCATTAAAACAAAAGAAGCCCTTCTTATAAATGATGACTATATAGAAACAGCAAAAAAATACGGGGATACCGAGCAGGGCGTAAGCAAGGGATTGCCACCAAAATCAGCCATATTCGTGCCTATGGTGGTGGGGGATAAAGTGATGGGGTCCATCAGCCTTCAGAATGTAGAAAAAGAGCATGCCTTTACCGAATCAGATGTGCGACTGTTAACTACGCTTACCAATAGTATGAGTGTGGCTCTCGAAAACGCCCGGCTTTTTAATGAAACCACCCGGCTATTGGGGGAAACCGAGCAACGAGCCGCAGAACTTCAAACCGTGAACAGTATCAGTAAGGCGATAGTATCTCAACTGGAAGTAGATGCCCTGTTTAAGCTTGTCGGTGAAAAAATGCGGGATACCTTTAAGGCGGATATTGTGTATCTGGCTATCTATGATCGCAAATCAGATTTACTTCATTTCCCCTACTATTATGGAGACAAAGCAGAAACCCGCCCATTCGGAAATGGAATCACCGAGAAAATCATCATCAGCAAAGAGCCGCTGCTTGTGAACCACGACCTCGATGAAACCTACGATAAAATTAAAGCGGAAAAGAAAGGCGAAATGGTGGAGTCTTACCTTGGAGTTCCCATCCTGGCCGGAAAAAAATCACTGGGGGTAATCAGCGTTCAAAGTAAGGAACAGGAAAACCGGTTTAGCGAATCTGACCTTCGCCTCCTTTCCACTATTGCAGCAAATGTGGGTATTGCCGTACAAAATGCCGAAGCCTACCAAAAACTGCAGTCTGCATTAAATGAACTGCAAGCGGCCCAGGAGCAATTGGTTCAGCAGGAAAAACTGGCTTCCCTTGGACAACTCACCGCCGGTATCGCCCACGAGATTAAGAATCCGCTGAATTTTGTGAATAATTTTTCGGAGTTGAGTGTGGAGTTAATAGACGAGACAAAGGAAGAGCTGTCAGCTCTCAGCGATCAGCTTTCAGTAGGTGATAAAGAGCGGGTGGATGAAGCTTTAGAGATTCTGAAGGACATCGACACTAATCTCCAAAAAATTCATGAACATGGTACGAGGGCCGATTCCATTGTTAAGTCGATGCTGGAACACAGCCGAGGTGGTTCCGGAAAGATGGAGCCTACGGATTTGAATGCGTTAGTCAAAGAATTTGTAAACCTCTCCTTCCACGGTATGCGGGCAAGCAAGAATCCCATCATTGTAGACATGGAATTTGAGCTGGATGATTCGATTGGCGAAGTACCGCTGATTGCCGAAGATTTCAGCCGGGTGATCGTGAACCTGTGCAACAATGCCTTTGATGCGATGAGGGAGAAATTAAAGTCCAATGACCAAGCACCAAATTCCAAAGTTTACAGGGCAAAACTTACCGTAAGAACTTCTTTGGAGAATGGAAAAATTTTGCTTCAGATTGAAGACAATGGGCCGGGAATTCCAGAAGGGATGAGAAGTAAGATATTGCAACCATTTTTTACAACCAAGAAAGGTACTGAGGGAACCGGGCTGGGGCTGAGTATCACCAATGATGTTATCAAAGCACATGGCGGAGAGCTGGCTTTGGAAAGCAAAATACCCAAAGGAACCCGATTTACGATCCAACTCCCAAAAAATAATCTGGGGTAAATTCAGAAGAAACAGTAACTAAAAGTCTAATGAATACCCTTTTTCTATCTTTTATTTGTCTTTTACTGGCTACACCAGTCCAAAAAGCTACGGTGGTGGAGTTGTCACGTAGTATGTTCGAGTCTCATCAACGAATTAACCTTGCTACTTTCGATGGATGGATATTTAAAGAGGGTCATGACTTAAACAGAGCCAACCCGGAACGTGATGTTTCAGATTGGAAGGCCTTTAAGCCGGTGGAATTGACAGCAGAGATGGCCGATGAGAACGGGCGAATTGAAGGCTGGTTTAGAATCACCATAAAATTAGACAGCACTTTGGCAGATACACCACTCTCATTTAGCAGAAGCCATTGGGCTGCAACCGATATTTATATCAACGGGGAATTACTTCATTCATTTGGTGATACCGGTAATCCTTACCAGGCCTATAATCCAACCCTTAAATATCCAATTCCGGTAGATTTGGAAGTCGGAAAAGAATATATCATTGCTATACATTTTGTTGACTATGAAACCACTTTCACCCAAAGGGAACTGCGCCTTAAACCCAGATATCTAAAGAATCTAATCAACCTTACCGGACCTGAATATTCAATCTTTGTGACCGATAGTATTAGGTCTGCATATATTTTTGGCACACTAAGTATATCCATCACTTTTCTACTCTTTTTCCTCTACTGGCTTCTGGTATTCCTGAATCTTGACCAAAAGATTTTCCAATGGGTTGCATGGATGACCACCTTTACATTATTAGCTGCGGTGGGAAGTTTTTTTCCCTACTTCTTTGACCTAAGCTACATGGAAGAGAAGCTGCGATTCTTTTTTACCATATCCCTCCAGCCTCTTTCAACTATGTTTGGACTGTTGATACTTGAATGGATTCTCACAAAGTCTATTTCTCAATTTTTAAAAATACTGGTTGCCACCCTATTAATTACCAATTTAGCTGCCCACCTGTTTTCTATTTCACTCCCCTTCGGGATCGCCTTTACTATCATGTTAGGTTATTATGGTAAACTTATATATGAACACAAGAAAGTGATTTCAGGGGCTCAATGGGCTATTGTCGCAGCTGTTTTGTTTTCCATTCTGACAGCTACTTTTTACATAATCATCCATAAATATTCGCTGGATCTATTTAATGAGTATGATAACCTGTTCACCTCCATGCTGCTACTCGGGGCTCCTTTATTTTTATTGGCATACGTTTCTATTCGGTTTAGAGAAACACTGGATAGCGTTACCCGGGAGGCAAAAAAGGTCTTACAGGTTACCAAGGAAAAGAAAGAGCTTTTACAGAATCAGAATATCATACTTGAAAAACAGGTAAGTGAAAGAACGAAAGAGCTAAAAGATTCTCTCGCTGAACTCCAGGCTACTCAAGCCCAACTCATTCAACAGGAAAAGCTGGCTTCACTGGGACAGCTCACCGCCGGCATTGCCCACGAGATAAAGAATCCACTCAATTTTGTGAATAATTTTTCGGAGCTGAGTGTGGAGTTAATAGACGAGACGAAAGAGGAGCTGTCAGCTTTCAGCGATCAGCTGTCAACCGGTGATAAAGTGCGGGTGGATAAAGCTTTAGAGATTCTGCAAGACATCGACACTAATCTCCGAAAAATTCATGAGCATGGTTCGAGGGCCGACTCCATTGTTAAGTCGATGCTGGAACATAGTCGTGGTGGTTCGGGAAAAATGGAGCTTACCGATTTGAATAGTTTGGTGAAGGAATTCGTGAACCTGAGTTTCCACGGCATGCGAGCTGGAAAAGATCCTATCAATGTGGATATTGAGTTTGAGCTGGATAAATCCATTGGTGAAGTACCTCTTATAGCTGAAGATTTTAGCCGGGTGATCATAAATTTGTGTAATAATGCCTTTGATGCGATGAGGGAAAAATTAAATTCCAATGATCAAGCAACAAATTCCAAAGAATATAAGCCAAAGCTTACGGTGAGGACTTACAAGAAGAATCAAGCAACTTTGGTAGAAATTGAAGATAATGGTCCGGGAATCTCACCAGATATAAAGGAAAAGATTCTGCAGCCTTTTTTCACAACAAAGAAAGGCACCGAAGGTACGGGATTGGGGTTAAGCATCACCAACGACATTATAAAGGCACACGGTGGTTTTTTAGAAGTTTCCACTAACCCTCATGAGGGTACATGTCTCACCATTAAATTATCCCAGGGTGGATAAACGATGACCAGAAAAAACATACTATCTTTTCGGACCGGCCTAATTTGTCTTGCTGTTTCTGCAGGCCTGGTAACTTCTGTTCGTGCCCAAACCGAACAGGAAGTAAAACCCACGCTTTTGCAAAGTGAGGCTCCTTCCCTTCGCTTTGAGCATACCGGACTCAGTGAAGGAATGAATCAGGCCAGTGCAAATACCATTATACAGGACAGCAAAGGCTTTCTATGGATTGCTACGCAGGGTGGTCTCCACCGATACGATGGCTATGAATTCAAAGTGTACAAACAAACTCCTTTTGATACTACTTCCCTTTCGGAAAACTGGGTTTGGGGGATGGCTGAATCTTCAACCGGCGATATTTGGGTTACTACCGAAGGGGGTGGACTCAACCGCCTGGATCAGGCAACAGGAAAATTTACGAAGTATGTTCACGATCCGAATGACTCTACCAGTATTTCAAGCGACCGGGCTTTTATGCCATTCGAAGACAGCAAGGGCAACCTGTGGGTAGGCACCTTTGGAAGTGGGTTAAATAGAATGTCGCCCGGGCAAGATGGAAAGTTTATTCGGTATGAGCATGACCACGATGACCCAACAACCATTACAAGCCACGCCGTTTATTGGATGAAAGAGGATTCTGAGGGTTTTTTGTGGGCTGGAGGCAATAACGGCATTTCAAGAATAAATTTGGATACCTATGAAATCACCCGCTTTTTGTTTGAAGAAGATGCTCGTGAGTTTTATGGAGCTCCACAGAATGTTCTGGATCAATATCTCTCACCCGATATACCCGGTGCTTTGTGGCTGGCAACCGGTAATGGGCTGGTATTTCTGGATAGTAAAACCGGTGATTTTGAGCGATACCTGATTGAGCCCAATAATGAGGATAACGTCAACCCGCTTAACTTTCTTCATCAGGTTGTGCCAGACCCTGAGAACCCGAATGTATTGTGGGTGGCCGGCCCGGGTACAGGTGTTGCCCGATTTGATATAGTAGATCGTGAATTCACTTCTTATCGTAATAACCAACGAGACCCCAACAGCCTCAGTGATAAGTTTGTTACTTCCTTATATGCGGATCGCTCCGGCACTATATGGGCAGGTACGGCAACCCGTGGTCTCTCTGCATTTAATCCCGGTGCGGTAAATTTCACTCACCTGAAGCATAACCCCGATGATGACCAAACGATCTCTCCGGGTATTGTATGGGGCGTTTATGAAGACCGGGAAGGCACTTTGTGGGTAGGAACAGATATCGGGTCAGCGGGTGATATCCTGACAGAATTCGACATCAACACCGGGCAAGTCTCTCATTATACTTCTAACCCTGATGACACCACTTCGTTAATTTTTGGATCTGTTCGGGTATTCCATGAAGATGCTAACGGTCGTTTTTGGATAGGCACCAGCGGCGGACTGAGTTTATTCGACCGCACAACTAAAAAATCTACTTATTTCCGCCACCCGCGGATTGATGGGAACCAGGGGCGAAACAGCCTTTTTGCCATCGTTCCCACCGCAACTGATAAGGACGTATTCTGGATAGGAAGCATTGGCGGGCTCGATCGATTTAATTCAATCACCGGAGAGTATGAGCATATCCCCCTTCCTCAGGAAGAATTAAAAACCGATTTCGGACCTCCCGTTTTGAGTTTGCATATGGCTGAAGACGGCATGCTATGGGCAGGTACCACCTTCGGGCTACTCAAAATAACCCCCGATGGAATTGCAACTGTAGCATCTACCTATAACTCTGCAGACTCAACAACCATCAATAACAATCAAATACAAAGCATAACCCAGCTGAATAATGACTCAGGTGTACTTTGGCTGGCTACCTCAAACGGTGGGTTGAACCGCTTTGATATACAAACCGGCAAGGCTGCGCATTTTACCGAAGAAGACGGTCTTTCTAATAATTCACTATATGGCTTGTTAGTGGATAATAACAACACCCTTTGGATGAGTTCCAATAAAGGCATCTCCAATTTTGACCCTGTCACTGTGACATTTAGAAATTACGGCCTCGATGACGGGCTTATGGCTCTTGAGTATTCTCAGAATGGGTATTTCAAGGGAAATAATGGGGTTATGTATTTTGGCAGTGGTGAAGGGGTTACTGCTTTTGTTCCGGAACAGCTTCATGTAAATGAAATCCCACCTCAGGTAGTGCTGTCGGATTTTAAGGTGTTCAACAAGCCCGTAATGCCCGGACCTGATTCCCCGCTCAAGGATGCACTCAGTAAAACTCAAAAGATCATCCTTCCCTATCATCAAAATGAAGTAACCTTTGATTATGTAGGTCTTCATTTTGCCAACCCAAAAATGAATACATACTCCTATCAGCTGGAAGGATTTGACCCGGATTGGATTGATGCCGGCAACAAACGTTCGGCAACCTACACCAATCTCCCCGAGGGGGAATTCACTTTTAAAGTGAAAGCAGCAAATGCGGATGGCGTCTGGAATCATGAAGGAGCTTCCATTGGATTAACCATTTTACCTCCATGGTACAGAACCTGGTGGGCCTACTCTTTAGGACTTGGAATGCTGGGCTTCATGGTTTTTGGAGTGGATCGCTTTCAACGCAGCCGCCTTTCTAAAAAAGAACAGGAAAGGCAGGCACTTCGTGAGGCTGAGCTCCGGGCCGAGGCTGAAAACAAGCGCCGGTCGGATACCGAACAGCTGAGCCAGATCGGGCGCGCTATCACCTCCACCCTTTCGGTAAACAAAATCATTGATACCGTTTACGAGAATGTGAATGCCCTGATGGATGCCTCTATTTTTGGCGTTGGAATTTATAATGAAGAAAGAAACCGCCTCGAGTTCCCCGCCACTAAGGAAAAGGGCAAGATGCTCTCTCCTTTTGTAAACAACCTGGATGAAGAAGACCGGCTGGCTGTTTACTGCTTCAAGAACAAAGAGGAAATAATTGTCGGAGATTACGCCAAAGAGCATACCAAATATGTTAAAACCTATCAGGCTCCTATTGAAGGGGAAGAATCCAAATCCATACTCTACCTGCCACTGGTTCAGCAAGACCGGGTGATCGGTGTTATCACTACTCAAAGCTTCAAAAAAGATGCGTACACCGCTTATCATGTAAACCTGTTGAGGAACCTGGCTACCTATGCAGCCATCGCACTCGACAATGCCTCGGCATACAGAAAACTGAATGCAACTTTGAGCGAACTTAAAGACATGCAACAACAGCTCATCCAACAAGAAAAACTGGCTTCCCTCGGGCAACTTACTGCCGGTATTGCCCATGAGATTAAGAATCCGCTGAATTTCGTGAATAACTTTTCTGACTTGAATGT
Organism: Gracilimonas sp. BCB1; assembly: GCF_040117685.2. NCBI lineage: Bacteria > Pseudomonadati > Balneolota > Balneolia > Balneolales > Balneolaceae > Gracilimonas > Gracilimonas sp. BCB1. The sequence continues at coordinate 522,942 of NZ_JBEDYP020000012.1, read as the reverse complement.
GGAACTGCTGGAGGAAGCTCGTGAGCTGGCCGGTGATAATACTGACTTAAAAGATCTGTTAGCCGACATTGAAGCAAACCTGAATAAAATTCATGAGCACGGACAAAGGGCCGACTCTATCGTGAAATCGATGTTGCAGCACTCCCGCGGTGGCAGTGGCAGGAAAGAACCCACACAAATAAATACAGTGGTAAAAGAGTACGTAAACCTGACCTTCCACGGTATGCGAGCCGGCAAAGAGCCTATCAATACGGACATTATATTTGAACTGGATGAACATTTAGACCAGGTTCCATTAATCGCCGAGGACTTTAGCCGGGTAATCGTGAACCTTTGTAATAATGCTTTTGATGCGATGAGGGAAAAGCTGTCGGTTGACAGCCGACAGCTTTCAGAAAGTCAGAGTAAAGAATATAAGCCAAAGCTTACAGTTCGGACATACAAAAAGAATCAAGCAACTTTCATAGAAATAGAAGATAACGGGCCGGGTATTCCGAAAGAAATGAAGGATAAGATTATGCAGCCTTTCTTCACCACCAAAAAAGGAACAGAAGGTACCGGACTCGGACTCAGCATTACCAATGATATCATCAAAGCACATGGTGGTAGTATTCAGGTAGAATCTGAAAAAGGTAAGGGCACCATATTTACCATCACCTTAAACAAATAGAACAATGAGCGAACCCATGAAATTTTTAGTGGTTGATGATGAAAAAGATGTTGAAATGCTTTTTCGTCAGAAGTTTAGAAAAGAAATACGGACTAATGCTTTGGAACTGGAGTTTGCATTCTCCGGAGATGAGGCCATTGCCATTCTCGAAAGTAATGACCCACCCGAAGTTGTGTACATATTTTCTGATATAAACATGCCGGGCATGTCGGGGCTGGAGCTCCTTGAAAAAGTAAAAACCGACTTCCCACAGATAAAAGTAAGCATGATATCAGCCTATGGAGACCAGCACAATTATGACAAAGCTATGGAGTCGGGGGCAAAGGCATTTTTTACCAAGCCCATCAATTTTGAAGAACTCAGAGAAGAAATCAACCAATTGATTGAGCAATAGAAGTTTAATTTAACCGAGGGTTATGGAAAAGCATAGAATATTAGTGGTTGATGATGAACCGGATCTGCAAATGCTGATCCTGCAGCGGTTCCGCAAACAAATAAAAGAAGATGAATACGAATTTTTCTTTGCAGAAAACGGAGAAGAAGCCCTCGATATGCTTAGCGATTCGCTTAATATCTCACTGGTTCTATCAGATATAAATATGCCACGCATGGATGGGCTTACTTTTCTGACGGAGACGCAGAAACTCGAAAACCCGATGTTCAAAACCGTGATTGTTTCCGCCTATGGAGACATGGATAACATCCGTACCGCAATGAACCGGGGTGCTTTCGATTTTGTAACCAAACCCATTGACTTCACCGACCTGAACGCCACCATCGAGAAAACGCTGAAGGAAATACAACTTATTCAGGATGGTATTCAACACAAGAAAACCCTGGAGGCCGTTCAAACCGATCTGGAAACAGCAGCACGTATTCAGCAGAAAATGCTCCCCCGGGAGTTCCCACCTTTTCCTGACCGTTCGGAATTTAGCATATATGCCGAAATGCATACCGCCAAACAGGTAGGCGGGGATTTTTATGATTTCTTTATGGTGGACGAACATCACCTCGGCTTTGTAATAGCTGATGTTTCCGGTAAAGGTGTTCCGGCATCCCTGTATATGGCTGTCTCCCGAACTACCATTAAAGCCATTGCCTCACAGATTGAGGATCCTGCTCTTTGTCTTTCAACCGTTAATACCATGCTGATTCCCGAAAGTGATCTCACTACTTTTGTAACGGCTTTTTATGGGGTGATGGATGCTCGAACCGGTAAGGTGAAATATTGCAACGGCGGCCATAATTTACCTTACATCATGCGAAATGACGGAACGGTTGAAGAAGTAGAAACTACAGAAGGAATTCTGCTGGGCAAAATCGAGCCCTTCAACTTCGAGACCAAAGAGTTTACTCTGAACCCCGGAGAAAAAATCCTCCTCTTCACCGATGGCGTTACCGAAGCTACAGATGCAGATGGTGCGATGTATGAAGAACCCCGCCTGGAGGCATTTCTGAAAAAGCATAGCAAAGATGACATCAACAAGCTGGTGCGCAGCCTGATTGTAGATGTGTTGAAATTTATGGGCAAAGCCGATCAATCAGACGATATAACCGTTCTTTCAGTTGGGTATAATGGGTAGAGGTATTTTTGTTTCTACATAAAAAAGGCTCCGATGCTAAGCATCGGAGCCGGATTTAGATGCACTAAGTTGTTGCTTATCTAACTATCAGTTCTCCAGACTTAACCCTGCATCCAGTGCTTTTTCAACCCGTGCATTCACTTCACGTAAATGTGCTTCGGTGTATGCATCAAAGTTGAATGGAGGAGTTAGGCGACGAGTGATTCGGTTGTTAAGATCCGACAGTTGCGCCCTGGCTACCGAACGAGCATCAGCCGGCATATCGGATGGAGCATCCGTTACGATCTCAATCATCAGGTCAAGGTATGCACGTTGCACATCACGGCGGTTACTGCTGATGTTTGACCCCGGGGCTGACCACACTTCACTCCAAACGGCATTGGTGATGGTTCCCATCAACTCAGGGATAGTGATGGTGTTTTCTTCCCCAAACTTAACTTCGGTATCCCGAATTCGGGCAAGGCGTGTTCCATCAAGCAGAGCTTCCATTAAGCTCGATTGTACACCTAACAGATACTGATGCAGTGGATAGTCGATACGACCGCCATACGTATTTGAGTTACCCCAATGACTCCATCGGTCGGCACCAAACTGCTGATATACCTCCTGAGGAAGTTCGAACGCATCTTCCGCCAGTGCATATTCAATGATCATATCCAATGCTTCCTGCTGCTTTTCTCGAGGAATTTGTACAAACGGCATCCGGGCATCAGGGTCTCCCACATGGTCTCTGTACTGGTACTGACCTCCAATATATTTCACCGTTGGCCCCAGTGCTCTCACATACTGGAAGAAATAAGTGTTGAATAAGTCGGTTGCTTCGTAATAAGGCATGTTATCTGCCAGCGCGATCTCCGGGACTTCCGGAATAAGGTCTTTCAGAATGGCTGCTCGTCCTTTACCCCAGGCCAGTGGGTCGGCACCCAGGTCATAAACATTTACCAGCGGGTCGATCGCTCCTGATCCCCGGGCATCTTCATCCGTTCCGTAAGCATGACCCGGCTGAGCTGCCATGCGGGCAATCTCCTCAGCTTTTTCATCATCCGGCGTGTATCCGTAACTGATAACCCAGCGATCATAGGAACCAACACTGGTATTATAGTAATGACCGTCATTATCTTCTCCTTGCGGGGATAAGTTCACCGTCGGGTAGTCCATCGTTGAACTGAAAACTCCATTTTCCTCAGTCCATTCGGTGTCATAAAGTTTGTCAAGCGGAGTATCTACCGAAGAGCGGAAATTGTGGCGAAGGCCGAGAGTATGACCCACTTCGTGCATGGTTACCCATCGCAGCGCCTGATCTGTGAATTCTTTGGGAACCGGATCGTTAGATCCAATTCGTCCATTTGCAACCAGAAGTCCGCGTACCATATCGAGCTGCATGGCCATTTCTGTGTAAAATGACTTCATTTCTGAGTGACTCGACATCTCCACCTCTTCAGCACTTACATTGTAAATTTCATCAATGGCTGCTCTCGGCTCTACCATTTCGCGGTATTCTTCTTTGTCGCCTAAAATCATACCAGCTTCAAATAAGATATCAGCATCCAGGATTTCTCCCGTTCTTGGGTCAACCACTGAAGGACCAATAGCTCCATACCCCCGCTGATCCGACACGTTCCATCTCAATGTCGCGTAGCGAATATCTTCAGGCTCAACACCTTCAGGCAGTATCTCGGCCTGAACCGCATCGCGGAAACCGGCTGCTTCAAATGCTTTTGACCATTCTTCCACTCCTTCCATCATTGCTGGCCGGTAGGCTTCAGGAACTGTGTGGTCGATATAATAGGTGATGGGTTCTACCGGGTCGCAAAGCCCGTCTGCTCCGGGAGCTCCGTCACATTCCAGTCTCCATTTATTTACATATCGCTTGAAAAATGTATCGTCGTCATCATCTGTAAAGTCTTTGTGAACCGTCATAAAATAACCGGTACGATCATCAGCCATACGCGGGCTCATGGGTTCTTCAGGGAGTTCTGCCATCGTATAATGGATGGAAACCGGGATATAACGGCTGTCAGGAACGGTTCTTGGTCCACCAAGTTCACTGTTTCTGAATGTGAGCTGAGCTGTTACATTCGTATTCATTGGGTAAGACTTAACCGCTTTCAGGTAACTTCTCGACTTGTCGAATGAAGCCCGCCCCGGTTGTCCCGGACGTGAAGAAACAACAAAGCTAACACGTTGACCGATATTTGAAAGGTCTCCAACAAACCAGTCATACACATTAACAAGCATCACGCCATCGTCATTGGTGGTTTCAACTTTTGCTGTTTCCAGAATGGAGTCTCCATAGCCCAGTTCAACGGATACCGCTTCCGGTGTGCCTTCTTCTGCAACATATCGGTGCGGTTTTTGAACAAGCATCAGTTTCCCTTCCTGCTTTTCGAGGCGTACAAGTAGTCCTTCAAAAACGCTGAGCATGGTTCCGCCATACAGCCCGGAAGACCCGATACCTTGCTCTATTTCAAAGTTCATAAGAAAGTCATTGTTAAGCTGCTCTTCAGTAACAGCCAGGTACAATGCATCATCTGTTTTATACAGATCAAAGAAACCTTCAATATGTTCAGCATCTTTGGTCAGTTCCGTAAATTTGTCTTCTTCCTTTTCGTCCTTATCTCCTTTTTGAGCATTTGCCCAAGCCGGAACCAGGATAATCAAGCTTAAGAATAGTAGTATTTTCTTCATAGTGTAGCTTCCTGTTGGTTAATAATAGTAGTTAGAGTTAGACAATCCTTTACCTTTAAGCAACCCCTCTAACAAAGTTTCATAAAAAAGACGAAGAGTTAATCTAAATTGTTTTACCGATTAAAGAATGTTTGGGCAGAATGTTATTAACTAAATGCGATACCGAGAACGACTCGCTTGCATACCGGAAAGCATGTTGCTTCCATACTCCATCTACCCCACAACAACCATCTATTCCGGAACACAAATAAAGGGGTTCAGTCTTACGATTCCTAAATCATAAACCTAATACTCAGGAATTATGCACCAAAAAAACGATATTTGGCTTTTGCTCTGCAGATTGTACTTTTCGGGTATAGCAAACGGGGACAGTTTTATTAATTAATCAGGCTAAAGCATTTGGGGTAATCATGAAGACATCACTACTATTTGGACTGTTCATACTTTTCTTTTCTACCACACATATTGCAGCACAGGACGCATCGTTAACCTGGGAAGAGTACAGGGAGCAACGGCAGCAGCAGCTTGATCAAATTCAGGCTGCACAGGACTCCGCCCTCCACCAAAGCATTGCTGATTATGAATCCTTTGTATTTCAGCATGAAATGGAATTCAACAATTTCAGGGGTGAAATGACCAGGGAATGGGGAGATTTTAAAGAGCGAACCAGGACCAACTGGATTGAATATCAAAACGGAGGTAAAGTCCGATGGGATGTTGATTTCGAAGATGGAGAAGGCACCATCGAAGTGCTGGCTGATGAAAACGACACCGAAGACAGCCTTCTTATTGCCATTGAAAATGCAGTTCTGGATTTGATCAGCAGTAAGGGTACCGAGTCGGAATTACCCGATGAAACCGAAAAAGAAATACAGCAAGAACCAGTTTTAGCCGGGCAGGTTGATATCCCGGAAGACATGGACTCTTTGCAATATGCTAAAGAGGTAACTGAACAAACGGTGATAAAAGAAATAGAGGGCGAAGATGGAACCATCCGAAAGATAGCCGTATTAAATCTTCAGCTTGTGCCTGATCACCTTCGCACCCGGGCTGAGAAATTCAGGAAGGAAGTAGAGACCTACTCTGATAAGTATGAAATAGACCCTACTCTGGTGCTGGCTATCATTCATACTGAGTCTTTTTTCAACCCCATGGCGAAATCTCATGCAAATGCACTGGGGTTGATGCAAATTGTTCCCCGTACCGCCGGCCGTGATGTATATCGGGTGTTGAACGGCAAAGACGCCATTCCTTCAGCTGAATACTTATTCAATCCCGACCAAAACGTACATTTTGGTTCTACGTATATCGACATTTTAATGAACCGGTATATGCGCGGAATTGAAGATAAGACCGTTCATGAATACCTGGTGATTTGCGCCTATAACACCGGGGCAGGAAATGTGGCAAGGGCATATATCAACTCCACTAATTTTAATAATGCCCGGGACACCATTAACGGGATGAGCGCAAAAGAGAACTACGATTACCTGCTGGCAAACCTTCCCTGGGACGAAACCAAGAATTACCTGAAAAAAGTAACCGAGCGACGTGCCCAATATCAGGAGTGGATATCGACCGATGAATGATTAAAGCCTTTGATAAAGGAATTTCTTTCTGTATCAGAGCCTTTTTTTCTTCGATTATTATTTCTGTGGCTGTAATTCTTCAAAACAGATCTCGGAATTAAGCAGATCTGAAATCAAAGAGCGCATACGCTCCTGAATGTAAAATTCGGCTTCCGGATACTCTTTGAGTATCATTTCAAGCTGCATCAAAATATGTCGGGATGCATTGTTCATATTATTCTCTCCGGGTTAAGGGTTAGCATCAAACCTTCTCTGCTGTTAATAATTCAATAATCGTACCAAATGCTTACTTCTTAAATTGCCGATTATATGACCACAACTTTAAAATTATATTATTCATTCTGTGGCATAAAATAATTGCCCTGCAGTTATGATCTTCTTATCTTTGATGCTCTCGAATTTTTTGCGCACGTAGCTCAGCTGGATAGAGCGTCTGGCTACGGACCAGAAGGTCAGGGGTTCGAATCCTCTCGTGCGTACTTAAATTTTTAAAGCTACCTTTTTTCAAAGGTGGCTTTTTTTATTTCTCCCCTCGCGCACAAAAATCCGCTTCCTTTCTTTGGCGGCGCTTTTCCTGTATTCAATAAATAACAACTAATCGCTTTTGGTTACCTCGCAGAGGCTGATTTTACCTATAAAATTTATTTAAAAAAAATGTGTAAGGAATGGCTTTGGGATCGCTCTTACTTAGTGGTCAAGAGGGCCACTTTGTGGGTTAAGTCGTGGGTACAAATGCAACCATCCTCAACTGAATCAGATGAGGATGGTTTTTTTATGCCTTTTATTCCCTCCTGATTCACTTCCCTTATCTACAATCGTTTAGTGTTAAACAGTAATTCTTCTTGTGCTTTAAGTAAGAAAACAGTTAGTTCAGTTTTGAGGTTGATCATTAGGGAGAACGCTCATCATGAAAAAGTTTCGCAGACTTTTCCAGCTTAATGCCGTCAATATTGCTTTCATCTATTTGGTGACGGGTATTTTATGGATTCTTTTCTCTGATCAGCTGCTTACACTCTTTATCTCCGACGTTGAAACACTATCCCGTTATGGCACCTTCAAAGGACTTTTTTATGTATTAGTTACGGCATCATTTCTTTACCTCCTTGTTGATTATAGCAATAAGCGTATTAAGTCGGCAACTAAAAGCGTGGATGAGGCTTTAGACTCGGTTAAAATTGCCACCTGGAGCATCAACCTTAGAACAAACAGGAATATCACATCAGAATACCACTATAAATTATTCGGACTGGAAGAAAGACCTAAAAAGTGGAACGTTCAAGACTTTTATAATCGCATTCATCCTGATGACCGAAATAATGTAGAACAAGCTTTTATCGAAGCAATTGAAACACGGACTCCCTACCGCGCAGAGTATCGCATTATCTGGCCGGACGATACTGTTAGGTGGATGCGAAGTTTAGGCAGGGTTCAGGAAAATGAGCAAGGTGAAGCTGTGATGATTTCCGGTATCATTCAGGACATCACTGAACAGGTTGAACTCGAGTCACAGTCTGAACGGAAGCAGGAATTGTTTGAACGTATTTTTGAGCAAATTCCTGTAATGGTTGATATCTATGATCCCGGCATAAATGAGATCAGGGTAAATAAAGCCTTTGAAAACACCATGGGGTGGAGCAATCAAGAGATTAAGGAAATAGATTTATTGAGTGCCTGCTACCCTGACCCGGAGGCGAGAGAAAAGGCTTCTCAGGTTATGACTGAAGCCAACGGAAAATGGTATAAATTTGAGGTTAAAGACAAAAAAGGAAAAACTCATATACAGGAATGGTCCAACATTCGACTTTCCGATAAAAGCGTTATCGGCATTGGGCTTGATATAACCGAACTGACAGCTTCTCAAAATATAATTATTGAGTCCAGGCAACTGCTAAAGAAAACATTTGAAAGCCTTAGGGAGTGTGTTTTTATACTTGAGCCGGGCACAAGAGTAATTACAGACTGCAATAAAAGCTGCACTGACTTATTTGGTTTTACAAAAGAAGAACTGATTGGCAGCACAACCAGGAAACTGCATATAAATGAAGAAAAATATACCAAGTTTGATGTATTAAGCAGTGACACTCTTGCAAAAGAAGGGGTATTTCAAACAGAATTCGAAATGCAGAAAAAGGACGGCACGATCTTTTATTCTGATCATACCGTTACACTGGTAAAAAATGAAGAGGGAGAAATAGAGAAAGTAGTAAGTGTAGTACAAGATATCACCGACAAAAAAGAATATGAGAAAGAACTGAAAAATCAGATCGATTTCATTGAGACTACCATAGAGAATGTGCCTATTGGAGTTGCTGTAAATTTAATCGACTCCGGGAAAGTGACATTAATGAATAAGAAGTTCTCTGAAATTTATGGATGGCCCAAAGATGTTATAAACAATTCCAAAACCTTTTTTGAAAAGGTATACCCTGATGCTCAGCATAGAAAGAATATGATGGAAATGGTTTCTGCAGATCTGGAGTCTAAAAATCCTGACCGGATGCAATGGAAGGGGATAAAAATCACAACCGAAACAGGTGCCAGACGAATTATTAACGCCAAAAATATCCCGGTTTACGATCAAAACCTTATGATTTCGACCGTAGTGGATGTTACGGCACAGGTTGAAGCTGAGAAGAAGCTGGCTGAGTCGGAGCATAATTACCGCCTTTTATTTCAAAAAAGCCCCCAGCCAATGTTAATTTTTAATCCTGATGATTTATCCATTGTTGAGGTAAATGAATCTGCTGTCCGGCATTATGGTTATTCCAGGCAGGAATTCTATTCCAAAACTATTTTAGACATCCGGCCTGAAGGAGATAAGCACGAGGCGAAGCAAATTATCAAGAGCGATCGAAAGACCAATATGTCTGAACCTGCGGAATCCAGACATCTCAAGAAGAACGGCGAAATTATACATGTAAGAATTACCGGTTCCTCTATTAACTATTTTGGTAAAAACTATCGTCTGGTGTTGGTGAATGATATTACCGAACAGAAAAAAGCAGAGGAAATGGTACTCTCCTCTCTGGTAGAGGGTGAAAACAAGGAGCGAGCCCGAATCGCTCAGGAACTTCATGACGGACTTGGCCAATATCTTGCAGCAGCAAACATGAACCTGGGCGCGGTGCAAGACCACATTTCCAAGCTGGATGAACGCAAGCAAGAGCAATTTAATAAAGGGGTAAATTTACTTAAACATGCGGTAAATGAGACAGCTCAAATTTCCCGAAATCTGATGCCCCGTGTGGTTGATGATTATGGGTTGGCTTTGGCCATCAAAGCACTCGTTGATAATTACGGTACCGACAATGAAACAGATATAAGTTATTACCATAATATTCATGACGTGGAGCTTTCCCGCAAAGTACAGTTTAACCTCTACCGTATTGCACAGGAAGCACTTTCAAATGCTATAAAATATGCTGAAGCTTCACAGATTAATGTTCAGTTAATAAAAGACGAACTTGACTTGATCCTTACGATTGATGATAATGGAATGGGTTTTGACAAATCAGATCCGGATTTTAAGCCGGGCTTGGGGTTACAAACTATCAAAACAAGAACAGGGGCGCTTGGGGGGCACTTTGAATTTGATTCAAAACCCGGAAAAGGAACCTTTATCAGTGCCATTGTTCCCATCAACAAATAATCAAATGCCCGATAAATGGCTAATATTAAGATCGCAATAGTTGATGATCATCAGATCGTAAGGGAAGGTATTAAAATACTGATTGAGGATGAGCCCGGCTTTGAAATCTCATTTGAAACAGAGAACGGGGAACAAGCGACCAAACTTTCAAAAGAACACAAGCCGGACCTGATTGTCATGGATATCACCATGCCAAGAATGAATGGCATTGAAGCTACTGAGATCATCAAAAAAGAACAGCCGGGTGTTAAAATTCTGGCCTTAACTATGCTCAGTGAAGATCAGCACATAAAGAAAATGATAAAAGCCGGTGCTTCCGGCTATATCCTGAAAAGCTCCGGCAAAGAGGAACTCATTAAAGCCATCAACACCATTATGGATGGCAAGCATTACTTCAGCGATGATGCCACTCAGGCTATCCTTCAGGAACTGGTTCAGCCTACGGTTTCTAAAAACCGCGAATCTGATGAGGTTAATATCACAGAACGGGAGCTGGAGGTTTTAAAGCTGATTGTCAACGAATTCACAAACCAAGAGATTGCTGATCAGTTATTTGTGAGCGTTCGTACCGTGGACGCCCATCGCCGAAACCTGCTGCAGAAAACCGGAGCAAAAAATACGGCCGGACTTGTAAAGTATGCTATAAAAAACAAGGTTTTTGAGAACAACAGTGACGGGTAATACCCTGCTTTTTCACTACTTCTATTCCCTATTCTTTGAAAAGCCTTTATAAATTGCATTTATTGCTTAGGTAAAAACACCTATGTAAAATATAGGTGTTAATACCGATTTTTAAGACGACTTTAAAGATTACTTTAGCATCAGGTTAAGTAGAATATATCATCCACTTATGTAATGCTGCAGGTAACCTTCATAGGCAAAATCAATCAAACCAACGACATCGTGTCAGAGGTTTTAATATCCTCGCTGGAGGCTTCCATTGATTTTGTTTCTCCCGAAATTAACTTTACTGATCAGCTTTCCTTACATAATGAAGGCCCCGACCTGATTATTTATGACCTGAACACCTCGCACGGCCACGGTAATGCCCCCGATAAAATAAATGAAATAAAGTCCTGGTCGACCGTTATTCCCATTTTAGTATTAGACCATCACGCCGATAAAAACTTTGTTCAGCCTTTAATTGACGCTGGAGCATCCGGGATTATCTCTCATACCCCTGCTGAATCAATACTTGTTGAGGCTGTACATGAGCTTCTCAATGGAAATACATTTTGTGAATATTCTGACTAAAAGGCGAAAACTTTATTCTCGAATCAGTTAGCAGGCTATAGGTCTTTTAGCCTAATTTCAAAATTAGGTCTTTCACGTCATACATCCCTCATAATAGTTGGATAATTTAATGCTCAACAAACCGAATCAATAGAAAAAGACTACCGGCTTAGTCATCAAGAGACTCCATACTTTTTAGCAATCTATGAGCAACAAAAATATACATAGCACGATAGAATTGGATGATTTAAGTTCAGTCATTCTCAACTCACTGAATGCTCATGTAGCCATTTTAGATGGTGAAGGCGTCGTTAAGGCCTTTAATACTAAATGGAAAGCGCACCGGGAAGAGTGCCTGGAAAACTGGACTCATCCCGGCCTTAATAAGAATATATTATCGGCACTTCAGCAACCCCTTGCTTCCGGTAATGAGTGTGCCCTCCGGCTTTTACTGGGTATCAAGGCTATACTGGGGGGAGAGCAAGAAAGTTTTGAAACTGACTGCAAGGTTTTTGAGGCCCGACAGGTCAGAGTCTTTAACGTTACCGTAAAGTCTCTTGGAACTGATGAAGGTGCCATCCTGATTTACGAGGACATAAGCGTACAGGTTCAAAGCCAAACCTACCTGAAAGAAACCCTTGAGAAGTTTGAAAAGCACTTCCAGAACAGCTTGTATGGAATTTTAGTAGCCGATGAATCCAAAACAGTAATTGAAGCCAATAACATTGCCTGTGAACTTCTTCAGATAAGTGAAGACAAACTGGTTTTTTCAGACATCAAGAATTATCTGAATGTAAATTTGAGTTTTTCCGACATTCAGAAAAGAATTAACCGAAAAGGAAATTATATAGGGGAACACGAAATAAAGACGGCAAAAGGCACAATTGTGCCCATTGAGTTGTCGGTTACCTTATTTCGAAATGAAAACGGGAAGGCAGTCACAAGCTGGGCCTTCAAGGATATTTCTCAAAAACGTAATGCGGAACAGTCTCTCAAGGCTTCTGAGCAACAGTACAAGCTACAGTTTAATAATACCCTGGAAGGAACAATCATAGGCAAGCCGGATGGCCTCATTCTTGAGGTTAACCCGGCTGCTTGTGATATCCTGGGCTATGCAGCCGAAGAGCTGGAGGGCAACTACCGCAACATAATTGTTGACATGGAAGATCCGGTGAACAAAGAGATTGTCTCTGACCGTCTGGAGAATGGCTCCTACGTTGGTGACGCCGAGTTCATTCATAAAAACGGAGATAAAATTTCTGTGGAAGTAAGCTCCGTTATATACGAAACTGAGGACGGTGAAAAGAAAACCCTCATCAATTTCAGAGATATTTCTTCCCGAAAAGCTATACAAAAGCAATTGCTGGATGAAAAAGAATTCACTGAATCTGCTATTTCCAGCCTGCCTACTGCTTTTTTTGTGTTCAACCTAAAGGGCGAGTTGGTTCGCTGGAATGCCATGCTTGAGCAAGACCTGGGATATACAAATGAGGAGGTTGCAAATACGAATGTGATGAACCTCGTGCATCCAGGCGATCGGTCAATGCTCATTAATATTCTCGAGGACAAACTTATTGGCAAAAAAATTAGTGTTGACGCCCGTTGTTTAACCAAAGACGGCCGTACCGTTCATTATTTACTGAGAGGTACCAGCTTTGAGCAGAATGGCGAACGTTATATTGTAGGCGGAGGACTGAATCGTAATAACCTCATCGAAATAGAAAACGAACGACAAGAGGTCAAAAAAGAACTTCAGCGAACTAAGCATTTCAATGAACTTGCTGTTGATGGTGCTAACCTTGGGTTATGGGAAGTGGACCTGAAAACAGATGAGATATTCTATAACGACCAATGGTTTTCCCTTCTTGGTTATGACAAGAATGATATTGATTTCAAAAAACAATTCTTTGACTCTATTCTTCACCCGGAAGACAAGAATATTCCCTACAAAGAGCTGTTAAGATATACAGAAGTCGGTGACGGTTATCAGGCTGAGTTTCGTCTCAAAGCTGGTAATGGCACTTATCGATGGATCCTTGCAAATGCAAAGTTTGTGGAATGGGATGAGAGCGGAAAGCCTACAAAGCTTGCCGGTTCAAATATGGATATCACCGACCGAAAAAATGCTGAATTGCAAAGTAAACGAAACCAAGAGCTGCTGAACCAACTGTTCTTCAACTCTCCTATTGGAATTGTTTTAGTGGATGCAGATGGCAAGGTTCAAAATATCAACCACAGCTTCAGCAAGATTTTTGGATACGCCGATTCGGAAATAATCGGAAAGAAACTTGACCAAACCATCGTCCCCCCCGCTATGGACCTGCAGGGAGAAAACCTTTCCCGGTTAAGTTTCACCGGCGACAGTTTCCAAACCGAAACCATTCGTTTGCATAAAAACGGTAAAGAAGTACCGGTACTTGTAGGTGGAGTACCTGTTGAGCTGGACGGTGATGTAATCGCCATATATGGAATGTATGTGGATATCCACGAACGTAAATCGCTTGAAAACCGGATTGTAGACCTGCTTGAAACGGAGCAAAAAGCCCGTGCCCAAATGCAGGATATGTTTGAAGAATCGCCGTCTGCCATTGCTATGCTGGAAGGAAAAGAACATATCTATAGCTTTGTAAATGGCAAGTACAAAGAATTGACAGGGAAGCAAAACTTGGTTGGCTTAACTGTTGAGGAAGCCATACCTGAACTCAAAAAACAAGGGCTTACAAAACTTTTAGATTCCTGCTTCGAAGAGGGCAAAACGCACTATCTTAACGAAAAGGAAGTATACTTTAATAAGGGTAATAATAAAGCTTCCAAAAGCCATTTTCTAAACGTTGTTTGCAAACCTATCCATGATGAAAATGGAGAAGTGTACGGCATTTTCGTAGAAGCCATTGACGTGACTGAACAGATTCAGGCACGTAACATTATTGAAAAATCACTGGCCGAAAAAGAAACACTACTCGGCGAAGTTCACCATCGGGTTAAAAATAACCTGGCTATTATTTCAGGACTGCTGGAATTGGAAATTCTTGACAATCATGATCAGGAAATTTCCAAGCACCTGCATTCTACCCAATCACGAATTACAACGATTGCAAAAATCCACGAGCTTCTGTACAAAAATGAAAGCCTGACACACGTCAGTTTCAGAAAATATATTGAAACCGTTATTAAGGAAGGAGCCGAAGTTACCGACAACAATGCCTATAAGCTTATTTCCAGCTTTGACCTCGAGGAAGTTGAGCTTAATGTAAATCAGGCCATTCCGGCCGGGATGCTTATCAATGAGATACTCAATTATCTGGATCTGATTAAAACCAATTGCGGGGTGGAAAACAGCAACCTTGCTTTAAAAATGCAAAATACGGGTGATTGCATAAGAATTGACCTGATTGACCCATCCGGAGCATTGCTTAGTACGTATGACTCTGAACATCCGAATACCACTCTTCGGAAAGAACTTATTGATGTATTATCAAGCCAGCTCGATGGCTCCATCACATTGGATAATGAAACGGAAAGCACTTTATCGATCCGTTTTGCTAAGAAAGAACTTAAAGGGCCACACAGCGCTCTAAGAAATTAGACAAGATTATTATGCCCGTTTTAACAAACCATAAAAATACCAGTGAAATCCCTCTTCCGGATAATGAATCTGAGAGACAGGAAATCGTCGAAGAGTATAATATACTTGATACGCTTCCGGAGAAGGAATTTGATTCACTGGTAGAACTTGCAGCCATCGTTACCGAGAGCTCAATGTCTCAGATGAATATTCTGGACCATAACCGGCAGTGGACTAAGGCTGCATTCGGGCTGGAATCCGGCACCGATTGCGACCGGTCTGAAGCGGTATGTGCACATACCATCCTTGCCGATGAAAATCTTGAAATCTCTGACCTCTCAAAAGATGAACGTTTCAAAGATGCTTCTTTTGTATCCGGGGCACCTCACCATAAGTTCTACAGCGGGTATCCTTTGAAAACAAAAGATGGATTTAATATCGGTGCCCTTTGTGTTCTTGATTCCACGCCCAAAGAACTTACCGCAACACAAAAAAAGGCCTTAAAAACCATAGCCGGAGAAATTGTATCCCGTCTGGAGATTAGGAGGACCCAGAAGGAACTGGAAGAATTGAACCGGGAGAAAGATCATTTTCTACGGGTTGTTAATCACGATATCAAAAGTCCGCTAAGCGGAATTATAAGTTCCGCCAATTACCTTCAGAATGTTTGGGATGGGGATCGTGATGAACTAAACAACATTCTGTCAATGATCGAAATCAGTGGAAGAAAACTGGTTACCTACACTGCTGAGTTGGTATCAAACTCCATTGAAGATGGAGATTCCCGTTTACTTATTGATGAAGTTCAGGTTGACGAACTGATCCATGACCTGATTCTCATTTATACTCCTCTTGCTAAAACCAAACAAGTGGACATTACCACACAATTCAAAGTAAACGGCTCTTTCAGACTTGATGATGAAAAATTTAAACTCATTATCAGTAACCTCATTTCAAATGCTCTTAAGTTCAGCTCATCCGGGGACACCATCACGGTTGAAGCTGAAATTATTGGTACGGAAAACCGTGTGCTTTACTGCTCGGTATCCGACACCGGCATCGGCATTCCCGAAGAACATATCACCGGATTGTTCACTAAGAACAAGAAACACCAACGTATGGGTACTCAGGGAGAAATCAGCACGGGGCTTGGGCTTCCACTTGTTAAACAATTTGTAGAACTACATAATGGTGAGGTCAAAGTTGAAACCGATGTAGGAGTTGGATCTACCTTCTACGTCACCATACCTGAAGAACAGTAACTTTTTTCACTTTCATTTGTACCCCGAAAACCCAAGAGTTGTCTTCCGGAAGGGAGGCAACTCTTATTTTTTAAAATATATTTTCAGTAGCGCCTCTTCCCCTATTGCTAAATGTCCAAAAAGGTGCGAATATTGATTCAATGTCTCAGGGTCCTCATCTGCCTGAACATGGGTTAGGGATTTGCCAAAACAGGCAAAAGAACATAACCACAATCTTTTGTTTGGAGGCCGAAACCATGGCTAACAAAGAACAAAAACCTGCTCCTAAATCTGCACCAAAAGCAGCTGATAAAAAGCAGGTTCCTCAAGCTAACAAGACAACCAAGAAGTAATTGCGGTTAAGCTTAACAAACAAACTGTAGGAACAAAGAAAGCCGTTTCCGGTTTCGGGAACGGCTTTTAATTTTGTGAAAGGTTGTTTAAGTCACACTCTTCCATTTTTCGGCGTAAGTAGTTTTTATCAAAAGAGGACTGTGCATGATCGCAGGCAACCTGATAATAGGATTTAGCTAACCCAAATCTCCCAAGTCTTACATTCATTTCCGCTTTGGCTGCCCATAAGAAATACTGCTTGGCTTTTATTTCTGAATCTTCAATGCTTTCTATCTTCTTCAGCCCAAACTCAGCACCATATAAATAGCTCAACGCTACAACATAGTTCAGTTCAATCAGTGCCGAAGGTTCCACCATCATCAATTTTTTGTAACAAGAGCAAATGAGCTTCCAATCTGTTTCTGCAAAACTTCGCGCCTGTACATGAGCAGATGCTATTGTTGATTCCAGGTGATACCGGCTCAATTCTTTACTGTTTCTGGATTTCATCAGATGATTGAACCCCTTGTTTATCAGATCCCGGTTCCACTTACTCCTATCCTGGTCTTTAAGGTCTAACACTTCAGCCTGCTCTCCTGAGCGGGCCGGAAACCGTGCCGACTGGAAATACATCAGCGCCAGCAAAGCATGAGTTCGTCCTGAATCTTCAAGAGTAATTGATGTCATGAGGTGAGCAAGCCGAAGCGCTGTGTAACATAAGTCTGCATTGATCAGATCATCTGCAAAGCTGGTTTTATACCCTTCATTAAACAACAGGTAAATGGCCTTCAAAACCGTATCTGCCCTTCGCTGAGTTTCTTCCCGGTTTAGTTCGGGAAGCTCGGTATAATGGTTTTTGATCTTCACCCTGGCCCGATAAAATGCTTTTTTTACAGCCTCCGGTTCTATGAGCAAAGCACTACCTATTTCGGCGTTACTGAATCCACCCAGAATTTTCAATATCAGTATTAGTTGTTCCCGTTCTTTTATTTCAGGATAACAACAGGTAAATAGCATACTCAACTGGGTATCTTTTACCTCCTGTTGGTCAAACATGTTGTCGATGGCTGCCTCATCCTTATTAATACCCGGTATGGAAGAAGACTTTTCCCGGATCATTCGCTCTCTTTTAACAACGTTGAGGGCTTTATTTTTTGCCACCTTCATTAGCCAGGCAGAGGGGTTTTCCGGTACGCCTTTCAGCGGCCATTTCTTCATGGCAGTGATAAAAGTTTCCTGAACAATGTCATCCGCTAATTCCGCATTACCGAGGCCAAATAAACGAATTAAAATAGCCGTCATCTTTCCCGCCTCTTCACGGAAAAGATGATCGACCAATGTACGAGCGGTATGAGGTTGTGAATCTTTCAAATCACATAGCCATTACTTCCCGGATTTCTATGTTGCCGCCCAACCGTAAAGTAGGGCACCCTTTGGCAAGTTCTGCGGCATGCTCCAGACTTTCGGCATTAATTATATAGAAACCTCCCACAAGTTCTTTAGTCTCTAAAAACGGGCCATCGGTAACAATTTTTTCTTCACCCCGAACCGTTTTTGAGGGAAACTCCAATGCTTCTCCGGTATCGAAGTGCCCCCCTAATTCTTCAATCCACTTTCCGTGGGCCTCAATCTCTTCCTGGTAATCTTCAGGTGACATTTGTTTGTAGGCATCTTCATTATCAAATAGCAAAAGCATATATTTTTTCATGATTCTATCATAAATGAGTTAATGTTCACCCTTATGACAAACAGCTTTCCCAATTGGGGACATTTTATTTTGAAGAGCGGTGTTGTATTGGTATTCCCGGAGAACTGAGTAGTTTATTGCAAAAAAACGAATCTAAACCGTTTTATACTTACTTCTCAATAAACTGAAACAGCTTTTGTTCAAGGTCAGCCGGGTTAAACGGTTTGGTCACAAAGTCATTCATGCCCGAAGCATACACCTTCTCCCGAACTTCTTTAAGTGCAGCAGCTGTGAGAGCAATAATAGGCGTATTTCTCTTGTACGGGTCATCCAGTTTTCGAATATGTTCGGAGGCTTCGTAGCCATCCATGGTTGGCATCTGGAGGTCCATCAATACTACATCGTAGTTATCTTCTTTAATGGCATCCACAGCTTCTTTTCCGTTATCTACAACCGTCATATCCACATTCCATCTTTCCAGAAATCGCAGCATCACCTTTTGATTCACCAGATTATCTTCAGCCAATAGCACTTTAAGACCACTCAAGCTTGTAGTGCTATCTTCGCTTTTATTGATAGCCGTGGCCTCAATAGCAGAAGATCCTTTTTCAAAGGTTAACTCTACATAGAATGTACTGCCGTCCCCTTCCTCACTTTCCACAGAAATAGAACCTCCCTGCAGCTCAGTAAGCTGCTTACTGATGGTAAGGCCGAGACCGGTTCCGCCAAATAGACGCTTGGTATTTTGACTGGCCTGAGTGAAACTTTCAAATATTGTATTAACACGACCCTTTTCGATACCAATACCTGTATCCGAAATTGCAAATTGTAAACGAATTGATTCATCATCGTCCTGAACAGCATTTACTGATAATCGGACCTCTCCTTCTTCAGTAAACTTTAATGCATTGCTCACAAGATTATTCAGAATCTGCGTGAGCCGCGCCGGATCGCCAACTAAAATATTGGGTATCCCTTCCCCTATTTCTGTTTTAAGCTCAATACCTTTGTTTTTGGCCGTTATCTTAAAGCTCTCTATGATTACATTGACAAGCTTATTTAACTCAAATTCAATGCTTTCAAACTCAATTTTACCGGCTTCAATTTTCGAAAAGTCGAGCACATCATCAATAAGTGAAAGTAGTGTTTTACCGGAAAAATCCAGGATATTTATGGGCTCGATTTGATCTTCACGCGGACTATCTTGCTTCAACAAATGAGTCATCCCTAAGATAGCGTTCATAGGGGTTCTGATCTCATGACTCATGGTAGCCAGGAATTCCGATTTAGCTTTCGTGCTTTTTGCAAGCTCTTCGGAAGCCACTTCAAGCTGCTCGATATACGTTTCCAGCTTTTCCTGCTTTAGGCTTAACTCCTGGTTTAATTCCTGCTCTTTTTGTAGTAGCTCCAGCGTTTGATACTCAGCATCTTCTTTAAACTGAGAAAACGTATTGAAAATTAACCAGGTGGTTACGAATGAGCCTGTTAAAACACTCCATCGAACCAGGGAGAAACTGCTTTCAGATATGCTGATCCTTTCAAAAATGATGTAATCGAGGATAAAGTATGAAAGTATTGACAACAGGATACCCATATTCCGCAGATGAACCTGTGTATTATCAAACAGAAGAATAGAAAGCCCCATTGCGGGGATAAAGAAGGCCTGTATCATAGCATCGCCCCCAAATACGGAACTGAGGATGATAATTCCTATATCAGCGTAAGCAATGAGTAGAATTTTGGCTGCCTTTTCAAACCCCTGACGAGCTAACAACGGAATTAACAAAAAAGCGATGGCTTCCGACAGAAAAAACCATGTCAGAGATACCGATTCATTGATTTGAAAGGCAATAAGAAAAAGAATGGAAACGCCGGCTAAAAAGAAAGAAACCGAATTCAAGACAGTCATACCTGCCTTTTTTCCAGCTACCTCGTTTTCCGACCTCAGGTCTTTACCCAGAGCGATATCAGAAATGCCGGTGAGAGAAAATTTTGTGCTCATATTCATTGCTTATCCCCGTTAGATGGGGAAATTAAACGATTTATTATGAGCCTTACAATTAGATTACGATAACGTTTTCTGTGCCTTAAAAGCCATGGCATAAATCTTCATTTGCTTGACCATAGATGCGAGACCGTTTGCCCGGGTTGGCGACAGGTGTTGAGCCATCCCTATTTTATCGATGAACTCAGGTTTTTTATTGATAATAACGTCCGGTTCCTGACCCGAATAAAAACGCACCATCAGCGAAACTAACCCTTTGGTAATGGCGGCATCACTATCGGCTGTAAAGACTACTTTTCCATCCTGCATTTCTGCTGTAAGCCAAACCTGACTCTGGCAGCCTTTTACAAGGTTTTCTTCTACCCTATCTTCTTCGGATAGCGGTGCAAGTTTGTCTCCCAGCTTAATAATGTACTTATACCGCTCGGGCCAATCCTGCAGTAATTCAAACTCTTTGATAATTCGTTCTTCTATCGCCTGAATATCCATTTTTAATTTCAATATACGGGTTAACCTGCTCTACATAAAGAAAAAGCCCACACTTTGGCGGGCTTTGAGCATCGATTTTTTGAATGCTTATTTTTCAACTTCCAGTTCAATCATGGCTACGCTTTTAACGCTTTCGACGATATCCTGATCGCTGCCATAATTTGGCTTAAACGACTGTATAACTGATACATAGTTGTCATCATTAGTTTTGTATTTACAACTGATGCTGGAAGGAGTACCATTGAAAGCCTTTTCAATGGCTTTCTCTGCTTCCTCCAAATTATCAGCGTGTATTACATTTTCAAGGCCATGGTTAAGAATAAGCTCAGGATTCAAACCGGTTATATTGCCAAAATTTTCAGACACAAATTTACACCTGTTTTTACCATCGCTTCCTGCTGCAAACCGCAGGGTAAATTCATCTTTTTTACCCACAATATTTTCTAAATTGCTTTTCTTCTTTTTAAGCGTTTCAATAATGCGGTTTCTGAGAGAGATATTATCGAAGTGAACCCTGATGATGGTTTCGTCATTGCTTACAAAGTAATTGATGGTACCTTCCAGTTTTACTGTCTCCCCACCTTTTTGGATAAAGTCCCAGGAATATTCCTTGTCTTCTACTTTTTTGGAATCAAAGTCGCTGAACAGCGATTTCATTTCTTCCTGATAATCTTCTATTACAAGATCCCAAATTTTAACAGATTTGAGTTCATCGGCATCGTAACCCAGCAAAGTCTTAAACGAATTGTTCGAGGAAACAATATTGCCCTGCACATCCAGATCAACAAATGTCTTCTTCGATTCTTCTACCAGGTTCTCAAAATCAAGGTTGGCGTCAAAAACCAGCTTGCTCGTTTCCTTGCGTTCCGTTATATCGCGCTGGTAAGATACCCAGTGAGTAATCTCTCCTTTGCTGTTCGTAAGTGGATGGATGTCCCATTGATTAATAAACTCGGACCCGTCTTTTCGGTAATTTACGGTGTGTCCAAAAAATGCCTGGCCCTCAATCAACCTTTTTTTAAGTCTGTCGAGCACGTTGCGATCTGTCTTTTCGCCTTGCAATATCCTTGGTGTTTTTCCGAGTACTTCTTCTTTCGTGTACCCCGTCATTTTTGTGAAACCTTCATTCACATACACGATCTTCGGCCCCGGCTTTTCTAAATCCAAATCGGTTATGAGAATGGAGTCGTAATCATGTTTTATCGCTTGTTCAATCAGTGAAAGCTGATTCTTTGTATTTTGATAGCGTTGAAAAAGTTCTCCGAACAATTCTTCAAGCTTAGAGAATGAAGCTTCATCCTTACTACATTTTTTGATCTGCTCTAACACTTCAGGGTCTAACTTTTGATCCATCTTACTACTTTGATTATTACATTTTTGACGTACTAATACCTAATTTTACCACAATACAACTCTTAGCAAATCAACATCATTCCAATTTTTTTGGAAATTATTCCCTTTAAATACTACCTTTTTAGTATGAATAAATTTCAACTATCCCTATACCTGTTATTAATAATCGCATTAACCTGTAGTTGTTCTGTATCCAGGAATACTACCGACTTTCCTAAACCCGGAATGGTTAAAGTTGAGGGCGGAACTTTTTTAATGGGGGATATCATCGACAGCACAAATACCGATGCCCTGCCTATCCATGAAGTAAGCCTGGATGACTACTACATCGGCAAGTATGAAGTTACATTTACTCAATACGATGCTTTTGCCAAAGCAACCGGAAGGGAACTACCCCCGGATGAACATTACGGACGTGGAGACCGCGCCGTTGTTCGTATAGACTGGCATGATGCCTCGGCTTACTGCAATTATTTTGGCTGGCGTCTGCCCACCGAAACCGAATGGGAATATGCAGCAAGAGCAGAAGGGAAAGCAACCCTTTTTGCGGGCACAAACGATCCGGACTCTTTATCGAAATATGCTATTACCGAAAAAGATGCCATCTCTTTTTCCTTCCGAGCAGGAACCAGAAAGCCGAACGAACTTGGCATTTATGATATGAGTGGAAATGTTTCCGAATGGATCGGCTCTTATTATCAATTCTATGAGAATCCGGAAGACCTGCACGACCTTGAAAACAGCATGGTGAGAATAATCCGTGGCGGAAGTTTCAATTCCTGGCTAAACACCACCAAAGTGTACTGGCGGGTTGGCGTGTTAAGTGATGCTAAATTTTATGAGGTTGGATTTCGCTGCGCTGTATCACAAGAAGAGTTAAATAAGCAGCGATTCTTGAATGGATTTTTACACCGTAAACCGGCAAAGCCTTAAAATAAAAAGGGGGCCGAAGCCCCCTTTTTCTCACTCACTCATCGAAGTAGCAACTTAGCTATTGTGCTTAGTTGCATGTTCGTTGTACCCTCGTAGATTTTACCGATCTTAGAATCACGGTAATATTTCTCTACGGGATATTCTTTCACATATCCATATCCTCCAAATAAATCGACTGCTTGTGAACTCACCCGTTCAGCCACTTCTGAGGAATAAAATTTTGCCATTGCGGCTTCTTTCAAAAAATTCTGGCCATTCATTTTCATTCGGGCTGCATTGTAAACCAATAAACGAGCGGTTTCTATATCTGTTGCCATACGGGCCAGCTGAAACTGAACGCCCTGGAATTCAGAAATTGACTTCCCGAACTGCTTGCGTTCCTGCACATAGCCGAGGGCCGCATCAAAAGCGCCCTGCGCAATACCAATCATCTGGGCACCAATACCAATTCGGCCTTCGTTCAACGTTTCGATGGCTACTTTGTATCCTTTCCCAACTTCACCCAGCACATTTTCTTTAGGTACCCGGCAGTCTTCTAATAGTATTTCACAGGTTGAACTCGCTCGAATTCCCAGTTTATTTTCTTTCTTGGAAATTGAAAATCCTTCCATTCCACGCTCAACCACAAATGCCGTAATTCCCTTATATCCGGCTTCGGGATTTACATTTGCCATCACCAGAAAGATATCTGCCTCGTTGGCATTGGTAATCCACAACTTGGAACCATTCAGCACAAAATCATCACCGTCTTCTTTTGCGGTGGTTTTAAGGGCAAAAGCATCACTGCCCGATCCGGCCTCCGACAAACAATATGCGCCTACTTTTTCAGTGGCTAAGAGGGGCAGATATTTTTCTTTAAGATAGTCGGAAGCGAAATTTACAAAAGCGTTATTAACCAATGTGTTCTGCACATCCATAAAAACACCCGCTGATGCGTCTACCCGAGATATCTGCTCGATAGCTACAACCGACATCATGAAGGTTCCGCCACCTCCGCTGTATCGCTCAGGAATGTCAATTCCCATCAGGCCCATTTCAAAAAATTCTTTAACCAAACCGGGATCTAGCTTGGCATTTTCGTCCATTTCTTCGACCAGGGGTTTGATGGAAGCTTCAGCAAAATCAGCTGCCGCTTCTTTAAGCATTTGCTCATCTTCAGTGAGCTGTGTTAGAGGTGGAATTAGTTGCTCGGTTTGTTCCATCTATAAAACTTTGTGAGTAGGTTTTGAGTGAAAGTGAAGCAGAATATACAAATTGTAAGCGCTTTTTTACTAATTAAAACCGTATTTTTTGCATCCGGTTAGTAAAGAACTCTCGACCTCATTATTTTCGTTGTAATTACAAAACCTCAAAAATTCTTTCATCACTCTTGGAAAATTCAGACTTCAAAAAAGCCCTTCATTTTGATGAGTTTCCGCCCATATCTACCGAGGAATGGGAAGCTATAATCGAGAAAGACCTTAAAGGAAAAGATTATAAGGATGTGCTTCGCTGGAAATCCGGGGAAGGGATCAACCCTCTTCCATTTTACCGGGAAGAAAACTTACCAGATCTTTCATCTTCACCTGAACCCATGGCCTCCCATGGCTCATGGACTGTCATGGAGCGCGTTGAAAGTTCGTCGCTATCAGAAGCAAATAAAGAAGCCTTACATGCACTCGAAAATGGCGCTTCCGGGTTGTATTTCTGCCCTGAGAATAACTATTTGCATTCACTCGAAGATCTCAGGAACCTGCTGGAGGATATCCAAATTGAATTGATTACTATCCGGTTTGGGAGCACCGTTTCTTCTCCTTCCATAGCCGATTGGTTGAATGAGATTAGCAAAGGACGAAAGCTCACCGAGGAAGAGCTTTCCGTTAGCTTTAATTTTGACCCGATTTCGTATGCAGCATTAAGCGGAAAGCTGGCATCTAAAACAGATATTGAAAAAACACTGAATGCCTTTGGCGAAGTATTTTCATTCTGTGCTATCGATTCTTCTGTTTTTGCCAATGCGGGTGCTACTATCATTCAACAACTTGCTTTCTCTTTGGCTGCAGGCAATGAATACCTCGGTTTTAATTCAAAGATGGGCGGAAATTTGAACTTTAATTTTGCAACCGGCCCTAATTACTTTCTCGAGATTGCAAAATTCAGAGCTTTTAAGCGAACATGGGGACAGGTTCTGGACGAATATGGTTTGAATAACATCACCCCTTCCATTCACGCTGAAACCAGTTTTTGGAATAAATCCCAGTCGGATGCCCACAATAACATGCTTCGAACTACTACAGAAGCTATGTCGGCGGCAATCGGCGGCTGTAATTCCATTACAGTTCATCGTTATGATGAGCACTTTTCAAAAGACTCCGGCTTTTCTTCACGAATCGCCCGGAATATTCAGCTCATTCTTCAGGAAGAAGCATATCTTGACAAAGTGGCCGATCCCGGTGCCGGTTCGTACTACATTGAAATGCTAACCGATAGCATGGCACAGAAAAGCTGGGAGTTATTCCAGGATATTGAAGCCAAAGGTGGTTTTTACGAGGCGCTTAATTCCGGATACATTCAAGAGTTGGTAGCTGCTTCACGAAAAGAAAAAATTGAGGCTTACCAACATAAAGAGAAAGTATTGGTCGGTGTGAATAAATATCAGCCGGACAAAAAAATTCAAAATTTAGAATTCAACATTCAAAATTTTACCAGTTTCGATCCGGACAACTTGGAAAGCATTACTGTAGATGACATATCTCTTTTAAATATCGAAGCGGAACTTAAAAACGGGGAAGGATAATGAAGAAGGATTTCTCCAACATAGACTTTAAATCGAATGGCCGCTCAAAACAGGAGTCACCCCAAAAAGATGCTTGGGAAACTCCGGAGCAGATTCCTGTAAAAACACGGTTTTCTAAAGAGGATATCGAGAAGCTCGAACACCTTAATTATGCCGCCGGCATTCCACCCTACCTTCGCGGGCCTTATTCGACCATGTATGCCGTTCGGCCGTGGACGATCCGTCAATATGCTGGTTTCTCTACCGCGGAAGAATCCAACGCTTTTTATCGCCGCAACCTCGAAGCCGGACAAAAAGGCCTTTCGGTCGCTTTTGACCTGGCCACACATCGTGGTTATGACTCTGATCACCCCCGCGTTTCCGGTGATGTAGGAAAAGCCGGAGTTGCCATCGATTCGGTGGAAGACATGAAGATTCTTTTTGACCAGATTCCACTGGATAAGATGTCGGTCTCCATGACCATGAACGGGGCTGTGATCCCGGTGATGGCATTCTACATTGTAGCTGCCGAAGAACAAGGGGTGAAGCCCGAACAGCTCGCAGGAACGATTCAAAATGATATCCTGAAAGAATTCATGGTTCGGAATACCTATATCTATCCACCCGAACCTTCCATGAAAATAATCGGGGATATTTTTGAATATACTTCCCGGCATATGCCTCGCTTCAACTCCATTTCGATTAGCGGGTATCATATGCAGGAAGCCGGGGCGACTTGTGACATTGAGCTTGCCTACACCCTGGCTGATGGACTCGAATACCTCCGCACCGGGATAGAAGCCGGTATGGATATTGATGACTTTGCTCCACGCATCTCATTTTTCTGGGCCATTGGGATGAACCACTTTATGGAAATTGCCAAAATGCGGGCAGCACGTTTATTATGGGCAAAAATTGTGAAATCATTCAACCCAAAGAATCCAAAGTCTCTTTCCCTCAGAACACACTGTCAAACTTCGGGTTGGAGCCTGACTGAGCAAGATCCTTTCAATAACGTTGCCCGAACTACCGTGGAGGCCATGGCGGCTGCACTTGGACATACGCAATCGCTTCATACCAACGCTCTGGATGAAGCCATTGCCCTGCCTACCGACTTCTCTGCCCGAATTGCACGGAACACCCAACTCCTCTTGCAGGAAGAAACCGGTATCACCAAAGCGGTAGACCCCTGGGCCGGCTCTTACTATGTTGAATACCTGACCGATCAAATTGCACGAAGAGCCTGGTCGTTGATTGGCGAAGTGGAAGAACTCGGCGGAATGGCTAAAGCTATTGAAACCGGCATCCCAAAAATGCGGATCGAAGAAGCCGCTGCAAGGAAGCAGGCCCGCATCGATTCCGGCAAGGACACTATTGTAGGCGTCAACAAATTTCAGACCGATGAGAAATCTGAGATTGATGTGCTGGAAGTGGATAACGTGAAAGTGCGCAAATCCCAGATTGAGCGCATCAACAAAGTGAAGGAGGATCGTAATGATCAGGCTGTCGAAGAAGCACTCAATAAACTGACTAAGTGTGCAGAATCAGGTGATGGAAATTTATTAGCTTTGGCTGTTGACGCCGCCCGCGAGCGAGCAACACTTGGTGAAATATCGGACGCCATGGAAGAAGCTTTCGGGCGATATAAGGCAACCATTAAATCCATATCCGGCGTGTATTCTTCTGAACTCAAAAATAATGATCAGTTTAAAGCAGCCCTAAACCTGGCAGATAAATTTGCCGAGCTGGATGGCCGTCGCCCTCGAATTATGGTAGCCAAGATGGGGCAAGACGGACACGATCGCGGAGCGAAAGTAATTTCAACCAGCTTTGCCGATTTAGGTTTTGATGTGGACATTGGCCCCCTGTTCCAGACACCTGAAGAAGCCGCCCGTCAAGCCGTGGAGAATGACGTTCATATACTTGGAGTTTCAAGCCTCGCTGGTGGACATAAAACATTGGTACCGCAAGTCATCGAGGAGCTCAAAAAGCAAGGCCGCGAAGATATTATTGTAATAGCCGGCGGTGTGATTCCCCAGCAGGATTATGATTTCCTTTATGATGCAGGGGTCACGGCCGTTTTTGGTCCCGGAACCGTCATTCCCAAAGCCGCCAAGCAAATCCTGGAAGTTTTGATTGAGAATTATTCTTCCTCATGAAATTAACTGCGAATTCTTTTTTTAGATCTCTACCCCAAATAACTTTTCCAAAGTTACTTGGGGAGCTTGTTCAATTTATGTCCTTCAATAACTTTGGAAAAGTTAAGAGAGGGCACCTTGAGTAAACAACTTCCATCTGCTCCTGAATTTATTGAAGGTATTTTAGCCAGCGACCGGATGTTGCTCAGCCGTGCTATTACTTTAATTGAAAGCACGAAGCATGAACATCAGGAGCTGGCCCAGGAAATTATTGAAGGATGTCTTCCCCATTCCGGGGATTCGGTTCGAATTGGCATAACCGGTGTTCCCGGGGTTGGTAAAAGTACCTTTATTGAGGCTTTTGGCAATTATGTAATTGATGAACAGGAACGAAGCTTAGCCGTTCTTGCCGTCGACCCTTCCAGTTCCAAAACCCGGGGTAGTATTCTCGGTGATAAAACGCGCATGGAGACGCTATCAAATCATCCGAATGCCTATATCCGCCCTACCCCCACTTCCGGCTCTCTGGGGGGCGTGGCGAGAAGCACACGGGAAACCATCACTCTTTGTGAAGCCGCAGGCTTTGACACCATCCTTATTGAAACCGTAGGTGTGGGTCAGTCAGAAACAGCTGTTCATTCTATGGTTGACTTCTTTTTACTGTTGATGCTGGCCGGTGCCGGAGATGAACTTCAGGGCATCAAACGAGGTATCATGGAAATGGCCGACTCCATCGTTATTAACAAGGCTGATTCCGGAAATGAAGATGCTGCCAAACGAGCGATGGCTGAATACAAAAACGCACTGCACCTGTTTCCTCCTACCGAATCAGGCTGGATTCCCAAAGTATCTACCTGCTCGGCATTTCATAACAAAGGCATTCCCGAGGTTTGGAACATTGTGGATGAGTACGTGCGCCACACCAAAGCTAAAGGGTTCTTTGAGCTGCAACGAAAAGAACAGGCTAATTACTGGCTGAATGAAAGCATCCATCAGGAACTGCATCAGGCTTTTTATGGGGATGCTGATCTGAAATCAAAACTGGAAAGCTACCGATTGCAGGTTCAGGAAGGTAAAATATCATCCTATAAAGCCGCCAAAGATTTGATGAAAGAGTTTTTGAATAACTATTAGGCAATTTACTAAAAGCACAAGCGGACGCTTGCGCTATTTCCAGGTAGGTCGTTATTCGATAAATACCTCAGATTGACGAACAACGATTAACGATTTCCCGAATAACGAAATCAATTAAGCTTCATATCGGCCTGGGCAGAACTGAAGGCAACGTCTTCATCAAACTTTTGGCTGCCGAAGGTTTCTTCCATTTCAGCCCGTAGTTTTTGAATGGTAAGTCCACTGGTAAGAGCACCGTTTCGGGCAATGGAAATTCGGCCTGTTTCTTCCGATACCACAATTACGAATACATTATTGGACTCACTAATCCCTACCGCAGCGCGGTGTCGCGTTCCGAATGAGGAAGAGATGTTCGGGTTTTGAGAAATAGGCAGATAACAGCTGGCCGCCACAATTCTGTTGCCCCTGATAACAACCGCTCCATCATGTAATGGCGTTTCTTTTTGGAATATCGTGGTAAGAAGCTCACTTCGAATTTCAGAGTCAATGTTTACTCCGGCGTCCACCAAATCCTGAAGCGAGGAAGTCCGGGCAAATACAATCAGTGCCCCGGTTTTATTCTTCGACATTTCCTTCACGGCATCGATAATCTCATCAATGGTCCGGTCTGAATTAGAAGTCGAGAAAAAACGATCCAGACTGGTATTGGTTCCCAGCCGGTACAGCAGTTTTCGGATTTCCGGCTGGAAGAGAATGATGAGCGCGATAATTCCCACATCCAAAATCTGGCTCAGAATGGAGTTGATGGTAGTAAAGCCCAAGAGCCCAATCACCACATTAATAATCACCACAAACAAAATACCAAGGGCCGCTTGAATGGCGAACGTCCCCTTCACCCACCGGTACAGATATACCAGCACGAGCGCAATAATGAGCGTCTCGGCAAAATCTTTTAAGCCGAATTCAAGGAAACCAATGGGAAACAAGGCCGCCGGATTTGGTTATTGTTGGGATTGAACTGCGTTGAATATACGAATTGAATCGGAAGCTTCCTTCACATCATGCACACGGAGTATATTTGCTCCTTTTATGAGTGCGTGATAGTGCAGCGCAACAGTCCCGGTTATGCGATCGTCTGTAGGCCGGTCGTCTAATATTTTACCGATCATGGACTTGCGTGAAGCTCCAACTAATACAGGGAAACCAAATTTTTTGAATTTGTCAAGGTGGGCGATCAATTTCAGGTTGTGCTCCAGCGTTTTACCGAATCCGATTCCCGGGTCTAAAATAAGGTGATGGACTCCCCTTTTTTTTGCTTCCGCAGCTTGTCGCTGGAAAAATGCCATCACATCATCAACCACATCGTTGTATTCCGGGTTTTTCTGCATCGTTTTGGGATCACCCTGAGAATGCATCAGAATGTAAGTAGCATCGTATTCAGCACAAAGGTCGGCAAGGTGGGGTTCTTTTTGAAGTCCGCTTACATCGTTAACAACTTTAGCTCCGGCCTGCAGTGCTTTTTTAGCCACCTCATATTTGGTGGTGTCGATAGAAAAAAGGGCATCGCTGAAAACCGGGATGGCTTCCTTAAGCAAAGGAATTACCCGGTCTATTTCTTCTTTTTCTGAAACAGGGTCAGCCCCCGGGCGTGTGGACTCTCCCCCCACATCTATGATTTCTGCCCCATTCTTAAGCATCAGATGAATACGATCCATCGCCCGGCTGTGATCCAGATATTTACCTCCATCACTAAAGGAATCGGGCGTAGCATTGATGACCCCCATTATTTTTGGGGAAGTTGATGCGCTTAAAATGGAGGTGTTTTCAGGCAATAAAGAGTGATTCTTGGGAATCGTTAGAGACTGTATGACTCAAGTGAAATGCCACTTTTCTTACCAAGCTTCAACAAGTTTATCCAGCTTATCTTCTTTGGTAGCCCACTCGTCGGCATCAGGCAGAGCATCCTGGGTTTCGTTGATAATGCGGTCTTCCCAGGCTTCAGATAGTCTTTCATTCAGATCGATGTAATCTTCCCATTTTTCAGGTACTTCATCATCGGGATAAATAGCTTCTACAGGACATTCAGACACGCAGGCATCACAATCAATACATTCCATCGGATCGATGACCAGGAAGTTTGGGCCTTCGCGGAACGCGTCAACCGGACATACAGCAGCGCAGTTAGTGTATTTACATTGAATGCAGGGTTCAGTAACAACGTATGGCATATTCTTAAAACTCTGTTAGGTTGTGAAAGACTGAGTATTTCAGCAAGGGAATATCCCCTCACTTTTGGACAGATGCAATCTTAATAAAGCCCTTGAACGTGATTTTTTGGTTAAAAATCTCCTTCATCACTTTAAAAGTACTGATACACTGTCCAGGCTTCCATCGTTTGGTGCCGGTGTGATCTCCAACAGATGAGCCATCAAAGAATACAAGTGCACATTCTGAAAAGGTTTAGCGGTATATCCCCTTTTAAAATCAGGCCCATGGGCTACAAACAGGGCGTGCATCTCCCTTGCCTGATTATCAAAACCATGGTTCCCTCCCGATGGGTAGTTTGCCCGAGACTCAAAATACTCTCTTGTAGTGATCGTGTATCCGATATCAGCGACCAGCAACAGCTCAGGAACTCTGCGATGATTCTTCAGGTGATACCGATCTGGTATTTCTTCCTTTTTGTACACGTTAAAATGTTCTTCATTAGCTTTTAATGCAGAATAAATTTCATCCAGATTATCTCCCTTTACATTTGCCATCATTGCGGGGCTGTATGAAATTACCTCCAGATCGTCCGGGTTTATCATTTTATCAAGTATCACTACTCGACCCCGGGAGATATCGGTCATCCCGTGGTCAGACACAATGATCAGATTTGTTTTTTGTGAAATCTGCTTTTGATTTAATAATTGCATCAAATGGCCCATTAAATCATCGGCCTGTTTAATAGCCTCAACTACTTCAGGGGAATCAGGCCCATGACGATGTCCCACAGCATCCACGAAGCTGAAATAAAGTGTAGCCAAATCCACTTCTTTTTCATTTCCATATGACATCCATTTTACAACCGTGTCGATGCGGGCTGAATCAGGCATACTTTCATTATACGGCTTCCAGTGTGTTGGGCGCATATCCTGAATAGGCGTTTCCGAACCTACCCAAAACATAGTCCCGGATTTTTTACCTGCCTTTTCGACTGTATTCCAGATCGGCTCCCCTTGATACCAGTCAGGATTTTCAACCGCATCGCGATTCGAAATAGTAAATCGCGCATCCATTTCAGGGTCATACATATTATTGGCAATGAAGCCGTTGTTTTCCGGGTACAAGCCGGTGGCTATAGCATAATAATTGGGAAATGTCTTGGATGGAAAAATAGGGATTAACCCCTCACTTATTACACCAGATTCAACCAGTCTATCAAAATTTGGGGTATCAACTTTAGAAAGGTAGTCGTGCCGAAAACCATCGAAGGATACAAGAAGAACTTTCTTATTGGCAGATTTATCTTCTTCAACACAGCCAATAAATGACAGTGATATAAGTACGGAAACGAGGAGTTTTTTCATAGTTGCTTACAATAAAAAAGCAGCCTGTCAAAAGACAGGCTGCTTTCAAAATTTAACGTAGAATTGATGATACGTTAATGGGTTTAGAAGTTGATTCTAACTCCAAAGTTGTATCGTCTTGGAAGCCCAAAGAATACTTCGGCGTCATCAGCATCGTGATCTCCGTCGTATCCGTTAAATCTACTGTTATCTGTTGCATCCTGGATGTATGTATTATCAAACAGATTGAACAGGTTCAGGAACAGGGAACTTCCTTCAAACACACCCGGCAGGGCATAATTCAAGTGAGCATTGAATACTGTGTAGTTAGGTACCTGCCATGTTTGGGCACGATCGCTTGGATCGTCTCTATCAAGCGGGTCAAAGTCTGACCAGTAGCGCATGAATGTAGTACCTACCAGCGTAATATCCAGGTTTTGCATAGGCTCTACCGTCAGGGTATAAGCAAACTGTGTTTGCGGTGCGTTACCTACTTTAAGTCCTTCCACAAAAAGGCTCACTGTGTCCTGGTCAGAAGGATTGTTCTGATCCGGAGTGTACAGAGCTGTTACATCATTCTTGTATTCCCACAAGTTATGAGAAGCGGCAACATCAAGCCGGGCCCATTCAGCAAGTTTTGCTGATGTTTCCAGCTCAACTCCTGTGTGCATTTGGTCAAGACCGGTGATGTTAATCAAACCTTCAGTTCCATCCTGAAAGTTAATTCCCCGCGTGAAAGAACGGTCACGACGGTCGGTCAGGTAATAGTTGAAGTTGAACCCAAATCGTCCGCTTGGATCTCTGTAACGAGTACCTGCTTCGTAGAAGTAGAACTTCTCGTTTTCGGGATCTTCGTTGATCGCACCGGTTCCGTCATTAATTACATTATCAAAAATCGGCACTTTTGAGATCGCTCCAACATTCAGGTAAATGTCCAGATTGTCATTCAATCCGTAAAGAACACCAGCTTTGGCCTGGTACCCAACAAGGTTATCGCTTTCGCGCTCTGTTTCCTGTAATCCTGCTTTATTTGGATCGTCCAGGAAGTAGTTCAGGTGAGAATATTTCACGGTAGAAATACCAACTGTAGCATACGTACTAAAGTTATCCTTTGAGTACTCACCTTGCAGATAACCGCCTAACCAGTCAACGGTGTTATCAAAGTTATAAGCCACTTTATCACCCAGCCTTGTTTCACGATTTGGATTCAGGTCGTTGGAGTTGTCAACGTAGTAGAGCCCACCAAGAAGGTCGCGTACTTCACGGTAGTGCTCAATTTCAGCTGTTCTCCAGTCTAACCCGGCTTGCAGTTCAAGCTCTTCGCTTGCCTGATAAGAAAGCTTCAGAATATCACCGATTGTCCATTGGTTGTTTCGGCTGTTTCTGATGATGCCGTTTGCAACAGCATCTCCGCTTACATCCACATTACTCAGGTTGTCGGCGATGGTAGCATTCCAGTCTACAATTCGCTGTGCGTGGCTGTAGTCATACTCAATATCTCCAAGTGTTCCTGTTCCTCCACCTTGTCCGCCGGAGTAGTAAAGTACGTTGGTTAAAGTAAGTTTATCAGTCAACTCACTGTACCAGTTCAGGTTCACTTGTGGCTTGTGAAAGAAGTTTTCGCGCTCGTTCAGGAAGTTTTTAGAATACCGGCTCTGGATGCTCGGGTTTAACCAGCCGTCACCAACATATTGGTTTCCTTCGTAGCTGTTAGATACACCGGAAACGTTGGAATTAAATAAACGTCCTTTTTCCCAGAATTCATCAGTCGCAGCGGGGTCATAACTATCCAGACTTAAAGCATAACTGCGGTCATAGGTTGCAATGTTTTGGGCGTACAGGTTTTGACCGTGACGCTGAGGAGCTCCCAGAGCAAACAGGTCAAGTCTGTTATCATCATTAATTTGATAAGAAGCCGCTAAGTGATAAGCCCATGAGTCGGTCCATGTTCCGTCAACAATTCCATCACCTTCTTTTCGCACACCTACGGCACTGATAGCAAACTTATCGTTGATCAGGCCTGAGTTCAGCATCAGGGTAGTTTTGTTAAATGCTCCACTACCGTTTTCGAATTTCACCATGCCGCCGGCTTCGTTATTACTTGGATCGGTAATGATGTTCAGAGTACCACCCACAGATGGCACAGCAAGGTTTACATTAGAGATACCGCGCTGAACCTGAATAGATCGGGCAGCATCACCAACACCGTCCCAGTTTGACCAGTATACCCAGCCATTTTCCATATCATTCACCGGAACACCGTTAATCATTACAGCCACATTTCTCTGGCTGAATCCACGAACGTTAATACGGGCATCACCTGCACCACCACCTGAGTTAGTGGAGTATACAGAAGGTGTAACATTCAGTACCTCGGGAAGATCCCGGGATCCCAACTGAACTCTGATTTCTTCCTGACTTACATCAGAGAAAGCAACCGGAGTGGTTTGATCAGAACGAGAAGCAAATACCTCGAGCGAAGTCAGTGACTCACTGGTAAGTTCCATCTCAAAATCGAGGGTGAGGGTTCCTTCACCAACGGTAACTTCTTCCATCAGGGTTATATACCCAATGTTAGAAACGCGCAGGTTATAGGTACCGGCATCGACATCTTCGATCTCATATTCTCCGTTAAGATCGGTAGCAGCACCTTTGGTGGTGCCCATTACTAAAATATTAGCACCAATGATGGGTTCGCCGGTGCTGGCGTCGGTAACTTTACCCGTAATTGTTGATTGCGCAAGAGCAGAACCTGACACAATCAGACTTAAAAAAACTATAGATAAGTAGCGTAACATTTGTGTGTTTTATTTGAGGTTTTTAATAGCAACCAAAAATAAAAATTATAAGATTAAGATAATGTTACGATCAGGTTTTATTATGACTTAACAGCTGCGTTTAACCGGCCTTCAGCGTTATTCAAAGTCAGTTGTAAGCTTATACCGAGCGATACGATTATTCCCTTTGTCGGCCACATACACAACCTGATTGAAATAAGCTACACCGCTTGGCGAGTCAAACTCTTTAGGCCCTGAACCAAGTTCACCAAATGAAACCAATACCTGCTTGGTTTGATTTTCGGCACCGGGTGGCGGTGGCACCCCCTCTTGTCCGTTCGACTGAAACTGATACAGTTTATGCTGAGCAGCATCCACTACAAAAATGTAGCTGTCATCATCACCACCAAATGCTACATCGGTTGGTTGTTGAAACTTGTCCGGCTCATATAAAAACCCATCAGCCTGTGTAGTATCCTGTGCCAGTAGTTGTGAGTTTTGCTGAAATACCAAACCATCCGGGGTTTCCACGGCATTTATCCATAACACTCTGAATGAGATTTCTTTCGTTTGATCAGCTTGAGTGATAAGGAAGCTGCGATCTTCTGTAAAGGCATCACGCTGTGGAGGAGCTACAAAGGTGGCTACTGAGCTCATGCCAATTCCGCTTCTGAGCGAAGGAGTAACCGGATTCAGGGTTCGAATTTGACGAACATTTTCCATCTTGCCAGTTACCTCGCCGTTTTCCGATACCCTTCTGAATTCCAAAACAGTATTGTCAGGTGCAGCTACCTGATTGGTTTCGTTAAAGGGCCCTCGTCGGGTGATGTAGATCGAGTTATCTGCCATTGCTGAAACCCCGGTAACTTCAACCCTTTCATAATTGATGTTTGAGCTACGGTTTAAGCGGGCATTTTGGGCAGCAGACGTACTTAAACTGGCATCATCAAAAGGAAAGATAAGTGTATCAACAATGGTAAGAGGTCCGGTACCGTTCATATTCTTAATCTTATATACGGCCGGCAAGTTCCAGGTTATGTTTGGGTCAACAGACTCAATAACCGTATCGATACGTGCTGAAACATAAACGTTTAGCAAACGATCTTGCGTAACGGCATTGGCTCCATCCAACTCAATGGTAATCCGAGGATTCAGGTCAGCTCGATCCAGCAGGTGAACACCCTGTGCATCCGTCACATATACAAAGCGATCGAAGCCTACAAATACATCCGTTGGAGCATCAAATTCGCCCCAGAAAGGAAGTACCGGAGCATATCCTTCAACTGTTTCAAGTGTGGGGTCTATACTTCCCTCTTCGAAAATTTCGTCCGTGGTGTCATTATCCTTGGCTCCAAAAATATTATCACATCCATAGAGCAAACCCGCTGTAAGGATTAATGAACCAACAAAAATTCTGTTTACTGCTTGTTTCATAGCGCTACACTTAAACCAATTCTGTGGATTCCACCTAAACGTTCATACACGGTGTATCCGTAATCTGCTTTTAATACCTTTTCCATAAATGGAACCTTAACGCCGGCTCCAAAGCTTGGCCAAACTCTTTCTTCGGCACCGAACTCGTATCCGGTTCTCACAAAAAACTGGTCTATAAAACCATATTCTGCACCCACATTCAACTGTTCGGAGTTGTCGCTTGGGTTGGTGATTTGAGCCGTTACCAAAAGTTCATGATTTTCATTTTCAATTACATTATAGGCGGCTGCAATATTAAAACGGGTAGGAAGCGATAAGTCACTGGTTGGTTCTTGTTCCACCATTCCATCCAGGGTTTCATATTCAGCCGTACCTGAAGGAGCGGCTTCAAAACCAAAGTTATTCAGGCTCACCCCAAAGCGAAGGCCGGTATCGCCCACGTAGTAGAGAAATCCAAAGTCGATGGCTCCGGTTTGATAGGTGATGTCAATATAATTTTCGGACAGGTATCTCAGGGTGATGCCATAACTAAAAAGATCCGTAATCTGATGCGAACCGGTTACCCCTGCTGAAATATGATGTGTGCTGAAGGTTCTTCCGGTCCCCAGAGGTTCAAATTCGGTAGTCTCATTAATCTCACCGGAATTCAGGTATTGAATACTCCCACCAATGGCAAAACGGCCGAGCTTATGGATATAACTCAGATACTCAAGATTAATATCCGCCACATATTGGGTGTGATTCAGCATCACGTTGGAGCTGCCAAGCACCGAGGCGTTAGCCGGATTCCAATACAGGCTCGATCCGTCGATGGCATCGGCCATATTTGAGTTACCCATAGCAGCACTCCGTGCATCAATGGAAATTTTAGCAAACTGAAAACCTTCCGTACCGGCACGGTCATCACCATAGCTTGTTTGGGCAAAGGCACTATGGCAGTAAAGCAACCCTCCGATAAGAAACAACAAACAACTTTTTATCAATGCTTTAATGAATTTCATAATTAAAAGTTTATAGATACTCCAAATACGATGTGTCTCTGCTCCAGGTAATTCGCAGGGTTCTCGTAGGCCGGCAGGTTATTATCGGTTGGATCCAGATATCGCGGGTCTCTTACACTGTTCGGCACATCGTAACTTCTGTTATCTCTCAGAGCAATTAATGAAGACTGATCAGCAGGGTAGTTTTTGTATCCTTTACCTGTTACCGGGTTAATAATTACAGAACTTTGATTATTTAAAATATTCGTGATTTCAAGGAAGGCAGCAATTCGGGTACCGTTTACATCGAACCACTTTCTCATGTTGAAATCCATATAGAACCAGGCCGGACCCACTTCGCTGTATCTTTGCGCCGGGTCATCCAAACGTTCGTAAATCGGGCGCCAATCCCGAACACCGGTAACCGGGTTTCGTTCAAAGCCCACAAATTCATAGGGTGTATAACGCTGACCACTTCTCCATACGGCCGACAGAAAC
This sequence comes from Gracilimonas sp. BCB1, assembly GCF_040117685.2. Taxonomy (NCBI): domain Bacteria; kingdom Pseudomonadati; phylum Balneolota; class Balneolia; order Balneolales; family Balneolaceae; genus Gracilimonas; species Gracilimonas sp. BCB1. The sequence goes on along the minus strand of NZ_JBEDYP020000012.1, from coordinate 484,717 downwards.
ATCTGAAATTGATTCAGTGGTTTCAGATCAAATAATGGTTCATCCCGATCATAGGTGAAGCGGATATTTCCTTTTATATCGAACGGGCGATCCCAGGCCAGCGGAGTCTCAATATTGTTACCCACATTCTGGCGGGCATTGATGGCATTCAGATTATCATCATTGGTTGAACTCAACCCTTCAGCGCGGGAATAAGTGAATGAAACCTGACCTTGCAGCAAATCTTTGTATCGTTTGATGTAACTCACCTCTACACCACGAGAGCGGGCATAGTCACCGTTAATACGGAATGCTTTGGTGGTTGGGCGTCCATCAATATCCGGAACGGTGATTAACTCAGAGGTTACAAAGTCATATTTATCTCTCCAGAAAGCCGACACGTTTAATGCATCATTTGCCGTTATCTGGTTTCGAAGCCCGATTTCATACGAGATGTCAATCTCCCGGTCTAAGTTCGGGTTACCGAGGTTAGGCAGATCTGACTGATCCTGGTAAAAGGGATCGAGCCCGGCATATACAAATCGTGGATGAGGAATACGTGCCGAGTGACCATAGTTGAAGAACAACACCTGATTTTCTCTTACCGGGAAAGAAACGTTTACCTTGGGCAGGAAAATGAACTTATACCGATTCCCGAAAATCTCTGTGGTCTCGTCAAGATAATCTTGTGCAATAAACTCCGGGATGGTGGAGTAGGTATTTGGGTCTAATGCTTCCTTTACGCGCTCATCCACATACGAGCCGGGCGACCAATACTCAAATCGCCCGCCGATGTTTGCAATCAGTCCATTGTAACGGATCTTATCGGTTATAAAAAAGGCACCTCTCGTCGGCTTAACTCTCCAGGCGTCAAAGCTTTCCCCAACGCGGAATGTTTCCGAAACCGTGTTCTCGTCAATCCGGATGGGCGCTCCAATCCACGGGCGGGTAATATCAATCCACTGGTAGTCATTGAATTTCATTTCAAAACCGAAAACCAGCTGGTTATTTCGCTCATTAAAATACTTGGTAAGGCTTGATTTCAGCGTCAATTCTTCCGCAAAGTGGTCGTGCCACAGTGTTGCGATACCACCGTTATTAATATAACCGGGGCCGGCAAGCACATAGGTAAAATCATCGGTTCCCTGAAATTCTTCTCCGGGATAGGTGTTAATACTTCCCGGGTCAAACTCACCATCCACATTTTCCGGTCGCCAGTCCCGGCCGTTGGCATCAGCTCTGAGTCTTGTAAATAACCGGCTGGCCTGTACTTCATAAAAAGCGGTTTGCGAAATCGTGTGTGTCCACTTCAGGTAAGAAAGATTACTGTCGTGCGTATAGGTGTTAGCGTTGTCGAGAAAGCCATTAGAGAATGCAAACTGAAATCCGGGCTGAATTTGTGTGTCAGCGCCGGTAATCTGCAGCATTCGGGTGTTCTGGTTGATGGTTAGCGAACGCTGGTAGGCACCCTGAAGGCGCATTCCGGGCTTAATGTTATACGTCAGTTTCATCATCCCATTCCAGCGGTTCCCCTGTCTGGGCGACCAAAATGTATTATCCACTATAGATGACCGGATTTGATCTGCAGACAATTTGGTGTATCCATCAGCAGTAGATATCTGTCCGGTGGCAAAGAAGTATACATCTCCGGGGATGTTAAGCCCGGCCAGCGGTAATAATTTTTGGGTAATGGGTTCCGGTCCGCCAACGCTTAACTCGTAAACGTCTTCAAAGAAGTTAGATTCATGAGACATTACATTAGAACCGAAGTTATCTCTTTTATGAGAAAAGCTTCCTTCGTAGCGGTCGCCGCCGTCACGGGTTTGAACCGATACCACCCCGGAGGTTACATCCCCATACTCAGCACCAACACCGCCGGTAATTACTTCTACGTTACTGAATGAGTTTGAACCTAAATCTAATCCGAACCCGGTTCCTGCCAGCGGATCCTGGGCAGAAACTCCATCAACCACATAACCGGTTTCGTAGGCACGTCCGCCTTTGATATATAAGCCGGTTGGGTCTTTAACAACACCGGATTGAAGGGCCACTGCATCTTCGACTTTTTGAATCGGGGCGGCTTCAATATCAGAACGTGAAATGGTAGATGAGGTTGAGGACTTCTCCACATCAAAAATGGGGGCTTCACCCACAACAATTACTTCTTCTTCGGCACTCAATACCTGCTCGCGCAATGCATAATCAAGCTCGGTAGTTTCGCCCGCCTCCACCTGAATACCGGTAAGCAAAACGGTTTCAAAACCCACATAGGTGATTTCGATATTATATTGACCGGGACGTATATTTCGAATCACATATTCGCCATCAAGATTGGTAGCTGAACCAAAAGAAGTACCTACTATACGGACGTTTACCCCAATCAGAAGCTCTTCGGTTTCATCAGAGGTTATGGTTCCGGAAATAGACCCGGTGTTTTGAGCCCACACCGAAGCAGTTCCCAAAAGCGTAAACAGTAATAAAATCAGATTAAATCTTTTCATAATAACCTCAGTTGCTGAAACCTAACCTTTGAATGCAAACGTATTCGATGAATTCGGCTAAATTATCGTTCCCATTCAAAGTGGTGATGTCCATCCCAAAATAGATTAAGTTACCTTCAGGGTTCTCTATTCCTACCCCTTCAAAAATGTCGTAATCTTCAACTGTACCCTGGACAGTTGTAGTTTTAAAATCTGTTTCATACAACAGTATAGAACCTGGAAGTGGTTTTAAAGGGTATACTCCAACAGTTCTTGATTCTGTCAACAATGTAGGACCATTCTCAGGAGAAGTAACTTCTGTATTACCGTCTACAACCATGCCTAAACTTTGACTACCAACGGGAAAATATCCTACGGAATCAACAGGCAAGAAATTAAATACATCATCATCCTGACTAATTTGCTTCATAGGAATATTCACAAACATATTGCCACCTTGTGCAAAAAATTCAGTTGTAATCTCAAGAGCATGTACAATATTCCTGTCGATATCATTAGATACCCAATATATGTGGTCCCACTTAGCCAGACTCTTTCTCAGGGTAGGATCTATAACTGTTGGAAACTGTTCAGATAACTCTATAGTACCCAGTGAAGGCTGGCCCGAGTTTATAAACCAAATATCCGGATTTATTCCAAAGCTATCTAAGTATGAGAGATGCTCCTGCTGCTTCTCTATATACGTATTATTACCTACATCATTGATGTAAAGTACTTTTGAAAGCTGTGGCTTTACATACCAACTCACAGTGTCAACCGCACTTGTCGCTCCGGCCGCATCTATAGATCTTACGTAAGCGGTATTCCTGGCCCCAACTTCAATACCCGGAATTTGAATGGGCTCACCTGATTCATTAACGCCGGTACTATAACCTCTTCCAATAAACACATCCGCAGTTTTAGTACCTGTCGTGGAGTTATCTACTTCTAAAGAGATAAACACCCTGCCTTCATTTTCCTCCGAAAAAGGAATATCAATCCAACCATCAACGGTATCATTAATAGCAATTTCTGTAGAACGGATATTCAACAAACCATCCGGATCATCAACGCGCCACCCAAAACTACTGATAGCAAATAAAGAATCCGGCGGGGTTTCAGTTTGGATAAAAGAAACACTGGGGGTTGAGTTAACTATGGGATAAACCAAACGAGCCCCAACAGGGTCTTTTGCTCCTTCATTATCTACTGCCCGAACTTTAAAAAGAACGTCATCAACACTTTGACCTTCTGTGATCGGCAATATAAAGGTACTGTCAGATCGCTCGGTAAAAGTCCAGGCATCTTCACTGGTATCATTAATAGCATACTCATAACCCACGATGTAGCCGTCAGGATCATTACCCCACCAGGAAATATTAATCTGGCTGGATAGCCTGAAATCATCTCCCCTGTTTATTCTCTCAACGGTAAGATTAGTTGAAGGAGGCTGATTTTCTGAAGCCGTACCTGACAACCCGGCATCACAGCCTGAAATAAAAAAGGCTGCAGATAGCACGGCTAAGATTACTATAAAGGACTTGTACATCTGAACTGTTTAGTTTAAAAAAATAGGAATGAGGAGTTTTCCATCCTCATTCCAGGGAAATCTAATTTGTTACTTAATCAGCATCATTTTCTTGATGCTTTCGAAAGAACCGGCTTCGATACGGTAGATATACATACCACTTGCCAGTCTTGAAGCATCAAATGCGGCTGTATGCGTACCTGCTGTCATCCTTTCGTTCACCAATGTGGCTACTTTTCTACCCAGCATATCATATACCGTCAGGTTTACACTTGCAGCCTGAGGCAGGTCAAACGTAATGTTTGTAGTTGGGTTGAATGGGTTCGGATAGTTTTGCTTCAGGTCAAAGCTAACAGGCAGGCCGGTTTCAACTTCACCGGAAGTTTCTGCTGCACGCTCTAACGTGAGACTGTAATAAAGGGTTGAGAATGTATTTGTTTCTGCATCATAACCTTCAGCTGCAGTTACCACATCCACACCATCGCTCACGCGAACAGTCCATACGAAGTCTTCACTATCTCCTACTTCTAAACCGGCAGATGCTAATAAACCATCTACAGTAGCGTAGTCCAGAGTAACAGATGAAGCGGTGGAGTCATCGTTTGATGGAACGGATGTTACAACGCTGGCTGTATCAGCAGAATACAGCACCCATTCGTAAGTAATGTCATTACCATCGAAGTCGGAAGTAGCGGCCCATTCAACGGTTATATCACCGGTCACTTCTACAGAAGCGTCATCAGCCGGAGTTTCTAAGTCGAAACCGGTATCCGGTAATGTCCAGTCGTCGGCCACAACATCTTCAAGGCTTCGCAGAATCATTTTCGGATTTCCGAAAGAGTAGTAAAGTACTCCTGTCAGTGACTCCATTTCTGCGTCAACTTTAACATGGTCATTCAAGTCGGAACCATAGTTGATCGTAAAGGCATCATCAACACGCAGTCCATCTCCGGCCTCAAGCGTATCGGCTGCACCACCGCCTTGTGTAGATCCAAATTCCCACTCACCAAAATCGCTGGAACCATCAGCTTGATTCGTGGTCACTTTCACATCGGCAAATGATAGCAGCACACCTTCGTACTGCTCATAGGCACCGGATGAACTTGTTATATCCTGAGTAACCAAAGATACAGCCATCGTATCTGTTTCTGCGTTAGTTCCTGATACTTCAAAGTCAGTTAACGAAACAAAAGTGACTCCAAATTCTTCAGAAATTTCAACTTCTGAGATACTTACGATATCACCAATATCCAGATCGTCAGCTCCATTCTCTGCAGCAACGTATACACCTGACCAGGCAGCTGCTCGGTCCTGAATGGTTATGAATCCACTTTCACCAGCACTGGATACTACTGTTGCAGAAATATTCACCGGTACAGCTCCGGCACCTGCAAGCGGACTGTCGCCCGGCTCGCCATCACCAGTTTGTTGCAGCAGTGAAATAGCTGAGATTGGCTCATCGGTCACAAAGATACTAAAGCCACCAGTGAGAGGAGCTCGACCTGTGAGCCCGTTATCGTCTGTTGCCTCTATATAAAATGACACCGGGGTGAAGTTTTCAAACGTAGGTAGGGTAGCTGAGTAACTTCCTGAGCCTGACATTGCAAGCGTGTCGGTGGTATCAGGTGTAGAGTAAATAAGATTCACACCAGTTACCGTTGCACCTTCAACTCCCTGGGCATCAGCTGTAACCGTTACAGCATCAGAAGATGAAACCGCTGAATCAGATAGAGCTACATTTGATATTACCGGAGGTAGTCCGTTCACGATAAGGTCGTTTGGCCATTCAAAACCATTTTCGCCGTCAACAAAGCGGGTTTCATTTAGCCACACCACACCATCTTCAAATGGGTTAATACTTAAAGCACCTGAGTTGTCAGGAACAATAGCATCCGGGTCATCACCTACATAATTAACGAATCCACTGATGTCCACGTTAGCACCGGCAGCAGGGGCTTCAAAAGGACCGTCAGCTCCATTAATGCGGCGAGCATTGTAATCCGGCAAGTAACCTTCTGCACCAACAGCATGATCATTTCTGTATCTCAGTGATGTATCATAAACATAGATACGAGAACCATCTTTGTTGACAGCCCAGTCAACTCTGTCACCTTGAGAAACATTACTCACGGTAGCTGAAGGAAGGCTTACATAAGCTCCGTTGTACTTAAAGTACCCATCAAGATTCATTGTTAACTCGTTTCCATCAAAATTATTGATGTCATTCAAGTCAACTTCCCAAGGATTAAGCAATTCTGCATACTCGGTGTAATCCTGATTAACGTTTCCAAGAAGATTAACAGACTCAACATCTACCTGAATAGTACCAAGATACGAGGAAAGTGTTGCTTCAAATTCTACAACATCACCACGAGTAAAGTCTTCTACTGCAGTAACGATGTTATCACCAAACTCAAAAGACTCGACAAGTTGTATAGACATCCCTTCACGCCCCATAGATACTGCATGGGTATCCGTTACGAAAACGTGAACACGTCCTATTTCATCAATTTCACCGTCACCATCGCTATCGCCTGGGTTTGCAAGCCCGGAGCTCTTCGGATAAGAAACGATTACCGCAGTAAAAGTTCGTGTACTGTCATGTAAAGGGTGACTTTCAATACCCGAAACTGAGAATTCACTCATGTTTCTGTATCTGTTAAATTCACGAATTGTGAATGGAACACCTGATTCATGAGAGCCTATGTCAGAAAAATCATCCTGAGCCGATACAACCCACTCAGAAGAAAAATCTCCTACGCCAAAAGAAGCAAGGGGCTCAGGGTTACCTGATTCAAAAGCAGCCTTTCTTACTAACGTATGATCGCCAGCTCCCTCTTCTACATCACCAACATCCCAGTCCTCATCAGAACTTGGATCTCCAAATACATCTAAAAATGTAGAGTCTGTTCCGGATACATGTACCAAAGCTCTGGCATCATTTCCGTTAAAAACGGTCATGAAAGATGAGCCGCCAGCAAATGGATTTTGAATTAATGAATCTGCCTCAGCAGTAATGGCTGCATCAGCGTCTGCGTGAGCAACAACAAATACATCACCAGCTGCCAGCATTGTGCCAGCGGGAAATCTCAATGTATCGTTATATGGATTACCATTGAAATTACCCAGCACTATGTAGTCGCTAAGATCTACATCTTCATCGGAAGGGTTGTAAATTTCAAATGCTTTGTTATTTCCGGAGCCTTCAATAAACTCAGAAAAGAACAGATTACTTTGTGCATGAACTGCACCATAACTAAAGAGAAAAGTAAGCACGAATAACAGTGCCCCTCTTACCCCTTTTTTTGTAGCATTAATCATAGTTGATCCTCTGTCTTTTGATTATTTGATAATAAGTAGTTTACCTGTTTGTACTTCTCCTGATTCCAAGTCTTTCACGGTATACAGGTATAAACCCGTGGATAAGATTTGGTTGGCATCAGACTGTAAATCCCATGCATGCTCTCCCCCGGCCATCACTCTTGGGTCGTCACTAAAGTTATCGAACCAGGAAATATCGCCGCTATATGTGGCCGAATTATGTTCCAACTCCGCCACAATGTCTCCTGCCACGGTATATACGCGAACTTCCGCTCTTGAAGGTAAATTATAAAAATAGAGTTTTCGGGTATTTTCATTGGATCCATCCCACGCTGCCCTGATCCGGTATGGGTTTGGATACACCCCTACTTTATACTCTTTGTCATTGCTGCCAAAATTCTCGTTAACCGGGGTACCGGGAAAAATCCTTACTGAATTTGAGTTCGTCGAGCTTTCGAGGCTTCCGATATCGAATGTTTCACTACCTCCATCAAAAGCGGTTACCGAAATTTCGTATTGCCAACCACTCAACAATCCATCGAGCTCATAACGATACCAATATTCAGACGTATCCCCCTCAAATGTAGCCGGTTCATCCAGTTCCACTTCTTCAAAACCGGTATCGAATGCTATCTGGTTGGCGGGCTTGTCAAATTCACGGATTAATTTAGGATCCACACCCTGAGCATCTCCCAGCTGAGAACTATAAATTCTATACCCTTCAAAATCCATTTCACCGGAAACCCGATCCACCGAAAACTCAGCTGTCCTGTCCCAATAAATAGATGCCTTCCCTTCTTCTAACTGAATACGAATCTTAGGATTATCGGGCGGTGTTGGGAACAGATATCGCGTTAGCTGCCCGTCGCCATCGGTATCTTCTCCCGGATCTAAAATACCGTTATCATTTAAATCTTCCCCTTGAAAAACACGATTAGCTGAACTGAGCGTCTGCCTAAGCAAAGACCGCGACTCCTCTGTATCAATTTCTTTTATATTTTGAGTTGTTCCCTGAAATTCTTCCGGCTTTCTGGCTGCTGAATACACAAAATACACCGTTATGGTTTCTCCGGGTTCTACCACGGGGAAGGGACCCATTGAAAGAAATGAGATATAGTTACCTGCCCCATCCTGACCATCCGTTCTAAGCGCTTCCCTGTACGTTTCATTCTGCGCATTTGTCGAATCAATTGGAAAGCGCTCTGCCATACGGGTATAACGGTCAATGTCGTTTGATGGCGCGTTGAAAACCCCGGTTCCGGAAGAGAACAACCAATAGCTGGGACCTACCATTGGGGCATTGACTCCTTGACTCTGGAGGTAGTCTTCATTTTTAGGATGAAAGAAATTTCCACGGTATTCAGCTCCAATTAGAGAAATAGCCCCATACGTGTTTATGGCCGGCTCACCGTTGGGAGAACCCGCATCAAATGCATAGGTGGTGTAGAGCGAATCCAGATAACCAATACCATTTTTATTAAAGAAAGCTCCGCCGGCTTCATTTGTGGTGATATCCCGAACAACCAAATCTGCATACATCCCCACAAACACACTGTCCCAGGTAGCAGCACCTGCATACTGGTCACTATTGTTGGTGATTTCATATTTAAGGATGGAAAAGTTCTCAGTAAAAGGGAAACCCCAGTTATAACTTTCCAGCCGTACATCTGCATAAAGCGGGGTATCATGTCCATTAATGGGCGTCCCCTGAATATCCCTTCTTCGATCTGAAAACTCAGTAATGATATCCTGCTCTCCAACAGACTGGGCATTAAAATATTCATCATTAGGGTTACTACTTCTTCTCAGGATGATATTATCAGCTGTAAATTCAAAACCCGAACCACCCCTTGAGTATCCCGCTGAAGTGGTTATTGAAGATGTAGATACCCTTAGCTGAGAATTATTGTATAACGCGCCGACCCAAATCCCGGCTTCAAATAAATGCTCGATTTGAGAGTCGCTTGGGTAGCGCATACTGAACCCGCCTTCGGGGTTATTGCGTACGTCCGGCTTTCCAATAGTGCCATAATTTGTAATGGACAGGCCTATAGTTCCAACGTTGGTTTCGGCTCTTTCAAATGATGCCTGCGCGTAAAGATTTGCGGCAAATAAAGTTAGGAAAAAAGCGGTTAATCCTGCTCGGATAATTCTCATATAGATTACTAACGGGGTTTTCTTTAGGGCTGGTAAATATAGCGAAAACGGGGGCCAACCTCTGAGGTCACCCAGCCTTTTAACACTAACTTAATATGACGAGCCCACCATAAACGATTTATAAAAGTGTGCTATTACCTCTTGGCTGATCTTTAAATAAAAGAGGACCACTATAATAGCAAAAATGAACTGTAATCTGAAAACCCCAAACCGTTGATATTTCCTTGCCGAAGTAACAACTGACTTTTTAAGGATCACAAATTGTGCGTGACTTTTAAGACGTTTTACAATTTCCTGATCTTCCATCACCAACAATTTATTATCAAAACCGCCTGTTTTTGAGAAAAGCGCTTTTCTAACGAATAGACTCTGATCTCCGAACCTGAAAACATTGAGATCGAACCGGGTAAACCAACTGTAAATCCGCAGTACCGGGTGGCTGTTATCAAAAGACAGACGGAAACAACCGCACTCAAATCCGGCCTGTATTTTCCTGCTGATATCTGTAGCAAATGTAGGTGGCGGAGTGGTGTCGGCATGCAGAAAATACAGCCACTCTCCACGGGCCTTTTCAGCCCCAAAATTCATTTGATTTGCCCGGCCTCTTACCGGACTTTCCAAAACCCTTGCTCCCTTTTCTGAGGCTATTTCAGCGGTATTATCTGAACTGCCCCCGTCAACTACAATTATCTCCAAAACCTGCCCTTCTCCATGTTCCTTCAAAAAAGAAATGAGCCCGCCAATCTTGGCTTCCTCATTAAAAGCAGGAATAACAATACTTATCATTTACTCTAAACTCATTAATAGCGGACAATTATAAACCGGACTTAACCCTATTCCAGTCTTCGATGGTATCTACATCGTTTAATTCTTTCAGTGTGGCATAATTTGAGCCCATATCCCGGATTTTTTCTATCGTTTTCTGAAATACGGAGCCGGTACTCCATTCGATTTCTTCAAACACCTCCGGGTGATAGTTCCTCATTCCCAACAGGTAATACCCGCCATCTTCAGCCGGTCCGATTACAAACTCGTGGTCTTCCAATTTCTGAAAAGCCTGCTGAATGATACCCGAGGTAAGCTCCGCACAATCACTGCCGATGATTACCACTTTTTGGAACGACTCTTCAGTAAATGATTTCCTGAAGGCATTCGACATTTTTGCACCAAGATTATCCCCGGACTGCAGGCGCTTTTCGAAATCACCCTCTTCCCAGATATCATTCTCAGCAATAAATCTTGAATACCACACTTCACGGGTAACTTCTAAATCCCGGGTTTGCTCAAGGGTCCATCCCAGTAATTTTTGATATACTTCAAGGGCTTGCTCATCTCCGATTGTAGCTGCAAGCCGGGTTTTAGTTTTCCCGGCCTCCTCGTTTTTTACGAAGATAATCAGCTTTTCCCTTGTTCTTCCTTCCTTGTTCAATGTTCCTTGTTGGGTGTTCAAGTAGTCGCGCCCCCGCAGCTGCTTCCTGCTCCGGCTGTGCACCCAAAGCAATGCTGATTAATCTTGATTTCCCGGTTGTTTAGCGACTCAAGATCGAAGTCCTCAATGTGTTGCACGCTGTCTTCATGGGTTTCCATATCCAGCATTTGGTTGAAATCGCAATCAAACAACCGGCCATCCCAACCAATGGAAATGGTGTTGCGGCACATTACCCCAGCCGCAGCTGCCGGATTAAACGATTCGATCAGTTTCTCCATGTACTCTTCCAGGTTTCCGGACATCAGCAGGAAGTTGAGAAACCGACTAATCGGTAAATTGGTGATGGTGAACAGGTCATTGAACACTATATCATGCTTTCTTTTGAGCTCTTTCTTGAACTCCTGCTTAATATCTTCCTGATCGCCCGGTAAAAAAGCCCCTACGGGATTATAAACCAGGTTCAATAGTAGCCCTGTATCTTCAACACCATACCCGATTTCATTCAACCGTTTTAAAGCCTTAATGGATTTATCATAGGTGCCTTCTCCACGCTGTCGGTCAGTCCGTGATTTACTGTAAAAAGGAAGAGAACAGGTTACTTCCACCCCGTGTTCCTTAAAAAATTCCGGCAGGTCACTGAATTTATTGGTGGTCAGGATGGTAAGGTTCGATCTTACAATCACATGTTTACCCAGCTTTGATACTTCTTCTACAAACCATCGGAAATGAGGGTTCATTTCCGGAGCCCCGCCGGTCAGGTCTACCGTATCAATATCGGTTCCTTTTATAGCATCAAGACAATGCCCGAAGGTCTCCTTCGTCATAATTTCCTGACGATCGGGGCCGGCATCCACATGGCAATGCTTGCAGGTCATGTTACACATGTAGCCCACATTCATTTGAAAGATCTCAATACCAGTGGGTTTCAGTGGGAATAAACCAATCGGGTCAATTTTGTCTCTGAACTTCGGCAGAGACTTTATTTTTTCGTTGTGATTATTAATGATATCGAGCTGAACGCTGGGCTTAGCCAGCTCATGAGATTCTGCCAATAAGCTTTTCATAAAACTTCCTTCTGTTAAATATAATATCGATCAGCCCGGAAGTTAACCGGGCATGATTATTCTGATTCTGCTTACTAAAATTACATGGACAAGTCTTTCACTTTATTCATCATCTGCACGCCATGAACGAGCGATGATCCACCCCGAATGGCGGCGGCCACATGAACTGCTTCCATCATTTGCTCTTCGCTGGCTCCTTTCTCCAGGCTGTCGGTAGTATAGGCATCTATACAATACGGACATTGTACCGTATGAGCCACTGCAAGGGCGATCAATGCTTTTTCTCTTTTTGATAAAGCCCCCTCTTCAAATACCTCTCCGTAGTATTCAAAAAACTTATTCCCCAGCTTTTCCTGAAATTCAGTGATATCGCCAAACTTTTTTAGATCTTCTGCTTTGTAATAAGGATTATCCATAATTGTGCCTTTTTCTTTATTAATAGTATAGTATTGATTTGAATGAACCAGCTTAGTAATTCTTACGAAATAAAAAGATGGAAGGATTGATTTAAACGATTCTACTCCCAAAAATCATTAATTATGCTATAATTGAAACAATTTTGGCCTAATTTGTATTTAATGAGGTAGTAAACATAACTAACCAATCAACTATGAACATTAAAAAATTACTTTCAATACTAACTATAATTTTCGGAGTAGCAATCACTATTCCTGAAACTGCAAATGCACAGGCTAATGGGGAAGGTGGCAATCTCGGGCTGGGTGTTATGCTCGGTGAGCCAACCGGTATCTCTATAAAGGCCTGGAATAATTCCAAGTCTGCTTTTGGCTTCGGTGCTGCCTGGTCGTTTGGCCGGTACGATGCCATTCACCTTCACGGCGACTACCTCCAGCATAACTGGTTTAGCGGAGTAGATCAGGGAAGACTGGCTTTTTATTATGGAGTAGGTGCACGGCTTGTTTTAGCTGATGAAGCGGCTATCGGTATTCGTGTTCCTTTGGGACTGAATTACCTGATAGAAGATGCCCCGATCGACTTATTTGTTGAGGCGGTTCCCATTTTAGATTTAGCTCCCAGCACCGACTTTGACGGAAACGGAGCCATTGGCATCCGATTTTACTTCTAAGGTAATTGCACCTTAAAACTTTACTTTACTGGCTTAACCGGAGGGCAGGGCAATTTCCTGCCCTTCTTTGGCCAGACATACTCTTTCAAATGAAGATCCATATACATCCTGAATCTGCTCTTCTCTTTTAGCCAATACGTCATCACTGTTGTCAGGATCATGATGCGTCAGGAAAAGCCTTTTTACATTCACTTCTTTAGCCAGTTCCGTAACAGTTTCCCAGGATGAATGCCCCCAGCCAACACGTTGTTTGTACAACTTATTCGAATACTGGGCATCGTGAATCAGCACATCAATATCACGGACGAACTCCTTAAACTCTTCCCTGAATAGCCGGCTTTTTTCTGAATCATCATCCATCAATTCGTTGTCCGGAGCAAAAACAATGGTTTTATCTTTGATTCGAATCTTATACATAGCTGTAGGAACCGTATGGGTTGCCCATATGTACTCAACAGAATAACCGTCAAAATCTAATTTACCAGGCTGAAAGGTTTCGCAATCTAAATCAGCTTCCAGCATATCAATAGAGACCGGAAAAAAGGTGCTGGACATATGCCCCTGTAAAATTTCCTTACACCCTATCTCACCCTGGGGTGGCAAATAGATTCGAAACCAGTTATTGCCATTATAGAAGGGTTTGAAGAATGGGAAGCCTTGCAAATGGTCCCAATGTGGGTGAGTGATGAATACGCGACCACGAAGTGAAGAACCCCGGCCTTGCAGTTCGTTACCAAGATTCCGAAAGCCGGTTCCGGAATCTAAAATCAGCAATTCGTCATTACCTTTAATCTGAATTTGCACGCACGTTGTGTTTCCCCCGTACCGCATGTTTTCACTATTAGCGCAAGGCGTTGAACCCCGGACTCCCCAAAATTTTATATGTATCGAGCCTTTCAAATTATATATAAACCTCTGCTTACCTATCTATCTATACATGTTCAATCGTGCACCCCTAATATGTGTAAATTGAACGGTATTATCTTCCCTGTTAATATTTTCTATAACTAAACCAATGTGGGATAATCATTTAGATTTCAACGCTCACTATTGTATAAAAATATTAAACAAACGGAAAGCACTTGTTATTCTTCTTCGTCGCTGTCTCCCGTTCGTTTAAGCTGGTCGATTTCTTTATTGATTTCTTTTAGGCGTTCTTCTTTTTCAGCGATTGAGTTTTCGGCTTTATCAATTTTTTCCTGAAGCTCATCCTTCAAGGCATTTCCCCGGTTGGTAGGCTTGAAATACGTTTTAGCTTCCTGGTATTGAATCATTTCACTTTCCAGTTTAGAAACCTCTTTCTTGAGCTTATCCCGCTCTTTCTGGAGCTTAATAATATCTTTACGGGTATCCGGATCAATTCCCTGGTTAGCCAGTTTTTTCTCCATTCCGAGATCAGATCCCAGCGCGCGATAGCGGTCATAAATTACATCACATGCTTCGCGGTACTGCTTCCAGATCTTGTTTTTCATTTTGATCGGGACGTAGCCAATATCTTTAAAAGCCTGCTGTAACTTTTTGGCTTCCTGAACAGCCAGCGCCGGATCTTCGTGCTCACCTAATTCTTTCAGCTTCTCAAGAATTTCCTGCTTCTTCTCCAGGTTTTCCTTCTGATCTTTCCGCTCTCCTTTAAAAGCTTCACGCCGGCGGTCGTAGAACACATCCATGGCGCCTTTAAACTTCTTCCAGATTTTGGAAGACTGCTTTCTTGGAACCGGCCCGATTTTCTTCCAGCGGCTCATAAGGCTTTGCATCTTCTGGTGACCGGCATCAAAGTCGTCGGTATCTTTGGTTTCTTCCGCTTCTTTTATAAGGTCGTATTTCTTCTCGAGATTGGCCTCTTCCTGTTCGCGCAGCTTATCAATATTATCCGACTTCATCTCATTGAATTTGTCGGTAGCTGCTTTAAACAGGTCCCACATCTCATTTTCATCTTTCTGCGGGAGGTTGCCGGCGTTTTTCCATGCTTTATGCAGCTTATTTACCTTACGGGCTGCCTTCGCAATATTTTCCTGATCAACCAGGGCTTCGGCTTCTTTCACCAGTTTCTTTTTCTTGGAAAGCGCCTTTTCAATCTGCTCACGAAACTCTTTATCAACCTTGAACCGAACTTCATTGAAGGTGTCCTGCACAGCGTTGAACCTATCCCATAGCGGTTGGTTTTTTTCTGAAGGAACACGCCCAACTTTTCTCCACTGGGAAATCAACTTGTTAAACTGATCTTCTAATTTATCAAAGTCAGGAGTATTCTCATTGAGCTTTTGGGTAAGCGCATCCATTTTATCGAGCAGGAGCAGCTTTAGCTCTAAATTCTCTTCTTCTTTCTGAAGTTTCTTCACGAGCCGATCTACTTTATGATCCTCAAACTCGTCCATCAATTCTTTAAATCGCTTATCTAAAGCTTCGGCTTCTCCTTGCGGCAGCAGCTTAATGTTTTCCCACTGGCCCTTAATTTTACCAACCTCTTTGGTTGCTGTCCAGTTTTCTTCATTTACTATATCTGAAAGGGACTTCAGGAGTTCTTTCTTCCTGGCAAGATTCTCTTCTTTCTTGCGGTTCTGCTCCTCGTAATACTCTTTTTTCTTTTGCTCAAAGTTATCCCGCAGCTCCTGAAACTCCTCAATTAGCTGACTGGCCTTTTCACTGGTGGATTCAGGTCCTTCCGTAACATTCTGGGCGAGATTAGCCAATTCTGTAGTAACAAAAGCCCAGTCTGTCTGTACCACCAGTTCTTTAGCCCGCTCTACAATGTCAGAGTAAAAAGACTCAGCATCTTCAGCTGACTTTTCACTTTCTTCTTCAGATACTTTCTCCTTTGTCTCTGCTTTATCTTCCTCGGTTACCGCGACATCAGACTCTGATTCAGTTTCATCTGTTTCTTCTGCTTCATCACCGTTGTCTGCATCTTCAACAGCTTCCTCTTCTTCGGCTGTATTCTCAGGCTTTTCTTCCAACTCTTCTACCTCTTGTTTTGGGTCCGCAGCCGGCTCCTCATTATCAATTGAAGCTTCTTCTTCGGAAGTAGTTTCTTCAGCGTTATTCTCAAGTTCGTCTTTATCGGTCTCTTTTTCAGAGTTTGCGTTTTGTTGCTCCAGGTTCTCCACAGTAACCTTCCTTTCCTCGTAGGTCTTTTGATTAACGGCTCGGGGCCTTCTTGCTTAGATTAGCTAAGATAATATATCTGCCCAATCTTTGGCAATATAAAGCAAAAGTGCTGCAAAGTATTTCAGATTATAGAGATACGCAGGAAAACTTTGAACAAACGAAAATGATTGATACGTTTTGCAGAGTCGATGATTTGCGAATGATCGAAAGACCGATTTTCGTTTTTTGAAGTATTTCTGCCTTAACTCAAGAAAAAAAGTTTACCTTTTTCTTTTATGTGCAGTTTGAACGCTTCTCACAAAAATTGAAATAAGTTCATTGCACTCGTTGATGGCTATATCCAATTCCGACTTATTACTATATAAATCCGCCCTGTCAATAATTTTGAGAATGACGAATGACTCCCTAAGCTCCTTTAATACAATCTGCAATTTGTGTATAAAATCTCTTATTGACTCTGCACTTTGTGCTTCACCATAATTAAGGGCAGGAGAAGTAGCTGAGCGTAATAGTTGACCCGATAAGTGCTTGTTAACCTGAGTTACAGGAAGATTCTTAATAAGTCGGATAATGGTTACAGAAAAATCGATTAGGCGTTCTTCAAGTTCTAGTCTTTTCATAGTCAGTGTGCTTACTTGTTTAGAAGTAAGAGCAACTAAAACTGATATCCTTACAGATTTAATTCTAAAATCTGCAATCTAAAATCGATCATTCGACAATCATTCCTTTTCCTGAAATACATGGATGTCGCGCTGAGGGAACGGGATTTCGATACCTTCTTTATCCAGCTCTTCTTTAATCTTTTCGAGGTTGTCCCAGAAAAAGCCCCAATAATTTTCGGTTTTGGTCCAGGCGCGGGCAGATAAATCCAGCGAACTGTCTCCCAGGTTTGTGAGTACCACAATCGGCGCAGGTTCTTGCAAAATGCGTTCATCTTCGTTCAGCACCCGCAAGATTACTTCCCGTGCTTTTTTTACATCTGATCCGTATCCAATACCTACAGGGAAAACAGCACGCCGGGTTTCTTTGGCTGAGTAATTGGTGACAGGAGAATTAGCCAGCTGACCATTTGGGATTACAACCAGTTGATTGTTGGGCGTTTGAAGGTGTGTATGCAGAATATCAATTTTTTCAACCGTGCCGGATTCACTACCTCTTTCAATAAAATCCCCCACCTTAAACGGCTTGAAGAATAAGATGAGCACTCCACCTGCGAAATTGGACAAACTTCCCTGCAGCGCCAAACCTATCGCTAAACCGGCTGCACCCAATACGGCAATAAAGGAGGTCATTTCTATGCCCAGCATCCCCAGCGCGGAGATATAAACCATGACTTTGAGCAACATGGAAATGAGACTTCGTAAAAAAGAAACCAGGGCTTCATCCACACTGCTGCGGTTTAGCACTTTGGCTGTTCCTCTCACAATAAACTTCACGATCCATAGCCCGATTACCAAAGTCGCAACCGCCGCAAGCAACTTTGGGCCGAAGGTGGTCACAAAATTCATAATGTCATCTGTGGTAATGTTAAAATTGTCCATACGTTCTTTTATGATCTTTAATTTTGTTGAGGTGAATATCCTTAAAAATTCATTCACTGTCAGGTTCTGATGTAGATATAAAAAAGGGAAGGCGCTAACCTTCCCTTCAAGCTACTATGCGATTCTTGTCAGAGTTCTGCTAACTCTTTTTTGATCTCATCTTTAGTTTTACCCAGTTTATTTTGAAGACGGCCCAAAAGCTCATCTTCTTTACCCTCGGTAAAAGCGAGATCATCGTCCGTCAGCTCTGAGTATTTTTGCTTTAATTTTCCTTTTACTTCGTTCCATGTTCCTTTGATGGTTAAATCATTCATGGGATCTCTCCTGTTTTATTTTGTAATTAAAACTTTTGTAATTGCAGGATGAATATTCTTAGTCTTCTAAGTGACTTCTTAACATCCATGCTGTTTTGGAATGAACGGTCAGCCGTTCTGTTAACAAATCAATGGTAGCTTCATCATCAGCGGCCTTAGCCGGTTCCAGAGCCTCTCTTGCGGTTCTGATAACCTGCTCATTCGCTTCTGTGAGGCGCTTGACCATATCCAGTGCTTTCGGCCGGTCAGTATCTTCTCCGATAGATGCAATTTCGTTGAATTCCTTAAACGTACCCGGAGCTCTGAAGCCTAGCGCCCTGATTCGCTCTGCAATCTCGTCAATAGCTTCGGCCAGCTCAGAATATTGCTCTTCAAACTGTTCGTGCAGTTGGTGAAATAGTTCACCGGTTACGTTCCAGTGATAATTATGTGTTTTCAAGTACAACAGGTAAGAATCGGCCAAAACCTTTGACAAACCTGCTGCAATTTTTTCCCGATGGTCTTCAGAAATTCCAATATTAACTTTCATTTTTTCGACTCCGTTTAGTGTTTCAATATCCATCTCACTATCATTCTATTCGTGAATATTCAGTTATTAAAACAATATTGAGTGGCTACGGTTCCAAAATGTAAGTGAATAGTAAAAAGGATTTACAATCAGCTTCATCGAGAGTATTTATCACAAAAAAATCCCGCATACTGTTAAGCATGCGGGATTGACCAGTAAACTGACGTTAAGAAATCATTCTTCAAAAGTGAGAGAATATACTCCTTTATTAGTAGCTAAAAATAGAGTCTCTTTGTTTTCTATTTCGGTAACTACCATTTCAGTAGTTTGAATATCTGAGGGGCTTTCCCTATATGTCTCAATATTCCAGGAATCTCCATAATCTTCTGAAATAGCTACAAATAATTTATTTTGTAGCGAGCGACCAGAAGCATAAACCCGACTAGGGTTATTCTCGCTGTTTTTAATGGACCGAATGCTATAACCTTCCAAAACCGTCTCCCAAGTATCTCCACCATCTTTTGATTTTCTTATAACATTTGCAGTCTCAACACTACCTCCGAAACCAATTAAAACTTTTCGCTCATTTTTACTATGAACCAAAGCTGAATAAACAGTAGCATCTGTATTGAAGTAAACTTTTTCACTTAAATCTATCCACCTTTCCCCGCCGGTTTCTGATTTGGCTAAATAGGGTGAAAAAGTATTATCCCAACCCCCCGTCCATATTTGATTGGGATGATCTTTGCTTACATATAAAAATTCAGAAACTCCTACTCTAAAAGACTTTGTAAGATTCACCCACTTACCTCCCTCATTCGTTGATTTGAATATTAAATGCCAATCCGCATATATTTCTTCTTTCTCTTTATTTGTTTTGGCTATCCTGTTTATCACAAATGGCGGTTCCCTACCCTCAAACTGTACTTCCATTGCTTCCCAACTTTTCCCATCATCAGTAGATTTATACAATGACACATAATCATTTGGAAGCTCATGAAATTCTATACTATTCCTGACTACCGCTAACAAGCCAAAATCCATAAATAGAATATCACCAAATTCTGAGGTATCGGGATTAATTTTGATATTTAACTCCCGCCATACTGAATCGGCTTTCATGTCTTTTTTGAAAAGTTTTGATTCACTAGATAAGAGAAGTGAGGTCTCAGAATATTCTATAGCATTGATTTTTTCACCCTCTAACCCCTCTTGAGCCCACTCCAAGTTCCACACACCTGGAGTTGATTCAGTACCACAACTTGCTAATGTAAAACACACAATGATAAATATTAACTTATAGTAACGCATAATTATCTAATTTGTAACATTTTATAAATTTTCTACTCTTATTATATATAAGGAGAGTAAAAAGCTAGATGAGATCTCTCTTTGAATTAGACCTTAAACTAAACCAAATAGAAGTTATGAGATACTTAAAGTCTATTTCTACAATAATTATATTCTGCACGATATTTATATGGACCAATTGTGATCAGTCAACGAATGTTAAAAATAACACACCCCCCCCAGATAGTCAAACGCAAGAAAATAAAACACTTACTAAAGCAAATAAAGAAGATCCGAGGTTAGTCCCTGGACGGTATATAGTTACCTATAAGAATCAAGGTGAGCGTTCTATTTCAGAACAGGCAGCCACTGAAGCTGTCCAAAGAACAAATGCTATTTTTTCGGAGTTAAATATTGATCCTGATTCTCTTATTCATCAATACAAATATGCCCTTAAAGGTTTTGCAGGAAATCTTACTAAAAAACAAGTTGAAGCTTTAAAAAAAGATAACCGAGTCGAATCTATAGTACAAGATATTAAGTATAAAGCCATACAAATGATGAATACATCTTCATCTAACAAACCTTCAACAAAACTAATGTCTCAAACTACACCCTGGGGAATAACTCGTGTTGGAGGCCCTTTGGATGGTTCAGGGAAAAAGGCTTGGGTACTTGATACAGGGATTGACCTTGATCATCCCGATTTGGATGTAGATGTTAGCAGTAGCGTAGCTTTTGTTGCTGGCGAAAATGCAGATGACGGACATGGACATGGTAGTCATGTAGCCGGCACCATTGCAGCTAAAGACAACTCTACCGGAGTAGTAGGCGTTGCCGCTGATGCAAGTGTAGTTGCAGTAAAAGTATGCGATAGTGGTGGGTATTGCTACACTAGTGATCTAGATGCAGGTATTGATTATATTGTTTCTAATTACTCATCAGGCGATGTTGCTAATATTAGTTTGGGTTGGCCAGTTACTGGTAGTCCTTACGTAGATCTACCATTGTCTATTCTTGAATCTACAATTGAAACCGCTGCCGATGATGGGTTAAAATTTGCAATTGCAGCTGGTAACGAAGACCAAGACGCAAATAATAAATCACCCGCCCGAGTAGAATACAATAATGTTTGGACGGTATCGGCCCATGACGATAACGATAATTTTGCTTCATTTTCTAACTATGGGAATCCACCCATTGAGTATTCAAACCCTGGGGTAGATATTCACTCCTTATGGAGAAATGGAGGAACAAATACCATTGATGGCACCTCCATGGCAACACCCCACATAGCGGGCTTGCTGCTTGCCTTAGGTGATGTATATACAGATGGAACGGTTAGTAATGACCCCGATAGCAGTCCGGATGAAATAGCAACCGGCACCGCAGCTGCCCCTTCTATTTCCGGCAATGTTACCTCCTCTGATTTTGCCCGCATTACCTGGAGTTCCGTACCCTTTGCAAGCCAGTACAAGGTGTATCGCCGATATGAGAATGGGTATTGGTCAGAAAGATCTACAACGACAGGCACTTCTTACAACGACACCCAGCTTATGGATCCTGACCTCCAGGTTCTTTCCGTCCCACCAGGTGATAACGAGGATTACTACACCTACAAAGTTCATGCTATTACACCTTCCGGAACAATTAGTGAGGCAAGTAATCATGTTTATTTTGCAATAGAAGAAAACTGCCATCCCCCTGTATGCTCTTAAATAATCCGCATTTTTATTTGACAGGGACATACTAATTATCTCCTATATATCTCCAAAATAGCCAGCATAAAGTATATGCTGGCTTTTATTTATTAGCCTTTATTCAAGAATAGGCCACTAAATTCAACAAAAAATCCCGCACACTGTTAAGCATGCGGGATTGAAGTTGTTTAAATGAAGAAGGCTGTTATTCTTCTATGCCATACACTTCTTTCAGTATTCCTTTGGCGTTGGCATCTCCATCCTGCATCACACGATGTTGCAGGTTGGTAATGATTTCCTGTTCCGCCTTTTCGTACGCTATTTCCTGGGCTTCTTTTTCCGTGCCGGTTCGTACCAGTTCATAAATATCATCGGCACGAACTACACTATAAATATCATCATCGTTAAAAGCGTGAGAGCGATATTCTTCATACTCCTTGAACACCCGCGGGAAATCTTCACTGTTTTCGGCGCGGGTTATGATCTCAACATGTTCAGGACCTTCAGCGCTTAACGGGGTTTTGCAAAGGTAAAAGTAATTTTGTTTGTATTGCATCTGCTGTAGATGTGAGGGTTGAATTAATGTACGGGGCTAATATAACAATTCGTCAGAAAAGTGTGGACTGGTTTTGGGATAGGTTTTAGTTTTCAGGTGTTAGGTTTTAGGGTTGTTCTGGTTGATTCAAATAACTAAGGCTGAAAGCAGTCGCAATGTTATATAAGGTATAATTGTCTGCTCTATTCGCTTATCCTAAAACCTAACACCTAAAACCTTGCCTCTAACACCTCTATAACTTTTTAAGAACTTTTGGAATCATCATCCATTTTATCTGACAAGTGCCTGGAGCAATGGTTTCCCAGGAGTCAGCAAAACTTTCTAAACACACAATGGCCGCTGTTGGCATCCGCACCGCGGTTTTATCCTGCCCTCCTGCCAAAACTCCGGTTGTGCTTTCCATTAAAGGATTATGTCCCACCAACATAATTCGGTCATACTCATCCGAAGCTGATTGTATAGCCTCTATATAATCCCTGACCGATCCAAAATATAGATCGTCATTCCAGGTAATCTGCTGTGCATCAAGGTTGGCTGCCTCCATACTCAGCTGCGTGGTTTCTTTTGCGCGTTGAGCCGACGACGAAATCACCAAAGCCGGTTTATACTTAATTTTCTTCAGGTACTTGCCCATTCTGGGAGCATCGTTGAGGCCTCGTTTGGCTAGCGGGCGGTCAAAGTCTTTCAGGTCCGGGTTTTCCCAGCTCGACTTTGCATGTCTCATTAATAAAATCTGCTTCATAATTTATCGGACTCCTTCTTTGTTCCGGGCATTTCCACCATCTTTATTTTTCGGGCAAACCGGCCGGCTTTTATTTCCCCTTCGCCATATTCGGCGAGGGCTTTCACCAACTCAATCCCAAAAAAGATAATAATACTGGAATAATACACCCACAACATCAAAATAATGATGGAAGAAGAAGCCCCTGAAAGCTGATTCAACGAGCTGTTTCCAATAATCATGCCCACCCCGAATTTTCCAATTGCCAAAAGCAGCGTGGTGATCAAGCTTCCAATTAGCAAGGGGCGCCACCGTACTTTGGCATCCGGTAAGGAGTAGTACATCATCAGCACAGCAAAAAATACCATAACTAAAGTGAGCAGATTGCTGCCAAGCCCAATCAGATAAATTTGTGCCGTCTCAAAACTGGACAACAGCAATTCAAAAAGCCAAACAAGGGTAGAGTCGAGAATCAATGAAAAGATCATCGCTATTCCCAGCAGCATAATCATTCCAAAAGCCATGACCCGGTCGATCAAGACTTTTGAAAACCCGATCTCAGGCTTGGCTACCACATTTAAAATCCGGTTAAAAGAATCTTTGAATTGAATGAATACCGTTGTGGCAGATATAATCAGGAAAGCGATGCTGAGGAATAAGTACAGAATATTCCGGGAATCTGTTTGTATGGTTTCAACCAAAAGCATAACGGCCTCTGAGCTTGACTGACCAATGTTTTTCTCCAGAAAGTTTGTCAGCTCTCGCATTACGCTGACATCACCAATAAAAAAACCTGCAACAAAAACGGCAATCATTACAATGGGTGCCAGCGAGAAAAGGGTATAAAAGGAAACCGCTGCACTGTATTGAAAACAGTTATCCTCAATAAATGAATTGATTGCATTAAGTGCGATTTCCGCTGTTCTCTTAAGTAGGGTCATTACTGGATTACGTTTTTCCAAATATTCGGGACGGTGCATATATGGACAACACCACGCCGCGTGCTACCATAAATGCCGTCATCGCCATCCATAACGCATGAATGCCCGCAAACGGTTCACTTATAAAATATACCGGGATAAAAACCAGAACCGTGGCAACAAGCATGGAATTTCGCATGGCACCGGTTGCAGTAGCTCCTATGTAAACCCCGTCCCAAATAAAACATACGCTGTTTACGACCGGGGCAACAATCAGCCATATGACAACCCCCATGGCCACCTTAATTACATTTTCCTTATCTGTAAAAAGAGATATGATTTCAGCATCAAAGAACGCATAAGTGATGGTACCAAGCAGGCCCAGCCCCAACCCCCAAAGCATGTTGGCCGTGACCGCTTTCTTTAACTTGTCGTCATCTTTTGCTCCTTTAAACCGCCCTACCAAACTCTCGGCTGCGTAAGCAAACCCATCGGTTCCGTATGAACTGATGTACCACATTTGCAGCAAAATGGTGTTTGCGGCTAGTACCACATCTCCCATCGCTGCCGACTTTGCCGTAAAAAAAGCGTAGGAAAAAATGAGACATAAGGTCCGGATTACAATATCCCGGTTCACCGAAAAGAATTTCTTCAGTTCTTCGGCTTCAATAAGCTCATCCCATTTAATGTTGAGCTTAACGCCTCCATATTTCTTTTTATATAGTATTCCGGCCAGCCCTAATGCAAGAAAACTCGCCACCAAACTCCCTGTTGCCACTCCATCTACCGTCATATTGAACCGGAACACAAAAATCAGGTTCAGCACAATATTTACAAGGTTTAAGAAAATAGTTACGATCATGGGGTAGGTTGAGTTCTGCATTCCCAGGAACCAGCCATTCAATCCAAATAAAGCCAAGGTAGCCGGTGCGGCAAAAATGCGAATGTGATAGTACAGACGGGTATATTCTTCCACCTCAGGTGAGGCATTCACCAGGTAAAGGGAAGCTTCAATCAGCGGGTATTGAATGAGCAGGATTAATAAACTACTAGCCGCAGCTACCAGTAATACCCGAAATAAAATGATGCGGGTTTTTCGCTCTTCCTGTGCACCATAAGCCTGAGCAACCATGCCGGTTGTTCCCATCCGCAGAAAACCGAATCCCCAAAAAATGAAGTCAAATATGATACTCCCTACCGCAATGGCCCCCAGATAATAAACGTGTTCCAGGCGCCCTACAACCGCCGTATCAATGGCTCCAAGCAAAGGCACCGACAGATTACTTATGATGTTTGGTATGGCAAGACGGAGTATTTTCCGGTTCAAATAAACGGTGCTTTAGAGATTAATAATGACAGCCTGAAAATAAGAGCTGTAAAAGAATTATGAATTCATATTTTTCAATCGGCTATAAAGTTGCATATCTATGGGTGTGCGTGTATTTTCTTTTTCCGAAATTTCTTGGGATAAAACTTAATTAATTAACTCATTTGCTTTTCACATGGACATTGAATCGCGTAATAAAATTTTGACAATTGTATTCGGAGTAATCATCCTTGGTCTTACGTACTATCTTTATGATTCTCTGGTAACCCCTTATCAAGAGGTTAAAGAGCGAGAGGCTTTGGAAGAGAAAGTCCGGCAACGACTTATTGACACCAAAGATGCTCTCATCCAGTACCAAACCCGAAACGAGACTTTCCCCCCAACCGAAGGCGGACTTGATAGTCTGGTGAATTTTCTTAAAACCGATTCACTGATGATTGCAATGGGTGACTCCCTGTTTGGAACTACATTTGACGTTTACAACCCTGATTCACTGGTGTATTCACCACGTTCTCCGTTCCCAAAATGGGAATACACGCTGAACGATACGCTCAGACCGCAGATTTATTTGCTTGAAGATCCGGGATCTGATGATGCAGTGGGTAGCCTCGAACGTACTACGATGCGCAATGCTCCAAACTGGAATTAATGGATGACGCTTCTGCAAATTTAGGTGTTTGTTTTTTTTCGGATCGCCTGTTCTACTCGATCAATGATCCGGAAAACGACAAACACCTTTTTCGTATAGGCTCCTTTGATTTTAATTTCAACGTGATTGACGCCATCACGCGTCAGCACGAAGATCATTTCCCCCACGTCCTTTCCACCTTCGAGCGGTTTCGTACCAACCACAATATAAAATCGGTACGCGCACTCACACATCCCGCTCACGAATGCTGGACGGTATTCCCCAAAGTTGTGTATGACAATGCCGATGAGCGCGAAGACCACCTCGCAATACTAATGAAAGGGGTGGAACGCGAACACATTGAACCTACCTGGCATACCGTTCATAACAACGAATACAAGTTTTTGTCGATACGGCGCCGGAACCTGATGGCCGGCTTTGATGAACTGACCACTCAGGTTGCCACAACCGACTTCAGCAGTGATTTTGAAATGGCTCAGAAATGGTCTGCCTTTGCTAAACCTGGTGGTTCTTTCTTGATGATCGGGTGTCATGAGAACATCATTTCCATCACCTCTTTTTTACTGGGTAAATTCAGGGCCGCTACTTACATCTCTTTCGATCAACCCGAAGACCTGCCTTATCACTGGCTTCAACACGCCAAGAACTCCAGCTGGATGCGTGGTATCCATGAAACAATTTATCTGTTCGGGCACAACAGCCATGAAATTGAACAGGCCTTGCAAGGATTTTGGGATGACTCCGCTGAAATCACCAAACTCAACTCCCTGAAAACTATGGGGGTGAAAGCCGAAGAAAAAACATATGGCTTTGACCTTGCCGCTGCTTTCCCTGCTATTCTATTGAGCCTCGATTTTTAACCCTTCGGGAATTCTAAATGCTCAGTTTTAAATGTTAAATTACAGAGTACCTCATTTATCATTTAAAACTTAAAATTATACTCCGCCATGCGGATAATAACCGGAAAACTGAAAGGCAGACACTTCAACATTCCCAAAGGACTGGATGTACGCCCTACCACCGATCGCACCAAAGAAAGTATCTTCAACCTGATTGAAGCTCGTGTTTTTATGGAAGGCACCCAGATTCTGGATCTCTTTGCCGGCTCAGGAAATCTTGGGTTCGAAGCTATTTCCCGCGGAGCACGTCATGTAACTTCTGTTGAGCTGGATGCCCAGAACGTAAAACAAATTGAGAAAACAGCTGCCGACTTTGGCATTGACGATCAAATGCGGGTTGTATGCTCCGATGCTCAGCGCTTTCTGAATGGAATGGCTATTCCCTATCACTTTATTTTTTGTGACCCTCCTTATGATTACCCCTTTATGGATGAACTCATCGATCAGGTTTTTGAGGATAATTGGCTGACCGATGAGGGCTGGTTTATCCTGGAGCATGATAAGTACAAGGATTTTACTGACCACCCCAAATGTACTTTTTCAAAAGCATATGGCCGAACCATCGTTAGCATCTTTCAAAAGCATCCGGTAGATTCGGAATAAATTCACCCTATGAAAACAATCGCCTTATACCCCGGGTCTTTTGACCCTATTACCAACGGCCACCTCGACATCCTTGAGCGGGCAACCAATCTCTTCGACCATGTGATTGTAACCGTTGCCGTTAATAAAGAAAAGAATGCTGTTTTTTCAGGGGATGAGCGGGTCAACCTCATTAAAGCCTGCATAGCCAATAAAGCGTGGTCAAAAAATGTAGAGGTAAAACAGTTTACGGGATTATTGGTTGATCATGCACAAAAAATGAATGCCGATACACTGGTTCGTGGGGTTCGTCAAATTTCTGATTTTGAATACGAATTCCGCATGGCTCTTACCAATAAGCGTCTCGCACCCAATGTGGATACCGTTTTCCTTATGCCGGATGAAGAATTCACTTTTATCTCTGCATCTATTGTGAAAGAAGTGGCATATTGGGGCGGCGACCTTAGTTCTTTTGTCCCCGAAAATGTGGCTATAGCGCTGAAGGAAAAGTTTAAGGATAAGGGGTAGTAGCCTGTCTTAACTTTTCCAAAGTTATACCGGTGATGCTTAAAACATCTACCTTCTCATAACTTTGGAAAAGTTATTTAACAAAGTTACCCAGGCCCCGTTTTATTGCAGGCGCACCACCTGAACTAACTTGTCCAAAGTTATTTAGACACCGTTCTATGGCAGGCACTCAATTTTAACTTTGGACAAGTTAATTGAGGAAAAAATAATCTACTTTTCTTTCTTTCAGCCTTTATATTTTTATCGTTCTGAACACCACTCTCACACTCATTTATAATTATGATTTCAAATCGCGCACAAAACTTACAGCCATCTGCAACGCTTAAAGTAACCGGCCGGGCCAAAGAACTGAAGCGACAGGGAAAATCCATTGTATCCCTTAGTGCCGGTGAGCCTGACTTCAAAACGCCGAAGCATATTTGTGATGCGGCCATCAAAGCAATAGAAGATGGATTCCATGGCTATACCATGAACCCCGGAACACCGGAATTGCGCGAGGCAATATGTGCAAAGCTGAAACGAGACAACAACCTGGACTATGATCCATCACAAATAATCTGCTCGAACGGAGCCAAACAGTCTGTTGGTTTCAGTCTGCTTGCGCTGGTTAACCCCGGTGATGAAGTGATCATCCCGGCACCATATTGGGTTTCATATCCAGAGATGACGCGCCTGGCAGAGGGTGAATCGGTGACGGTACGCACATCCTTCGAAAATGACTTCAAGCTTACTCCGGAACAGCTGGAAAATGCCATCACCGAAAAGACCAAAGCTTTGATTTTATGCTCCCCTTCTAACCCAACCGGAGCCCAGTATTCAGCTGATGAACTTGAAAGACTTGCCGAAGTGCTTCGAAAATATCCACAGGTTTATGTGATTTCGGATGAAATTTATGAGTACATCGTTTTTGAAGGGGAACATGTTAGCATCCTGAATGTAGCTCCTGACCTCAAAGACCGCGTGTTGCTGATCAACGGTTTTTCTAAAGGATTTGCAATGACCGGCTGGAGATTGGGCTACCTTGCTGCATCCAATGAAATTGTGAGCGCCGTTTCAAAAATTCAAAGTCAGGAAACGTCTGCTCCTTCTTCGATTTCTCAGAAAGCAGGTGAAGCAGCCTACAAAGGCAGTCTCGATGAAGTTGAAAAGATGCGGGAGCAATTCAAAAAACGTCGTGACTATCTCGTAGATACACTGAATTCTTTTGAAGGTGTTAGCTGCTTTACTCCCGGGGGTGCATTTTACGTATTCCCGGATATCTCCCATTACATCGGCACCACAAAACCAGATGGTTCAGCTATAGAATCTTCCACCGACCTGTGCCTTTACCTTCTGGATGAATTCGGCCTTGCTCTCGTTCCCGGTGATGCTTTCGGTGAACCAAACGGAGTTCGACTCAGCTATGCTGCCTCTATGGATGACCTGAAAGAAGCCATGAAGCGATTTGAGGAAGGATTAAGCAGCTTGAAATAGGTTTTTCCAATGGAGTAACCTTTCAGCGTCCGTAGGTCCTGAAAGCGTTGCACTGAAGTGGCGGGTGCCAAAAGACCGCCGAACGCTCCAAGATCCGTTCGACGCTTGGAGGTTCTTTCAAGTCCTTAAATCTTATCAATCGCCAGCTTGTAGGTTGGATCTTCCATCACATTCACATCGATGATGGCATCCGCATCCTGAAGGAGTTTTCGGCAGTCTTTGCTCAGGTGCTTGAGATGTACAGTCTTTCCTACTTTATTATATCGCCCGGTGATTTTGTTCAGTGCTTCAATAGCCGACATATCCACTACCCGACTTTCCTCAAAATCGATGATTACTTCGTCCGGGTCGTTCAGCACGTCAAATTTGGAATTGAATACCGTTACCGATCCAAAGAATAGCGGGCCGTAGATTTCATAGTGCTTCACTCCGTCTTCATCGATTTTCTTACGGGCACGAATGCGCTTGGCGTTATCCCATGCAAATACCAGAGCAGCTATAATTACCCCGACAATAACGGCCAGCGCCAGGTTATGCAGAACTGCTGTTACTAACGTCACCGTTACCATCACAAAAATATCGGAAGCCGGCATTCGGTTAAAGGTGCGGAAACTTGCCCACTCAAAAGTACCGATAGCAACCATAATCATGAGTCCGGTTAATGCAGCCATAGGCATTAGCTCAATAATCGGTGCCCCAAACATGATGAAAACAAGCAGCATCAGCGAGGCCACAATCCCTGAAATACGGGTTCGGGCACCTGAAGAAACGTTAATCAAACTCTGGCCGATCATGGCACAACCACCCATCCCGGAAAACAATCCCGACAGAATATTTGCGGATCCCTGAGCGATGGCTTCCTGGTTTCCACTTCCGCGGGTTTCAGTAATTTCATCAATAATGTTCAGCGTAAGCAAACTTTCAATCAGCCCAACCCCTGCTATGATGGCAGAGTAAGGAAGAATCACCATAAAAGCTTCCCATGTAACAGGAATTTCGGGTATATGGAAAGGAGGGAATCCACCTGAAATGGAAGCAATATCTCCCACTGTTCGGGTTTCGATTCCAAGTGCTACCACTACTCCGAAAACCGTTAAAATGGCAACGAGTGATGCAGGCACGGCCTTGGTTAATTTCGGTAACCCCCAGATAATGAGCATCGTTAAAGCCACAAGAGCTAACAGAACGTACATCGATTGCCCGGTCATCCACTCCCCGGATGGGGTTTTAAACTGCGCCAGTTGCGACATAAAAATGATGACCGCCAGTCCGTTTACAAAACCGAAGATAACGGGGTGTGGAACAAGCCTCATCAGTTTACCAAGCTTTAGCGCACCGGCTGCTACCTGAATAATACCGGCCAGAATCACGGCTCCGAATATATATTCCACTCCGTGAGATTGAGCCAGCGCAACCAACACCACAGCGATGGCTCCGGTTGCCCCTGATCATTCCCGGCCGGCCACCAATGATGGAGGTTACAAGCCCCATCATAAAGGCGGCATACAAACCTGTTAATGGAGAAAGCCCGGCAATCATCGCAAAGGCTACCGCTTCGGGAATCAGGGCCATTGACACGGTAAGGCCCGCTAAAATTTCTGTCTTATAATCTATCTTATCGTTGAGACCAAACAGGTCTAAATACTTCTTCATCTATTTTTTAAAATACTAAATGGGTTAACTAAATCGATCTTTATTGTAGAAGCTCTGTTAATAGAAGGGCTTTATAGGAAGTGCAAAAGCAGAGCTGATTCTCTATTTGAAGCAAGTAAAATTACGGACTTTCACGCTCAGAGAGTACCGGCTTCCAAACTTTTCGTGTTATGAAATCTTAAACCTGTTTGCATTTAGGCAATTCAACTTTGGAAGCGGTTTTTTGAAGAAATAGCCACGATTTCAAATACCAGAAGTCTGATTTCCTCCCCAATTCACTTAATGAATTGAGTTTCAGCCAACGATTTGCCAATTAAATTCTGTCTTTTTTTCTGACTTTTGTGCGAGCCGTTTTGTACGTCTCTATCAAAATAACCGACCGAATTTTATTGGCACAGATTTTGATAGCATTTGGTTCGTATATTCGACCTGAATTTAAACCAACAGAACAATGCCTACATACGAGTACAAAAGAGAAGACGGAACTACTTTTGAAATCACCCAAAAAATGAGTGAATCCGCTCTGGAAACCTGCCCTACCACCGGACAAAAAGTAAAACGCATCATTTCCGGTGGCGGAGGCGTGGTTTACAAAGGCGACGGTTGGTATGTAACCGATTACAAGAACGGAGGCAAGAAATCAGCCTCTACTCCTCCGCCCGAAAGTTCAAGTAACAACACTCCGGAAACCAAAGCTGACGCTCCGAAGGCTAAAGCCGACAAAGAAACCAAATCGTAAGTCGTTAATGGTTCATCGTTATTTGTATATTCTTTTTTAGACAAATAACGATGAACCCATAACCATTGGATAACATAATCCCATGGAGCACAGCAAAGCATATCAGGAAGCATTAGACCAATTTGTCCTTCTTTGGGGTGAAATGGCATCGGCATGGGGCATCAACAAAACCATGTCCCAGATTCATGCCTTGTTGTATGCGGAATCTCATCCGCTGGATACCGACACCATCATGGATACGCTCGACATCAGCCGCGGCAATGCCAACATGAACCTCCGCCGGCTGTTGGATTGGGAACTCATTCACAAGAAGAGCTTTCCCGGTGACCGTAAAGATTATTACTCAGCCGAAACTGATGTCTGGAAAATCGTTTCTACCATTATCCGCGAGCGGCAGCAGCGCGAAATTGCCCCTATCCGTAAGAATCTCGAAAAATGTATACAAACGCTGGAATCAGGCGGGCTTAACGATGAGGAAAGCAAAGAGTTCAAAGTCCGCATTGAGAACTACATGGAGTTCCTTGAGATGTTTGAACGTTTTACCGGGGCCCTTCTTCCCTACATCAACAAAAAGAATTTAAAATTCCTGAAGCAGCTCGTTAAGCTGGTAGAAGTAAAAGAATCGCTGACCGGAAAAAAGGATACTGATGACTAAGAAGTCACACCGTGAAATTGGAAACGATGGGGAAGATCTCGCCTGTGCCTATCTGGAATCCAAAGGCTGGAGAGTTTTAGAGCGAAATTATTTCTTTGAACATTCTGAGGTAGATATCGTGGCGTACGACGATACCGCAATTGTATTTATTGAAGTGAAGTATCGGACAAATACCAAATTCGGACAGCCTTTCGAGCACGTAACCGAAGAAAAAGTTCAGCATATCTTCAAAGCTGCCGAAGCCTGGATGTACGAGCGCAAAATGGAGGGCTCTCCCATGCGGTTTGATATTGTGGGGATTGTGCAAGAGAGGAATGAGGCTCCGGAATTCAATCATATTGAGGATGCCTTTAGATAGAAAGGTGTTAGGTTTTAGTGGGGAGGCTAATGCCAAAACAATCATAGCCTTTAAGGCTTGGTAAGAAATTCAGGTTTAGGCTTTTTGCTTCCACTCAGAATACCACTAAAACCTAAAACCTTCCTCCTAACACCTAATCTTTGAATGCAAATCCATTAGTTACTATCATCCGATAAATCAAATTTTAGCCCATACTTTTTATGCCCTACACCAATCAGGATATCGCCGCCAAACTTCGTGAAGTATCTCAGCTTATGCAGCTCGCCGGAGAGAACCGATTTAAAGTCATTGCCTTTGATAAAGCCGCCCAGACGATTGAGGGGCTTGGAGATGACATCAACGAGTACATCAAAGAGAAAAACCTGACAGATATAAAGGGGATTGGGAAGTCGATTGCGGAGGATATCTATGCGCTGGAAGAAACCGGAGAAATGCCCGTGCTGGAAGCCTTTAAAGAGAAAGTACCGGAGGGTTTGATTGATTGGCTGGGTATTTCCGGACTCGGCCCCAAGAATGCTTATAAAATTCATAAAGAACTGGGCATTAGTACTATTGATGAGCTGAAGGAAAAAATTGAAGACGGATCGGTGGCATCACTTTCAGGATTGGGACAGAAATCGGCGGAAAAAATCATGAAATCCATTGAGTGGATGGAGAAGTTTGATGAACGTTGCCGGCTGGACCAGGCCCAAGAAATCGCCAGCACCATTTTTGAAAGCCTGAAAGGTCAGGAGGGCGTTCAGCAAATTGAAGTGGCCGGATCGTACCGGCGAGGACTGGAAACCATCGGCGATATTGATATTCTGATTGCTGCTGATGAAGAACATATCAACTCATTATTTGACGTTTTCACCAATCATGACCGGGTGACGGAAGTGTTGGGCAAAGGAGACACCAAAAGTTCGGTGAGAACCAAAGAAGGCCGGCAGGTAGATTTACGTATTGTTAAGCCTGAGGAATTTCCGGCCGCGCTGATGTACTTTACCGGAAGTAAAGAACATAATGTGGTGTTAAGGCAGCGTGCCCGCGATCGTGGCATGAGTCTGAATGAATATGGATTGTTCAAGCTGAATGATAACGGCGATACCAACTTTGATGCTCCAGTTAAGTTTTCAAGTGAGTCAGATATTTACGAGAAGCTGGATATGCACTTTGTGCCACCCGAGCTACGCGAAGACCGAGGTGAATTCGATATCTACGAAGAACAGGAAGACTTTGATCTCGTTTCTGATGACGATATCCGGGGCGTTATTCATGCTCACAGCACCTGGAGTGATGGAAAGTACTCCATTAAAGAAATGGCCGAAGCCTGCATGGAACGTGGTTATGAATATCTTGGGCTGACCGATCACTCCAAAACGGCAGCTTATGCCGGCGGACTTTCGGTGGATGAGATTAAACAACAGTGGGAAGAAATTGAGCGGCTTAATGAGGAATTCAAAGAAGCGGGTAAAGACTTTGTAATCTTTAAAGGTATCGAATCGGATATTCTCGCTGACGGTTCTTTGGATTATGAAGATGACATCCTGGAAGGCTTTGATTTTGTGATTGCAAGCGTGCACCAATCTTTGGAAATGCCCCGGGATAAAATGATGGAACGGATGCGAAATGCTATCAAAAATCCATATACCAGAATTCTTGGTCACCCTACCGGAAGATTGCTTCTGAAAAGAAATGGCAGCGATTTAGACCTGAACGAACTTGTTGCTTTAGCTGCCGAACATAACACGGCCATCGAAATAAATGCCAATCCACGCCGGCTTGACCTGGACTGGAGATTTGGCAACAAAGCCATGGAAGTAGGGCTCATGACATCCATCAACCCTGATGCCCACTCCACCGATGGCATTGATGATATTCCTTACGGTGTACGCATTGCCCGAAAAGGAAAGTATGGTAAAGACCGTGTACTGAATGCCAAGAGTGCCGAAGAGGTGAAGGCTTTTTTCGAAGCGAGATAGTCGGGGATTAATCCAACAGTTTCATCTGTTTCAGATTAGAAGCTTTTTTATCGAAAGTGTATGTTATTAGCCGTTCTTTTCTATTTATTTGATGAATGAGACAATCGTTAAAATCTGCCGAGCTGTTAATGTAATCTTCGATTGTAAGCTTTACTACCTCCTGATCAAAAAAGTAAAAACCTTTTGTTTCAAATAGAGTGTCTAAAACGCTTATGAATTCTATTTTAGGATAGTTATAGATTTTAAGAAGTACCCACGAAAGCTCCGAGAGCACTACCTGATTAATGTAAAGCTCCTTCCCATCTTCAATTAATTTTGCCACTAATTCTGCCTGCTCTTCAATGTCCTTAATAAGGAATCTAGCCAGTAAATTCGTGTCTATACCTACCATTACCTTTTATACTTTTCCTTTAAGTATTCAACGATTCCTTCATTTATTTCTTCGTCTGACTTTGGTTTCTGATTCTCCCGATACAACATTCCGTAGGCTTCTTTATAATCTTTTTTTTTGGCTGTAACTACTAAGGTATTTACTGCCTCCATTTCGAAATTGAGAATATCGCCGGGCTTTAATCCTAATTCATCCCGGATTTTTTTGGGGATGGTTACCTGACCTTTGGATGTGATGGTTGCTGTAGGCATAATTCTTACTTTTTGTCTGATATGTAAGGAATTTGTTTATTTCAAGAACCAACTGCAACTACCTTTATTATGCAAGCTTTCCAAAAATAGCTACCTTCGAACACCGATTTTTAAACTCAACATTTACTTCCGTGATTATAGAAAAGCCTCAGTTTTCTGAACATCAGATTGCCAAACTTGTAAAGGCATCGGTGGTTCCGCGCCCAATTGCCTGGATTTCTTCAGTTGGGGAAAGCGGGATTCCAAACCTGGCACCCTATAGTTACTTCAACGTGATTTCCCATAACCCCATCATGTTTATTACCTCCATAGGCCGGGGAGCAAATGTGGGGAAAGACGGGGACAAGGATACGCTGGCAAATATTAAAGACAGCGGAGATTATGTCATCAATTTGGTTTCTGCCAAGCTTGCCAATCACATGCACAAGAGCAGTACCATTTATCCAAAAGAAATTAGTGAGTTTGAAAAGACAGGCCTCACCCCTGTAAAAAGCAATCTGGTTACAGCTCCCAGAGTTGAAGAAGCCGTCATCAGTATGGAATGCCGGTTAGATAGGGTGATGGAACTGGGAGATTTCAACCAAGTGATCGGGGAGCTGGTTTGCTACCACATCAAAGACGATGTGTACATGGAAAATGACAAAGTGGATTACGCCAAGTACGACCCGATTGGAAGAATGGCAGCTAATTATACCTATGTAAGGGATTTGTTCTTTCCGGAAGATATTTAGTTGTAGCTCTCCCTTTTAATCTCATTCCCTAAGCTGTCGTATTCAATCCACACTCCGGATTGCTCCCCATCCTTATATTGTCCGGTTACCTGGATTTGACCATTAGGGTGCCACCGCATCACCTTTCCACTGCGAGGACCTACTTCAGAATATGGAAATTTAAAGCGTGGCTGGCCATCTGCATAGTATTGAACAAATGACGTATCGGTGCGAACGGTATAACTCGTGAGATTCCCTGATTTGTCATAATAACTGGTCATGGTATCGGTTCTGATTTGCGTGATTTTCTGGGAAGCCGGGTCTATGAAATATAACTCATCGGGATTCCAGCTTATGGCCAGCCGGCCCAGTTTATCCCAAATGCTCCCCGTTTGCTTCCGGTAATCAGCATCCATTCCCAGCCTTCGACTTGCGTACCAATACCGCAGCCGAAACATTTCCCCGTTTTCAAATTCACCCTGCAGGTTATAGTCTCTGCTGTCAAAGGTTCTTATAAATCCTCTGTACGGCTCACCCGACCGGGTATTATGTAGTACCAGCGTGGTATCAATGACATCGTACATTCGTACCCCGTTTAGC
The DNA here is from genome assembly GCF_040117685.2 of Gracilimonas sp. BCB1. NCBI lineage: Bacteria > Pseudomonadati > Balneolota > Balneolia > Balneolales > Balneolaceae > Gracilimonas > Gracilimonas sp. BCB1. Next base: position 448,241 of record NZ_JBEDYP020000012.1, on the reverse strand, counting down.
TGATAGGATCCTATATACTGGTTAGGAGGAACCACAACACCTGTAGAATCCCGAAACTCCAGGTGATCATATCCATCCAAAAAGTAGTGCTCCTCCTTTTGCTTCTCTGCCGAGCAAGCTCCGAGAGCAATCACGCAGAAAATCGTGAAGATAGATAGTGTTGATGTAGTCCGGGCTTTCACTTTCAGTCCTGGTAGTTGACGGAATTTCCTAACAAATAACCGTAGGGCTTCATCTCCGGAATTTGATCAAAAATGACTTTCAAAATACCGATTAACGGTACAAACAAAATCATCCCGGAGATTCCCCATAGTTCACCGCCAATGATCAGCGCAATCATAGCTACAAAAGGATTGATAGATACCTTTGAACCGACAATTCGGGGCGTAATAAAATTGCCTTCCAGGAATTGCACCGTTCCAAAAACGGCCACCACCAACACCGGGGTGATTAGCGAGTCGGTAAGCAGGAGAGCAAATAACAACGGCGGTAATGCTCCTATGATAATCCCGATGTAAGGAATAATGGCTAACAATGAGGCAAAAACCCCAAAGAACAGCGCATGCTCCAGACCAATAATAAAAAGTCCGGTTGTATTTAAAACGGCTAAAATACCAATCACCGAAAGCATACCAACCAGGTAGTTTTGAGTTACATCCTGCACCCGGCTTAAAAGATTGTCCACATTAGAATAGTCTCCTTTCCTGGATGCGAACAGCTTTTGAAAGAAGGTTTGATACATTTCCTGATAGTAGAGCATAAAGAAAATAAAGATGGGCATGAGCGTCATCACCGTAAATATATTGGTGGTGGCGCTCACGATGGAACTCACATAATTTCCACTCTGATCGATCAGGTTGTTGATGCCCTGTTGCAGGTATTCGCTTTGTTCTTCCTGGGAAATCCCGGCTGTTTCTTCCAGGTATTGAATGGCATTAGTGGAAACGGTCTTCAGCTTTTCGGTCACCTCCGGAATGCGTTCTGCGAATTGCACAAACTGAGCTGATATCAGCGATAAAATACCTCCAAGAACAACTAATACCACTAACAACGTAAGAATGATGCTAAAAGCCCTGCCCAGTTTCCAGCGTTCAAAAAGTTTAACTATAGGACTCAAAAGCATTGCAAAGAATGCCGAAAAAGCCAGCGGCATCAGGATAAACTTTCCATAGCTCATTACCAGGAACAGCAGATACAGGCCAATTAATATAACGGTAGTCTTAAACCAGAATGGATATTTTTCTGTAGATTTTATTCGATGATGTGACATAAAAAACTATATTGTTCAGGATTCACCGGTGCTGCAAAGGCAATGATAATTAAAGCATTTCTAAGATGTCGTATAAATAGTGTCAGCATCAGCTGTAGCCAATGATATTAAACGATAAGCTATAAAGTGCACAACATCACTGAAATTCTTATTATAGAATTTGTTGTTTGACTTCTAATTCGGGTACAAAATGAAAAAAGGAAGAAAACTTAATAAGGCAGTCTTACTCGGGTTGGTGTATACTGCCGTAATCTCCTCACTTTTTGCACTGCAATATGCAGGCTTTTTTAACCCCATCGAAGACTCTCTGCTTGACCAAAAATTCAGGTCTTTTGAGCGGGAAGTCCCAAAAGACCGGGTGTCACTGGCTATGATTGATCAAAAAAGCCTGGATACTTTTGCGAAGGAACATGGTATTTATTGGCCCTGGCCACGGGAGGTATATGGCACCGTTCACAACTATCTGATGGCCAAGCAGGCGCGACTGGTCGTATATGATGTGCTTTTTGATCAACCCGACTTTGATCGAAATGGCCTTGCCGGATCACGAAGCGACCTATACCTGGAACAGATGTTTGGCACCTACCAAAACTCCGTGCTGTCTGCTCAAACAGTTGAGAGTAATGATGGATATAACCGGTCAAACCTGTCCCGCTTTACCTATCCGCTTGCATTGGAAGACAGTTCGGGGTTGTACTCTGTACATAATGTCCCCATTCCACGATTCTTGAATACTGCTCATAAAATTGGGTCGGTAGCCATCCCTACCGAGAATGAATCCATCATTCGAAGAGTACCCATGTTTTTTAATATTTCTGAAGACCGGGCATTGCCCTCTTTGGGAGTTGCCGCTTATCTCGGCTATCAACGAGGACAGGTTTCAATTGAAAAAACCGATCGTTCTCTTTTGTTGGATTCACTGGAAGTGCCGCTTCAGCCCGATGGAAAGTATCTGATTAACTGGTATAAAAAAGGAGGCGGGGAAGACGGCTCTTTCAGGTACTATTCTTTTTATGGACTATTTAAAGCCGGACTTGAATTTCGGCAAACCGGCGACCCCAAAGCCGATTCTTTGATAGAGCTGAAAGACAAAATTGTCTTTGTCGGGGCCAATGCTGCCGGATTGTCTGACATCAAGTCTACCCCCATGAGTCCTATTGAACCTTTTCCGGGAGTAGAAATTCATGCCGCTGTTACCAACAACCTCCTGGAAAGTGATTTCATAACTACTGTATCCCCCTTCACCAAAAACATTCTTATCCTCATTTTTACGGCGGCTCTTTTGATTGTGATTTTCCGGGCTCCTTCAAAAGTGAATATTTCTTTTTCAGCAATATTAATGGGGGCAATCATTATTGCCGGGTTAGTCCTCTTCAGTGTGTACCGCATATGGTTCCCAACCGCCGAGATTTTCCTTTCCTCTTTGTTGATGATTATTGTTGGATACACTACCAAATATGTAAGTGAGGATGCACAGAAACGAGCCATTCGCAGTGCCTTCGATTTATACCTTCAAAAAGAACTGGTCGAACAAATTATTGAGCAGCCGGAACTGCTTAAATTAGGCGGTGAGAAAAAAGAACTTACCGTTTTATTCAGTGATTTAGCCGGATTCACTTCCATATCCGAAGATACTCCTCCCGAAGAGTTGGTTACCTTCCTGAATGAGTATTTAAGTGAAATGACGGACATCGTTTTCAAAAACAAAGGCACGCTGGATAAATATATCGGTGACGCCATCATGGCTTTTTGGGGAGCACCGGTGCCTGAAGAAGATCATGCTTATTACGCCTGTAAGTGTGCCCTGGAGATGGAAGAAAAACTAGCCGAATTACAGGCAAAGTGGACGGGTGAAGGTTTACCTGCTCCCCATGTGCGCTATGGGTTGAATTCCGGTCCTATGGTTGTGGGTAACATGGGCTCCAAAGACCGGTTCAGCTATACGGTTTTAGGGGACAATGTGAACCTGGGAGCCCGCCTCGAACCTGCCAATAAGGACTTTGGCACCCGAATTTTAATTTCACAGCCAACCAGAGAACAGGTAAAAGACCGCCTCTTGACGCGGGAAGTCGCCCTGATGAAAGCGAAAGGCAAAACGAAACCCATCCGCATTTTTGAACTTATTTGTGAAAAAGGCACGGAAGAGTCTTCGAAATGGGAATCGTTTGTAGAGCTTTTCCATGGTGCGTTAAATCATTATTATAACCGTGAATGGGAAGCGGCAGAAGTTAAGTTCGAAAAAGCACTGGAGCTTAAAGACGGGGACATGCTCTGCCGGATTTATTTAAAGAATATCGAGGTATTTAAAAAGAATCCGCCCGGCGACAACTGGGAGGGCAGCTATCAACAAACAAATAAATGATGAAAAAACTACTTTCTTCTTTTGGGGTGCTATTGTTTTGCACAGCGATGTTAAGCCAGTCTGCTTTGGCCCAGGTAAAATACACCAATCAAACGGCAGACATGCGCAAAGGCCCTGCGGCCTATCATGAGTTTTTACTACGCCTGTACATCAACAATAAAGTTGAGCTGGATTCCACACAGGGATACTGGGATCGTATCTGGTTCAAAGAAACGTTGGGGTGGGTCCCAAGCTATACGCTTTCTGACACTAAGATAAGTGAGGACAAACTTCAGTCCGACTCACTTCAAAGCCGGATGAACCTGATGTTCTCTCAAATTGACGGCGAGGAAACAGATATTGAGGAAGAGCTGGTGGCTTCACCAACACAGGTATCGGCGGCCGTTAAAGGCTTTGCCGAAAAATGGCGCCGTGCGCGGGACATCGAATACACTGTTGATTTCGAGAAATTTCAGATCGACCCCGCTTCTCCTACTGAGTTCCAGAACTTTATCGGTGTAAGAGAACGAAAAATGAACCCCCTTCAGGAACGAAGACTCTTGTATCCGGATGCTATTTTTGTCCCCTATACCGACCCGGCCATCGACCAGGTGGGCTATGCGGTTGCCAGTGCGGTTGCTCAACGAGGGCTGGTAAGCAATTACCAGTTGCAACGATATCTGGATCTTCTATCCGGACTGATTGTAGAAAACAGTCATAAGCCGGAACTCGACTTCAAAGTTTTTATTCTAGATTCTGAAGCTATTCAGGGATACTCGCTGCCGGGCAACTATATATTTATTTCTAAAGGCGCCCTCAAACAGATGCGTTCTGAAGCTGAACTGGTTCACTTTTTAGCTCATGAAATCGCTCACCTTGTTTTCAGTCATGGTATGGTTGAGTATAAAGAGCAGGAGCCGAGGGTAAAACGAGAAAGCCTGCTGGACGAAATGCGCCGGAAGCTGGCGGAAGAAGGGGCCGAAGATCAGGCCACGGAAGAAGAGCGGGAAAATGAACAGCGCATCACCGACTGGACGGATGGTTTTTATGATGCAGCCAATAGCGAACGGCTGGAATCCTATGAATTTGAAGCCGATTACTGGGGAGTCATTTACACCTACCTCTCCGGTTACAATCCAAATGAAGCCATCAAGTATCTGAATCGAATTCAGAATTACGAAACCGAAGCCATTACAGCCTGGACCGGCCTTTCTCCTGAAAGTAGAATTGAAGCCATCAACGAGCAAATTGATAATCTCAACCTCGGAAATGGTAACACCAGCAGTGACCTATTCCAGCGACTGATCAACTCACTGGAGTAATGATCTGTACTTAACACACGCAATTTACTTGCAAGGGTAAATAAGAAGTTTAAGACCACGTTGTTTCTTACTTTTTATTTACCCTTTTTAATTTGAGTGAAATTTTAATCTCAGCCCTCGGAATCATGTCTCACTTTTTTCGATTAACTCTCAGCATACAAAGTATTTTCCTGTTATTACTTCTCTTTGTTTTTCCTTCTTCGGTATATGCTCAACATTCAAGCTGGAATGAATCTACCCTGAAAGAAGACCGGCCCTTGTTTTCGGAGCATTTCCCCCCTGCCGAGTTTGCAGAACGCCGAAACAAGGTTTACGAAGCTATTGGAGAAGATGGCATCGCTATTTTACAGAGTGCTCCAAGCCCGGTTGGATATTTGGACTTCAGGCAAAATAACGAGTTCTACTATTTATCCGGCATAGAATCGCCCGATGCCTACCTGATCCTGAATGGGCAAACCCGTGAGGCCACCGTTTATTTGTATAATCGTAAAGAGCGCAGGGAATATGGGGAGGGCAAAATACTTTCTTTCGAAGATGCCGATTTAGTACAAAAGCTAACCGGAATTGAGAATGTTGGCTCCTATTCCGACTTAAAAGTGGCTTTACAATCACTGAACGAGTCTGAGGAAACCAGCACAGCCTTTACTCCTCAAAGTCCTTATGAGGAAGTTGCTATGACACGCAGCATGGCCAACCGCCACATTGAGGACATGAAAGCTAATCCATTGGACACCCGCCTTCCCCGTCACCACAACTTCATCAGGGAAGTTCGTGCATTGGCTCCTGATTTAGAAGTTAAAGATTTAGACCCCATTATTGATGAGCTTCGCAAAATCAAAAGTGAAAAAGAGCTGGAGCTGATACGCCGTTCCACCCAACTTCAGGCAGAAGTTATTATAGAGTCGATGAAATCAACCAAACCGGGTGTTAAGCCCTATGAGCTGGAGGCCGTTTCCAAATACATTTACTGGAAGCATAATATTCAGGACGATGCCTATTATCCTCTTATACATGTAGGTCCCGATGCCTATATGAACCATTATCATAACAGCGAGCGTACAGCAAAAGCCGGTGACATGATGTTGATGGATTACGGTGCTTATGACCAATATTACTCCAGTGATCTTGGCCGGATGTGGCCGGCAAACGGAACATTCAATCCTGTTCAAAGAGAATTGTATTCATTCTATCTGAAGTTTTACGAGGCTATTCTCTACAATATTAAACTCGGGCTTACCCCACAGCAAATAATGCAAAATGCCCTGAAAGAAATAGATGTCATCCTGGAAGAACATAAGTTCTCTAAACCTCTCTATCGCAATGCTGCCGAGCAGTTTGTAGCCGGTTATCATGAAAGAGCTGAAGACCCGGACATGCGATTGGGACATGGAGTGGGGATGTCGGTACACGATGTGGGTGACTATGCCGTGCCCGTAGAACCGGGTATGGTTTTTGTGATAGAACCACAGTTTCGGGTTCCTGAAGAACGCATTTACATCCGTCTGGAAGACATGATTATAGCCACCGAAGACGGAGTTGAAATCTACAGCGATTTCCTTCCCCGCGATATTGAAAGTATTGAGAAACTTGTGCAAAAGGAGGGCCTTCTTCAGAAAAATCCTATTTCAATCGATAATTAATAAAACGTTAAATTTTTTAAGTCATGCATATTGACCATATCGGCATCGCCGTGAAAGACATAAGAAAAGCCACAGAGACCTACTCTAAAATTTTAAACGCCTCACCCACCAAATCCGAAACCGTAGAAAGTGAAAAGGTGGAAACGGTTTTCTTTCAAACGGGAGAATCCAAAGTGGAACTTCTGGGCCCAACTGCAGATGATTCGGTAATTGCCAAGTATGTGGAAAAGAAAGGAGAAGGTATACATCACGTGGCCTTTGAGGTTGATGATATCCACGCCGAACTGGACAGACTACGCAATGAAGGGTTTACCGTATTAAATGAAAAGCCCAAAGATGGCGCCGATAACAAGCTGGTTGCCTTCGTTCATCCAAAAGATAATCACGGGGTTTTGGTTGAATTGTGTCAGACCAAGAAATGATTGAGTTTTGCCTGATTTGATGCGTATCTTTAGCGCTCATTGATCGGGGCGTGGCTCAGCCAGGTAGAGCGTCCCGACAGGCGTGTCGGGAAGGTCGCTGGTTCAAATCCAGTCACCCGGCTTGTTTAATAAATGATTATTTAACTTAGTGTTTTAAATCGGGGCGTGGCTCAGCTAGGTAGAGCGCTCGGCTGGGGGTCGAGAGGTCGCTGGTTCAAATCCAGTCGCCCCGACATAAAAAGGACGTTAGCAATTCGCTGGCGTCCTTTTTTAGTTTATAACAATAAAGGGGGAATTTTATGTCATTCTACGCATACATGATTAAATCTGAATCTAATGGAAAGCATTACTATGGGCATACTTCGGATATCAATGAACGCCTCAAGAGTCACAATTCAACCCAGAACAAATATACACGAGGAAAAGGACCCTGGGTCTTAATTGGGTATGTGCAAACCGAATCTAAAGCCTCTGCTATGAAATTGGAAAATAAACTCAAAAAAATGAAAAGCCCTAAAAGGGCCTTGGCCTGGATTGAAAGACATGGCTCAGCCAGGTAGAGCGTCCCGACTTCAGCTTGTTGATGTCGGGAAGGTCGCTGGTTCAAATCCAGTCGCCCCGACACAAAAAGGACGTTAGCAATTCGCTGGCGTCCTTTTTTATTTGCTATATCTCTGATATACCAGCTTACTCGACCCTCAGGCTATATACCCGACCGCTTTCAAGTGTAGTTTGAGCGAGGTTGATGGTTAGTGGCTTCTTCCCCGGCATTGAAATTCTTACTTCCTGAACACCCGGTAATATATAGATCAGGTAATAGTTTTCGGCTTTCTGAATCTTTAACAATTTGTCAGAATCCGGTACTGCAACTTCCAGGTTTTCCCGGTCTGAATAGATCTTTAAACCGGCAGCTAAAATTCCCTCCGCATTTTTATTGTCTCTCCGATTGGCAACCAGCTCATTTTTAAGAAATTCCAGATCCTTCACAACCGTCAATTCATCAGAGGTATTCTTCTTCAGTTGTTCCGTCACCTCGATTTCCCACACTTTTCCACTCTCTAAGTCTATTCCCGCCTCGCTCAGTAAAATATTCAGCGGCTCAATGCCTTCTTTATAGATATTCACCTTACTTTCTTCCGGAGAAAGAAGAATCAAAACTGAATTCTCGTATCCCATTATACTGAGCACTCCCAGAGTCGACTCAATATTCAAATCCTTCAAAGAGGTTTTAATTAATACCCCTGCTGCAAGCTGTCCGTTTACATCGTAATTCACTTCTCGGTCAGCAATAATCTGGTCGGAAGAAAGCATTGGCTCACCCCGGATTACCAGCTCTTTTTCATGTGTATTCTGGGCTAATAATGTATGACTTATACAGAACAGAACCCCGGTTATCATAATTTTTCTCAGTAAATACATGTACCCTTCCCAAAAATTATTCAGATGTTATGACCACAATCACGAGAAATTAATTTCTAAAATCAATACGTGTTTTCACGCATCTCAAAGGTTATTGTATTCCTAAGAATCGTTATAGTATTTTGACTCTTCTTATTTATATTGGAGTGCTTCTTTTTTTGGGGTTAATGCAATTTGATCAAGGTGAGAAATGCTTTGGAGAACATTCCAAAAGTGGTGAAACTCAAGGAGCTTAACACTATAATCAGTTAGTACGGGTATCGGGTATGAAAACAACATCGCAATCTATCAATATTGATCAGCTTAACCTGCTCATGGAACTGGTTGGGAAAATAAATTCCAACCTTGAGTTAGATAAATTGCTCCGTGAGATTATGGATTCCGCCAAAATCATTATGGATACCGAGGCAAGCTCCCTTTTTCTGCTTTCGGAGGATAAATCAAAACTTACTTTAACCATACCTACCGGACCGGCTACTGCAGAACTTTCCGGTAAAAGCATGCCTGCACACCAAGGCTTAAGTGGCTGGGTAGTGCAAAATGTGGAACCAGTGGTTGTACGTGATGTGCAGAAGGACCCCCGATTTGCGGGAGAACTCAGCGTTAGTTCCTCATTTACAACCAAAGACCTGATTTGCGTCCCTCTTGTCAATCATAATGGCAAAGTTATAGGTGCCCTTCAGGCTATTAACAGAAAGAATCCGGAAGAGCTCACCGATGATTTGGTCCCTGTTTTTCAAACGATGGCCAATCAGGCCGCTATTGCTATAGAGAATGCCAAACTGCAGCAACAGCGCATTGAGAAAGAAATTATGGATAAAGAGCTCGAGGTTGCACGAACCATTCAGTCCGGGTTCTGGCCTAAAGAAGTGCCAAACATTCCACACTATCGTATTGCAGGATGCAGTAAGCCCGCAAAAAGCGTTGGGGGAGATTATTACGATTACATCCCCATTCCTGGAACAAATCGATGGGGATTTACCGTGGCCGATGTAACCGGCAAAGGTGTTCCGGCTTCCCTGCTAATGGCGACCATGCGTGCTTCCCTTCGCTCTCACGTGGAAAACAACAAGAATGTTGGAGATTCTATTAATAGTGTAAATAAACTCATCTACGAAGATTCCCCTATCGACAAATTCATCACCGCTGTTTATGGTGAACTTGATACTGATACTCACACCTTTAATTACGTAAATGCCGGGCATAATAATCCATATTTGCTGGATGTACACAATCATAAACTCAGTCAGCTCGAAGTTGGCGGGGTGATGCTGGGAATTATGGATCCCGTAGATTTTAAAGGTGATTCGATAAAGCTCTATTCAGGCAATAAGTTAATTCTCTTTTCGGATGGCATCCCTGAAGCAAGGAATACAGAGGGAGAGTTTTTTACAGATGAAGGTTTTGAGCAATGGCTTTTGGAGCATAAATCGCTTACCCCTTCCCAAATGATGATGAACCTGCTAAAAACAATCGATAATTTTAGTAAAGGTCAGCCCCAAAGTGACGATATAACACTCATCATTATAGAACGCGTGAAATAGGTTTCGCGCATTTCACAGCACTTAAAAGTTTAGCCGGCTATGTTCATTAAGGAAAATAGTTTGTAACAAAACGGCACTCAGGAACTTTTATAATAGGTAAAAGTATACATCTACGAGGCAGGCAATATTATGTATATCATTAATAATAAGAGACAAATAGAGCGCATAAAAGACATGGTAACCGTGCGAAAAAACATGGATACCTATGAAGTTTTTTATCACGACCCCTCTACCGGAGAGCTTTGGAAAAGTTTTTTCCCTCGTGGATACAAACAGCATCAAGGACCAAAACTGCTCCGTCCGGAGCCGCTGCCAGAAAACCTGGAACTACAACTGGAGATTTGCCTCAATAGTCCTGACGACTCAGATGCCATTGGTCTGGGAATTGAGTGTTCGGTAAAGCCCGAGAAATGGGAAGAGATTATCGAGATACTGGATAAGAACCGGAAGAAGTATCTGCGAAGTCACCTAAATACTTTTATTAAACACCTTGGAATCCTTAACCCAATGGACTCCCTTCAAGAGATAGAACTTCATCCCGACGACCTTGAACTGGATGAGGAAAAACTTACCGCGCTCAAAAAGAGAGCAAAACGGATAAAACTGAAGAGACTCTTCAGAATTTAGCCTCCCATTCCTTTTATAAAAAACCTTTGATACTGTCAGGAATCATCGATTTTTGACAGACTCCTTTTCTAATATTAGAGAGTTATAATTTCTAACATTTGTAAAATACACTTCCTAAGGCTGCCCTAACATCGATTTTGTTTTTGGATGAGGAAATTATTTCCGCTTTATTAAAATTAAGATTTTTTAATGTTAGAGGATATTAATATTATTTGGGTGAGATAGATAAAAATGAGAGTAGCAATCACCCACATATTAATTCTTTTGGCCTCTGGCTTTTGGGCTTCCCTTCAGGCACAAACAACCGCTGTGATGCAGGTTCGGGTAGAGATCGTAAGCGGAGCCGGTTTGTCTTCCATTGAAGAAGGACTCATCGACTTAAGCTCTGTGGATGCTGTTAACAATAATGTCAAAGCCGGAGGGTTTTCACTTCAAACTTCTCCGGGCACCGATGTAAGTGTTTCAATTTTTGAGAACGCCGGAATAGTGAATTTTGACGGAGACGCCATGGAATTTGAATCACTTCAGGTTGATAAAAGAACTACCGAAACCGGCGAACATCACATCTCCCTGAATGGTAAAATCAAAGACCTTAGCTCACTTAGAGGTCATTACCAGGGTGATGTTACCGCAGTTATAGAATACCTGTAATGACTTCCTAATCCCACTCCAGCCTTCTTTTTCCTACTCAGAGGGTTCTGTACCCGCTTATCGTCCTTTCTCCCCAGATTCTTAAATAGATATTCTTCCAATCCGGTTGCTCCTGACCCTCGTACTATTACAATGCTGATTTAAGTGATTAGCAAAGATATACTCCGAATAACTCAAGCAAAGCCCCGATTTTGATCGGTCGGGGCTTTTTCTTTTTCCCTCTAAGCAGGCTTGGTTGCACAGATAAAAAACAGATTCCAGTACCTGTAATGCCAGGTTTCTTTGTGTTTAATATTGAAATGGTATGAACGGAGTAATTCTTCAACTTCATCCACAGATATAGTTTGGATGGTTTCACTTGTCAGCTTATCAATCCAGTAATTGACCACCCTGAACAATCCGGTTTTGTTCCAATCCAACAAATAGAACATCCCGCCGGGCTTTAGCACCCGATAAACCTCCCGGATTACCGCTCCCTGATCCAAGTAATTGTGAAAAGCATTCATTGAAATCACCTGATCAAAGGAATTGGACTCAAAACCCATCTGCTCTGCGCGGTATTCGGTATAACCATAACGGCCATCAGGCCCTACCTTTTCTTGGGCCTTGTCCAGCATTTCAGAGGATATATCATTTAGTACAAATTCATCGAACTCCCACTCGTGCTGCTGAAGATACTTTGCCAGGTAACCGGTGCCCGCGCTTATGTCCAAAAGCCGGTCGGAGGGACGAGTTTCAAGACGGCCCAACAATTTTTGATGTGTATTTTCTATGTACCCCTTCCATCGCATATCATATTCAGATGCGAGGGCATCATAGCTCTCGGCAGTATAATCTCTATTCATTTCAATTATTAATACCTCCGTTTCCTCTTCCGGCAAATCATTTTAAGAGTTTTGCAATCTGTTTGAAAGATCCGCTCGTATTCTCAAGCGAATAAGAAATAAAATTCATCAAGTAAAAACTATTATGAAATCACTAAACAAACTATTTATCATTCTGGCTGCTGTGGGGCTATCCTTTACAGCCTGCGATAATAATAATTCTTCAGGAGAAGACGATACGGATATCCCGACCGTAGAAGCTAACACACAGGGCACCAGTAACGGAAACCAGGTTACGATATCAAATGTGGTATCTCCCGAAAGCGGGTGGATTGTCATTCACCGATCCAACGCTGAAGGTAACGGACCACAAGTTCCTGAAATAATCGGGAAGTCTATGGTTGAGGCCGGTGTAAATTCAAATGTCACCATTCAGCTGGAAGAAGGCGTTTCTAATGAAGAAACCCTTTGGGCTATGCTGCATGAAGATACCGGAACCATGGGTGAGTACGAATTTGACGGGGAAAACGGGCTGGACCTGCCGGTTACACTCAATGACGAAATTGTGATGACCTCATTCATGATTTCTCAAACCGACCCCGCCATTTCGGTTAGTGATCAGGTAGATCGCGGAAATATTTTTGTCATCGGATCTGTATCTGCAGCTGAAGACGGCTGGATTGTAATTCACGGACCTAATGCCAACAATGACGGACCTCAAATTCCTGAAATTATTGGTAAAGCACCGGTTTCTGCTGGGGTGAATGAGAATGTGGAGATCGTGTTGAACGATGGCGAAGAAGTTTCTACCGGAGATAACCTCTTCCCAATGCTCCACTATGACACCGGTACAGACGGTGAGTATGAATTTGACGGGCAAAGCGGATTAGATCAACCCGTAATTACAGCAGAAGGTGACATCGTACTTTCATCTTTTGAAGTAATCGAAAACATGTCGACCCTGATGGCGGAAGATCAAACCGTTATGAACAACTCCATTATGGTTGACGTGGAATCGGACACCGACGGATGGGTAGTTGTGCATGCTTCAAACGAAGCAAACGATGGCCCGCAGATTCCGGAAATTATTGGTAAAGCACCTATCCAGGCTGGAATGAATACCGACGTTCAAATCACCTTTGACGACGGCGTTGTGGTTGAAGACGGTGACGCACTATATCCAATGGTACATTATGATACCGGAACAATCGGTGAGTACGAGTTTGACGGACAAGGGCCACATGACCAACCGGTTATTACCGCTAATGGAATTCTGTTAACAAGCATTACCGTAAGCGGATCCGCCGCTCCGGCTGTAGTTGCTGAAGACCAGGTTGTGGAAGACGGAACTCTTACCATCTCTGAAACCATGACCAGCCAAATAGGATTTGTTGTGCTTCACAGAGACACCGGTAATGATTCTCCAGTAGTACCGGCGAGTATCGGTCACGGGCAAGTTTACACCGGGCAAAATACCGACCTGGTAATTGAGCTTAACGAAGGCGAAACCCTTGAGTCAGGAGAGAAAGTATGGGCGATGTTGCACATCGATAACGGAACCATCGGATCTTATGATTTCGACGGCTCTGAAGGAAGTGACGACCCACCCGTATTTGACGACATGGATAACATTGTGATGGTTCAGTTTACTATCCAGTAAGTTGAGACGTTAAGTGGTTGAGGCTGTCGGAGACCCCGGCAGCCTTTTTTATTTGAAAGAATTTCAGGGCTGAACCGGAAGTTTCTTCACTACTTCACCGGCTGCTGCAAATTCCAACCGAACAGCAACAGAATCACCATCTTTCAGTTCCTGATTTAAGCCCATCAACATAATATGCAAGCCACCTTGTTTAAACCTTATCTCTCCGGCAGGCTGCACTATAACTTCTTTTTGTTCACGCATCCCCATCATTCCGCCTTCTGTTTCGTACGATTCATGCACCTGAACCATTTCTGCAAAATCAGCTTCTACAGATAGCAAAGTATCCGCTTTGGTCAGGAGATTGGTATAAACAAAATAGGCTGCGCTTGTCCCGCCAGAAGCGGCCGGACGTACCCGCTCCCGAACCTCCTCCGGTTGCTCATTCATCATCTCCTTTTCCGCTTTATTGCCAGTACAAGCCACTGAAAGTATCATTCCGCCAATAAATAACAGGTAAGTTATTTTCTTCATCGTACTTTATTTAAATCTTCGATTACAAGAGAAGGAATCATGGGCTGACTGCCTCCATATTCAAAAATAACCTGAGCCTGCTTATTGAGCACCATAATTTTGTCTGAGTGATTAATAAAGTATAGCTCTTTACCGCTGTCCGTTTGTTGCGTGAAAGAGACCTGACTTCGCACCCGGGCACTGTCCATCAAAGCAAAAACTTCAGTAGAGTCTCCGGTTAGAAAGGTAAAATTCTTGTCTACCCCAAAGGCTTTACCATACTGCTTTAGTTTGGCGGGTGTATCCCGGACCGGATCAAAAGTGGCCGCCACAAACTGCACATCGTTGGGGTAATTCATCTCTTTCTGGATCTTGACGAGGTTTTGTGTGATCAGCGAGCAGATATCCGGACAGTTGGTATAGATAAACCCCATTACCACATAATCTCCCTCAAAATCATCCGGAAATACAACCTCAGAGCTGTCGCTGTCAACAAGTTGAAAAGAGGCGTCGCCCATATCTTCAATAACCTCCGGGCTATTACAAGCAATAATCAAAAAGGGAATAAAAAACAGTATGATATTTTTCATGGTTTGGATGTGATAATATTCACAAATAACTTAGGCATTGTTAAATCAATTAATCAATATTCATCGTTCACCATGCTAAATTACATTAAGTCAGGTGGTTTTTTACTTTTAATTTCCACTGTTTTCATCGGGCTTTCCTGTCAACCAAAACAGCAGAACTCGCAAGACCATCCTGATACAGATGAGCAATATGAGGATGCCATTCCTTTGATTTACCACATGTCGTTTATGCAACGATACAGCCACAAATTATATCTTTCGGGTACAGCAGAGAACTGGGAACTGGCTGATATTTATTCACATGAAATCGAAGAGTTATCGGAAACTATCATTGAAGAAAATCACGTAGATGATGGAGTAAATGTGAGTAAGCTTCTAAATTCGATGCTGCTTCCTCAAATTGAAAACATCGAAGCTGCGATCGACTCCAAAGATAAAGAACGGTTTGAAAGCAATTTCCAAACCATGATTCAAACCTGTAACCAATGTCATATGGCAGCGAATTATGGAGCGGTGAAGGTAACGGTACCGGAAGGAAACCCATTCAATCAGGATTTTTCTCTGCCGGCAGGTGAATGAGCTTAGGTAAATTAACTTAGCCTGCACTGTTTTAGCTGATCACATACCGAAGTACCATATGGCAAAGCTTGCCAGAAGTGACACTAAAAACAGGAAATAGGCTTGTTTCACAGGCCGGTCGGGTAAGAAGTTATATAGGGGATTTTCACGAAAAAATTCTTCCAGCTGCTCGCGGCGTGTTTTCTCTTCCGGAGCCAGCTCATCTTCTTTTTTAACCAGCACCTCGGCATCTCCGTCAACCTCTTGAAGACTTTCATTCAGGAAACCGGCGATGGTATATTGGTCCACTTTCCCCAATTTGCTGACGATCAGATAAGCCGGTGTTCCCACCATAAATATGGCAATGCCTACAATGGACTTATCCAGAACGGTGAGCTCCAGAAATATCCCCAAAGCCATACTGATGAGTATTCCTAGCCCAATTATACATAACAGTGCGCTTAACACCAGCCGCAACTTCCAGTTGTAAATCCCTTCCAATAATACTTGTGAACCCTTCATGCTTTTCTATTTAGCTTTTATTTGAATATGTGTATCCCTGAATTAGTTTTCAACACTTGTTTTATCCCAGTTTTCGAGCAAAACCTTCATCAGTGATTTTGCCGCCGATCGCGAAACCTGTTCCAGCTCTTTCTCACTGATGCGGTCATCTACCTCATAGGTCAAAGCATCAATCCCAAAGGTATGATAGAACCAGTTTTTGGCTATGGGCGATGAAGTATCGAACGGCTCAATACTAAATTCAACCTCCTCATTTTCAGCCAAAACATGCTCTACCCATTGCTGGGTGATGTTATCAGGATTGGTTTTTACTTCCTCATTTATAGGATAAAATATATTCTCGTTGGTGGAGTGGAAGTCGATGGCATAAAACATCTGCCTTAGCTCAGAATCTTTAAGCGGCTCCAGGGCTTCCTTCACAACTCTTGTTTCGGGCTGGTTGAAGTTTTCCCAGTCCCGGTTTAAATCAACACCTCCGGCATTATGGCGCCAGTGTCCCATATCAACTCCATCGGGATTCAGCATCGGGAATACTTTTACCACAAATGTTTCTCTGAACTTCCTCGCCAAATCATTTTCCGCCGTTAATTCTTCCAGGAAAATCAGGGAAGCAAGGTATCCTGTTACCTCCGGAGGGTGCTGACGACTCACAATGGCTAAAACCGGAGCTTTCTGATCGGGCTTAACTTCCGTGATTTCCATCTCCCAAACCGGCCTCCCTAACTTCGATTCTCCGGCCTTCTTTATCTCTGCAAAAGAATTACCCAAAACCCCACGATGGGTTAACCTGGATATCAAATCGGATGAAGTATGAAGGGGCTGCCCGCTGATAATGATGGGATCGGGAGCTAACAGTATATCAAATGTAGCTGCGCCTGTAGCGGTATCGTACCTGACAGGCAGTTCCATCTGCTCTTTCCATGTGCTGTCGGTTTGTACCCAGCTTTGTAATTTAGGTACATATCTATGCGTTGCATCCGGGTAATTAAGCCTTATCTTTGCCATCCGGACGGTGTCACTCCAAATTTTAAAAGCATACCAGGGGCTGTTGTTAATCGGACTATTTTCAGGAGCAATAAAAACCTCATAGGTTGAGTCATCGTAAGCATACACATCATTCACTCGCGCGCCCTCAAATTCATTGCTGATCCAAACCTTGGGAGAATCTACCCCAATTGTTCGGCGGGCTTGCTTTTGAATAATTTTGTCGGTGGTGTTGGTTACATCAGGCGGATCGTAAGAGAAGCCGGTAAACTCTTCCGTACTTTTGCATGAAAACAGTATCAAAGAAACAATAATGACCTGAAAATACTTATACATATATAAGAGCAATTAACGTTATGACTCATTTAAAAACTGCACTGTACAACTAAGATTTCAAAGATAGCAAACATTCAGTTATACTTATCTTTATTAATATAAATCACTCGCTTGGTTACTACTAATTTAAAACTTCTAATCCATCTGTTCACGCTGCTGTGTGTCTTCCTTCTTGCCACCGTGCAAGTTGCAGCCCAGGAAGAACCTGACCCTGCCCGGGTTTGGAGTGTTAAAATTGAGGGCAACCGAACCTTTGAAGCATTAGTAATTAAAGATGTGATTTATAATGAACCGCCGTCACCATTTAAAAAATTATTGTTTTGGCGACAACCGGGTATGCTTCTCAACGAAAATGACGTAAAACGGGACGTAATCCGGATTGAACGCTTTTACCAGCGCCGGGGCTTTGATGATGTAATCGTAAATTACCGGATCGAAACCCTGAGTAAAGAATGGCGAAAAGCGATTATTTTTGAAATCACTGAAAACTCACCTATCAGAATTAAGAATGTGGATTTTCAGATTTCTACAAGTAGCGAAGACCGGGCGTTAATTACTGACGATGAAGACTTCAAAGATATCAGAAGTAACCTGCCTTATAAGGTTGGGCAGCGTTATGAAACCATCAACAAGTCGGAAGTGGAAGGAAAGCTGACCGGTCGCCTTCGTAATCTCGGCTATCCATATGCTGCAAGCGAAGTAAATGCCCTAATAGACAGCGTTTCCAAAACAGCGAATGTAACCCTTGTTACAAATCCGGGACCCCGGGCCCGTTTCGACTCTGTAATTGTTGAAGGGGAAGAGAACCTTGCAAAAAAGTATATAATCAGAGAAACCGGAATTGAGACCGGCGAATTATTCAGTGAAAACAAGCTTCGGGAAGCCCAGCGGGAAGTGTTCAGCCATCATATGCTTCGCTTTGCACTCATAAACATACCGGAACAACCTGAAGACTCTTCCATAAGTGTGAAAGTGCGTGTGAAAGAAACTCCACTGCGCACGGTTCAGCTGCAGTTTGGGATTGGAAACCTAACCCGTATCGATGAGGGATGGGCTGATTTCTACAAGTTATTTCGGGGACAAGCTTCGTGGACTCACCGCAATGTTCGTGGCAGAGGAGAACGGTTCAGCATAACCGGAAATGCCTCGGCCATTGAGCAACGCCTGGGTGCCAACTATCTTTTCCCTTACGTGTACAATACCAAAACATCGGTCATTCTATCTCCCTTTTTTGAGCACAAGCTGGAACCTTCTTACGAGATTGTTCGCGGAGGAATAACCAACAGTTTTATATATCAGTACAGCTCTAACTTAACCGGTACCATATCTCACGAATTTACACTGAACAACGAAATTAACCGGAATTCCCAGGAAAGCCTGCCCGACAGTATTGAGACCTATAATGTCTCCTCTTTTAACCTGAATGCCTTTTATGCCCGCAGCTTACAACGGGGCAAGAAAGGATGGTCGTTTCAGCCTTTTTGGGAACTGTCAGGATTATTTGGTGAGGCTACCTACAGTTTCCAGGAAGTGGGGATGGATACACGCAAGTTCACTTCCCTCACTGACAATATCGTGTTCGCAAAACGCCTGAATTTTGCCGGAATTTATTATGCAAAACAAGACTCCCTGCCATCCGACATCCGGCTTTACAGCGGCGGAACCAACTCGGTTCGCGGATGGAACCGACAGGAGTTGGGGCCGAAACGGGCAATCATCAACCAGCAGGGGGAGTTTGAGCAATTTGTACCTGTTGGTGGCCGGGGAATGGTTAGTTTTAACACCGAGCTCAGGTTTCAGCTCAACCAGCTCATTAAAGGCTTTGGGGTTGCCACTTTTTTAGATGGCGGACAAGTTTGGAGAAATTTTAGTGACATTGGCACCACACCTATTCAGTTTGGAGTCGGAGGCGGGCTCAGGTATCAATCACCCATTGGACCTATACGAATTGATCTTGCATATAAACTCAATCCAACCGATGAAGACCTGCAAATATACCAGGGGCAGGATTTTGGCAGTGCCTGGGATCGGTGGGGACTTCATTTTAGCATCGGGCAGGCATTTTAGCACATGAGTGAAAAGAACACACATATCACGGTTCGCATTTTGAAAGTCGTTGGATGGACTTTGCTTTCGCTTTTAATTCTGGCCTCATTTCTGCGGCTTTCACTGAAAACCTCGCCGGTTCATAATTTTGCGAAAAATAAAATCACCACGCTGGCAAACGAGCAATTGAATGGCACCTTTTCCATAGGGGGTATAGACGGGGATTTATGGAATGACTTTGTTGTCACCTCCATCGCTTTACAGCAAACCGATACCCTTGCCAGCATCGACACACTGGGGGTTCAATATAATATTTGGTCGCTTTTAAAGGGCTCATTTCAATCCAACCAAATCAAAGTAAGCGGACTGAATGCATCGATCATTGAAGAAGCCGATACCACTTTTAATGTCCAGAACCTGGTCAGGGAGGGTGAGCCAACTCAGCCATCTACAGGCTCCTCATTTGGTATTTACCTGGATAATATCCTGATTGAGAACAGCTCGGTATTAGTGCGCTCCGCTTCCTATTTGCCGGACACCTCTCTTAGTATAGAGAACCTGAATGCATCAGCCGGGCTTTCTTTAGGCAGTGACATTTCCGGCTCCCTCTCGTCCCTTAGTTTTAAGGTAAAGGAAGGCCGGCTTCCCTCCGCCATTTCTGTTGAAACATCCGGTTCTTATCAGGATCAGGAAATTACCTTAAACCGTTTACTGATTGAAACCGGTCGCTCGATGTTGAAAGCCGATGCCTTTGCAAACCTCCAGGATTCTACCTTTACTACCGACGCCGAAGCCAACCCTTTGTCGCTGAAAGACCTTCAAGCTTACATTCAGAATGACATCCCAACTCAGGAACTTCAATTGGGATTAAAAGCCGGCGGCAGTATGGATTCACTGCATATTGAAGTAACTGCCGAAGGAGAAGGTTTCGATGAATTTTTGGCCATTTCTGATCTCTCGCTTTCGGGGACACCCACACTTAAAAAGCTTGGCATCAGTGCTCAGAATATTGATGTCGGCTATTTTACCAACGATTCTGTAAAAGCTTATATCGAAGGATTTCAGGCTACCGTAGAAGGGCAAATCACTCAGGATTACCGGAATATAAATGCAACCTGGGGATATACCTTCAGTGGGATTCATTATCAGGACTATGTATTTAAACAATTTTATGGAAGCGGAACTCTTCAAGACGAAGAATTTCGGGGGCATCTCCAGCTCAAAGACGGACAGGATGAAATTATTGCTTACCCCAGAATTTATCAGTTATTCGATGAGACACCGGAATGGTATCTTCCCGTTTATCTTAACGACATTGACTTAAGTTGGTGGCTTCAAAACCCTGACCTGGAGGGGAAAGTTAGCTTGTCCGCTATATTTGAAGGTTATGGCTTTGGATTAACTGAAGAGCCCTGGAGCTTTTCTATCTTATTGCCCAAAAAACCTGAATTCAGAGCTCAGCCCATTACCGAACGATTTAAAAGAAATATACTCGCGGTAGATACTGTCACTATAGCCGGTCAAAGAATGTCAGACTTAGTCATTAAGGGCACTATAACCAAAGACTCCTTAAAAGCCGATGGTTTTATTCAGCTTATTGACAGTAAGGTTTCCTTTAAAAGCGCTGTTGCGGATTATCTCGGCGAATCGCCTTCTTACACCTATAATATCAACACCTCCGCATTCAACGCTTCCGAGATTTCAGGAGTGGAGAATTTTCCAACCAGCATTAACCTGAAAGCCTCAGGCTCTGGACGATATTTTGATCCTGAGAAGCTGGAGCTTCAATCAAGTTTACTCATTGATTCAAGCTATGTGAACGGTGCTTCTTTCGACCGCCTCAATATCATTGCTGATCTCAACAGGAATATTCTCACCATAACGGAAGGCGATCTTAAAAGTGAGGTTATAGAGGGAACATTTTCCGGACGGCGCAACCTCAGGGACCAATCAGATCCTTTGAACAAGCTGGCGGTGGATATGAACATTAAAAACCTGCAGCCTTTAGCCTCTGCTTTGGGGGTTCAACTGCTGAGTGCTGAAGGAACCGTAACCGGGAATATCACCGAAAAAGAGACCCGGCTTCAGTTTGACGGCAATGTAGATTTGCAAGATTTCAAATACGATACCCTCCTTTCAGCACAGTCTATTGAAGGGAATACTATGATTGGCATTGGTGATACTTACAACTACGAACTTTCTCTGGATGTTGGTCAGCCGGCATACACCGACTTCACCCTGCAGGACATCCACTTCGAAACCATTGGGATTGCTTCTGCTGACTCCATGAACGGCAGTTTTATGCTGGATATTGAAAGTGACGACGCCGGGGAAATCACCCAGTCGGGAAATTATAAAATCAACCTTGAGACCTTAAACACCCGCCTGCTATGGCAGCAGTTTGATTTTAGAACACCTGCCAGAGTTCTTTCCCTGCAATCCCCTTTCCGGCTCGCCTATCAGGATGCAAGTATTCGAACCGACACTCTTCACCTGCAGTCGGATGGCGGAACGTACTTAACTATGGCTATACCTTTTGCCGATTCACTGAAACAGGAAGGCTGGATTCGAGGACAAGATTTCGATTTTGGAGTGATTCAGGAGATCATATTTGATGAGCGGTTTGTGGATGGTGTTCTCTCCGGAAATATGCGCTTTTCGAACAGCCCTCAGGATCTTTCCGGAGACGGACTGCTGACATTTTCCAACCTTGCCTATCAGGGTACAGAAGTGGACACCATGAACCTGAACTTCAGCCTGATGACCAGGCGATTAAAAGCTGAGCTTGGGCTCAAAATGAACGGGGAAGAAAAAATATCCGGCCAACTGGATGTTCCTTTTGTAGCTGCCGACCCTGCCACGCTTGATGATTCCTTTTTCGAAGAACCTGTGAGAGGACAGTTGATGATTAATCCTGTTCAGCTTAGTGAATTTCAGAACTTGCTGAATGCCTTCGGAATAACCGGAACTCGTGGCATTCTCTCATTTAACGGGCAGCTTTCAGGCACTGCGGGCGAACCCGATATGGAAGGAGTATTTCAACTTGGTGACCCTACACTTTCCGGTATAAAGATTGACTCTGCCTTTGCAGAATTCCGATATCATCACCAACAAAAAAATGTAACGACAAATGCTGAGATCAGAGCCCGGGGTCAGCAAGCAGCTTCTATCCGATCTGAACTTCCTGTATCAATGGACTTCCGGACTTTAACAATGAATATGCCGGGTGAAGATGACTCGCTGTACATTAGTGTGGTTACCGATGACTTTAACTTGTCGGTGTTTAATGATTTTCTGGACAAACAGTATATGAACAAGCTTCGGGGTATGTTGAATGCGGACATCGAAATAGCCGGCACCAAGAGCACTCTTACCCCGGAAGGATATCTGCGGCTCGACAGAGGAGAGCTTTCCGTGCCCATAGCCGGCATTCAGCTTACAGGCATCAAATCTGAGCTGGATTTTAATGAATCCGGTTTGCGACTGAATCAACTCACGGCCAGAAGTGGAAGTGGTAGTTTTAATGCCAATGGCTCTATCGATATGGAGGGCATCACCCCAACCAATCTTAATATTGATGCAAGAGCAACTCGTTTTCGACTGGCTAACACATCCGATTACAACCTGACCATTGATTTAAACAGCAAGCTCTCTGGTAAGCCAACCCGCCCTACGGCTTCGGGTGAGCTGCGCGTAAAAAATGGGTTTGTATACCTGCAGGATTTTGGAGAAAGATCGGTAGAAACCGTAGAGCTTGAAGGGGAAGAAACCTCGTCATTCAGTGCATACGATTCACTGACCATCGACATGCAGTTTGTGATTGAACGAAACTTCCTGATCCGAAACCGCCGATACCTGGATTTGGAAATTGCCATGACCGGAGAACTGGATGCGCAAAAGCAGGTTGAGCAAGACCTGGAGCTTTTCGGTACTCTTAATGCTGAGCGCGGTTACGTGCGACCTTTAGGGAAACAGTTTACCCTTGATGAAGGTACCTTTACCTTCAGCGGGCCGGCTACAAATCCCGACCTGTTCATCAAAACCAGTTATGTTCCGCAGACCTCCCAAAAGCAGGGTGACCCAATAATCTTGTATTACATCATTGAAGGTGAGGCAGAAGATCCCGATTTCAGGTTCGAAAGTACTCCACAAATGGAGCAGCAGGATATTGTTTGCTACACCCTCTTTAACAAACCCTGCTATGCGCTGGAATCGTGGCAGCAGGTGGTGAGTGGAAGCAGTGGATCATCCCCAACCGATTTACTGGTAGATGTTCTCTTAGATGAATTTGAGACACTGGCCACGCAACAGCTTGGAATTGATGTGGTTCAGATTGATAATTCCGGGGCCAATGGAAATCCGTCCATCAAAACCGGCTGGTACCTGAACCGCCGTACATTCTTCGCAATCGTCAATGAGATAAGCGGAGCTACGCCGGAGACCCTGTTTATTCTGGAATACCTGCTTACCAAGAACCTTGATTTAATTCTTACTCAGGGTGATGACAACCGGCAGGGTATCGACATCCGGTGGCAGTATGATTATTGAGAATGTGTTGACGTGTTAACGACGTTTTAAGCACGTTAACACTTTACCTCTCCCCGGCAGCATTCTTCGGCATTGGTTCCACAAGCAGCACATTGTCCGTGTCCATGAACCCAGATCAATTCCGCTTCCTGTCCACAGAACAAACAACGGCGTTTTGTTTCTTTCTTAGCAGGATTTTGAGTTGACGTTTTTTGTTTATCCATTGCCTTCCGTTAATTCAGCATAGGCCACTTCAATATTAGCACTAAGAGGTAGTCTCCAACCCGGAGCTTTGAATTCCTCAAAACCGTCCAGCGTTTCCTTGTTCATCAGTTCCTCCTTAGACATCCCGGCATCCATCCCCTTTTGTGTATAATCTAAAAGAGCAGCAAGGAATTCACTCATCACTTCCAGATCTTCTGCACTTCCCGTAATTCCGTAATTCGAATTGCCATGCCCGAAAATGTACATCGTATCTGATGGAAGGTCATCCGCTGTTCGGTTTAACGTGGTAATCCAGTTTGAAATGGAAGCTCCGGCTCCACGGTCTATGAACGGATGAGCCCGGTTAAACATCAAATCGCCCATATGAGCTACATTGGCTTTTTCAAAGTATATAACGGAATCTCCGGAGGTATGCGCCCTGCCGTAGTGAGTTAGGTGAACGGTTTCATCACCCACATCTTCCGACCATTTCTCTTCATAGGTCGTGTCGGGATACACCTGCGCATCCAGTGCTTCCTGTCCGCGTGATTCGGCTGAAGCCTTCTGCAAATCCGGTACGTTTTTATGAGCCACAATCCGCTTCACCTTCCCTTTGAAAGCCGGGTTTCCGGCGGTATGATCGCCGTGGTGATGGGTGTTGATCAGCATATCAAAAGCAATGTCCGTCATATCCTCCAGTCCTGAAATACAGGTTTGAGCCGACTCCGGGAACTGGGAATCCACAATAACCACCGCATCATCGTTTACCAGCCAGCCTATGGTTCCTCCCCGGCCAACAAATGTCCCCACATTTCTTCGAAGGGTGGTAAACGGACTTTCCTGCTCGGCCGCAAATAGTTTATGGATTGGGAAAGTAGCGGCCGCTCCCATTAAGGCTGATTTCAGTAAAAATTCCCGGCGTTTCATAGGCTTTAATTTGATTGATTGTGGATTGATCAGACAACCTAATATATAAGACAAAACATTCCGTGCAAGTTTGGTGTCTTTGGCTCTCCACTTATCACCCCTATTCGTGCCGACGCAGAGCGTCAGCACGAGGGGGAGTTTTTATCTACACTGAAGATGGAAGATTTATCTTGCCCATCTCCTGAATCCATATCTCGCTCTGACGCTCTGCGTCGGAGCGTAGCCACCAGTTAAA
The DNA here is from genome assembly GCF_040117685.2 of Gracilimonas sp. BCB1. Lineage (NCBI taxonomy): Bacteria > Pseudomonadati > Balneolota > Balneolia > Balneolales > Balneolaceae > Gracilimonas > Gracilimonas sp. BCB1. The sequence continues at coordinate 423,100 of NZ_JBEDYP020000012.1, read as the reverse complement.
GAGTGATCTACTTTTACAAAGCACCGAAAAGGAATTAATCATCAAGATCCCGGGCATTCGCCGCGAGATGACCCGGCTTATTTTTAGGCTTGAACCATATTGAATGACGATGGACCGTGTGATCGATTTACGATGGACCATTAATTACTTGAATCTGCAAAAATCAACTCCATCCGTCTCATCCGTGTTCAATCATTTTGTTGAGAGAGTAAATTAATAGTACTCTAAGTTCCCTTGGATAATTTCCGACCTCTTTTGTTTTCTCCTTCGCAAGGAGAAATACTTCTTAAAATAATGGGTTGCTTGAATCCAACTTCCTGAAGTTGTGAGTAGCACGAATAAGTCTCCTCCTTGATAAGGAGGAGATTTAGAGGAGATCGCAGTATAAGTTTAGGATTTACTTAGTGATACCCAACCTATTTTAACTCATTCCGCGATAGCGGCCGGGCTTATGATTAATGGCCAGGATGATGTTAAGGGCAACAGAGGCCAGCACCGAAAATGCGAGTGCTTTCCAGTCAACCACAAAAAAGGCCGCCAGTATAATGAGGGTATCGGCCACCATCTGAAACTTACCGGCACTGATTTGAAAGTATTCCTGTACGTAAATAGACAGGATGTTCAACCCTCCCAAACTGGCTTTGTGCCTGAAGAGCATCAGCAAGCCACTCCCAATCAGGAAGCCTCCGAAAATAGCCGCAAACCAGGGATTAATTTCCCCGAACTCAAAAATCATCGGAATGAACTCGGTAAGGAATGAAACACCGAAAACAGCCAGGAAGGTTTTGATGGTGAATTCCCATCCCAGCTTTTTCACCGCCAACACATAGAAGGGCAAGTTAATTACGAAGAAAACGACCCCAAAGCTGAAGTCGGTGGTATACTGCACAAGAAACGACACCCCTGCCGTACCGCCAATCAGGAAGTTCATGTGCGAAAAGATGGCGATACCGAAAGCAGCCAACAGCGAGCCAATGACAATGCCCTGGATGTCATCAAAAACAGAATGCTTGGGTGGTTCCGGCTGGTTGGTCTCGTTTAGTTCTTGTTGTCCTTCTCTCTTCTCGTCAGTCAGTGTTTTCTCTTGGGTCATTTAAGTTATTTGTTCATCCCGGATAAGCAACAGGATAGCTGCATGGGGGACGATTAGGTATTTTTCGTTTTCAAATTCAATTTCATAAGCCTGCTTTTTCAGGAAAATGGCCAGGTCTCCTTCTATAGCCTGCATACCGATGTACTTGGTATCGGTGCTTCCTTTCCAGGTCTCTTCGATATCGGTGTTCGGGATGGGATAACCCGGGCCGGTTTTGACAATATAGCCACTTTGGATTTCCTCCTTCTCCTTTACAGAAGCCGGGAGCACCAGTCCGCTGCGGGTGTGGGTTTCCATATCGCGGGGCTTAATGAGCACCCGGTCACCTACTACAACAAATTTCTCAATGGAGTTCAGATATTCTTGTATCATGGCTTGCTTAGAAATTTTCTGTAAAGATACGGAATTTGATGCTTTGGTAAACCGTTTGCGTACATCAATTATCCCTCTGATTTATTCTTTTGAAACTTTCAAAGCTATTAACCCGATAAAGTCAGGTATCAACGAAGGACATTCTCTATGAACAACAAACTATGCGTAATAACCGGAGCCAATTCCGGTATTGGATTTGAAACCACGAAAGCGCTGGCAAAGAAAGGCGCATACATTGTGATGGTGTGCAGGAATGAGGACAAAGCGAATGAAGCCCGTCAGCAAATCGTCGATGAAACTTCAAACCCCGGGATCGATATTGTACTCTGCGATTTTGCTATCCAGTCTGAAATTCGACAGGCTGCAGAGAAGATTACATCAGATTATGACAAGGTTGATGTGCTGATCAATAATCACGGCTTTATCGCTTCAGAGAGAGAGGAAACGGTGGATGGATTGGAAAAGACTTTTGCTGTAAATCACATCGGTTATTTTCTGTTCACAAATCTGTTACTTGATCATATAAAAGCTTCAGATTATGCACGGGTTATCAACGTATCTTCCCAGGCTCACAAAGCCGGAGAGTTTGACCCTGAAAACCTTCAGCTTTCTGAAAATTTCAACCCAACAAAAGCATACGGCAATTCTAAATTGTTCAATATTCTTTTCACCAAGGAACTGGCTCACCGATTATTAGACACATCGGTTACGGTAAACTGCCTGCATCCGGGAACCATTGCCTCAAACTTTGCCAGCGACGCCAGCTGGATTATGAAAACCCTGTTCACTATTGGTAAACCGTTTATGGCTTCACCCCGAAAAGGAGCTGAGACCTCCATTTATCTTGCCACCTCACCGGATTTAGAAAACGTAAATGGTGCCTACTTCAAAAACAAAAAAGCAGCCACACCCAGCAAAACCGCCCGCGATGCCGATGCAGCCCGGGAGCTGTGGAAAATGAGTGAAAAGCTGTGTGGTTTATAGATCTTTGCTATTGATTAAGCACTCACTGCAGAAATATTAACCCTATTCCCGGAGATCGCTTCGTCGACGAAAATTTTAAACCAATTCAAGCATTGGTGCTCCTCGAGATGACTGATCTTTTATTCTTGATTTATTTCAGGTTTAGCTTTGAAACTACAATTCCGGCAACCATTACAACTGCAGAGATAATGATGGGGGTGTAGTCTCCTGTACTGATCGCTACATCTGTACCAAATGCCTCAAAGGATTCGGAATCCTGCAGGTATTGGTATCCAAAATAGATAATCCCTATTAATCCGCCTGCGGTTAACATTCCGCCAATTGTCTTTTTCATGTGTCTTAGTTTTGTTTGTATTCACCCTATTAAAGACTCTTAGCGGCATTTTGTTTCATTTATTCGGTAAAATCATTGTTAAATAATTTATTTCGGATATAACGCACATAAAAAAAGGCTTACCGGTTAACGGTAAGCCTTTCTCAATTACTAAGGTACTTCTTTTAGTGTGATGCGTACACGCTGGTGGTGCCGTCCTTTTTCAGAAGTATTACATCATAATTGTCAGCGGGACGCCCCGGCATTTCCATTCCCGGTGATCCGGTTGGCATTCCCGGAACGGCTAAACCAATCACATCTTCCGGTTTTTCCTGAAGCAGGCGCTCCACATCGGCCCGGGGCACGTGTCCTTCCACAACATAATCGCCGATCATCGCGGTGTGGCAGGATGCCAATTCACGGGTAATTCCGTTTTGCTGTTTCACCTGCATGAGAACCGGAGTTGGAACTTCTTCCACAGTAAACTCTCCTTCTTCCATATGGTCGCCCCACTTGGTGCAGCACTGGCAGCCTTCATTTTTGTACATTACTATTTCGGTTTTATCGGACAGGATGTTTTGCGGGGAATTGCCCGGCCAGAATAAAAAAGCAGCAACACCTACCGTTACTAATAATCCAACAATTAAAATCTTTGCGTTATTCATATTCTTTGATTGTTTAAAATGATTTGCCACAAGATAACTGTCCTGAAGCAATTTTGTTTTAACAGATTTAGTTCAATTTTGCCTTACCAAGTCGCCGTGAATTAAACACCACGTTAATGGAACTAAAAGCCATGGCGGCTTCGGCCAGCAATGGATGCAGCCACCCCACAAATGCCAGCGGAATCATAATCAGGTTGTAGAAAAAAGCCCAGAAAAGGTTCTGTTTTATTTTGGTAAAGGTTTTATTGCTGAGGTTAATGGCCCGAATTACAGCTGATAAATCTCCCTTCACAAGAACAATATCACCGGACTCAATCGCAACATCCGTTCCGGTGCCGATGGCAATGCCCACATCAGCAAGAGTAAGCGCCGGGGCATCGTTGATGCCATCACCGACCATTGCCACTACATCACCGGCTTCCTGAAGGCGTTTTACTTCATTAGATTTTTGGTCGGGAAGTACTTCAGCGATTACTTCATCAATTCCAACTTGGTCTGCAATAGCCCGGGCAGTCTTTTGATTGTCTCCGGTAAGCATGATGGTTTTGAGTCCCATTTTCTTCAGCTCTTTAATGGCCTGTTGGCTATCCTCTTTGACTTCATCGGCTATGCCAAGCAGCCCGACAATTTCTCCGTCAAAACTGACCAAAACACCTGTTTTCGCATTTTCCTCCAGCTGCTGTTTTTGAGACGAGACTTCCGAAGATAGTTCAACTCCAAGCTTCTCCATCAGCGATGGAGTACCTACTCCTACCTTCTTACCTTCCAGTATCGCATACACACCCTTGCCCGTTACCGATTCAAAACCGGAGACTTCTTGCGGGTTAATCTCCTGATCAGATGCATGGTTTACCACTGCCCGGGCCAGCGGGTGTTCAGAATTATTTTCTATCGATGCCGCCCACTTTAACAAATCCGCTTTTTCGGTTCCACCAAATGGGATCACATCCGTTACTGTTGGCTTTCCTTTGGTGATGGTGCCCGTCTTATCAAGTACAATGGCATTCACATCTTTCATGCGCTGAATGGCTTCTCCCTTCCGGATAAGGATTCCATTTTCAGCCCCAAGTCCTGATCCCACCATCAAAGCCGTTGGAGTAGCCAGCCCGAGTGCACACGGACAAGCAATCACGAGCACGGCTATCATCGCATAAAAAGCCAGCGGGGTGGATCCTAAATCCGGGTTAACCCAGGGAATAAACGATGAAGCCCATTCCACAATCCCACCAAAAAACTCCGGGAATATCAGCCATGCAGCAAGGGTCATTATCGCTAATAACAGTACAAAAGGAACAAATACTTTCGTCACCCGATCGGCAAAATCCTGAATAGGAATTTTACTACCCTGAGCTTCTTCCACCAGCTTGATTACCTGGTTCAGGAAGGTCTCATTTCCCACTTTCGTTGCCTTTACCTTTAATACACTGTTGGTATTCAGCGTGGCGCCTATTACTTCATCACCTTCCGATTTTTCCACCGGCATCGACTCCCCGGTGGCTATGGATTCATCCACGCTGCTGTTTCCTTCAATAACTTCTCCGTCAGTTGGAATTTTTTCTCCCGGCCGCACCAGCATGACGTCCCCGACTTGTAATTCTTTAATCGGGATCTTTACTTCTTCCCCATCTCTGATCACTGAAGCTTCTTTAGCCCCCAGCGTCAACAATTTACGAATGGCCTGTGAAGCGCTCCCCTTCGCCTTCGTTTCAATGAACCGGCCGGTTAGGTGAAAGGCCATAATCATACCTCCGATCATGGCAAAACTGTGGAAATCAGGGCCAACGCCCAGCTCATGAGCCAGCTTTACAAAACCGGTTGAAAGCGAAGCTAAAGCCCCCATTGCAATCAGTACATCCATATTTGGACTCAGGTTTACCGATGACTTCCAGGCGCTTTTGATGGTTTCCCATCCGGGAATGAAAATGGCAAAACCGGAGAGCAGAATCATTCCCAGCTCCATACCTACCGGACCTAAAAACATAGTATCGGCAATCCACATGGGGAGCATCCACAGCAGCATCAAAGCCGTTGGAACCCACGACCAGATCATATTTCGTTTAGCGGTTTCGTACTTCTTTTGCTCCCGCTGTTCTACCTGATCTGCTTTTGTTTCTTCATCGGAATCGTCCCGCACCAGCGTATACCCGGCTTTGGAGACAGCTTCCTCAAAATCGTCCATGGAAAGCCCGCCTTCGTATTCCACGATAGCTGATTCTGTTGCCAGATTTACCGTGGCCGACTTAACCCCTTCCAGGTTTTCGAGCTGTTTGTCTACCGTATTGGCACAACCGGCGCAATGCATTCCATCAATTTGAAGGGTAGCTTTCATGGTTATGCTTTCACTCCTTTCATTGTATAGCCAGAGTCATCAATCGCTTTTTCAAAATCTGACAATTGAACCCGTGAATCATCAAATGATACCCTAGCCGTTTCCTTATCGAGTTCTACCTTTGCAGTATCGACTCCGTCTAACGATTGCAAAGCAGATTCAACGGTATTGGCACAACCGCTACAACCCATTCCTGAAATGTTTAATGTGATCGTCTTCATAGCATTGGTTTTTGATTTTTATTTAAGATAAGTCTCTCATCGCTTTCTCGAATGCTGAATATTGACTGATGTTTACACTATTCTGTCATTCCAACATATTTAGTTACGGCAGGGTTTGGGAGTTTATATACAACATCCATTTGTCAGCAAGCAGTTAAGGATGGGTTAGAGCGGAAAGGTTGAAACCCATCGCTTGTGTAAAGGATAACTTTCCGTTCTAAAAATAAAGCCTGAATAGAGTCAAACTTTTTCCGGTACACAAGCAAGCCGTTTACGGCTGGGTTTTAGCCTGCGGAAGAACACAAACATCATGGCCCTCCTTCAATCCTGCAAATCATGGTTCAACACCAGCTACCAAAAATGTGCCCTTCGCTAACTAACCCATCCTTGTTCCTTCCCTTTTTGAAGGGAAGGAGACGCCTTTAGTACAATAGAATTGTTTTTACACTAATTCATTGATAGCTGGTGGCAGGGTTTTTGTAAACCAATTTTTGCAATTTTTCTCCCTCAAAGTTTTTATTCTCATGCTTCATTCTTAACACCGATTTATCCATGAAAAAACTGATATCACTTTCTCTCGTTCTGTTACTTTTTGGTGCTGACCTTAAAGCCCAACAATTCCCGGAACAGCTGGAGTTTAAAGACATCTTTCACGAGCCGTTTATTCCCGGTGCCCGTCCTTCTTTTTCTAACTTCTCGCCGGATGGCAAAACCATTTATTTCAGCTGGAGCGACTCTGCCACTTCCGACACCGATCTTTTCCGGGTTGGCTTAAGCGGCAAAAACCAGCAGAAAGCGGAAGATGATGTTGTTCGGAACTATGAACTTTCCCCTGACGGAAATCACGTCCTTTACACAAAAAACGGAGACCTGGTACTTGCAGACAAAGACTTTGGAAATGAACGTGTTGTCGTAGCATCCAAAAATTATGATTATGATCCGGTTTGGAGCGCTGACGGCTCCCGTTTTGCCTTCGTTCAGAACGGAGATGTGTGGGTTTCGGGTATTGAGCAGGCTTTTATGAAGCAAATCACCAATCGTAAAGAAGGACGCCCTTCTTATAATGTGGAACACTGGGCCGGAGACAAATTGGTGCTCACTCAAACCGACCGATCAGAATATCGCGAGGTCTTTTTCCCTGAATACGCAGACACCTTCGTGGAACCGGGGGGCAGTAACCGTGGCATCCCAACACGTACGGTATCTATCGCCGGTGTTGATTCCGGAGATGTTGAAATCATTTTTACACACAAAGGATACCTCGATACCGATGTAAGTTCTTCAGGGAACCACCTCGCCATCGACTACATTGATCCGCCTATGAAAAACCGGACGATCACCGTGTATAATGTGAACACACTGGAGGCCAAGAAGCTTTTTGAGGATGAAACTAATGGCTGGATGTACAACACCAACATGGAGTTTGCGCCTGCTACTGATAAGCTGATGTTCCAAAGCGAGCAGGACGGCTGGAATCACATTTATACCATCAACCCGGATGGCACAGGATTTGAGCAGCATACCTTTGGTGAGTACGACATTCCCTGGGCTACCTGGATTGATGAGCGCACCATTGTAATGGCTTCTTCCGAAATGGATCCCGGTGAACGACAGCTATACAAACTGGACATTATCACCAACCTGCCCACCAAGCTTACTTCAGAAGAAGGGTATCGAAGAGATTTTGAACTGAGTCCCGACCGGCGGTATGTAGTTTATGAAAAAACCTACTTCAACGAGCCGTTTGATTTGTATGCGGTAGATACCATGATCCCCAAAAGAGAAACACAGCTTACCAACTCAGTGCCTGATTCTTTTTACGAATACAGCTGGCAGGAAGAAGACTATGTACGCTTTACCGGTCGCGATGGAGAAACACGACTTTCTATGTCGGTATTGAAACCGGCTAAAAGAAATCCTGATGGCAACCCGGTGGTTGTTTTTGTACATGGCGCCGGCTCCCTTCAAAACGTGTATAAAGGCTGGTCGAACAACTACTGGCGCGAATATATGTTTCACCAGTATTTAACCCTGCAGGGATATTATGTCATTGAAGTGGATTACCGCCACAGCACCGGCTATGGTCGAAAATTTCGCGAAGACGTCACCAACTGGATGGGTAAGTATGAAACCGAAGACATCGAAGACGGGCTGGCCTTCCTCGCCGATAATTACGACAAAGCCGACACTTCCCGCGTAGGAATTTATGGCGGAAGTTATGGCGGCTTTATGGCTCTGTATGCCGTTGGTGTTTCCCCGGAACATTTTGATGCCGCCGCCGGATTACGGTCGGTTACCAACTGGGAAAACTATTATTATGCCAATCCCTGGTACACGCTGCCAAGGTTGGGAACACCGGAAGACAATCCGGGAAATTACGCCCGCAGTTCACCGATCACTTATGCCGATTCGCTGGAACAGCCGGTTATTCTGCTTCACGGGCTGATTGATGACAATGTCGGTTTTCAGGATGTTGTGCATTACATAGAGATTCTCATTCAAAACGGAAATGAAGAATTCGAGATGATGATGTACCCAACCGAACGACACAGCTTCCGGGATGAAGATGCCTGGTATGATGAATACCGGCGCATCTACGAATTCTTCGAGAAGCAATTGAAGTAACCAAGGCAGAGCTGAAATTTATTTCAGTGAATAACAGTTATCATCCGGAGAATAATTTATTTCTGATATGAACCTATTTAAGAAAATAATGCTCTGGATTACCGGCCTGCTCATCGTTTTTGCACTGATTATTACTATCGTTGGCTGGGCGGTTTCTAAACCCGGTTATGAAGGACCGAAGTCTGATCATTTTAATGGAACTACTTTTGAGAATCCCGGTGAGGTTCCTTCCAAGGATTTCTTTGACGTTATGAAGTGGTACTTCCAGCGTGATCAGGGAGAATGGTCGGTAGTTCCTGAAGAGGAAATAACCTTTGCTGAACGTCCCGATGACAATGTTACCACAGGAATGAAAATCACCTATGTGAATCACTCCACCTTCCTCATTCAAACGGCCGGCGTGAATATACTTACGGACCCCGTATGGAGTGAACGGGTAAGTCCGATGTCCTTTGCCGGGCCCAAACGATTCCGCCCACCTGGAGTTCGCTTTGAGGATTTGCCACCCATCGACCTGATCATCATCAGCCACAACCACTATGATCATCTTGACATCAACACCCTGAAGAAGCTCAATGAGCAATTTGAGCCACGTGTGATTGTCCCGCTTGGTGTGGATCTGTACCTGAATCAGGAAGGCATTGAAAACACCCTTGCTTTAGACTGGAAAGAGAAGCAGCCTATTGACAGCGACATCACCATTCATTCGGTTCAGGCCCAGCATTTTTCTGCACGCGGACTGTTTGACAGGGATAAAACATTCTGGTCAGGTTACGTGATTGACACCCCCGTAGGCAGCGTATACTTTGCCGGCGACACGGGCTACGGCGATTTCTTTAAACAAATTGGTGAGCAACATCCCAATATCAAAGTGGGACTTATTCCCATTGGAGCTTATAAACCCCGCTGGTTTATGAAGCCCATGCATGTGAATCCGGAGGAAGCCATTCAAATCCACAAAGACGTGGGAGCTGAAATCTCCTTTGGCATGCACTTCGGTACTTTCCCCCTCGCCGACGACGGCATGAAAGACCCAGAGAATGATTTTACCCAAGCCATGCAGCAGCCCGAAAATACCGGTGTCAATTTCAAGCTGCTGACGGAAGGGGATACGTTTGAGGTTCAGTAAGTTTGTTTTAATTCCTGTTGGAAGTTGAGGCAGCCTCTCTGCTATTGACTTCCACTAATTACTATCCTTCAATAAAACAGGAAAACAAAAAGCCCCGCCCAAATAAATGAGCGAGGCTTAAAAAGATCTGTGATCAGAATTCGGCTTATTTGATGAGCATCATCTTCTTTGTCTGTACATATTTACCGGCTACGATGCGGTAGAGATACATACCCGAAGCCAGGCGGGAGGCGTCGAAGTTCACCTGATGCCAGCCGGCCCGCTGCCGTTCCCCATTCACCAGAGTGGCTACTTTTCGGCCCAGCATATCAAATACTTCAAGGCGGACCTCACTGCTTTGCGGCACGCCATATCGTATGACGGTGGTCGGGTTGAATGGATTCGGGTAGTTTTGATTTAACTCGAACTCATCCGGTAGTTGCGCCATAAGTTCTGCGGATGTAATGAAATTGGGATCCGTACGAACTTCCATAGTATCCAGAGAAGTGATCCCATCGGTGTTTGAAACTTGAATGGCCACAAAGAAAGTGTCGGCATCTGCCCGGGCGGTGATCGCCAGTTCTCCGTTTATGTTATCGTAACTTACCGTTTCTGCAGAGTCTGATATGATATCAAACTTGAACTTCAGCTGGTTATCAGGTGTAGAAACATCACTTACATAATTCCAGAGCCTTATTATTCGGGTATCTTCTGTTCTGATTTCGTAGGGACTTGGTAAGCCTTCAAACTGAGGTTCATCATCTACACCCTGCTGTCCACCCCAGGCAACGGTCATATTGTTTGCCTCACGTAGGGTTTTCATGGCATTGGCACCGGCTTCGTCCAGCTCAATGGCTCCGATGTTGATGCTCACTCCATCCTGCAGGTCTCGTTTCGACCATTCCACAAACATCTTGCTGGCGTTTTCTGAGCTTAAACCCGAGCCCACCAGGAAGCCGGCGATGGAATCCGGTTCGGTAGTACTCGTATTGCTTTGATTTAGCTTAGGCCGTTTCTCATTTTCAGGAGCGTTAATTGCCGGTTTACCATTTAAAGCATTGCCATTGGCAAATTCCACAGAACCACGCTCCGTTTCAGTAGGTGCGAAATCTTTTGTTTTCACGGAGCCCGTTTCTTTAGCTAAAGACTCCTGATTGCTTCCTTCCGGTTTGGCACTGGAGCTAGGCCCCTCATCAAAATACTGCACGTTGGAAATATCCCAGCTGCTGATATCCTGATTGAAGGATTTTGCACCCTGAAACATACTTGCCATGTTGGTTACGTTGGAGACATCCCAGTCTAAAGAAGTAAATACTTCAACTCCACCAAAGGTTTTTGCTTGTTGAAATGGACTATTCCCATTATTGAAAGCAGTGGCGCCAGAGAACATCTCTTGAGTAGCCATAACATTGCTTAGATCCCAGTTACTAAGGTTCTGATTAAAAGACCGAGCATTCCTGAACATCCAACTCATCTCATTCACTGAAGATACATCCCAACCTCCTATATCCTGATTGAAGGAATGAGCATTTTCGAACATAAAATACATGCTGGTTACTGAAGAAACATTCCAATCTCCAATATCTTGATTAAATGATCGAGCTCCATGAAACATCATATGCATGCTAGTTACAGAGCCCACATTCCAGCTGCCGATATCTTGATTAAAAGATTCAGCATCGTTAAATACCCACGACATATTAGTTACTGATGAGACGTCCCAATTACCTATATCTTGATTGAATGAATGAGCATCGCTAAACATAAAATTCATCTTGGTAACTGAAGATACATCCCAACCCCCAATATCCTGATTGAAGGAAAGGCTATGCCAAAACATTCTTCTCATGTCCTTTACCGAGGAAACATCCCAATTACCTATATCTTGATTAAAAGAATCGGTAACCGCAAACATCTGATTCATGTCGGTCACGGAGGAGACATCCCAACTGCTAACATCCTCATTGAATGACCGTTTAAAATGAAACATAGATGACATATCAGTGATCCCACTGGTACAAGTGTAAGCAGCATTTTTAATGGTTATTTGGTCTTTTTTGCGCTTTGTGTAATTTATCCCATTAACCTCACCAGTTTCGCCCACTTTCGCATTTGTGCAAATAATGGTTACTCCATTTTCAGCTAAGAAAAAGGTTTTTGTCGCAGTAAAAGTGTAGGGGTCACTCCAATTACTTTTTAATTTTTTACCTACCCCGCGTACCTGCCAAAAGTACTTAACTCCTTCATTAAGGTCAGTTACAACGGTAAAAGTAGTATCTTTGAGCCCTTCAATAATTGTAGAATCGGTAAATTCTGAGTTAGCAGCCCAACGCAGGTCGTACGTTATAGCACTGTCCGAATCTTCCCATATAAATGTAGGATTTAGCGATACATCAGCACCATTATAGGGTGCAAGTAGAGCAGTGATACTTAATCCGGTACAAGTACCCCATTTGGGGATTTGAGTCGTTATAAGTTTACTGTTAGTATCAAAACCTGCTGGCTTTTCTCGAATCGATAGGACACACCATTTACTTATATCCTGATTAAAATTAACCGCATCAGAAAAAATAAACCTCATATCAGTTACACTACTAACATCCCATCTCGAAATATCCTGATTAAAGGAAGTAGCAAACTGGAACATATCTCGCATAGTGGTCACATTGGCTGTATTCCAACTCGTGATGTCTCCATTAAATGCAAATGCGCCATCAAACATGTAGCTCATATCGGTTACATTGGAAACATCCCATTCGTTCAGATCGGCGTTCACTTTCTCTGCCGCAAAGAACATAGCTGCAGTGGAAGTCACATTACTCAGATCCGGTGCATCCGTAGCGTTGTATTCCATGTTTCGGGCCCAGGCAAACATGCGCTCCATGCTTTCCCATTTCAGGGAACCCCAGCTTTCCAAAGATACGAGCTGATCTAGTTCCCCTTCATTAGTTACATACATATGTGGGAATACTCCTCCGATCATTACGGTGTAGGTACCCGCATCAGCATAAGTGTGTGAGGGGTCCGGGTCATCGCCGGTGTACGTTTCCAGGGTTCCGTCGCCCCAGTCGATGGTAAAATCGAAATCGGTAATTTCTGTTCCTCCACGGGTTGGAATGGTTACGGTCTCATTGGCAGAAGTTGTTTGCCAGCGGGTGGTAAATTCAGTCGCTGTCCCACCATCATTGATCGTCCAGCCAAGTTCTGTAAGATCATTATAGCTCGATGTAGAAATAATGGAACGGGTGGCGTTTCCAAATGAGACGGTACGTTCAGCGTTAGAATTCACTTTCTCTGCCCAGCCAACCAGTGTAGAATCGTAATTTTCTGTAGACAAATTAGTTTCTGACATAAAACCAAAAATGTTTGATACATCAAAGGTTTCTACGTTTCTGATATCCCAATCACCCAGGCTTTGGTCAAAAGCGTGAGCTAATGCAAACATTCCTTCCATGTTGGTCACTGAGCTAACATCCCACCCAGAAATATCTTGATTAAAGGTTTTAGCCCCAAGAAACATCCCGTGCATATTAGTCACAGCGGAAACATTCCAACCGGAAATATCGGAATTAAAGGATGACTCACTGTTATTACTGGCAAACATCCTCTGCATACTATTAACTGATGAAAGATCAGGAGTGTCTAAGTTTCTGAGTTCAAGAGTTTCAGCTCCATCAAACATAGAGGCCATGCTTTCCCACTGAATATCTCCCCACAAGACCACGCTTCTGATATTTGCTATGGTAGCTCCTTCTGCGCTGGCATTCATTTCCGGGAATACACCGGCAATTCTGATGGTCTCCGTACCGAATTCTGTATAGGTATGAGAAATCAAAGGTGCATCTCCGGTATATCTTTCCACGGTTCCATCTCCCCAATCAACAACCACATCGAAATCGGAGAGATCTTCACCGCCTTTTGTCCCAAGCTGGATGGTTGGTTCTTCGGATGTTACTTCCCAGGTGGTAATGAACATATTGTAACGACCGCCATCAGTCAATGTCCAGCCTTTGAATCCTGTTAGATTATCACGTGCAGCTGAAGCAGGTCCATATTTTGCATCACCTACGTTCAGCGAAAGGTTTTCCGGTAGGCCCTCTAACTGATTCCATTTATACAACAGCATATCATAATTCTGTTGAGAAAAACTGGTTCCTTGCAGAAAGCCAAACTGCCCGTTATCCAAACGAGTAGCGCTGGTAATATCCCAATTGCTGATATCCTGGTCGAAGTTAGCAGCATTTAGGAACATAGCTCCAAAATCAGTCACCTTCGAAACGTCCCAGCCAGTCACATCCTGATTGAAGGAAGATGCATTTGCAAACATCCCAAACATCGTGGTTGCAGATCCGGTATTCCAGGTAGATACATCCCCGTTAAAGGAATCGGTATCCTGAAACATGCCTTGCATATTGGTTACAGCAGAGACATTCCATTTGCTCAGGTCCTGATTCAAAGAGTCTGCATTCTGGAACATCTCCCGCATGTAGGTCACTTTAGAAACATCCCAGGTTGAAATATCTCCATTGAACTGCTTTGCTCCATCAAACATAAAACCGGTGTAGGTGATGCTCGAGGTGTTCCAGTTGCTCAGATCACCATTGAATTTTTCAGCGGCAAAGAACATGGCTCCTAAGTCCGTAACATTCGACAGATCCGGAGCATCTTCAGCGTTGTAGGTCATATTCCGCGCCCAGGCAAAGCTCTGATTCATATTCTCCCAAGGAGTACTTCCCCATCCATCGATCGATATCAATTGATCGAGATCACCGTCGGCATCGGGACGCAGGTATGGGAATACCCCAGATATATTCACGGTGTAGTCTCCAGCTGTCGCATAGGTGTGGGTTGGATCAGGATCGTCTCCGGTGATCGTTTCCACGGTTCCATCGCCCCAAGAGATCTGGAAATTAAAGTCGGTGATCTCTGCTCCACCGCCCGTAGGAATCGTAATGGTTTCGTTATCAGATGATGTGCGCCATGTTGTGATAAACGGGTTGCTTGAAAGTCCGCCATCATTGATGGTCCAACCGGCATTTTCTAATTGTGTACGACCGGCAATTCCTCCAAGTGAGTACTGAGTTTCTCCAAAGCTAATGTTGAGATCCGGTTGAGCCGATTGGGCACCCCATCCGGCTAAGAGAGAATCGTAATTTTCTGTTGTAAGAGCCGTACCATCCATAAACCCAGGATTTGCTCCCTCTGCTTGAAAGCCCTTAACATTTGAGATATCCCATTCCGCCAAATTTTGATTAAATGCCTGTGCCCCGCCAAACATACTCTGCATGCTGTCTACAGCAGCTATATTCCACACTCCAATATCCTGATTAAAGGATTGGGCATAGAAAAACATCTTATTCATTTTTTGTACACTTCCCACATTCCAGGCGGAAATATCGCTATTAAAATTGGCAGCAAAACTAAATATGCCGTTCATATTCGTAACTCCTGAGACGTCCCAATTCGATAAATCCGGAGTGGTAATGCCCGAAAAGGCAAACATGTCTTCCATCGAAGTGACAGCAGAAAGATCAGGAACATCGCCTGCTGATAGGCCGAGATTGGGAATAGAAGCAAAGCTGTTTTTCATACTTTCCCATTCGATATCGCCCCATTGTGCAACAGACAGCATATTCCCTGTCGACTCACTGGAACCAAAAACTACTGTTCCCGCCAGATAAGGGAAATCACCGGAAATCTTAACCGTATGAGTTCCTTCTGAAGCATAGGTTTTGGCTACAGTAGGTGCCGCTCCATTAATCCATTCCGACTCCCCGTTCCCCCATTCGATGCGAAAATCATAGTTGGAAAGATCTTTACCATCAACCTGGTCGGCGGTTGGGAAGGTGACCGACATGTTATCACCACTGACATCCCAGGTAGTTATAAACGGCCGATTGCCACGGGGGTCGAGAATTACCGTTTGCTCATCCCCAAGATCAGCATGGTTTGTATACTCAACATTTAGTGATATAGAACCCAACGTGCTATAATTGTCTTCAGAAACAAAGTCGATAAACCAATGCTCTTTTTCTGTATCGTAAACGGGGTCATTACTGCTAACTAAATCTACGGTATTGCTCACAGAACCTGCCAAGTTTAGGTCTGTATCTGTTGTTACCGCATTTCCGTTTGCATCATGAATATTAAATCGAAGGGTATCGGAAAAACCAGAATACACCGTAAGTGTGTCGGCCCGATCAGATAATAATGTAATCTGAAGTGCCACAGGGTTCACTGTTATGTTCAACGTATCACTCACACTGGAAAATTCTTCATCGACAGCTCCAACAACTACCTCCGCTTCTCCATAGGTGTCGGGGGAAAGGGTAAAGGACAGAAGATTGGTATTTTGATCAATAGCCAGGTTCACCAGTTCAGAATTGGTGTTACTGACAACGAAATAACTGAGATCTGCAGCCGGCTGCTCAACATCACTGAATATGGCAGTCAGATCTATATCACTTATGGCACCTTCTTCATTAACAGTTATATCCGCAATAGCACTAACTACAACGGGTGCATCATTCACGGCATTTATTGTAATGGTGAAACTATCCTGCACGGTCAATCCGCCATTGTCTTCAGCCTGTATGATAATATCCGCAGTTCCTGAAGAATCGGGCTGATAAGACAAAGTCAACAGATCGGTTGTATTGTCTACCGTAGCCGTAACTAAAGCTGCATTACTGTTAGAAACCACAGAGAAGGTCAGCTCACCGGAAGTCTGTTCTGCATCAGAGAATACGGAGGTCAAATCAAGAGTACTGTCTGCAGCATCTTCGTTTACGGAAAAATCGGCTATAGCACTACTTACACCCGGTGCAGTATTCCCCACTTCTACTTCCACATAACTGCTGGATACTGTAATACCGGCATCAGCCCCATCATTCGGGGTAATATCAATCCGCAGGAATTTTCCAGCATCGGTGGACGTCACCGAATAACTATCACTAAAGGCCCCGGAAATAGCCGCCGCGTTGGTTCCGGCCCCGTCATCGGCCCGGTACCACTGGAAGGTAGTTCCCGATTCAAGGTCACCTTCCACATCGTTATAGTCATAACTTACTGACAGTACATCCCCCTCTTCGGGAGCCTGCCCCGGGTCGGTATCGTTGCTTACTACTATATTAGAAGCGGTAGGAGCAAAATTGGTTGGGCCAAAGCTCAGGTTCCGCAATGCGGGGTAACCATCCATCTGCCAGGTGCCACTAAAGTCCCACCCGCTGAAGGTGGACTGCGTCTGCATTTCGGCTGTGGTTTTAGCCGTACCACCTGTACTGCTTCCCTGTCCGGTTGTGGTGGAATCCCAGTAACTGTTGGTGTAGGTATTACCCAAGCTTCCCAACGTATAATCATCTTCAAAACCTACCAGACCACCCAGGTTTACGGCAGATACGTCTCCGCTCACCGCACCGGTGGCATAAGTATTGGTAATGGTTACGCCTCCGAATACTGCACCTACCAAGCTCGCTACGTCATCGTAGCCTGTTACTGCCCCGGTAGCATAGCTGTTATTGATGGTTACGGCAATTCCGCCCCCTGCACCTCCAACTAATCCACCGACCTGATTGCCAAAACCTGATGTCTCAGTAACTGTTCCTGTGGCATAACTCTCCGAAATACTTCCCCCGTCTATATATCCAACCAGTCCACCGTAATACGCAAACCCTCCATTACCCACTACCGTTGCTGTAGACCAGGCGTGGCTCAGGTTTGTGGCAAACTGATTGCCGATCACACCTCCTATATTATCACCACCAGTCACCGAACCGGTCACAAAAACAGAATCCACGGTTGGCAGCGGGTCTGTTTCCGGGTTATCCACTACCGTTGACCCAATCAATCCGCCTACGTTGGTAAACCCGGTAATATCTACTTCTGCCAGACCTACTTTGGTAATGGATCCCGGACTTCCCAGGTATTTGAACAACCCAACACCTGCGCTATCGGCCTGATCCATATGTAACCCAAGGATGGTATGGCCGTTCCCATCAAAGCTTCCGGTAAACGGAATGGGTAAAAATAAATCGGTATCATCTGCCCCGATGGCTCGCCAGCCGGCCCCGCCGTTCCAGTAGGCTCCGGAAGGATCACCGGTAGCCGAGGTCAGGTCAATGTTAGCCGTCATAATAAAGTGGCTGCCCAGGTAATTCCGGACGTTGTCCAGGTCGGCAGCGGTAGCTACCTGATAGGGATCTCCTTCGGTTCCGGACCCGCCCGAGAACTGGGCAAAAGCCGGGTTCACCCCGATGATTAACAGAAAAAAGATAGATTTAAGTGCCAGCGTGATAACGGTTTTCATAATCTTTGATATGTATTTATTCGAGAAAAACTGAGTAAAGTCCCGACATATTAGTGACTACTTTATTGCGGGAGGAATGCTTGATCTTTAAGGGAGAGTTACATCACACGTAATGCGCTCAGGAAGCATTTATTTAATGAAGGGCTGACCCTATATGCCAACAAACCGGTTTATACCCAATGCAATGATCTCTGTAATCCGCTTTATAATCTATAGGAAGAGCTACTCATTCGTATAGGTACAAGTACCTATATTTTGGCAACTGATTTAAAAAAGCCCCGCCCAAATAAATGAGCGAGGCTTGAAAAGATCTGTAATCAGAATTCGACTTACTTAATCAGCATCATCTTTCTGGTCTGTACATATTTACCGGCTACAATACGGTAGAGATACATTCCCGAAGCCAGGCGGGAGGCATCGAAGTTGACCTGATGCCAGCCGGCCCGCTGCCGTTCTCCATTCACCAGGGTGGCCACTTTCCGTCCCAGCATATCGAATACTTCCAGGCGGACCTCACTGCTTTGCGGCACGCCATATCGTATGGCGGTGGTCGGGTTGAATGGATTCGGGTAGTTTTGGTTTAACTCGAACTCATCCGGAAGAGCCGCCATCATTTCATCTGAAGTGATGAAGCTTGGATCGACTCGAACTTCCAGGGTATCGAGCGACACAATGTTTTGATTGTTGGCCACTTGTATGGCTACAAAGAAAGTGTCGGCATCGGCACGGGCAGTGATGGCCAGTTCTCCATTCGTGTTATCAAACCCAATCGTTTCCACCGTGTCAGAAATGATATCGAAGCTGAACTGCAGCTCGTTATCCGGCGTGGCCACATCACTTACATACTCCCAGAGATTCAGAATACGGGTATCTTCGGTGGCAATTTCAAACGGGTTAGGCAAGTCGGCAAATTCCGGCTCATCATCTACCCCTTCTTGTCCACCCCATGAAATCTGAATTCCTGTAGCCTGCTGCACTTCGTTTAATGCGGCTGCACCCAACGCATCCAGCTCAATCTTACCGATATTAATACTTTGAACGGCCGTATTAATTTTGTCTTTCCAGCCAACGAACATCTTGCTGGCATTTTCAGAGCTTAAGCCTGAACCCACCAGGAATCCGGAAATTGCCCCCGGAGTTGTAGTATTTACTTTTGCCTGCTTATTTGTGGTATCCGGTGCTGTATCAAAATACTTCACATTGGATATATCCCAGGAACTGATGTCCTGATTGAATGCTTTGGCTCCCTGAAACATGCTGGCCATGTTGGTTACCTGAGAGACATTCCAGTTCAAGCTGCTAACAACTTCTTTGCCATTCTCTATTTTTGTTTTCTGGCGAGGTGCATTTCCGTTATTGAAAGACCATGCCGCTTCAAACATATAATTAGTATTTTCAACACCAGATATGTCCCAAGAATTTAGATCTTGATTAAAATAATAATTGGTTGCAAACATACTACTCATGTCTTTAACTAATGATACATTCCACTTTCCTATTGGCTGATCAAAAAGTGACCCACTAAACATTAGTTTCATATGTTTTACAGAAGACACATCCCATTCACCAATTGGTTGATTAAAATATGATCCAGCAAACATGGAACTCATATCAGTTACCAATGAAACATCCCAATCGCCTATATCCTGATTGAAAATGGATGCTCTATCAAACATGTTTTTCATATTAGTTACTGAAGACACATCCCAGTGACCAATAGGTTGATTAAAACTTGACAAAGAAAATAGATTACTCATATCTGTTATTCCGGTCGTAACTGTTTTTGCCAATTCGGGATTATTGTTGTCATCCTTCAACAATTTTTTTATTCCATCTCGGTCTCTAAGTGTAAAAGTCACTTCCTCGGCTACTCCATCTTTATCCAAATCATAGTTTAGCACATCACTTTCACCAACCTGCACTGTTGAATAGGCTTTAATGGTTACCCCATTCTCCGCAATAAAGAATTTATTCTCAAGTACTCCGGTAACGGTAACATTAATTGTAATATTTGCCTTGTTATTAGAAGGTAATCCATCGTCAGCTTGCACTACAACTTCATACACATTGTCAGCATCCATATCAGCTGGGTTTCCAAATTCAGGAGCATTTTTAAAGGTGAGTTCACCCGTTGCACCATCAATGGCAAAGAAGTCAGCATCAGCTCCACCTATAATGGAATAAGTTATACCGGCATCCGTAGCCCCGCCATCACCATCGGTGGCTTGCACGTCAATCACCGTGCCCGTGGTATTTTCAGCAAAGTTAACGTGTGTTGGAGTGCCTGATGCTAAATTATATTCATACACTGAGTCACTAAAACCAATAATAAACATTTTTGACCCATCTGCATTAAATTCTATACCATATGGAGCCGACGCTTGGTTCCTTACATTAATTGCTTGATCATCTCCTGCATAAACCGCTGTCGATAAATCGTAAGCTGTACCAAGAGAATATTCTACCACAGATCTATCAAGCCTGTAATCATCTGTAGAAAAACCTGAATATTCTATAACAAATAGCTTTGTACCATCTCCGTTGAAAATTAAATCTGTTGGAGATATCAATTCAGACAATAAAGAAAATTTATTCTTTGCCCCACTTTGTGTAACAGTCGACACGTCAAAAGCCACTCCTAAGACATACTCAACAATCAAAACCTCTCCCGTAGTTTCATTAGATCCGACTACATACATCTTCGTCCCTTGACTGTTAAAAGTTAAACCATACGGCCTCGTAAACTCTACACCTACAGAATACCCTTCTCCAGCTGCATGTACAGCCGTAGACACATCAAAAGCAGAACTAAGGTTATATTCTACCACCTTATCATTCGCCACTCCTATCACATACATTTTTGTTCCATCAGCATTAAAGGTAAAAGCATGTGTAGTTTCCTCTTCAGCATCAAGATTAAACTCTTCCTCGATTCCAGAATAAACTGCTGTAGATACATCATAGGCTACCCCTAACTCATACTCGATAACAGCATTATCATATCCAAGTACAAACATTTTCATTCCGTCATTACTGAATTCTAATGACAGTGGGTTTTCATCTTGGGCACTTACATCAAACTTTTCTTCATCACCTGCATATACCGCTGTCGATACATCATAATTTGATGTGAAAATTGGGGCAATATTTACTTCATTTACAGTAACCACAAAACTATCTTCAACACTTAACTCTCCATCACTAGCACGTACAGTTATTTTTGCCGTTCCGAATTGATTGGTTTGATAATCCAGAGTTAGTGCAGAATTACTAATCATAGCAGTGAGTAGCTCAGGATTATCATTTGCTTCCACACTGTAGATTAATGAACCGGAAGCCGTTTCCAAATCACTGAAATTAGTGCTTACATCAATGACCGTATTTGGCGCATTTCCATCTACCGTAACATCCGATATAGGTGTACTTACAATTGGTGCAGAATTAGTTTTCACCTTACCCGGCACCGGTGTTTGCGGATTATTATTTAGATAAGGATAACTTACAGTATCTCCCGTCATAATTGCCCAGGTATTTGTGAAGTCGAAACCAGCATTGGCAAAGGTGAGGGAGTCTTTCATGGCCGCGGTTGTAAGGCCCGTTGCCCCCTCTATATTATAACCGTTATATGCACTATCCTGTGTGGTAGTCTCAATATCCCAGAATACATTGGTTGCCTGTACATTTCCGAATTCACCGCCACTTATTCCACCAGCATTACCTGAAACCAATCCAATTGCATAACTATTGGTGATGGTTATGGTTTGGCTAGTATTTCCAATAACTCCTCCAGCCTTACTGCTGCCAGTTACTTCAGCTGCAGAATAACTATCGGTTATAGTACCACCATAACTGAAGCCTGCAATACCACCTGCATCTGCTCCACTAACCGACCCGGTTGAGTAGCTTTTGCTGATTGTGGTATTTTCACTGAATTCTTCAGATTCTATTTGCCCCGCAATTCCACCTACGGTAGCTCCGGTAACCGTACCTGTAAATGAACTTTCTGTAATGATACCATCGTTCCACAAAGCCCCTGCAATACCGCCTGCCGTTGGCCCAGAAACATTACCTGTAACGTGTACATTTGAAACCATTCCACCAGACACATAACCTATAGGGCCTACATAGTCATAATTTGTGGTAGCTTGTAAATTGACTTCCTCAAGTTTGAGATTACGAACTGTACCCGAATGCGCACCGATCAAACCTACATATTCGTCTTGAGCCGTGCTGTTAATATACAATCCGGTAATGGAGTAATTGTCTCCATCCAGACTTCCAACAAACCAAATGGACTCTCCCCTTGTGATTGGCACCCAACCCTCTCCTTCATTGTATGGAGCTATATCAAGGTTGATATCATTAACTAATTTAAAATGCCCATCTAAACTATAAGCCTGATCAGAATATACGTCCCTCATGGCATTCAACTGGTCGGCCGTAGAGATCAAATAAGGATCAGCCTCTGTGCCGGAACCTCCTTCAAAGGGACTTGCTTTAACATATCCACTGGTAACGGTATCGCCATACGCTGTACCGTCAAATGGGATAACCTCTACGCGTAACTCGCTAAAAGCATCCCCCGTTGTGATGGTATATATAGAGTCTGTAGCTCCAACAATCTTCGTTTCAGATATTACCACACTGTAATCAACCCATTCTGAAGTTTGGCGGTACCACTGGAAAGCAGCACCTGCATTGGCATCGCCATCTGCATCTTCAAAATCATAGGTAGCGGCAATGGTTTCTCCTGTTTTAGGATACCCTGAGATAGATGCACTACTGGCAACCGGAGCTCTGTTTCCCTGATTTATCGTAATGGTAAATCCTATTTCATATGTATTTACCCCACCATTTTCTGTACCCCCGTCATCAATGACCTGAACAGTTACAGCCGTAACTCCTGCCGTATCTGAAGAAGGTGTAAATGTTAATGTCCCCGCATATTGGTAACCACCTGAAGGTGCCGTACCTGTAATTTCGATTTTAGGCTGGACTTCGAACAAACTCGAATCTCCTGTACTAACCGCATATTCCAACGGTTTCTGACCGGATTCATTAGAAGGGCCCGGGTTAAAATATCCAATAAAAAGTGACTGAGAGAATGGCCCTGAGTTATTTTCAACTTCCGGGTTGGGATACAGAATTCTCGCATAGGGCGCATCATTCACCGGATTTACTGTGATATCAAATGTTTTTACCGTTTGATCTGTACCCCCATTTGCTGTACCGCCGTCGTCACTCACAGTAACAGTCACTGTTGCTGTACCATTACTATCGGGTGAGGCCGTATAACTAAGAGTACCTGTTGTAAGATCAATGGATGGTTGTACGGAGAATAAAGCTTCATTATCCGACTCTACAGTTATACTTAAAGCCTGTGCAGACTCGTCATCTGCCCCATTGGAACTGATTCTGAGAAAACTTTCTACTGTTTGCTCTCCCCCGTCCTCATTTGAGTTTTGGTCACCCACCAGTGTAAATACTGGTCCATCATTCACCGGATCCACGGTAATGGTAAAACTTTCCTGCACCGTTAATCCTTCACTGTCTTCAGCCTGAATAGTGATATTTGTCGACCCATTTGCATTGGATTGCAAAAGAATGCCCAAAATATCTTGCGTATTGTCAACCGAAGTGAACACTAACGAAGTATTTGAATTTGATACCAATGAGTAAGTCAAATCTGCATCATTATCTTCGCTGTCACTGAATACATCGGTAAAGCTTATGGGATCTACAGAGCTATCTTCGTTTACTGAAAAGTCAGCAACGGCATTAGTTACAACCGGAGCTGTATTCCCCACTAGTGCTTTAAGAGTAGGATATCCACTCATTACCCAGATACCGGTAAAATCCCAGCCAGCATCGGTAAAGGTGCTTTGTGTTTGCATTTCGGTGGTTGTTTGACCGGTAATCCCGGTGGTGCTGCCAATACCGGTTGCAGCCGCCTGACTACTAGTCTGGGTATCCCAAAAAGAATTCGAAGCTGCGGCAAAGCTGTTTTTTTGACCTATAAAACCACCAACATTTGAACTACCGGTTACCGAACCTGTAGAATAACTGTTGCTTACCGTTCCACTGTTATAGTTTCCGACAAGACCACCTATATTGGTATCACCATTTGCCGAACCGGTGGCATAACTGTTTTCTACATTATCATAGCTAAAGCCAATTAACCCACCTACGTTATTTGCGGTCCCGGTGGCATCACTGGTTGAGTAACTTTTTGAGATGGTGCCTAAACTATGTAGTCCGACCAAACCTCCAATGTCTTGCGTACCATCTACCGTACCTGCTGAATAGCTTTCACTGATGGTAGCATTGTTTAACCCTACAAGTCCACCAACAATGGCTGATCCATCCACATCTCCGTCAGCATAGCTGCCTGAAATGCTTCCATTATTTTCGCCGGCCAGCCCCCCTGTATTACCTCCGCCGGTTATCGAGAGTTGCTCTAAGCCAATGTCTTTAACTGATCCGCTGTCACCTATAACCGCAAATAAACCTACGTAATCTTCCGTAGAACGAGAAATGGTCAGTCCGGTAATCACAAATCCTTGTCCGTCAAAGCTTCCGGTAAAAGGGGAATCTCCTCCAATGGGTACAAAGCCTTCTCCTGAATTCCAGGTAGAGGTCGCGGAGGCATCCAAATCATTGTTCAACACAAAATGTAAAGAAGGTCCGTCTTTAAGCGCTTGCAGCTGCTCAAGCGTCGCTACCTGATATGGGTTGGCTTCACTTCCGGTACCTCCGGCAAAGCTAACCGCAGGTGTTGTTGGCTCAGCTGCAACAGGACCCTGACTTGAACTTTCCTCTTCGGCACCTGCGTCAATGCCATCGCTGGGAATCACGGCAAAACTAATGTCATTTCCTTCATCATCAGCTACTAAGGTGTAGGTCTCAGATTCTGCTCCTGCAATAGGAGTTTTATTCAATTCATCGATCCGGTACCAGATATATAGTGAACCGCTTTCGGGATCGCTGTCTGCATCGCTATAATCGTAGGAACCTGTCAGAGTCTCCCCAACTTCCAGCGTCCCTGAAAAAGATACGTTGCTGGCCTCAGGTGGTGTGTTTCCCCCACCTCCAGAACCTGATCCTACCGGACCTTCCAGCATGCTTTCTGCAGGCATACCGGTTTCAGTGCCATTAGAAGGAATAACTACAAAGCTGATATATTTCCCGTCGTCGGCAGCCACCAAGGTATAGGTAGTATCGGTTGCCCCGCTTATAGCCGTATACCCGCTAGCGAATTCATCATCGGCCCGAAACCACTGATAGGTTGAGCCATCTTCCGGAAAACCGTCAGGATCGTTGTATTCATAGCTGCCGGTGAGCGTTTCACCTACTTCCAGCGTTCCGGAAATTTCCACGAAGTCTGCAATTGGACCAGATGGAGGTGGCCCAAACTGTGCCATGGCCGGATTCACCCCGATGATTAACAGAAAAAAGAGAGACTTAAGTGCCAACGTAATAACGGTTTTCATAATGCTCTGTATTGTTTTGATAAGGTGTTTAAAATGGGTACAAGCTCGATCAGTTTGTCTTTGCTTACAAACCCTTGAACTTTTAACTCTTCGGCTTTGGTCTTGAACAGGGGATTATTATGGCTGGTAACTATCACTACTTTTGCCCCTGAATCAGTCTGCATGATTTTCTCTACAGCTTCAAATCCTGACATGGTATCCAGCTCAATGTCCATAAGTACGCAATCGGGTTTCAGGCTGTGATAAAGTGAAATTGCTTGTTCACCGTTTTCACACTCTGTGACCCCTGATATATTCCCGATGCCTACTGCGATAACATGCTTCAGCATGCGCCTCATATCGGCATGGTCATCCACAATCAGTATGTTCATGTATTAAGGTTTATTTTTTTTTGAAGGGCCTGATTACCCGAAAAGCCAACAATCCGGTTATACCCAGACCTAATCTCACCTTAATCCTCTCTTTATTCTATAGGAAGAGCTACTCATTCGCATAGGTACAAGTACCTATAAATAACCTTATTTTATCTTTGAAGCGTGTTCTACAGCGTATTTTAGAAGAGCATGGGTTCCGCTAAGCCCCAGTTTATTACAAATATTGTTGCGATGATTCTGAATAGTTTTGATGCTCACATTATGCTCATCAGCTATCTCCTGACTGGTTTTCAGGTCGGCCAATTCTTTGATAATTCTCTTTTCTGTCCTGGTAAGTGCATTCAGCCCATCTTTATCGCTTGCCGGTGACACCAGCTTCGAATTTCTTCGGATCAGGAAGTTAGATATGGCCGGACTCAGATAGTGTTCTCCCTTCAACACGTTCTGCAGGCACTGCGTGATTTCGGAAACGGTATTCTCTTTCAGCACATAGCCTTTCACCCCAATATCCATGGCTTTATTAAACATGGATTCATCTTTGTACATCGTCAAAAAAATGATATCAACAGGCAGGCTCTCATAGTGCACCTGCCGGGCTACTTCAAAACCGGTTTTTTGGGGCATTTCAATATCCAGTACGGCTATCCGTGGCTTTTCTTCACGGATATATCCCAGTGCCTCTTCCCCATTCTGAGCCGTAATAATCTCATATTTTTTTTGACTTTCCAGCACCTGCTGAAGCCCTTTCAACATCAGAGGGTGATCGTCAGCGATTAGTATTTTCATGACATTGCCCATTCGTTGATCGGTATTACAATTTTTATGGTTGTTCCTTCCTCTTTGGCTGATTGAATGTCAACCGTACCACCCAGCGTCTCAATTCGTTCACCCATGCCCGATAGCCCAAGACCTGCCGTATTCTTCTTTTCACCCACCTTAAAACCTATTCCGTTATCCCAAAGGACTGATGTTATCCCTGATGGCCTCTTTTTAATAATTACTGATGCCTGAGTTGCTCCGGAGTGTTTCAGAATATTGTTAACCCCTTCCTGTACCACCCTGTAAAAGTGAATTTCTTTTTTCCCGGGGATAATCCCGTCTATATCATCCACATGATAAGCCCACTCCAATGCAGATGTTTCCTGAATTTGCTCACATAAGTTTTTCACGGCATCCGTGAGCCCAAACCTTTCGAGATGAACAGGGCGAAGGTCGTGGGAGATAGACCTAACCTCTTCGATTGATGTGGTAGCACTTTGCATAATTTCATCCAGCTGCTCACCAAGTTCATCAGGATTTTCAACTAATTTACGAGCCAATTCCGCGCGATTTTTTATAACCAGTATTTGCTGACCAAGACTATCATGCAATTCAGAGGCTATTCGCTTTCTTTCATGTTCTTCTGACTCAATCAATTGTTCTGTGAAGCGCTTCTGTCGTTCGTTTTGTCGTTTCAGCTGCTCAATTCTTACATAATAGATAAAACCCGCTACTCCTGTTATCATCAAAACCACCAACGAATAGAACCAGGAAGTTTGCCAGAACGGGGGAATTACCGTGATGTTCAACGATGCTCCCTCTGTATTCCATATCCCGTCTTCATTACCGGCTATAACCTGAAAGGTGTATTCCCCCGGCGGTAATTTTGAGTAAAGCGCGCTTCTTCGCCCCCCCACTTCAATCCACGTGTCATCATAGCCTCTCATAATGTACCTGAATTGAACTTTCTTCGGATCTGTGAAGCTAATCGCAGTGTAATTGATTTCAAGAAAGGGCGTACTGTGAGATAACTCTATAGATGAATCGAATGGCACTTCCCCTTCATTTGTACGTAAATTTTCAATGTATACAGGTGGCTGAACTTCATTGAATTCTACGTGAGCCGGATTTACTACAGCAACACCAGCAACCGTTGGAAAATATATTTGCCCCAAGGAATCGGTAAAAGTACTTGGATGAAAGCCTCCGTTTGTCTCGGCTGAATTCATCCCTTCAGCGGTTCCAAAAGAATAGGCTTGTACACCATTCTTTTCGCCTTCAATGAACCGGTTGAGACTGTCCCTGTTAACCATAGAAATACCCCGGTTGCTCCCCATCCAAAAATTTCCTCTTTCATCTTCTACAATATGGGAGATAATGTCATCATAGAGGCCGTCTTTTCTTGTGACATTGACTATTTGGTTATCATCAATTCTGAAAAGACCATTTCCATAGGTTCCTATCCAATAATATCCCTCTTCATCCTCATAAATTGCACGAACCGGAGGCTGATTATTTTGAACAGATCCCGGTTCATTGCTCATCAATTCGATTTTTTTGATTTCTCCGTCATCAATTCTGTTTAAACCGGCTCTTGTACCAATCCACATTCTGCCGTGGCTATCTTCAAATGCGGTTCGGATACTATTAAAGTAAAGACCGTCTTCTATCGTCAGGTGCTTGAAGTAATCCCCGTTGTAAATAAAAACACCATCCTCTGTTAGCACCCAGATATGCCCCTTTTTATCCTCAGAAATTCCAAAAATTCTTTCTGAAGTAAATCCATCATCTAAACCAAAAGTTTTACTTGGACCTTCAAAAGTCGGAACATAACGTATTCTATCTGAACCAACCCAGATCCTCTTCTTTGAATCCTGATATACAGCCCAATTACACTTTCCAGGTATTAATTGGTTTAAATTTGAATGGCTGACTTTAACCCCATCCCAGTAGTAAATACCACCGCAATTAGTCGCAAAAAGAGCCTTTCCATCATTTAGTTTAGTCAGGGCAAGCATTTTTTCATTTTTCAATCCCTGATCTACATCTATCATATGGATGGGGGTAGCCCGGAGCTTAAATAATCCATCTCCATCTGTTCCGAACCAATAGTTGCCTTCATTATCCTTTAATATACTCCGGTAAATTACATTCAACTGTTCGGGTATCGGGGTCACCTGCCTGAACTCATCTCCTTCCCAAATACGGATATCCCCGGGGAAATTAACTATGAGTTTGTCCTCATCAAATTTCTCAAAGCGAACGAAATTATTGTTACTGGCTCCGTTTTCTTTATCAAAAACCTGACGGGAGTTTTCAGTTTGAATGATGATCCCTTTGTCAACCGTTCCGATAAAAAGCTGACCGGAATGCTTAGGGTACTCGATCACTTCTATATACCCAAGATGAGTGTTCTTTTCCTCCGGCTCATTATTCTCGATTTGCACGACCCTTTCGCCCAGGGTTTTAACTATTTTATAATCGTAAGCCAGCCAGACACCTGTGGTATCGTTTTTGGCTTCTTCTGCTAAAGATGAATCAATTATTACTTCTTTTCTTACAAACCCGGTTTCAGTAAATCGATAAGCGTTTCCATAGGCAGTTGCCCACAGCACTTCATTTGCATCTTCGTTTAACTCTATGCGACTGCCTCCTTCTTGTCCAAAACCAAAGGTTTCTATCTTTCCATCTTCGAACCGCTGCACATACCCTAAATCCCCTTCCAGGAACAACCAGATTCCGCCCCGACGGTCTTCATACAATTCAAGAATTCGCTCCGTCGCCAATCCGCTTACATTAGACTTATTGAATACCGTAAATGCGTTTCCATCAAAACGCACCAGCCCTCCATAGGTCACCATCCATATATACCCGTCCTGTGTCTGAATAATATGGTTTATAGAATTCTGGGGAAGGCCTTCTTCTAAACCGTACTGGGTTGCAACGTAGTTATCAAAGTTTTCAGTTTGTGCTTGTGAAAACAGTGGAATAGCCAATAAAATACACATACAGAGCAAGCCTGATAAGACTGTCCTTTTCTTTGCTCGTTTGATACTTCCTCCCAGGTTATAGGTCGATACTACGGCCCAAGGGCCAACGCAGAGCAAATGTAGTTTTCCAATCTGAGAAATAAAACTGAAAACCTTATGGTAACGTTATATTTTTTTAAAAATTGAAGCCGATTTGTAGCGCCGTTCAGCATATTACAACCCAATTACTCGAAGCTCATAACATACCTTTTTTCTCTAATTCCGCTCTCCAATTCTTCCAGTCTTTTTGTACATTCCAACCGTTAGTTAAAGCGACCTTTGAGAATGTCAGAAACGTACCGCGCACTTACCCGAAAATATCGACCCCATACCTTTGATGATATTGTCTCGCAAGAACATGTGAGTAACACCATCAAAAATGCCATTAAGCAAAACAGGCTGTCTCATGCCTATATGTTTTGTGGTCCGCGCGGTGTTGGAAAAACCACCATGGCCCGGGTGCTGGCCCGAACCATCAACGAAATTGATACCAGCATTGATGGCGAGTCACTGAACCAGACACTCAACATTGTGGAAATGGATGCGGCTTCCAACAACAAGGTGGATGATGTGCATCACCTGCGGGAAAGCGTTCGGATTCCTCCTCAAAACGGTCGCTACAAAGTATTTATCGTGGATGAGGTTCATATGCTCAGTAAAGCAGCTTTTAATGCGCTGCTGAAAACGCTGGAAGAACCTCCCGAGCACGCCATCTTTATTTTTGCGACTACAGAACCACACAAGGTTCTGCCTACCATCCTGTCCCGCGTGCAACGCTTTGATTTCAAGCGGATTTCCGTGGATGAAATCGTACAGCGCCTGCGCAAAATTTCACTGGACGAAGATATTTCCATTGATGAAGAATCTCTGCACGTAATTGCCAAAAAGGCTGATGGTGCCCTTCGTGATGCCCTTGGACTGATGGATCAGGCCATCGCATTCTGTGGTGATACTATCACTTATGATGAATTACTGCAGGCATTGAACGTTGTTGGAACCGACCGCTTGTTTCAGTTTATGAATTGTGTGAAACAGCATGATGCCGACAAAGGACTGGAACTTATTAACACGCTGCTGCAGGAAGGGTATGACATTCAGGAGTACCTGATTGGGCTCACCGAACACCTACGGAATTTGTACATCGCTCATCACAGCGAACAGCTTTATCTGGTTGAAGCTTCCGAGGAAACCAAGAAGCGATACCAGCAGACGGCCAAAGATTTTTCCCGCGATGATTTAATGCGCATGCTGCACATCATCAGTGAAGCTCAAATCAAGTTAAAGGATGCGAGTCAGCCACGTATTCAGTTTGAAATTACCTTATTGAAGCTGATTCATATGGAGCGATCGGTGCAGCTGTCTGAGTTGCTGGCCGGCTTGGAGGAATTAAAAAAAAACTCCGGTAACTTCGTAAGCACATCACAAAACGGCTCAACCCAAAAAGAAACCGATTCTGAGGCTGAAACAACTTCGGAACCTTCTTCTAACGGGCATCAGGTTAAACAAAGTGAATCTCAGAATCAGGAAACGGAAGAACCCGATAATGAGGCTGTTAAGAAAACAGAAATCGGGCAGGAGCCGGAAGAAGAATCTGAGGCTGAAGAAGCCGATCATGAAGAACCGGAGGCTATCGAAGAAGACGATGATTTTGATATCGGCACTCCGGCGCTAATGACCAGCCTTTCCAGGAAAACGGCTGCCGCTTCCCGAAAAACATCGAACCCAAGTGAGGCGGCCACTTCACCCGCACCCTCTTCCCCAAAAAAGACTAAAAAAGCTCCTGAAAAGCTCACCCTTGAATACGTTCAAAATTCCTGGACGGAATACCTTGATTCACTGAAAGGAGATTTTCCAATGTTGCTTCACCTGCAAATGGAACGGGTAAAGGTGGTGAAATTAAAAGGATCCGAACTGTTCCTGGAGTGTGACAACCAATTTGCCCACAAGATGCTGGATGAACAGAAGTCTGAACTACAAAAGAAACTAAAGGAATGTGTGGGTGCTTTACTGCGTTTTAATGTGACAGTAGGCGAACAACAGGAGCGCGAAAAAACCATGAGCGTTTACGAGCGCTTCAAACAGATACAACAAAAAGACCCCATTATCCGTGATATTGTGGAGATTTTCGGGGCCGAACTTGAGTATTAGACAGCTTTTTTTAAAAGAACATTAAACCCAACTTAGAATTATGAGCAACTTTAATATGGCCGATATGTTTGGCAAGATTCAGGAAATGCAATCCAAAATGCAGGAAGCCCAGGAAGGCTTAAAGGATGTTATTGTTGAAGCCGAAGCCGGCGGCGGAATGGTTAAGGTGAAAGCCAATGGCAACAAACAAATCGTATCTATCGAAATGGATAACGATGTGGTTGATCCTCAGGATAAAGAAATGCTGGAAGACCTGATTGTGGCAGGTGTAAATAAAGCCCTCGAAAAAGCCGAGGAGGCCTCCAAAGAAAAAATGCAGGAAATGTACAAAGGAATGATTCCCGGCGGCGGAATTCCCGGAATGGATATGTCAAAATTCGGACTTTAATCAGGTTTTAGTTACAAGGTGTTAGGTTTTAGATTCACTAAAACCTAACACCTAACACCTTGCCACTTAATACATGCAGATAACCTCAGAATATTTGGAGCGGGCCATTGAGCAGCTCGCCAAACTCCCGGGAACGGGACGTAAATCAGCCCAGCGTATTGCCATTCATTTACTGAAACAAAATGATGAGTATGCTCAAAAATTAGCTCAGGCCATTGTAGATCTGAAGGAAAAAGTTACCCGTTGCTCCGTTTGCGGAAATGTGAGTGACTCCGATCCCTGCAAAATCTGTGACAACCCGAAACGGGATCCATCCGCTATTTGTGTGGTCGAGGAATTCAACGACGTCTATATCATTGAGAAATCAAATGAATTCCGAGGGCGGTATCACGTATTAGGCGGGGTTATTTCTCCCATGGATAACATAGGTCCGGACAAACTTCGGATACAGGAACTCCTGAAGCGGGTGGGCGAAGATGACCATATCAATGAAGTAATCCTGGCCCTGAACCCCGACGCTGAAGGTGAAGCAACTTCTTATTACATTAACAAACTCCTGAAGAACTACGAAGTTGATGTAACCCGAATCGCCTATGGTATCCCGATGGGAACTGAACTCGAGTTTATTGATGAGGCGACCCTGAGCCGTGCCTTCGCCAGCCGAAACAGTTTTTGACATTATTTAAACCGCAGAGAACGCAAATTTTTCGCAGAGTTCGCTATGTTATAATGGGAACTTAAGCGGTAAAAGAGTTTTTGATATTCAGAAATTACTGACACTAAATTAGACCTCTTAATTGATTTCAAAACCAAACTACTTTAAGACTGATTTCATCGAGTTGTAAACAACCTTTAACCTCCGCGAGCATAGCGCATACTTTGCGTTCTCTGCGATTAACCTTCTTATAAGCATGAAGAAACTGATACTTTTTATTTTTCTCGGGCTATTTTGCCTTTCAACAAATGCACAAAACCGGACTTACTGGCAGCAGCATGTTGATTACACTATGGAAATTGATGTGGATGCAGAGAATCATCAATATTCCGGAAAGCAAACATTGGTTTACACCAACAACTCTCCTGATGTTTTAGACCGTGTGTATTATCACCTGTATTTCAATGCATTTCAGCCGAGCAGCATGATGGACGTTCGCTCCCGCACAATTGCTGACCCCGACCGAAGAGTAGACGACCGAATAGCCGGCCTGTCCGAAGATGAAATAGGTTATCAGCGGGTTAATTCTCTCACCCAGGATGGCAAAGCGGTTGAGTATGAAACAGACGGTACTATCCTGGTTGTAGAACTAAATGAACCGATTCAACCCGGAGCTTCCACCACATTCAAAATGGAATGGGATGCCCAGGTGCCTCTTCAAATTCGCCGTTCAGGCTGGAATAATGCAGAAGGCGTTGAATTCTCCATGAGCCAATGGTACCCAAAACTTTCAGAATATGATTTTCAGGGATGGCATCCTAATCCCTATATCGGGCGTGAGTTCCACGGTGTTTTTGGTGATTTTGATGTTAAAATTTCCATTGACAAAGACTATGTTTTGGGTGGAACCGGTGTTCTTCAAAACCCCAATGAAATTGGATATGGATACGAAGATGAAGGTGCTGAAGTAAACCGCCCCCGTGGTGATAAAATGACCTGGCACTTTAAAGCGGAAAACGTCATCGACTTTTTCTGGGGTGCCGATCCTGATTTTAAACACGTTACAGCCCAGGTTCCAAACGGACCTAAACTTCACTTTCTCTATCAGCAGCCGGCTGTAGTTGAAGGAGCTTCCGATGAGCAAAACGCACAATACACCCGAAACTGGGAGCAGCTGGTTGACTATACCATTGGTGCTTTTGAATATGCTAACGAGCATTTCGGCGAGTATCCCTATCCGCAATACACCAACTTACAAGGTGGTGACGGCGGCATGGAATACCCGATGGGAACCCTGATTACCGGCGGGCGAAGCCTCGGCAGCCTGGTGGGCGTAATGGTGCACGAAATGTATCACAGCTGGTTCCAAAATGTACTGGCTACTAATGAAAGTCTGCTCGAATGGATGGATGAAGGCTTTACCAGTTACGCCTCCGCTGAAACCATGAACCACCTATTCAACCAAAATTCTGACTTCCCTTATGCAGGATCTTACAGCGGTTATTATTCACTGGTAGAATCCGGACGGGAAGAACCCATGACTACTCATGCCGATCATTATGAAACCAACTTTGCCTATGGTCGCGCTGCTTATTCTAAAGGAGCCGTATTCCTGGGGCAGATGGAGTACATCATCGGTGAAGAAGATTTCCGAAACGGAATGCTGAATTATCATAAAGAATGGAAGATGAAGCACCCAACCGCACTCGACTTCCTCAGCATCATGGAGAAAGAATCAGGGATGATCCTTGACTGGTATTATGAATATTTTGTTCAAACCACCAAAACCATCGATTATGGCATTACTTCTGTAATTGGAAATGATAACAGAACCTCTGTTAAAATTGAACGCATTGATTTGATGCCTATGCCGCTGGACGTTGTGGTTGAGTATGAGGATGGAAGCAGTGAATTATTCTACATTCCATTGCGTGTAATGCGTGGAGAAAAACCCAACGAGACGGATATGAAGCGAACGGTATTGGCAGACTGGCCGTGGGTTGAACCAAGCTATACCATGACCATCAACAAAGCTGCTTCATCCATTAAAACCATCACCATAGATCCTTCTCAGCGACTCGCTGACATCAACCGCGAAAATAACTCTTTTGATGTATCAGCGATGCTGAACGATTAATTCTGACTTTAACTTTAAGGTGTCGTACTCATGTGCGACACCTTTTTTATTTGATAAAATTTTTACCCGAAATAAAACCACATGTCTAAAAAAGACTACGCGAAGTTAGCCATCGAAGCCCACGAAAAGCATAAAGGAAAAATTTCTGTTGAGCCTAAAATGCCGTTGGAGACCAAGGATGATCTCAGCATTGCCTATACCCCGGGCGTGGCAAGGCCCTGCGAGGAAATTGCAGATGACAAAGAGAAAGCGTACAACTACACCGCTAAAGGAAATATGGTAGCCGTGGTCAGCGATGGTTCCGCCGTTCTCGGATTGGGTAATATCGGACCGGAAGCCTCTCTTCCTGTAATGGAAGGAAAGTCGGTGCTGTTTAAAAAGTTCGCCAATGTAGATGCTTTCCCCATCGTACTTGACACACAGGATACCGACCAAATTGTACAAACAGTGAAAATGATCGCTCCCGGCTTTGGAGGTATTAACCTGGAAGACATCTCTGCTCCCCGCTGTTTCGAAATTGAACGTCGTCTGAAAGAAGAATTGAATATACCCGTTTTTCATGATGATCAGCACGGAACGGCCATCGTTACGCTGGCCGGTATGTATAACGCCATGCGACTGACCGGCAAGAAGCTGGAAGATCTTTACGTAGTGGTGAACGGCTCCGGTGCAGCTGGTGTCGCTATCGTAAACCTGCTATTTGAAGCCGGTGTAAAAGACGTAGTGATGTGCGACAGCCGCGGCATTATCCATAAAGAGCGCACCGACTTAAACGACACCAAAAAGAAAATGGCTGAAATAACCAATAAAGGTCATCGTACAGGTCAGCTGAAAGATGCCATTTCCGGAAGTGATGTATTTATCGGCGTTTCCGTACCGGGTGTGCTAACGCAGGATATGGTGAAAACCATGAATAAGGACCCCATGATCTTTGCGATGTCAAACCCTATTCCTGAGATTATGCCCGAAGATGCTAAAGCGGCAGGAGCAGCCATTATCGCCACCGGACGCTCTGATTTCCCCAACCAGATCAACAACGTGCTGGCCTTCCCAGGAATTTTCCGTGGAGCGCTTGATGCACGGGTCACCAACCTCACTACGAAGATGTTCATCACCGCAGCCAAAGCCATTGCTGATTGTGTGGATGACCTCTCAGCAGATAAAATCATTCCAAGTCCGTTTGATGAGCGGGTGCCGGAGCAAGTGGCCAAGGCTATTCGGGAAAACAGAACATAAAAGCCGTTTCATCCTGTTTCTGTCAGTCCGTTTCTTATTTTAACATTTTCACAGTCCGGCTGTAAAGATTAATTATTAAGTTCCGGCTCTCGCTCAAGGAGTTACAAATAAATAACCGGGTCGGAATGAGATCGATATTATCAGCACTTACAGTATCTGTACTATGTGGAATTGGAAACGGACATGTTCTGGGGCAAACCCCGGATGAGCTCGTCCCACCTCCTACCAACAACAAGGTAACCGCTGTTTTCGCTGAGGAAGCTCCCTACATCGATGGTAACCTGGATGATAAAGTATGGGAAGATATTCCTCCCATTACCTCCTTTACCCAAGCCTGGCCGAATGACGGCGCCCCGGCTACCGAAGATTCAGAAGTTAAAATTGCCTACGACCGCGACAACCTGTATTTCGCTTTCCGGTTTTATGATGATAATCCGGAGCTGATTCGCGCTAAAAATTTGGAACGTGGAGGGCGAAATAATCGCGATGACCACGCCTATATCGGCATTGACACCTACCGTGATGGCCGGAATGCATACCTTTTTGAGATGAATGCGCTGGGCACTCAGGATGATGCCCTGATTACTGATGAAAGCATCAGCTACGACAGCTTTTCCTGGAATGCCGTATTCATAAGCGAAACAAAAATTGATGATGAAGGCTGGACTATGGAGGTTTCCATACCGTTCCGACAGCTCCGCTTTCCGGATGGTGAAGAACTGGAATTCGGGTTGATGATTTCCCGCATGATTAACCGTAAAAACGAGCGTGTGCTTTGGCCGGCTATTGGAATGGAATATGGCGGTAATTTTGGCGCCTTTGGTACGCTGGCAGCTGTTTCTCAGTACGGTACCCTGAGGGGAATTAAGAATATTCGTCGTGGCAATAACATCGAGATTAAGCCTTATGTAATATCAGGAGCTCAGGAAGTGCGACCCGATCTTCAGAATGAACAAACCGACGTTGAGTACACCTATGATATCGGTGGGGATATGAAATGGGGAATCACCTCCAACCTGACTTTGGATCTTACCGTAAATACTGATTTTGCCCAAGTTGAAGCAGATAACGTACAACTCAATCTCTCCCGATTTAATCTGTTCTTTCCGGAGAAACGAGAGTTCTTCCTGGAACGCGCCGGTCTTTTTGAACACGGGAATACCCGTTCCACCCAAACCTTTTTCTCCCGACGAATTGGGCTTACCAACGATATCCTGACCGGTGCCCGCATGACCGGGCAGCTGGGGCGTTTTTCTGTCGGGGCCATGAATATCGAAACCGGGAATGAGATGGGAGATGTTTTTGGAAGCCAATCTACCAATAACACGGTTGCGCGAATCAGGACCAATATATTTCCACGAGCTACCGTAGGTACCATTGTCACTAATGTGGAATCACCGAATGGCTATAACCGCGCCCTCGGTTTTGATACCAAATACCGGTTTTGGAGCACCAGTGAGTTCAATGCCTGGTACACTAAAGTTTGGGATGATACCGATGCCTTTAATGATGCGGCCGGCCACGGAAGCCTTCAGCTTCAAAATGAAACCTACTCCGGTGGAATGTCCTACACCAATGTTGGTGAAAACTACAACCCGGCTCTTGGTTTTGTGCGACGCCGGAATATGAGGCAGTATTCAGGAAATCTTGGATATAAACCGACCGTTGAGTTTAATAGCCTTCCATCTCTTCGAAGATTTAATTTCGGAGCGTCCTATAATTATATTGAAGGACAGGATGGTGTAAAACAAACCACCCAGCTGAGTGGATCGGCAACGGCAGAGTTTGCCAGCCGGCAAAGTATCCGTATTAGCGGAAACCAGCAATTTGAACGGCTTTTCGTGGACTTTCCGATCCGTCAGAACGCCACTATTCCTGCCGGAGATTACACCTTTAATTCCATAGGTATACGCGGGCAATCTGATGAGAGTAAGCGACTTTTCGGTACTGTGGAGGCCAGTACGGGGCAGTTCTATCATGGCAATCGTACCGATTTAGAAGGCAGCATCGGTTTCCGCCAGTCCAAGCATCTTCACATCGAAGGAAGGCTTAGCCATTCCATCATCGACCTGCCTGTTTCTAATGGTGAATTTGATGCCACCACGGTTTCCACTTCCATTCTCGGGGCGGTAAGCCGAAAGCTATTTGCCAAAGCCCTCATTCAGTACGACAACTTCTCCCGCGATCTTCAAGCCAACATTCGCATCGACTGGATTCATACTCCCGGAAGTGACCTGTTTCTTGTATTCAACACCTCGTACCATCTTACCGGAGATAACGAAACGCTTTTTGATCCCCGGAAGGATGTGGTCATGAATAGTCAGGCCGCCGTGGTGAAGCTGACGTATTTGATTATGCTGTAGAATTTCGCACCGACTCAGAGCGTCAGAGCGGGTTGAGGCATGGCATTGTATCGGTCGTACACCTTAGACCTTTTCTGTCTCCTATACTAAACATCAAGTTCATCCTTTAATCCCGATAATCATGATTCAAAAACCAACTTGTGAACCCTGATTTATAGGATTATCGGATTCCCGGGATTTTTTTCTTTGGTCGGTTACAGGCTTTTAAAGTATAAAACGCGGGAAAATTTTCAGAAGGCTTAAAACAAACTCGTTTGCTCGCGGTCTTCTTTTTGGGCTTGCTCTATTTGGGGCTCTTCTGTTGGGGTGAAGGTTTTGAGCATTTCCGGCATGAACCGTTTTTCATAAATACGACGGGCTATTCCATGTAAGGCTTTTTCGCCACGGGGAGGGATTCGGAGAAAGCCGCTGTCATCTTCATCAAGAAAGCCAAATTGACGCAAGTCATTGACAATCAGGTAAGCCAGCTTCTCGGTTACACCCGAGTTTTTCTCTACATATTCACGATGGGGAGGCTCGTCTTCACTCACATAC
This sequence comes from Gracilimonas sp. BCB1, assembly GCF_040117685.2. NCBI lineage: Bacteria > Pseudomonadati > Balneolota > Balneolia > Balneolales > Balneolaceae > Gracilimonas > Gracilimonas sp. BCB1. The sequence goes on along the minus strand of NZ_JBEDYP020000012.1, from coordinate 383,972 downwards.
ACCAGTCCGAGTACATTGAGCTCAACATCAGTGAGAGGGAAACCTTCGCTGCCTTTGGTAAGCAGATTGTCCCAGGTTTTTTGAGAGTAATACAGCCCGAACCAGGACTTAGCTTCCCGGAGTAAATGACCACTCATTGCACAGGCAAAATGCTGACCCGGTCCGGCTTTGCGCGGCTCACCCCGGGTACGAAACATATTCACCATGGTGGCGAGATCTAATTCTCCAATGTTAGGCGGATACCTGAAGTAAAAATCGCTTCGTTTTTGCATGTACCTGCTTCCTGTCTGTTTGTTTTGACAGCATCAGTAAGAAATCTACAAAAAAAAATTCAAAGCCACTGTCATTCTGAGGATACCTCCGAAGAATCTTCAATTGTTTACTACATTTAGTTGTTGCAACGGCTTTTGAAGATCTTTCGGGAGTACCCTCAAGATGACCTTTTACTATCCTTTTTCCTTGATCAATTCCACGGCTTTATCCATGGTGAAGTCTTCAGGGGTTTCCCCTTTGGGAAGGCTGATATTCTTCTTTCCATGCTTGATATATGGGCCGTATCGGCCGGTCATCACCCGAACTTGTTTATCCGTTTCCGGATGTTTCCCAAGGTCTTTAATCTCGTTACTTCCCCGGCGGGATTTGGATTTTTGGTTCAGCAGTTCAACGGCCCGATCCAGCTCAATATCCAGTACGCTGTCTGATTTCGGGATCGACTTGAATTTACCGTCGTGCACCACAAATGGTCCGTAACGGCCTACACCGGCTTTTACCACTTTATCGTCTTCCGGGTGCTTGCCGAGTGGCCGTGGTAGTTCCAGCAGCTGCAATGCCAGGTCAAGATCCACATCTTTGGGCTCCATTCCTTTCAGTAGAGAAACACGCTTCGGCTTTTTATTTTCTTCGGTTACTTCCCCTCGCTGAACGTAAGGACCGTATCGGCCGGAAAGCAGAAATACAGGCTCACCGGATTCAGGATCTTCGCCAATGGGTTTATCCTGTTCCTCAGAAATCTTAATCAACTCTTCCAGCTTGTCTGAAGAGATGTCGCTTGGATCCATATCGTTGGGCAGCGAAGTAGTTACTTCTTCTCCGTTTTTCTCCATGCGTGCGTAAGGCCCAAATCGGCCCACCGCCACTTTGATTCCTTCTAAACCTTCCAATGGCAAATCAAGCAGCTTTGCCTCTTGTGGGTCAATCTTATCTTCCTGAGTGTCAACCTTTGCTTTCAGACCGTTGTCACCTTTGTAGTAATCTTCAAGGTATTTAACCGGGTCCTGATTGCCTTCTGCCACAGCATCTAATTTATCCTCCAGCTCTGAGGTAAAATCGCTGTCCACCAAATCGGGGAAATGTTTTTCCAACAGGGTTGATACAGCAAATGCAGTGAACGTTGGAATTAGTGTTTTTCCTTCACTTTTAGCATACCCGCGATTTTGAATGGTTGAGATAATAGACGCATAGGTACTCGGGCGACCAACTCCTCTTTTCTCCAATTCTTTAACCAGCGTTGCTTCGGTAAAGCGTGCCGGAGGTTTGGTTTCGTGGCTTACAAAGTTCAGGTCATCCAGAGCAGTAGCATCACCTTCGGTCATCGCCGGAAGGAATTTCTCCTGATTTTCAAGTGCTGCTTCCGGGTCATCGCTTCCTTCTACATAGGCACGGAAATAACCGGGAAACAGAATTTTCTTACCGCCTGCGCGGAAGTCCGCATCGGTACCGTTATTGGTTGCCCGGATGGTGACGTTTGTGAATTCAAGTTCAGCTTCAGCCATTTGGGTAGCTATGGTTCGCTTCCAGATCAGGTCATAAAGCTTAAACTCTCGATCCCGAAGCCCGGCCTTATCCGGCTTCACAAAACGGGAGCCTGACGGACGGATAGCTTCGTGAGCTTCCTGTGCCGACTTCCCTTTCTTGTTGTAATTCCGTACGCGCTCAAACAGGTAATCTTCACCGTATTCTTCAGTTACCGCATCCCGGGCTGCACCAATAGCCTGGCCGGATAAACGGGTAGAATCGGTACGCATATAGGTTATAAATCCTTTTTCGTATAGCTTCTGGGCTACGCTCATGGTGTCGCGGGCAGAGAACCCGAACTTACGGTTGGCTTCCTGCTGCAGGGTGGAAGTAATAAACGGAGGCGCCGGATTTCGCTTCTGTGTTTTCACATCCACATTAATCACCGACCAGCTCGCCGACTTCAGGTCATCAACCAAAGCCGATGCCTTATCTTCGTCCAGCAGAACTACGGAATCCGGCTTTTTCAGCTTGCCGGTATTCTCGTCAAAGTCTTTACCACTGGCGAGGCGTTTCTCATTAAGGTGAGTCAGGTCGGCTTCAAACTGATCGGTCTCCGCTTCTTTATGAAGCTGTGCTTTCAGGTCATAATAGGTAGCGCTTTTAAACTTCATGCGTTCCCGTTCGCGCTCCACCAAAAATTCTACAGCTACCGATTGTACACGTCCGGCTGAAAGACCCGGAGAAATCTTTTTCCACAGCAAAGGGGAAACGGTATAACCTGCCAGGCGGTCCAGAATTCTTCGTGTCTCCTGGGCATGTACCAGATTCATATCAATGTCGCGGGTATTTTCCAATGCGTTCAGCACGGCTTCTTTGGTAATCTCGCGAAATGCCATTCGTTTAACCGGAATCTTGGGCTTCAGCACTTCCATCAGGTGCCAAGAAATAGCCTCTCCTTCCCGGTCCTCATCCGTTGCGAGAATGAGTTCGTCCGCATCTTTCAATAACTTTTTGAGCTTGGTAACCACTTTCTTTTTGGAAGAAGGAACCACGTATAAAGGATCGAAGCGATCATCTACATTTATTCCCAAATTCGACCAGCTCTCTTTTTTATACTTGGCGGGAATTTCTTTCGCTGAGGAAGGAAGGTCACGAATGTGACCCATAGAGGAGTCCACTACATACCCATCGGGCAGGTATTTTTTAATCGTTTTCGTTTTTGTAGGGGACTCTACAATGACAAGGCTTTTCATGCAATAAGGATAATTATTTCAAACTTTCGACCAGCTCTTTTAGCTCTCCGGCGTGGTCTTTGGTATTCACTTTTTCGACAGTGCCCAAAATAGTACCATCTGTATCAATAACAAAGGCCGAACGTGAAGGGGCCTCATACTCATTGCCAAACATCTTTTTCTCAACAATGGAATCGGTGGCTTCAGCAAATTTATAATCCGGATCAGAAACCAGGGTAAAATCGATTCCCTGCTTTTTGGCGTATCGTTTGTGCGAACCACAAGTGTCTTTACTGATGGCCACCAGGTTATACCCATGATCTTTAAACCATGATGTTTCGTCTCCAAGATCTTTAGTTTGGCGGTCGCAGCTGCTGGTATTGTTCTTCATATATACAGAAACGATGGTTGGTTTATCCAGCAAATCCTTGAAGTTAACCTCTTTTTCTTCGCCGCTTTGCACGGCTTTTACTTTAAAATTGAAATCTGCTTTTGCTCCTGTGTCAATCATGAATCTGAAAACTTGGTTTACTTAATAGTTGGGATGGGATAACTGGATTTCGGTAAAGAATCGTTCAGAACCTACTCTTAGATTTTGATGATATGTAATCAACTACAAACTTTTTGACTATAGAAACGAAATAACCTATTTTGTTACGCGTTACGTAACACAATGATTCTATGATAAAATCATTTGCTGATAAAGAAACAGAAAAGATCTTTCAAAGGAATTACTCAAAGAAAATTCCTGAAGAAATTCAGCGAAGAGCATATAGAAAGCTTCTTCAAATTGATCTTATGACGGATTTAGAGGAATTAAGATCACCCCCCGGAAACAGATTGGAAAAACTAAAAGGTGATAGAGAAGGACAACATAGTATTCGCATAAACCAGCAATGGCGTATTTGTTTTGAGTGGAAAGAAGGTGACGCCTTTCATGTTGAAATTACCGATTATCATTAACCAAACGATTATGAAAAAAATAGCCCCAGTCCATCCCGGAGAAATGCTAAAAGAAGAGTTTTTAGACCCGCTGAACATTTCCCAACGAGAATTTTCGAGGATTATCAAAGTGCCGGCTAACCGGGTTAATCAAATAGTAAATGGCAAACGCTCCATTACTGGAGATACCGCTATCCGGTTTTCGATTGCCCTTAATACCTCTGCTGAGTTTTGGCTTAGATTGCAGGAGCGGTACGAACTCGAAAAAACATACGATGAAGTTGGAGATTCTTTGAAAAAAGAGATTCAGCCTATTGTTCAATAGTTTGACAAGTTTTGCGGATTCATTTCCGAGCTCATATGTTTCTCCTTCAAAATGAGAAAAACTCGTTGATCTATAACTGTTGTTAAAGAAGATATCAAAGCTATTAAATGTCACGAAAAATCTGTGAAGATCCCCCCATCTGTGTAATCTGTGATCACCGACGCCACAACAAGAACTTAGCTACGGCCGCCACCACCAGCGAATGATGCACTTCTCCCCGGTTTACCAGTTCTAAAAAATCTTCCAGCGGCATTACATGAACATTAATGCGCTCGTTGCCATCCAGCTGCTGCTCCTGAACTTTCTTACAGTTTTTGATCAGATAGGTATAAGTGTAATTGTTAAAAATGGCCGGGTTCGAACTCACCCTTCCTAAGTCAACGCACTCATCACCAGCATAGCCGGTTTCTTCCAGCAGCTCCCTTTTTGAGGTCTCCAGTGGCGACTCCCCGGGATCGACCATGCCACCAGGTAGCTCCAATGTGGGCTGCTCGATTCCATATCGGTACTGCTCCACCAACACGATTTCATTATCAGGGGTGAGAGGAATTACATTGATCCAATCGGGAGCTTTAAGAATGGAAAAATCCGCCGAATGATCTTCCGACTCAATTTTCATCCTGCGGTTCAAAAGTTTGAAAATATTCGTCGTATATTTGACCTCTTCATCTGTGGTAACCCACGGTTCAATTGTAAAAGAAAATTCACCACTACTCATATGTCAGATACGCTCAAATTAGTTAAAGATCAGTTTTCTTCGGAGGCAGAACTTAAAAAAGCTATTGATAAAGCGTGCGACCTGATGGAAGAAATTTACGACTCCGGGAAATATCCTCAGATGATTGTAGAGCGAACCTGGAGTAAACACAATCCGGTGATTGATGGCGAATTGGCTCAACCCAAAGCCTATCGATGGTACCTCAAACGTGAAATAGAACGACTGGTGAGCAACGGGGCTACCGTTTTTATAAAACCATCCAGAGAAGCACTGCCCATGAACAACCCCGACCTCTTTGATAATCTGGACGAAAGTGACTGGGACATCACCCAAAAGAAATTATTTTTATTTCGGGCTGAACGCATTGATATTTCCCTCGACCGGCTTCGTCATTATACCGGAACCGATCCGGCCGATTTCCAGCGGTACATCCTGTTTACCAACTATGATATGCACGTGGAAGTATTTCTGGAGAAGTTCCCCGATTGTGTGAAACCGGAACGGGAAGGTGTACAAATGCCGGCCTACCATCACAAGATGGACAACAACTCCGGGCTTACGCTTATTAACATTGGTGTGGGGCCTTCCAACGCTAAAACCATTACCGATCATGTGGGTGTGCTTCGACCTGATGCGATGGTTATGGTGGGTCACTGTGGCGGACTTCGGAACCACCAGGACATCGGCGACTTTGTACTCGCCAACGGCTACTACCGCGCCGACCGTGTGCTGGATGACCTCTTCCCCATCGGAATTCCCATCTCTCCGAACTACATCCTGAACCGATATTTGAAAGAAGTGTTGGATCAGCATGAGATGGAGCATCGTATAGGAACCGTCTACACCACGGCCAACCGAAACTGGGAGTTCTCTAAAGCCAAAACGGTCGAAGAAATTCACATGAGTCGCAGCGTAGCCATTGATATGGAGTCTTCTACCGTAGCTACAAATGGGTTCAGGTATCGTATTCCCCACGCTACCCTTCTTTGTGTGAGTGATAAACCCTTGCACGGCAAGCCCAAGCTTACGGACGCCGCTCAATCATTCTACCAAAACTCCAAAGAAATGCACCTGGAAATGGTGATTGACGCCCTTCAAATGGTGAAAGATTCCTATCCGGAGGGATTACCTAATTCCAGCATCCGCGCCTTCAACGAACCCCTGATGGGCGGGAGTGGGTAGAACACCGAACAAGGAACATTCAAAACTGAACGTTAAACGGTTCTATAAGTCATTCCCGCGAAGGCGGGAATCTGATTGTCAGCTTAACATCAGCCGCTGATTCCTAAACAATTGACCAGATCCCGGGCATTCGCCGCGGGATGACTTTTCTCTTGTCTATTTTTAAAAAATCCCGCCCACACTCTACACTGGAACGCAATACAATAGCTCTACTAAATTTAGGGATTTCTTTATTCGGCAATAATTTATTGTTTATCAATAAATAGTTGTTGCTTTTCAAAAATAATTTATTTTAGTTAAAGGCAGATTAGAATTAAAGGATCTGTTATGAAACTCAGAAAAGACTGGTCGCTCGCACACTTCCTATATTACACCTGCTGGATTGGGTATTGGAGTATTGGGCTTTACTTAGTTATATCGATTGCCTCAACTATTATGGTCAGTTCAGATGGCTACACCCGACTTTTTAATTTACCTGTACTTATGGAAGTAGAACAGTTTTCAGGTTACGAAGAGCTCGAAATGCCAACGGCTTCAATAAATATTCCTGAACAGTTTCCTGTCGAGATAGATATTAAGTCACAAACCGATATACATGGTTTTGAGATTATGCTTCTCTTTTTGATTCAATCACTCAGTAGCTTTGCACTCATAGCCGTACTATTTTTATTAAGCAGTATTTTCAAAAATGTAGCTGAAGAAGATCCTTTCAATCAAGCTAATCCCAAGAACCTATTCTATTGTGGAGTAATTACTTTTATAACCGGCTGCATTAACATCGTTCTTTTTTTCACTCCTATCCCTCTTCTACAAGGGCTCAATTTGCCTGTCGGATATCAAATTCAGCACCTCAGTTCACCAACCGATATTCTTTTGCTAATAGGTATCACTTTTATTGTTTTAGCTTATGTATTTAAAGAAGGTGCCCGAATGTATGAAGAACAAAAACTGACGGTGTGATGGAATCTTTGAAAAACAGAAACTCAGTTTATTACTCGTACATCATCATCAATTTTTTATGGTATGCACTCTGTGGTACAGCCATACTTATCATAGGGACTATTCTCACCAAGCATACTTTTGGGTTAATGCTGGAGACGATAAATATCCGAATCCCCATTGAGACGAATCAACTTACGCTACAAACAGCGATCGACGCTTCGATGATATCGATTGAATCTGCCACTGCTTCACTGAATGCCGATTACATCATGAATAATCACTTTGGCCTTTATATCGGGATAATGACCTCTCTTGTTATAGGTCTTGGGTTGTTCCTGTTTGGTTTTTTTCAGCTTCGAATGATCCTGAAGTCCGCCTGGAGTAATAAAGTTTTCACCAAAAACAATATCAAACGACTCAAGATCATAGCAGGATTGATCATCGCTTTCAAACCCTTTGAGTGGCTGATGTATCAGCTTTTTGTTGTGCCCGTTGATAAAATGTTGATCGCCAATGAGATCTCGGTAAGCTTGGATTTTGAACCCGGAAGTTTCGTATATGGACTTTTGCTTTTTGCCCTGGCTGCCGTATTTGAAAAAGGCCACGACATGTACCAGGAATTAAAACTGACGGTGTAATCATGGCCATAATCGTAAACCTGGATGTGATGCTGGCCAAGCGAAAGATGAGTCTTACCGAGCTTTCAGAGGAAGTTGGTATTACCATGTCGAACCTCTCTATCCTTAAAACAGGAAAAGCCAAAGCCATTCGCTTTTCCACTCTCGAAGCTATCTGCGAAGCGCTGGATTGTCAGCCGGGAGATATTTTGGAGTATTCTGAAGAATAGTTCGTTAATCGTTATTCGTTATTGAAACCTCGACTATTAACGAATAACGAATACACGAACTTAAGTTTTTTTGTAAGGAATCGTCTTCAAATCGCTCTCACTGTAAAATGAATAAACCAACAGAGCGATATGATACATGAAGAATCCTTTTCGATTGAACACTTCCACCGGCGAACGGTTAAAGATATGCAGCCGGATGAACAACCCCGGGAAAAGCTCATGCGCTACGGGGCCGACTCCCTTTCCGACTCCGAATTATTAGCCATTCTCCTCCGCACCGGAACCCGCAAGCTAAATGTGATAGAGACTTCCAAAGCACTGCTTACCACCTTCGATGGACTTCATAACCTTGCTTCCAAAAACTGGCAGGCACTAAAGGTGATTCCGGGAATAGCCAAAGTAAAAGCCATCACTCTGGAAGCCGCTTTTGAACTGGCAAGAAGAATTGAAGTGGCCGGACTTGGGGAAGAAATTCAAATCACCTCCCCAGAAGATGCTAATGCGTATTTCGCACCCAAACTGCGTCATCTTTCTAAAGAAACATTTGTCGTAGGATTTTTGAATAATGCAAAAATCCTGACCGGTTATCAGAAAATAAGCACCGGTGGAAAAACGGCAACCATCGTAGAACCGGCCGAAGTGATGCGACAAGCCGTGCTCAACGAGGCAAACTCCATCATCCTGGTCCACAACCATCCATCTGGTCAGAACAAAGCCTCTAGTGCAGATGTACAGCTCACCAAGCGATTAGCCGAATGCGGGAAGCTGCTTTCCATCCCGGTCGAAGACCACCTGATTATTGCCGGATATAACTACACCAGTCTTAGAGGCGAACGGTTGTTTTAAGGTTATAAGCTTACAGGCGTCAGCTGATGGCTAATCACTATCCTGGTGGATATTGGCTGTTGGATATTCATACCTTCTGTAAATTAAGAACACCAACATTATCCTCCCATGATTTACGAATTCCTTAAACGTTCTCCGCAATTTGATGATACCGTTTTTGTGGCTCCCAGTGCCGACATCATTGGCGACGTAACCCTTGGTAAAGAAAGCAGCGTTTGGTTTAATGTGACGATCCGCGGGGACGTAAATTTCATTCAGATTGGTGATCAAAGCAATGTGCAGGACAATGTTTGTATCCATGTGATGAATCAAACCGGGCCGACGATTATTGGCAATAAAGTGACGATTGGTCATGGAGCGGTTGTTCATGGGTGCACGATAAAAGACCGCGTTCTGATCGGCATCAATGCTACCATCCTGGACGAAGTGACTATCGAGCCTGACGTGATTGTGGCAGCCGGAACGCTGGTGCCTCCGGGCAAAACGCTGGAAAGCGGCTACATGTATATGGGATCTCCCGCCAAAGCTGCACGCAAGCTCACGGATGAGGAAATCGCATCTATACCTAAATATGCCGACAACTACGTCAAATACTCACGAGCCTATCAGCAGAAAGATCAGTACGACGAAAACCCTTTTTATACAAAGTAATTTTAAATGTTGAGTGCTAAATGTTAAATGGGTCGCCAATTTAACATTCAGCACTTAGAATTAAGCCTTCATTATGAGCGGCCTTTATATCCACATCCCCTTTTGCAAACAGGCTTGCTCGTACTGCGATTTTTACTTCGTTACCCGACAGCAACATAAGCAGGATTTTGTGGATGAGCTTATCCGCGAAATTTATTCCAAGAAAGAGACAGAGTTTACGGAAGAAGCAGTACAGTCTATTTACTTTGGGGGCGGAACTCCATCTCTTTTAACAGCTGAACAGGTGAATGCTATTCTCGATGCCATCCGGGATGTTTTTGACACCGACCTTAAAGAAATCACCCTGGAAATGAATCCTGATGATGTGAGCCGGGAGTATTTGGCGGGATTGAAATCTGCCGGTATTAACCGCGCAAGCATGGGTGTTCAGTCATTCAACCCGGAGCTTTTGAAGTTTATGAACCGAGCGCACACTTCCCAGGAAGCACTTAAATGTCTGGAGATACTGGAAGCTTCAGCGTTCAGGGTTTTTACGGTTGATGTGATTTATGGAAACCCCGGTCAGTCTTTGGATGTGCTGGAACAGGACCTTGATACCATCCTTCAATTTAATCCTCCCCATATTTCCGCCTATTCACTCACTATAGAGCCCCAAACACGATTAGGCAAACAGGTTGAACTTGGGCGACTCACCCCTCCGAAAGACGATACCGTTTCCGACCATTTTGATCTGGTTGTTGATAAACTTGCAGCAGCCGGTATTCAACAATATGAAGTCAGCAATTATGCGAAACCGGGCAGCGAAGCCGTTCACAATTCCAACTACTGGAGTCACGAAAATTACCTGGGGCTAGGCCCGGGAGCACATTCGTTTTGGTGGAATGATGATCGCAAATCGGCCACCCGCTGGACAAACCGCAGCAACCTGAACGCATACCTAAATGGAGATTGGAAAGAAAAGTCGGATCCGGAGCAACTGAACCTTCCCGATCTTGCAGAGGAACGACTTATGCTTGGATTGAGAACAAAAAAAGGGTTAAGCAAGGAAGAGCTGAAAAAGAACTACTGGTTTGAGTTCAACGAACGGCAGTTGAATTATCTGCAAAAGCTGGAAGAAAACGGTAAAGCGAAAACTGGTGCCCGAATTCACTTGACTCGGGAGGGGCTCAAAATCACGGACTCCATTTTGCTGGACCTTGTAACCATGACCTGAGCCGTCTACTTCACCTGAGAATCAGCTTCCCAGGCGCTGCCACTTTTTTGCGAAACGGGCATACTCCCCGGCCTTCTCATTTAAGCCGAATTTTTTATAGGCGTCAGATACCATTTGTGAAGCTTCTGCCAATCTGAGGTAGTCAGCTTTGGTTGGGTTAGCAGCCGTTCCTTCCAGAGCAGGAACCTGTAGTGATGTGTTATCCGCTAAAGAGTCGGGATGCGTATCCATGGTAAAATTCGCCTGATATATAAGCGGCCAGAACTGCGACTTCCCATACACTTTCTTTCCAATCACCCAGTACCATTCATTTTTCTTTACCGTGTAATCAGTGATATTCGATTCATCGGCTTGAGCGGGTTTTTCTTTCTCAACTGCCGCTGTTGCAGCCGATGCTGTGGATGCTTCATTTTGTTCAGGAACTTGATCCACTGCGCCTCCGTAATTGGTTTCCTGCACCGCCTCACTGTTTTCAACACTTGCCGAAGTCTGGTTATTTGCCGGCTGAGTTGTAGTTGGTTGTTCTACCACAGCTTGTTGAGCGGGCATGGTTGTTGGTTCCGTTCGCAAAAAGAACCACCATACCGATACCAAAGCAACAGCCAGCAAAGCTGCCACAATCAGGATTAACCCAAAACGGCTGCTTTCTTTTTTCCCTTCTCTAACAAACGGTTCATCTGAAATAGATTCTGATTCCTTTTCCATTTCCTGTTCCAATTCAGGCTCAGGTTCCGGCCCTTTTTCTTCCTCTTCATGCTCGTCAGGCATATCAAAGACAAAAGGATCCTCGTCCCGTGTATCATCCAGTTCAGGCTCATCTTCCGGAGCGTCTTCTGTTTTCTCTTCTTTCACCTCATCCTCTTCGGGGCCGTCATCAAACTGAAAGATCGTATCCTTTACCTTTTCTTCCGGCTCTTCCTGCTTTTCTTCTGAGGATATTGGTAGTACAGGCTCAACCTTCTCTTCCTCTTTATCCTTTCCCCCATCCTTTTCTTTCTCTCCAAGCAACTCGGTTTCCAAATGGGCAAATTTGGCATTTACTTCTTCCCGAAGGGCTTTGTATGGGGTGAATGAAACCCGCTTATGCGCCGGGATGGTAATCGGCTCACCGGTTTGGGGATTTTGCCCCTGTCTTTCAGCCACTTCCTTTACTTTAAAGCTTCCAAAATTCGTGATGGATGCCTTGCCTGTATCCTCCAGCTCCTGTTTCACCTTACGAATCAGAGCTTTTGCAAAGGCCTCACTTTTCTGCTTGCTGAAACCCGTTTTCCGTGATAAGGCTTCAATAATCTCACTATATGTGACTTTATTACTCATCTTCGCCCTCATTTATTTGATCACGCAACGTACTGCTTTGGCTGTAGTGCACTACTCTTTTTTTTGGGATCAGCATCATTTGCTCATAATGAGGATTGTACGACTTATGCTCTTCCCTTACTTCCGATTTGAAACTGCCTAAACCGGGTAAAGTAAAACCTTTACCATTGGAAAGAAGCACCGTCAGACCATCCACAAAAGAATCATAAAGATCTTCGGTTTCTGTCTGTGTGAGCTCGAGCTCTTCCGCTAATTGTTTAAGTACCTCCGACTTTGTCATGATAGATCTGTACTATAAATGAAAACCAAGTATCCATGAATAAATGCTAAAACAATGAAATAAGCAATTTTCAGCAGATTTTAGTAAATCAATGCGGGTTAACGATTTCACTGTTAACCGAGGATGCTTATCATCCATCAACATCAAAAATGCCTGAAATTTGACCAACGTCATGCTGAAATCCTTCATCGAAGTTGATACTGACTCCCATTTCCCGATACAAAACCTTCCGTTTGGAGCTTTTGAAACCGACCAGGGCGAAGTTCACCTCTGTTCAGCCATCGGTGAATATATCATTGATTTGTTTGTTTTGGATGAAGAAGGCCTGTTTAATGGTCCCGAACTGAATAACCAGTTTGCCTTTCAGGATTCCTCACTCAATTACTTTATGAGCCTGGGGAAATCAGCCTGGACAGAAGCCCGGGAAACGCTCCAATCTCTGTTATCTGCAAACAACGAAACCCTCAGGGATGATCCGCTTCTGCGTGAACACATATTCAAAAAAAGAGCTGATGTTCAGTTGGTGATGCCTGTGCAGATTGGAGATTACACCGATTTTTACTCTTCCGAACAACACGCCCGCAACGTTGGCTCCATGTTTAGAGACCCTGATAACGCATTATTATCAAACTGGAAGCACCTCCCGGTTGGCTACCACGGGCGGGCAAGCTCTATTGTTCTTAGCGGAACCGATGTCTACCGCCCCAAAGGACAAACGATCCCCAAAGATAGTGAACAGCCGGTATTTGGCCCTTCCCTGAAGCTGGACTTTGAGCTTGAAATGGGATTCTTAACCGGGCCGGGAAATAAGCTTGGGCAAAGCATCTCTGTTCATGAAGCGGAGGAACATATATTCGGGTTGGTTTTGGTGAACGACTGGAGCGCCCGGGATATTCAGAAATGGGAATATCAGCCACTGGGGCCTTTTCTTGCTAAAAGCTGGGCTACATCTATATCACCGTGGATTGTAACGATGGAAGCCCTGGAACCCTTCCGGACGGCATGCCCGGAGCAAAACCCTAAACCTCTTGATTACCTGAATCAACCCGACCGCACCACTTTCAACATTCAACTGGATGTGCTTCTGAAAACTGAACAGCAAAATGAACCTCACCAAATCTGCTCCACCAACTTTAGGCATTTATACTGGACTATGGCTCAGCAACTGGCCCACCAAACGGTTGCAGGGTGCAATGTTCAGCCCGGAGATTTATACGCCTCCGGTACCATAAGCGGAGATAAAGGCGATTCATACGGAAGCATGCTTGAAATTACCTGGAATGGCAATAACCCTTTAAGTTTGCCATCCGGAGAAAAGCGTTCTTTTCTGGAAGATGGGGACGAAGTTATCATGACCGGGTTTGCTGAAGGAGATGGTTTCAAGGTTGGCTTTGGAGAAGTAACCGGCAAGATTTTACCTGCTATTGAATAACCCTATTTCAGCAGGGTCATCTTTTTTGTGAATACTTCATCATTGATTTTCAGTCTGTAAAAATACACTCCCGAACTTAATCCTTGTGCATTAAAGGGGATGGAGTAAGAACCAAGCCGGAAATCCTGAGCAGTAAGCGTTTGCACCTTTCTTCCCGTGATGTCATATACCGTCAGCTCTACAAAGGCCGATCGGGGAAGCTCAAAACTGATAGTTGTTTCCGGATTGAAGGGGTTCGGATAGTTTTGGTAAACCTTGACTGAATTAGGCAAATCTGTGTATTCCGGATCGCGAATGGTAATGGTGTTTCCTTCTTTACCAACCAACAGCTGAATCTCCCGTGTGGAGCCGGAATTACTGTAGTTCGCAATTACCACCCCTACTTTCTCCACTTCCTGCCAGGCCACTTCAGTAGGTACATATACCTGAGATTTGTTTTCTCCGGTTGCAATGATCTCATTCATCTCGCCATTATTCATATACAACAAAACTCCGATACCAATTTGAGTGCTGTCAAAATCAGCGGCCACTTCAATAAAACCATCATCGCTGGCTGAGGGCTCAATTTCAAAATACCGGGCAGCAAGCGGTCTTATAAAACTAACTTCTACCGCTTCCTCAGGAACAGCAGTAAAACCAGCCTCGAGATTTGCGTTTGGGAACTCAAGCTTCTCCCCGAATCCATAATCATCCTGACCTGAACGAGACCCGGATGCAAAATGCCAGAGGTGATTTCTCACAAAAGAGGTTGCAAATTCCTCCCCCCGGTCCGGCAAAACATCAACCAACGCTTCATCAATGCTCAGGTTATTCTGCCCTTCTATCATTTGCCAGACATCACTCCACAATTCGTCTCCGAAATATTCACTGTAAAAAATCATCCAGCTTACATGCCAATATGCGCCGGGTGTGCCGTCTTCAGGAGCAAAAAAGATTGAGGCTGAATAAGGATCCGAAGAATTCAGTCCATTTTTGATGTAATTGTAATAGTCGTTCACATCGTCGTATACCACTTCTTCAAAAAGGGTGGCGTCCATTTCAGCCCAGTCAAACGCCCCGGACGGAGAAGCCCATTCATTTTGAGCGTACTGAATGGCGTGCTTCAGCTCATGGGCTACGGTAGCATACACGGCGCCAACCTGATTACCCTGTGGGTGAGTATTAGCCGGGAAATTCACAAAATCATTTTCCATTACGATGTAGGTTTCCGGACCTGAACCTCCCTGAAAAATCGTTTCCCCATAATAGGACAGGTCTTCCAGTTCAATGGTGTAGGTGGTACCGGGCGGGATCGGATCTGTAAACCCAAGATTGACAACTTCGTGGCGATAGGACGAGTCGGCTGATTCTGCCACCAGCTCCACATAATCGGGCACTCCGTTTGCGTCATTATCCTCCACTGAAACCGAGTCGTCGCCGGTGGTTACATACACAATCTCAAATTTCCCGGACGGCGATATATATGTTTGAAGAACTCGTTTCTCTTTGGAGGATGAATGACCTGACCGCATGGATTCGATCTTTGCCCATGCATCGAAAGAAATTCGATCCCGGTGGGCATGAAGAAACATCCCGGCCGGGGTGGCACATTTGTGGAGTAAGTTTCCCGGTACTTCATGTAGCAGCCTGAACTGTTCCAAAGCAGCCGTTTCAACATTTATATCCCCTTCAGCAAATGACCGCTGGATTTCCAGAAGGTGACGGGGTGAGTCAGTCCTCGCTTGCCCTATCAATGCAGAAGACATACTCAACAAGGCCAGAATAGTAACAACTACTGCCTTTTTAATTTGATCCCGATACTTATGCATTGTTTGGATTTTGCTTAACTTTAGGGTTCGCAAATGTTGAACGCTGTAAATCTACAGTTCTTACAATTTAAGAGAAAAAATGTACCAAGTAATACTTTATTATAATTTCGAACCGGTTGAAGATCCCGATCGCTTTTGCAAAGCCCACAAAAAGTTTTGCAAGGAAATTGAATTAAAAGGGCGGATTTATATTTCGGAAGAGGGAATAAACGGAACCGCTGCCGGTACCAAGCAACAAATTGAAGAATACAAGAATTACCTGTGGTCGCTCCCCGGCTTCGAAGACACTGAGTTTAAGCAGGAAGAAAGTGACTACATTCCATTTGCTAAGCTTATCTGCAAAACGCGGGATGAAATTGTAGCTCTCCATGTAGATGATGTAAACCCTGAGAACGGAGGAAACTATCTGGACCCGTCCGAATGGCGCAAGGTGATGGAGTCGCAGGAGGATTACGTAATGATTGATGTTCGTAATAATTACGAATCCAAAATCGGGCACTTTAAAGGAGCTCTGACTCCTGATGTTGACAACTTCTATGATTTCCCGAAATGGCTGGAAGAAGCTGATATCCCCAAAGACAAAAAAGTTTTAATGTATTGCACCGGAGGCATCCGTTGTGAGAAATTTTCGGTGCTCATGAAAGAAGGTGGCTGGGATGATGTAAACCAGCTTCACGGCGGAATCCTCAAATATGCGCAGGAAGAAGAGGGAAAACACTTTGAAGGAAAGTGCTTTGTTTTTGATGACCGTCTGGTGGTTCCCGTAAACCCCAATGATCTGCAGCCCATAGCCCGGTGTGAAATTACCGGCAAGCCTGCCGATACTTACATCAACTGTGCAAACATGGAATGCAATAAGCTGTTCGTTTGCTCGGAAGAAGGTGCCAAAAGAATGGATGGATGCTGCAGCGAAGAATGTAAAGAAAGTGAGTTCAAGCGCCCTTTCGACCCTGAAAATGCCTTCCGTCCATTCCGAAAGTGGTACAACTACTTTGATGAGGATTTTAAAGAAAGAGAACTGAGCTCGGCCAACAAGTAAACATGGCTGATTCTTCCCGCCCGATCCGAATTGTTTCCCCTTATCCCATCACCTACCGCTTTAAGGTGAAGTCTGAGTTTGAGGGAAAGTCATTGCTGAATTTAATGACTACCCGCTTCCCGTTTCATGGGGCTAATGTCTGGAAAGTGAAAATCAAAAACGGGCATGTGGGAGTGAACGGAGAAAAGGCAGATGCATGCCATATTCTCTCCCGGCAAGATGAGGTATATCATCACAATCCCAGGGTAATTGAGCCTTCCGTTCCGGATGAAGTTGAAGTCCTTGAGAAGAATACTGACTACCTTATTGTCTATAAACCCGCTCCGTTACCCATGCACCCCGGCGGGCGATATAACAAGAACTCGCTGACCACCATCCTGGAAGAAAAGGGGTTCAATAACCTCCGTATTGTCCACCGGCTGGATGCTGTAACTTCCGGGCTCGTACTCTTTGCCCGCAACAAGGAATTTGCCCAAAAGGCGATGGTTTGTTTCAGCGAGTCCAAAGTCCGTAAAACGTATTTTGCATGGGTTTCCGGTAATCCTGCTGAAAAATCCATAACCATCGACACTCCTATTCGCCGCAAAACAGGCTTCGTGTTTGAAAGTGAATTGGGACTGAAACATGCCAAAGAGGCTATCACGCATTTCGAAGTTATTACCCAAAATCAGGAATCGGCTATCGTAAAATGCACCCCAAAAACAGGCCGAACCCACCAGATCCGATTGCACCTGGAACAGTGGGGTCATCCCATTATCGACGATCCCATCTACGGAATTGGTGGAGACAAAAGCAGCAAGCGTGCTCAGAAGGCAGGGATTAGTTTGCTCAATGCCGGGTTAGAAATTGAAGAGCTAGGAGTGAAGTATATCTTAGAAAACTCAGAGTCTTGGTTTAAAAAGGTGTTAGATGAAAGACTTGAGATGTAAGATTTCATGAGATCTCATGTCTTTCATCTCACATCTATTATCTAAAAAACGCCTCCGCAATCCGGGCAAACTGTTTCGGCTTATCCAGAAAGGCATAATGACCGGCATCTTCAATAATCACCAGGGCTGCATTCTTAATCCCTTTTTCTATTCGCTCTCCCTGGTAAACCGGAGTAGCATCATCATTTCTGCCCCATAGTAATAACACTTCATGAGGAATATGAGGCAATGTGCTTTCCAGATATTCCGAAACTGATTTCACAAATGTTTCTCGCATTACTCCAGAAATTTTGCTGTAATCGCTTGAGCCCAGGCTTTTCCACAGCGCCGTTGACCGCAGCCAACCCAAAGCCTTTTCACGAGGGGAGCCGGGTAAAATCATAAAGGGAGCTTTCAGCACTTTAGCGGTGTACTTCCGAATGTAGAATTTCATTGAGCGCTTAGGCTTCATACCGGCCCCGCCCGTAATCAGCACTTTGTTGATATGAGCTTTACCAAAGTCGCGGGCGCAGAGCTTTAGCATAATTCGACCGCCAAAAGAATGCACCAGTACATCTGCTTTTTCTTCCTCAAGAGAGCTTATAAAAGCCTGAACAGCATCGGCATAGTCATCGATATTCCAGGCGCGGGATGGGTCGGGGGAATCTCCAAAGCCGGGAAGGTCCAGTACATAACTTGTTCGAAGGTGAGCCAGGTTTCGGGCAACCGGCATCATTACCCGCTTGCTGCTTCCCCACCCGTGCAGTATCACCAGCGGCTTTCCTTCACCCGCCTTTTCATAGGCAATGCTTTGGTCTTGATATGTAAATACGTTTTGTTCGCTCATGAAATAAATTTTGCCAAACTTCTTACTTCTTGTCTTCGGAAACAAGGAAAGAATTAGATGTGCTGAACTTGTTCAGAATGAATTCCTGAATTACGAATAGTTCAAGCGTCCGCTTGAACTATTATATACAAGTTTGAATTACCAACCGCACAAGCGGACGCTTGTGCTATTTTGTGAATTAGCCCAATTTTGTTTTTAAGTCCGCAGAACGGACAGCCTGTCTGTGCTACGGGTTTAGCCTTAATTACCTATTGAGTTTTTGGGTTGCCTCAGCCATATTAGTACATGAAATTCAACGACCTAAAACGTAAAGCTTTTTTCTGGATCGACCGACTCCAGATATCAAGGAGTGAGCGCATCTCCATCTCTATTTTGCTCGGGATTTTGGTCGTGCTTTTTATGCTGAATTTCTTCCTTGGCAAAACATTCAATTACAGCCAGGAAAAATACGATGCCATCATGGCTGAATTTGACAAACGCAGTGCCCAGCTTCATCAGGAACAAAAAGAACTGGATCAAAAATATAATCCGGAGCTGGCAGTTAGTGAAACTCCAGCTTCGGAAGAGGTGGAGCAGACAGAAACAGAAAAGCACCCTGAACAGGATGAGACTGCTTCTATTGAAATCATTAACCTAAATACGGCAACAAGCGCTGAGCTTCAAACCCTGAATGGAATCGGTGAAGCATATGCGGGCCGAATCATTAAATATAGAGAAGCCAATGGCGGTTTTGATTCGATAGAGGAACTGCTTAATGTAAAAGGCATCGGTGAAAAACGGTTGGAAAACATCCGCCCCTTTATCACCCTTGATGGCAAAGAGTAACAGCCACCGGAACTCAACAACACAAACATTGTTGAAGAAGCCAAACGGACTTATCTTATTGGTGTTCGTTATAATTGGTGGCAATTAACCTACAGGACTTCATGCCAAAAATACTTTGGGCAGATGATGAAATCGATCAGCTGCAATCACATATTATATTTTTAGAGAAAAAGGGATTCGAAATCACTCCGGTTGCCAACGGGGATGATGCGGTGAGCATGATTTCCTCCGAACCTTTCGACATTGTTTACCTGGATGAGCAAATGCCGGGTATGGGTGGTATCGAAACACTGGAAAAGATCAAATCTATTCAACCTTCGCTTCCGGTAGTGATGATTACCAAGAGTGAAGAAGAATCCATTATGGAAGACGCCATTGGGGGTAAGATCTCCGATTATCTCATCAAGCCGGTAAATCCCAACCAGATACTACTGACCACCAAGCGGCTGCTCGAGCGAAGCCGGATACAGTCTGAAAAATCAGCCCAAACCTACCTTAAGCAATTCAATGAGCTTTCATCCCGCATTCACCCCGGTACCCACTGGAAAGAATGGATCGACATCTACAAAGAACTTACCAACTGGCAAATTGACTTAGGCTCAGGTGATGAGGGGCTCATTCAGGTTCTGGACGATCAGTTTCAGCAGGCCAACAAGGAGTTCGGGAAGTTTGTAAGTCAGGAATACAAAGACTGGGTGAAAAAAGATGAAGGCCGGCCGTTGCTTTCTCAGGAGATCTTCAGGAAGTATGTGAATCCCCATTTGGAGAAAGATGAGAAAGTGATGTTTTTCCTGATCGACTGTATGCGGTATGATCAGTGGCTGGTATTTGAGCCATTCCTCTCCAACTATTTCTCCATCGATACCGATTTCTACTACTCCATTTTACCTACCGCTACTCCGTATTCCCGGAATGCTATTTTCTCGGGATTATATCCATCTGATATAGAGCGCATGTACCCGGAATTGTGGCAGCAGGGTCAGGATGAATCATCCCTGAACCGCCACGAAGAAGAGCTGCTGCGCAAGCAACTGGAGCGTGATGGCATCGACATCAACTTCAAATATGAAAAAATCCTGAATGCGGAAGCCGGGCGGAAAGTAGCTGATAAAATTGGTAGTTATGCACAATCAAAACTTGCTGCTTTTGTATTTAACTTTGTGGATACGCTGGTTCACTCCCGATCCGATTCAGATGTGATTAAGGAATTAGCCCCCGATGTATCGGCTTTCCGCTCGGTCACGGAAGCATGGTTTCAGCATTCCTCCTTACTGCAGATGTTCAAGGGACTAGCCAAGGAGGATGTCACCCTGATTATTACCACCGACCATGGTTCGGTGCGTGCTCTTAGGGATACAAAAGTGTATGGCGATAAAGACACGGCAACCAATCTGCGATACAAATACGGCCGGAACCTGAAGGCGGATGAATCGGATGCTGTAGTATTTATGGATGATCCCGAGCAGTATCGCCTGCCTAAAGTGGGAGCTGTGAATAATTACATCATCGCCCGGGAAGATTATTACTTTGTGTATCCAACCAATTATCATAAATATCAGAATAGGTACAGAGACACCTTCCAGCATGGCGGGGCTTCAATGGAAGAGATGATATTACCCGTAGCCACATTAACTCCGAAGTAAACAATAGAATGTTAGCTTGTACTTCCAACCTCTTCTGTCTTCTCCTTCACAAGGAGAAGGACGCTTTAGAAAGTATTGATACAAGAAATACTAATCTAAATCAGGAAAACAGGTGCCAGCAAGTCTCACTTTCTGGTGAGAATCTGAGGTGCATAAGAAATTGCATTAACTCACACCCACTTCCAAACTCTGAAACTTCATAAATAAACCTGTGCCAAAAGCAGAATACATATCTTCTTCGGTAGATGAAACCATTCGTATCGGTTTCGAGTTGGGTAAGCAATTGGAATCAGGAGATGTGGTTTGCCTTGAGGGCGACCTCGGCGCCGGAAAAACTCATTTTGTGAAAGGAGTAGCTTCTTTTTTTGGGATTGAGCCTGAAAAAGTCAGTTCTCCTACCTATACTTTAATTCACGAATATTCCGGTGATTTACCTGTTTACCATTTCGACTGTTACCGGTTGAAGCATGAACAGGAAGCCCTGGAAATAGGAGCCGAAGAATACTTTTATGGCGATGGCGTTTGCCTGGTTGAATGGCCTGAAAAAATTGGCGGGTTGATTCCTGAAGATGCCATCCGGGTTGAAATTTCACATATTCCCGGCAATAAACGTAAAATCATTATTCATCAGAAGCAGTAAACTGATGGGAAGTTCAAAAAAACGAAGACTTTCTTACCGATTGGATCTCTTACCGGTGATCCTTCCCTATCACCGCCGTGCAAAAAATACGCTCCGCACCGGAGATTTGGTTTATTATGGCCCCAGTCCGGAATATTACGGCATCGGTGAGGTTGTGCAAACGGCTGAGAAGGTATGTATGGTTGACTTTCGCGGAACCGGCGAGCTGGGCATCCATAAGGATGAAATGCTTTCCACTTACCTCATCCCCATCCACAAGCTGAACCTATCCGGAGTTTTGAAAAGCCGGTGAGTTGAACATCCAACAAGGAACACATAATTGTTAACCCGTCATTCTGAGTGCTAACGAAGAATCTTCATAGGCTTAATTAAAGCAAACTGCCTGTTCAGGCATGTGAAGATCTTTCGGGAGTACCCTCAAGATGACTCTGTTCTCTTTTTTTCCATTTAAAAAGGCAATGTTTTTCTTGGAGGCCATTCCCCCAGTATTTCTTCATTTAAAAACTTCCACCTTGGGTTTGATCGCGTAATTAATTCATCTTTCCATGCCCTCGATTTCCCCTTGATTCTTTTCTCAGCTTCTATAGCTTCGTACATCGTTGGAAAAACATCATACCAAATGAGACAATAACAAAAGTATCTGCCTGCATATGATTTATTATTTCCACGATTCAAGTAATGCTCAACTATTCTTCTTGGAAGGCTACTCGTCACGCCTGTGTAAAGCACCTTTCTTTCCGGGTTAGTTACAATATATGTTGCATTATCCATATCAAAATCTTTTAAAAAGTCATTCTGAGTGATAGCGAAGAATCTTCACAAGTTTAATTAAGACAAACTGCTTGTTCAGGTTTAGGGAGTACCCCTGCCTAACGACAGGCAGGCTCAAAATGTCGAGTTTGATTAAGTAAGAGCTTTGAAACCCATATTCCTTACAGAATTTTTCTATTTTTGCCGCTCATCAGAAAAGCACCCTATGGAATACATCATCGACGGCATTATAAACGGGATCATTCAAACCACAGCGCTTGAGTGGATCGCCGTAACAACCGGGCTCATGAGCGTCTGGTTTTCAATGAAGGAAAACATTTGGGTGTACCCCACCGGAATCGTCAGCGTGTTGATTTATGTATACCTCGCTTTTCAATATAAGCTGTATGCCGACATGGGCGTGAATTTCTATTATTTTGTGATGAGTGTGTACGGCTGGTATTATTGGATTCACCCCAAAGACGAAAGCCGGGACCAGGTTCGGGTTACCATAAACAGCGCTAAAGAAAATCTGATCACCGTCGGGATTTTGCTGACCTCCTTTGCGATTCTGTATTTCGTACTCTCCAATTTTACCGATAGTGATGTATCCTTCTGGGATTCAACCACCACTTGTTTTGCCATTGCCGGCATGTGGCTGATGGCCCGCAAAAAGCTGGAAAGCTGGATTGCCTGGATCATCACCGACCTGATTTCCATCCCACTCTACTTCTACAAAGGATTGGTGTTAACCAGTTTTCAGTTTCTCTTTTTTACCGCAATTGCCTTCGCCGGATACCTGGCCTGGAAGAAATCTATGGAAGAGCCGGAAAAGAAGGTACTAACTCATGCTTAGATACTTACAGAATTAAAATTCAAAAATTTAAAATTAGACGAGGTCTCATCTTATTTTAAATTTCGAATTCTGCATTTTTAATTCTCCAAAAAAACCACCAGGTCTCCGCTGTCAATTTCGATGGAGAATTCTTCTTCCACATTTTCATTCGAGGTTCCGTCCCGCTCTCCATTTTCCAGGATTTCATTATTTAAGGGATACTTTAATCCTTTTGTGGTAATGCCTGTTACTTTTCCTGAAAGTGGAAACAAAGATATGATGCTTCCAATGGGTAGATTTCCCGAATAGGCTGAGCTGATGAGCCGTGCCGACAGTCGTTCATCTTTGAACAAGAGATGATTAAATGCGGAATCAAAGCGCTTCAAGACCGACAGATTCTTTAGTGAATGATCCATCCTTCGCCCAAAAGCTCCCAGAACAGTACATGTTTCTGCATCTCTGTAAACAGCCAGTGATAAAGCCTTTTCCAGGTCGTTGGTTTCCTGGTCAGTATCTTTAATAATCTCAAAATCAGGATCTTTCGGTTTTTTAAAACTGTCCATATCACCGATAACCACATGCAGATCGTGCCCGTGACTAAGCAGTGTATTTCCGCCTCCGTCGGCACCAATGATCAAATCTGCGGACTTCAATTCTTCCTCGAGCAATTCCTTTGAAGGAGGAAATCCATTACTGACTATAACTGCATGCATGCCTGTTTTCTTTAATGATAGATTTTCCACTTAAAATAAATGGATTTGTGGCAATGTTCGCCTATTTTTGACGCCAAGGAGATTTTATGTTCAAAAACTTTATTTCAAAAATACTACAACATCAAAAAGTAGCTGTTTTTTCTCATGTCCGCCCCGATGGAGACTGCCTCGGATCGCAGGTCGCCCTATGTCTTTGGCTTCAGAAAAACGGAATCGAGACATCGGCTTTCAACGAAGATAGCGTTCCGGAGAACATGGGATGGCTGCACGACTTTTTCCCTATTTCCAAACCATCGGCTTCCGACCTTTCAGGTTTTGATGCCTTTGTGGTTGTGGACGGAAATGCCCTCCACCGTTTTGGCGATACTGCTGAAAAGATAACGGAATTGGACAAACCCGTTTACATGATTGACCATCATCCCGAGCCGGATGATGTTTTTGAGGAGTTTGTTTCTGAAGTGGAAGCGTCTTCAACTTGTGAGCTGGTGTACAGACTATATGCCGAACACAACCCTGATCAAATTGACAAGCTCGCCGCTAAAGCTATGTATCTCGGGCTTGTTACCGATACCGGCTCCTTCCAGTTCGATAGTGTAAAACCCGGAACTCTTCACGCGGCGGCAGATCTGCTGGATCGTGGCGGGTTCACTCCAAATCAAATCACTGAGAAGATATATAGTTCTCGTCCGCTGAGGCAACTAAAGCTGTTAAGTATGGCGTTGGAAACCATTGAACTTCATGCCGGAGGCGATATTTCAACGATAACCATTACCCGGGAAATGTTTGATAAAACCGGCACAACAAATGAAGATACCGAGGGATTTGTACAATACCCCCTTAGTGTGGAAGGAGTTAAAGCCTGCGTGTTGTTCCGTGAAGATGGTGACCGGGTAAAGCTGAGCCTTCGCTCACAAAGTGAAATTGACGTTAACAAATGGGCGCGAAAATTTAACGGGGGCGGACATAAAAAAGCTGCCGGAGCCTGGCATTCGGGGCCGCTGCAAACGGCTATAGAAGAAGTTATAAACGCGGGTAATGAACAATTGTAGTTTTTTACTATTATACACCCGGTAAAACGGTTAGTAACAGAGAGTAATATGGATAAAGAGTACAACCTGTTGATCATTGATGACGACACTCCCATTCATCTTATGCTTAATAAGATGCTGGGTGATGAGTATAACATCCTGATGGCAGGTACTGCGCAGGAAGGCATTGATATGCTGGCCGAAAAGAAAGTGCACTTCATACTAACCGACATCCACATGCCGGGAATGTCGGGCCTTGACTTTTTACAGGCATTGATGGAAGATGCCGACCGACAAAACATCCCTGTTCTCATTATGACCAGCCTGCCAACAGTAGAAAAAGAGCAGATGGCACTGGGACTTGGAGCTGCTGACTTCATTGACAAAGCCCTGTTTAATGAAAAGCCCGATGAGCTAAAAAATCGTATTCGGGGTAAAATGGTATCCAATGTTGATATTCCTGATTTGCCTCCCAACTTAGAGCTTGACCGGAAAGCCATCACCAAAAGCCTTTTATTCGAAGTATCTTCCGGAGATTTCGTTCACACCACGCAAAAGCTGTGTAAAACCCTGGAGCAGAAACTTCAAACCGATCACCTTTCCTTTTGGGTGATAAAGGGTGATAAAGTTCAGATGTTGCTTGCAAACGGCGTTCAACCCCCGCCCTCCTACGGCCCTCGGGAAATTAAAAGGGAAGAGACATTTCAACGATTGCAGAAGAAGAAAAGGCCCTATATGGTCAACAACGTGTACACTACGGGACGAGGCATTTTAATTGAAACTTCTCAGGATGAAGGGCTTCCGGCTGAAATTGGGATTCCATTATTTGCGATTACTGAAAAGCAGCTTATAAAGAATAAAATGAAGATCCCGCCCAGTGTGCCCCTGTTCGGTTATGTAGTACTGAAACGAAAGCGGGTGTTTACGTCCAAAGAGTATAAAATGACTTCGGTTCTTATGATGCATCTCGGCACTATTTTATGGCGCATGTTCAGTAAACTGTGACCGATTATAAAACCGTACATTCGGGCAATGGAAGCGATGTTTGCTCCGTTAGCTTATTCCATTTGTATCTACCTACTTACTTATTCTAATCGAAAATTCAGTCTATGATTAGACACGTTACCATCTTCACACTGCTGACCTTAGTATTCACAGGGTGTTTTCCTGAACAGAAAGAAAACAATTCGGGCAAAACACCATTGGCTGTAATAAGCGCCATCAGCCCGGGCAAAGCCCAGGACCAATCCGAAACGGTTGAAGACCAAAACCAGCCTTCTGTTGATGATTCCCGCAAAAACGCCATCACCAATGCCGTAGACAAAGCCGGCCCGGCTGTTGTAAGCATTACCGTTACCGAATTGCAGCGAGGGTACACCCGTGAGTTTGACTCTTTCTTCTTCCGGTATTTTGATGTGCCCGTTCAGCGTGAAGTTAAAAGTTCCGGTTCCGGATTTATTATCAGTGAAGATGGGCTGGTGGTTACCAACGAGCATGTAGCCAGTAAAAACTCCAAAACCATTATGGTGGCTTTATCGGATGGGAGCAAACACGAAGCCGAGCTGCTGGGATCTGATGAACTTGCTGACTTATCGCTGCTTCAAATTAAGAGCGAACGAACTTCTTTTCCCTATGTTGAATTTGCTGATTCTGATGACATAATGGTTGGGGAATGGTCCATTGCCATGGGGAATCCTTTCGGGCTTTTTGCCGATGGCCAGCCTTCCGTAACCGTTGGTGTGGTAAGTGCCAAAGAACGTGACTTCCGGCCCGACCCCCAGGACCCTCGCGTATATGTCGAAATGATTCAAACCGATGCCGCCATTAACAGGGGGAATTCCGGCGGACCTTTAGTGAACAGCAATGGCGAAGTGATGGGTGTAAACACCTTCATTTTTACGGGCGGTACCAGTTCCGGTTTTGTGGGATTAGGCTTTGCCATTCCCAGCAACCGGGTTCAAAAAATCATTTCTCAGCTCAAGGAATCCGGTTCCGTTTCCCTGGAATATGACCCCGGAATGAAATTCGTGCCCGTTACCCGTCAGCTGATCATGCAGTACCCAAGCATCCCCCGGGTTCTTGGTTTATTTGTGACCGAAGTAAACAAAAGCGGGCCTGCTTATGAGTGCGGCATTATGCCCGGTGATGTGATTGTCCAAATCGGGGAAGAGCGCGTAACCAGCGACATGCACGCATGGGCCCTGATGCGGGAATACGATGAAGGTGAAGAAATGACCCTGCACCTGATCCGGGATAACAAACAATACAAAACCAGCATGAAGCTGAGAAAGCGCGTTCAGGGGCGATAGGAGAACCTATAACTTCCACGACCCTGCGGACACTGAAAGGTTGCTCGATTTGAATAGTATTCCTTAAAAAAGTGAAAATCTTTTTTACCTTCCCTCACTCACTTACACTCAAAAACAATTTATGTCTGCCGAAACCGACGACCTTTCTTATCCCAAAGAGAATATTAAAGTCCTGTTACTGGAAGGAATTCACCCCACAGCTGAAGAGAACTTCAGGAAGCATCATTTTCTGAATGTAGAAACCCAGGATGAAGCTCTTAGTGAAGAAGAACTTCTGGATAAAATTGAGGATGTCCACCTGATTGGCATTCGATCGAAAACCCAGATTACAGAGAAAGTCATCCAAAAAGCGAATAAGCTCAAAGGCATTGGCTGCTTTTGTATCGGCACCAATCAGGTAGACTTGCAGGCTGCTATGATGGCCGGCATCACCGTTTTCAACTCCCCTTATTCCAATACCCGTTCGGTCGCAGAGTTGGTGATAGCCGAATCCATTATGCTGAAGCGCCGCATTCCCCTTCGTGATAAAAAAGCTCATGAGGGCACCTGGCTGAAGGACGCCAAAGACAGCTATGAAGTCAGAGGGAAGAATATCGGTATTATCGGATATGGACATATTGGGTCCCAGGTTTCCGTACTGGCGGAGAATATGGGCTTCAATGTGCTCTTTTATGATGTTGAGCCCAAGCTCCCTATGGGTAACGCCACGCGGGTGGAATCGCTGGAAGCACTACTCAACAAATCGGATATCGTGACGCTGCATGTACCGGCCACTCCGGGCACCAACAAGATGATGGACGCCGAGCGATTTGCTCAAATGAAGAAAGGCAGCGTTCTGCTTAACCTGTCACGGGGTTCGGTTGTGGATATACAGGCCTTGAAAGAGGCTATAGAATCCGGGCATATTTCCGGAGCGGGAATTGATGTATATCCTGAAGAGCCGGAATCATCGGGCGAGAACTTTTCCACGGCATTGCAGAACTTGCCCAATGTGATTTTAACTCCGCATATTGGCGGCTCCACTATTGAGGCACAGTATAACATCGGAGTTGACGTTTCCACCAAGCTCATCAACCTGATTGATAATGGAACAACGGTTGGTTCCCACTCCGTACCACCGCTGAACCTGCCCGTTCAGAAAAACGCCCACCGTATTCTGCATATTCACGAAAACAAGCCGGGCGTTCTTTCCGAAATCAACAGGTGCCTGTCTGATTCGGACATTAACATTCTGGGGCAGTACCTGAAAACCAACGAGCACATTGGTTACGTGGTACTGGATGTGGATAAGGAGTACGACGAGCAGGTAATTCAGGAAATCCGAAATGTGAAGCACACCATTAAAACACGGATTTTGTACTAACAGTTAGAACAGGATGCATTCAAAAAATCAACTCACCTTGCCGCTTGCACCAGTTGTTTGAAGATATTGCGCTGGCGGGCAATTTGAATAAGGTACTCGGGGTGCCACTGAACGCCTATCATAAACGGATATTCCGTATGCTCGATGGCCTGAGTAATTCCGGTATTCAGTTCCTGACAGGCCACTTCTATTCCCTTTCCCGGCTTATCAATGGCCTGATTATGCAGGGCGTTTACATTGCAGATGTCGGTCTGCAGCAGTTCGCACAACTTGGTATGATCTTTAATGGTGATCCTTTTTTTGGGAAAAATAGACGACACCTGCGCTTTTTCCGCATAAAAACCCCGGATATCTTGGTGTAGCGTTCCTTTGAAATGCACATTCATAAGCTGCATGCCCCGGCAGATGCCCAGCACGGGAAGCCCCCGTTCAATGGCCTGCTCCAAAAGTTTCAATTCAAGGGAATCCCTCTTCAAGTCGATAGGTGATCGCTTGGTATGCTGAAAATATCTTGCCAGCCAATATACCGGGAAGAAGAGAATGGAGAGAATCCATTCAAATACCGTGCGTTTGTCGCGGGCCAGCTTTGCTTTCACGATTCGCTGTTGGCCATACTTCATGGGTTCCACGTCAGCTCCTCCGCCTAAAATCAGCCCGTCTACCTGGTCAATGCTTCGTGGTGTATCCGGATTAATGCGAAGAGGCTTGCCACCCTGAAGAATGACGGAAAGTGCTGTAAAAATCCAGGCGCCTGTACCACCTTCAGTCGGACCTGTAATACCAATAACCGGTTCTCTATCGTACATTTTGAACCCACCGATCCATCAGCTTTATCCATTTCCGTTTTACGCTAAATAACGTCTTGTCATCCATCTGTAAAAACCTTCGTGCGTATTGATTTAATGCCTGTTCATCATTCGCTAAACGCTCAACGAGCCACCAACGGTTCCATTCCTCCCCCAACGACCAGTTTTCATCCTGAATGGAGCAGTTCGGAAGCCGGTAATGAAAAGTGGGGCGGGCGGAAGTCAGTTTTTCCTCCAGCAATTCTTCGGTTAGTTCCTCCTCCAGAAACCGGAATACCGGAAGCATATCCAGCGGGCGGTTTCGGGAGTTCTCAAATTCAAAATAGTCGTGGATCAACGATTCCAAATCCGGCTGGTAGTCCTCCTGTAAGATGTGGCGGATGTATTTAACTTCATATTCGTTGATATAGGGCGTCAGCTTTCGACTGATATCAATATCCGCATCCTGCCGAATCCAGGCATCCAGCATCACATAAGCTTTTAGATGGCGAAGCAGGCTGTCCGCTGTCAACTCCGGTACTTCCGGGTTCAGGTGAAGACCAAAGGCATAGAAAAACGAGCTTCCCGTTCCCTTCGCTTTCCACTCCCGAAGCTTATCCACCAGTTTGTTCAGTGCATCCAGTTTGGAAAAAGGGATTGGCGGAGTGATAATCTCAAAGGGCACAATGGTGGATGCCATATCCCGGAGGGTGTCTTCCAACTTATCTTTATTTTGAAGCTTCTCCACATCCAGCCCTACCGACTTCAACACCCCTTCATATTTTTTGTTGAGAAACAGGCTCGCATCAAGTTCCAGAGAAAAAGTACCGAAATCGGTATCATTCACCTTAAACTCATACCCGCTTATCTGCTCTGTTTCCCCGCCATACAGATTCACAATCATCTCGGCAGCATCGGCCATTTCCACGCCGGTGAATTCGAACTCAAATCCAATCGAGCGCTCTCTGCCCTCCTGGTTTTTTGGTACTGGTGGTGTTTTAAATTTCAACTATATCCTCGTTTGGTTGTGAGTTAGCTTAAACAGATGTCACTTCAGTTTCAATCCTATTTTTTGGATGGCCACTAAAACTCATAAATGGGTTCCCGCGATAAAATCCTTATTTTAGTTACTCATCAATTGAGCTCTAACTGTTATTCCATTCATGACCTATCTTTCCACCGAAAACCTTTCCAAAAACTTTGGGATAAAACCCCTTTTTGAGGATTTAACCTTTGGCATTTCCAAAGGGGATAAGACAGCCCTGATTGCCCCCAATGGCACGGGCAAGTCTACTTTACTGAAAATACTGGCCGGAGAAATGGAGCCGGATTCCGGAAAAGTGATGACCCAGAAAGGCATTCAGGTTGGGTTTCTTGCGCAGGAGCCGGACATGGATGACAGTATGACCATCAGCGAGTTTATCGCCCATGGAAATTCGGAGAAGATCCGTGTGGTACAGCGATATGAGAAGGCCGTTCGGGAGCAGGCTGAGGATTTCAATCCGCAAACCCAGCAGGCTTTCGAGAAAGCCACCGCTGCCATGGACGCTGCCGAAGCCTGGGATGTAGAGCAGCAGATGGAACAGATCCTCGGCGTGCTGAATATCTACGACCTGGATCAGTCCATCGCCTCGCTTTCCGGTGGTGAGCGAAAGCGGGTAGCACTGGCTTTTGTATTGCTTGATGAACCCGACCTGCTGATTCTGGATGAACCGACTAACCACCTGGATGTGGAGATGATTGAGTGGCTGGAATCGTATCTCGCCAAAAGTACCATGACCTTGCTTATGGTTACGCACGACCGGTATTTCCTTGATCGGGTGTGTAACCATATCCTGGAGTTGGATTATGGGAAGCTCTATCACCATAAAGGGAATTACGAATATTATCTGGAAAAGAAAGCCGAGCGGGAAGAGGTTGAGGCCACCGAAATAGCCAAGGCCGGCAAGCTGATGAAGAAGGAGCTGGAATGGATGCGTCGCGGCCCCAAAGCCCGGACCACGAAATCAAAGTCCCGCATCAAGGATTTTTACAAGACCAAAGAAAAGGCGCAATCAGCCCGTGAAGAAACCGAACTGCAGCTGGATGTAAACATGAGTCGGATGGGCGGGAAAGTGCTCGAAGTCGAGAACCTGTCTAAATCATTTGGCGATACGGTGATCCTCGATGATTTCAGCTACCAGTTTTTACAAGGCGAACGGATTGGAATTCTAGGTAAGAACGGAGTGGGAAAAAGCACCTTTTTGAAAATCCTGCTGGGGGAAGAACCCGCTGATTCCGGTGAAATTGAAACCGGTGAGACTATTGTATTTGGTCACTATCAGCAGAAGGGAATTAAGATCGATGAATCGAAGCGGGTGATTGAAGTCATCAAGGAAGTGGCAGAAGTAATCGAACTTTCCAATGGGGACAGGATAACGGCATCGCAGTTCCTGGAACACTTTATGTTTCATTCCAAAATGCAGTACACACCGGTTGAAAAACTGAGCGGCGGGGAAAAGCGCCGGCTGGGGTTAATGATGGTGCTCATCAAAAATCCCAACTTCCTGATCCTTGATGAGCCTACCAACGACCTGGATCTACTCACCCTGAATAAGCTGGAAGATTTCCTTCAAAATTTCGGGGGCTGCCTGATCATCGTATCTCACGACCGCTTCTTTATGGATAAACTGGTGGATCACTATTTTGTGTTTGAGGGACAGGGTGTGATTGATGACTTCCACGGAACCTATGAAGAATATCGCGAAGAGATGCTGAAACGCATGGCTGCGGCTTCATCCCTCAAAAAAGCAAAGCCTAAGGCTGATGACAAAACCGTAGCCGATCAAAAAGAATCATCGGATCAACCCAAAAAACTAAGCTATAACGAGCGCAGGGAGTTCAATAAGCTGGAGAAGGAAATTGCCAAAATGGAAGAAGAAAAGTCCAGGCTTGAAGAGAAAATGAGTGGTGGTGATTTAGGATATGAGGAGCTGAATGAGCTTTCGAAGGAGTTTGAAGAACTGAAAGAGTCATTGGAAGAAAAAGAACTGAACTGGCTGGAGCTGGCAGAGAGGGCGTAGTTCAGGGCTGTCAGCTTTCAGACTACAGCTGACAGCGGATTGATGAAACATTTGTTTTTGAATGGACTAAATCTGTTAACAACATCGTTTGTTTTCTACACTTTAAAATTGACCCATTATGAACGAACAAAATAATCGCAACTTTGTAATTCTTGGCATTGGAATCGTAATAGGATTGGCTTCGCTGGGTTTTTTGCTCCGCAATGCGGCCATTACTTATAAAGAATATGAGCGAACGGTTACTGTAAAAGGGCTGGCTGAGCAGGAGCACCTGGCCGATGTTGTAATCTGGCCAATACAATTCACCGAAGCCAACAATCAGCTTGCAGATATTTATCTGGACCTGGAACAAAGTGAGCAAAAAATAAAAAGCTTCCTTATTGAAAACGGTGTGAATGAAGAAGAGATTTCAGTCTCCACCCCTTTTGTGACAGATAAATCAGCCCAGCAATACGGCGGTGCGGACAACCCGGAGTATAGATATGTAGCCAATCAAACAGTGACTGTGTATTCTGAAAATGTGCTTCAGGTTCGGGAGATCATGAATAAACTGGCGGAGCTTGGAAAGCAGGGAGTAGCCCTTACCGGGAATGAATATCAGGTGCGAACGGAGTATTTGTTCAATAGCCTGAATGACATCAAACCTCAAATGATTGAGGAATCAACCAAAGAAGCCCGGAAAGTGGCTCAGAAATTTGCTGAGGATTCAAACAGTGAGCTCGGTAAAATAAAGACGGCTTATCAGGGGCAGTTTAGCATTTCACCCCGCGACAACAACAATCCACACATCAAGAATGTACGTGTGGTT
This sequence comes from Gracilimonas sp. BCB1, assembly GCF_040117685.2. Lineage (NCBI taxonomy): Bacteria > Pseudomonadati > Balneolota > Balneolia > Balneolales > Balneolaceae > Gracilimonas > Gracilimonas sp. BCB1. The sequence continues at coordinate 350,945 of NZ_JBEDYP020000012.1, read as the reverse complement.
TCTACCGTGGTTTATTACCTCTCTGATTAATTCAAAGGCAAAGATTTTCTCTCTGCTTATTGGCAAGCCACATCGATTGTGATGTAAGAATAAATCCGTTTATCTTTGTCAAAAATTCAGCCTATAAACTTAATTCATCATGCCTACCGTAAAATTATTGAAAATTGCCCATGGTCGCAGCGGCGATAAAGGAAATGGAAGTAACGTGGGAATCATTGCCCGCCACCCGGATATTTACCCTTTTCTGAAAGAAACACTAACGGCTGACCGTGTAAAAAATCACATGAAAAATGTGTGTAAGGGTGAGGTTGAGCGGTATGAATTGCCTAACATCGGGGCACTTAATTTTATATTGAATCAAAGCCTTGGTGGTGGAGGAACTGTTTCCCTGAAGCTGGATGCGCAGGGAAAAACTCATGCCTCTCAGGTATTACGAATGGATGTTGACGTACCTGCAGAGCTGTTGAAGCTGGTAGAGAATTAGAGTTTAATCCTCCTCTTCACAAACGAAGGAATTCAGCCCTTCACTTCGACCTACTCTCCGTAGAATCGAATGGGAATATCAATTTGTACCACGTCCCATTTCAGCGTCATGGAAGTCATGCTGTATTCAGGTTCCGAGAATTGTATAGTAAAAGCCTCAACCGGTGTCTCTAAATTCTGAACGGGAAATTTCATCCGTTTGTAGTCCCGCTCCGGCTTGTATTCAAAGGCTCCCCACTGCCCTAATTCATGGTTGAGAATAACCGTAAAAGAATCCGGCTCCGGGATGGTAAATAAAGCGTAGGTTCCGGGAGTTATGGCCTGGTCACCCATTAATACCGGTTCCGTTATGGTTATTTCAGTGGCTTCGTTTGCACCGGTTCTCCACACTTTTCCCCAGGGCTCCCATTCTCCGAAAATTGTACGTCCGCGCCGGTAAGGTTGTCCGTAAACAACTTTAATATATGTTCCGTTATGCTTTATGGAAGCGATGGCGATCGGGCTTTTTCGGTTGCCGTTTTGCGCAGGCTGTGGGTCTGCCGGCTTTTTAGTCTCACAACCGATAGTTGTTAATAGAAAGGCTCCACAAAAAACCAGAATAGTACCTCGAAGAACAATTGATTTAATCAAAATTGGCCGAATATAAATTGAGTGTTATTTCGGGTGGGCTCGTATGCAAGGCCTACCCCTATGTCAAACAACAAGTTAGATACTTTGAACTGAACATGGAAACCGGCCCCGAAAATACTTCGGCTTGAAGCCACTAAGTCGTTGGCGTCCATATCGGTTAGGGTATGTGTAAAAGTTGTTAAATAGATGCTGCTCAGATACAACGGCAGAGTTAAGCCTCCGGTATCGGGGTACCAAAGCGGGATGGTATATCGGGTACTAAAACGACTCAGGTTTTGAAATCCTCCATTCTGACCGGTTCTGAAATTTGGGAATGCACCTGACTTATAACCCATTGGGATGATGGTGTCGTTGGAGTAAATGGGAGATGTACTTTGCTGAAGAAACTGAAGATCGAGACGCAGCGACTGATTCCATCTTCTCAAAGGAGAAACAAACCCAAACACCCCATAATAAGCTGCCCATTGGTTGGCAAAGGTTGAATTGAACGTGCCAATCGGGGTTGGAATGGATATCTCCGGCTCGTTCAGGGTCTGCTCATAGAGCCCGAAAAAGGATATACCCGAAGAAGGCTGAATATCCCTCTTAAAATTCAACACACCGATATTCAGCTGAGAAAAGAATCCGGCTTTGTATCGCGTTGCAAAATCAGTCAGGCTCGAAGGCTCCAGATCATAATACCTGAACTGCTCGGCTGAAATTTCCGGTGAAAATGAAACAGAACTAAGCCTGGTGTCACCCCGAAATGTATAATCAAAGGGCATCGATAAGCTGACTCCCCGATCCTGACGCATCAATGAAAATCGCTCCCCCGTATCGCTGTTCTGTATGGAAAAAAACTGGGGATCACTGTACCCGTTCAGTTCAAACCCGGGATAGAACATCTTATTGGTGTAGGTAATATCGTACCAAAGCCTGTTTTGTATCCCGGTAATTTCGGCCGAGTAAGCCTGACTTGAGAGCACATCAATACTTGAAAACCCGGCTCCATACTGATAAGTCCCTGCCTTTTCTTCCAAAACCGGGTATACCGCGCGGGGCTTCAGCCAGGAAACGTCAGCTCTATAAGGTGTTGGCTCTATTGTGGAAATGGAATCCATTGCAGAACCTCCCAACAATGGCCTTGTTAATTCCTTATCAAGTGAACTGCCTGTCAGCCTCAATGAAACCGGAACAGGTGCATTCAGAAAGTCACTCCGATTTAGTACGGCCAACTTCCTCTCATTAACCTTCTGCACTATATATGCAATTTGGTTTCCATCCGGTGAATAGGAGGCTTCAAATGCATTATACAATGAGCTGGTAAGCTGCGTAACTTCGTCGGACTGCAAATTATATTCATAGATGTTCATCGCCGATCCAGCATCCAGGCTAAATAAAATTCGATCACCCTCCGGATGCCATTGAGGATCAAATACGGAAGCATTCTCAAAAGCCAAATCCGGTGCTCCATTCAGATCTTCAGAAAGGTTCTCCAAAGATGTTACCCAAAGTGCCTGCACTCCCCTGCGCTTCAAAATTACCGCCATTTGTTCGGGATTCTGTGGGTTGAACCGAAGGGCATCCGGGATAGCGCCGTCAAAAGTTTTATGTGTTTTCACCTTCCCGCCTTCAAGTATCTCTACAATATTCCCGCCTGATCCGGCTGTTTGTATTCCCAGAATACGCTCTCCATTGGAGGTGGGAGCATAAACCCGAGCGTTCTTTGTAAGCTTTTCCGATTTGCCGATATCAAGGTTCAGTTTTTGGACATCAGCAATGTATTGGGTGGGAATGAGCGGATCTCTGGAGTAATTACTGAAATAAAAATCTGTACCTGCTTCAATTTCAAAATTGTAATCTTCCACGCTGAATACCTCTTTCACCAGATCCATAGCACCCGTTTCCAGGTCATACTCATAGAAGCCAATTCGTCCGTTATAAAAAGAGCCATAAAAAAGCAGCTTGCTATCCGAGATCCATTTGGGGGCGTGAATTTCTTCCCCTTTAAACGGAGTGTCGATGATGCGGGACTTTTCCGTAGTGTTCACGTCAATTTCAGCCAATCGCTGTTCTTCTTTCTCTTTGAGGTCTTCTTCATACAGGGCGTATAACTGACCCGGCCACTTTCCTGTTTTAGCGCGTAGCGCTACACCGTATCCCAAAAAGAAATTATGGTAGTGATAGCGAATGGCATTTCTTGAAATTTCATCGCCATAATTGTCATGCAACCAATCAATAAACGTATATCCCGATATATAGTGGCGATTGTAAGGCTGGGTGTAATCTGAAGGAATGAGTGTTTGCCCCATATTCCATCGGCCGGGACTGGCAAAATTTGCATTAAATCGATTATTGAAGAAGCTGTAATTTCCCCGCCCGCCATTTGGTGCCACTGATTCCGTTTCATAATACACCGCCAGTCCTTCATGCAATCCCACAGGGGCAAATCCATGAAAAGTTCGGGCCATATCCGGAGATAATAAACTTATGACATTGGGAATGCTCACTTTTTTATCTTCTAAAGGCTGCTGAACATTAAAATGCGTGGCATGGATGAGTTCGTGAGGAAGCACCGTCTCCAGCCAGTCGCCGGATTGCGGGTTCATCCCTTTGCCTTTTATGGCCGCTAATTCTATTTCGGACCGAAAGTTGAAAGAGGTCACAAATCCGTTTGAGAGATCATTGTAGTTATTCAAAATCACCGGGAAGTTGGAGAGCTTTCCTCCGGTTAGTTTCGAGGTTTTGGCGTATTCACTTTCAAGAATAGCCGCCGACCGATAAGCCAGAGAGTCTTCTCCTACAGGGAAAATAATGCGGAAATGCTCCGTCTTAATTTGCTGCCAATTCAAGCCCCCGGGTCGATTTATTACCGAGGCATTATACAGCTGTGCAAATGTTGAGACAGGTGCAATCGTCAAACTAAATAGAACAGCAAATAAAATCCTTTTCATCATCCTGAAATACTAAACGGGGGTAAATAGTTATAGATCGCCCAATAATGGGAAAAAGCACCGCCCATTACAAACAGGTGCCAAATTTCGTGAAAGCCAAATGCGTTTGGAATCGGGTTCGGTTTCTTAATACCATAAATAACCGCCCCGACAGTGTAAAACAATCCGCCAATGGCAATCCAGTATACAAAGGCGTGGGGAAGCAACTTCCAAACCATGGGGAGAATTATGACCGAAGCCCAACCCATAAACAGGTAAATAACCGTCGAAAACCAGCGTGGCGCATTCATCCAGAATGTCTTTTTTAAAATACCGGCCAGGGCAAACAGCCATATACCCAGCAACATCCCCCATTGCCAGGCTCCTTCCAGTGCAATAGCACAGAGAGGTGTGTAGGTTCCGGCAATCACTATGTAAATGAGATAATGATCCACCATCCTGAAAAACTCTTCTATGTTATTTTGCACATTTAAGGTGTGATAGATAGCACTTGAGAGAAACATCAGGATCACCGATATGCCATATACCAGGTACGCGACTATGTGTCCGGTCGGACTTTCAGCCGCAGTTGACATCAAAAAGAAAAGCCAAACGGTGGCTATAAAAGCACCGAGGTAATGAGAATAAGCATTAAATGGCTCTCTTGGAGGAAATATTGTTTTCAAAGGAAATACTGTCGTTTTGTTACTTGGGATACAATCATTAATAATTTACCAAATCCGAATGAGCAATTAATACATTATTTCTCTCCCTACCCTACAAACCTCCAGTAGAAAAAGAGCAGCGCAAAGGCTGTGAGGAAAATCATACCCAGCCAGCTCAAAACCTTTAGCCACGTTTTAGGTTGATGGTCTTCGGGGGTGAACCGCGACCTAATCAACCTGTAATTTATGTAAGCCAGCGCAGGGGCCGTAAGAAAGGATAGCGAGGTGGCCAGGTCAATCATAAAGGTAAACTGACTTCCCGTAAGCCAAAGCACCAGCATCGACAAGGTTGATATGATAAACAGCAGACCTCTGTAGGAAAAGAAAGCCGTTTCATTGGCTTCACTTTTCATCACCCGAATAATTTCACGTGTCACCCTGGGGTAAGAATCGGTTACTGTAAGCGTGGTGCTAAACATCGTGGTAAATGCACAGATGATAATAATCCAGTGAGCCCAGCCGCCTAACGTTTGGGTATAGAGGTCGATGAGCTGCTGGGCAAATCCGGCACCCGACGCAGAGAAGCTAACTCCCGACCCGAACATAACCAAGGCACCCAGCGACAAAAATATCAGCGCCAGGATGGAAGCGCCTACATATCCAATATTAAAATCCAGCAGACTTTCTTTGAGGCTCGATTTATGTTTGGTCTGCTTTTGACGTTCCAGGCTCCATAATGAATGCCAGGCCGCGGCATCAATGGGAATGGGCATCCACCCCATTAAAGCAATCAGGAAGGTGACCCCGGCTACATCCCAAACAGACGGAGCTGGCGGTAAATCGGCCGGAGAGGGATCAAACCATGCTACCAAAAAAGCGGCAATGGTTGAAAGTGACAGAACTACCATCACTACTTTAATGAGAGAATCGAGGGCGGAATACTGACCCCGAAAAAGCACGCCAATGCAAATCACTAAAATGATGATGCTCCACACCAAAAGCGGCAGCTCGATTCCGGTTAATTCTACAGCCAGGCTTGCCGTAACGATGGTGACAGCCGCCTGAATAGCGAACATGGTCCCAATGGTGAAAATGATGTAGATCCAAAGTGCCCAGCTGCCCAGTTTTTTGTAGCCGGCAATCAGGCTTTCTCCGGTGGCGGTTGCATAGCGCGGGCCGTATTCCAGAAAAGGGTATTTCATCAGGCTGGCAATGATTACAGCCCAGACGAGGGTGAACCCATAATCAGCACCAGCCCGGGTAGATTGCACCAAGTGCGAAACCCCGATGGCTGCCGCAGCCAAAATCAGTCCCGGCCCAAATGCGTACTTAAAGGTAGATGTAACTTTATCCGACTTCATTTCCCGATTCCTGTTTTCCATTCGGGCTGATTATAATGAAAATAATTGTTTTTGCGAGAACTGAGAAAGCCAACAATCACAAATCGGTCATTCGGCTCTGCCTAATTAAGAAAGACTTGCTAAATAAAGCGAGAGCCGGGTGATGAAATAGATACGGGGCAGGCACCTTTAGTCAACCCTATCCATCACCCCGTTTCTCTTCTCTCTGGCGGTAAAGTTTTTCCCCACTAAACGGAATGATGGATTACACTCTTTTTCTAATTACAACCTTGTGCTTTGGCGCTTTGACCTCGTTCCGCTGCTCCGCTGCGTAACGACCTATTGATGCTCCGCCTCATACCTACAAATTACTTTCCTTCACCTTTTTGTGCTTTAGAGCTTTCGCGGTAATACTTACCTATCCATAAACAGGAACTTTTAAAAACTTTTTTCATTTTGAACTGGTACCATTCAACGCGTTATTGAAGTATCAACCAGCATAAACCAAACTAACCATGAAAGTTCTTTTTACTGCTCTTTTCACTTTGCTATTCGGGATGATGACTCACGCCCAGGTGCTAAACCCTGAGCCCGTTACCCTTGATTATTATCTCCCCGATGGCGTTAGCTATAATTCTGAAATTCCCACGCCCAAAGAAATCCTGGGAGCTGAACTGGGCGAGTGGCATGTGCGCCACGATCAGCTGGTTGAGTATATGTATGCCGTTGCGGAAGCTTCCAACCGGGTGACGATTACTGAATATGCCCGCACCTACGGCAACCGTCCGCTGCTGATGCTTACCATCACATCACCTCAGAACCAGCGCAATATCAACCGGATCAAACAAGAGCACCTTAAGCTTACCGATGCTTCTGTTTCCGAGGACTTAAATCTTTCTGAAATGCCGGTTGTGGTAACTATGAGTTACAGTGTGCACGGAAACGAGCCAAGCGGATCCAATGCTTCTCTGGCTGTTGTATATCACCTGGCAGCTGCACAAGGTTCTGAAATTAATGAGATGCTTAACAACACCGTGGTTTTGATTGACCCGAGCATTAACCCGGATGGGTTAAGCCGGTTTGCTCACTGGGCAAATATCCACAAAAGTAAAAATGTACTGGTGAGTGATCCGCAAAGCCGTGAGTTTGATGAAAACTGGCCGGGCGGACGAACCAATCACTACTGGTTTGACCTGAACCGCGACTGGCTGTTGATGCAGCATCCGGAAAGCAAAGGTCGTGTAGCCAAGTTCCACGAATGGGTTCCTCAGATTTTAACCGATCATCACGAAATGGGAACCAACGCCACGTTCTTTTTTCAGCCGGGTATTCCTTCGCGAACACACCCCATCACCCCGCAGCGAAACCAGGACCTGACCGGAGCCATTGCTGAATATCACGCCGACGCACTCGATGAAATTCAGTCCCTCTATTATTCTAAAGAAAGCTTCGATGACTTTTATTATGGAAAAGGCTCAACTTACCCGGATGTAAATGGTTCCATTGGAATCCTGTTTGAGCAAGCCAGTTCACGCGGACATGCACAGGAAAGCATTCACGGCATCCTTGAGTTCCCTTTCACCATCCGCAACCAGTTTACGACGTCTCTTTCTACACTGGAAGCAGCCCAAAGCCTTAGAGAAGAACTACTGGCCAACACCCGTGAGTTTTACCAGGAAGCTGCTGAAGAAGCAGGTGATGCATCCATAAAGGCGTACGTGTTTGGGGAAGAAGCTGACCAGGGCCGAACCAAACACCTGGCTGAAATGCTGAACAGAAATCAGGTTGAGGTGTATGAACTGGCAAGAGACTATAATGAATTCAAAGCCGGAAAAGCCTACATCGTCCCTACCAACCAAAAGCAGTTCAAGCTGATTACCGCACTGTTTGAGCGAAGAACAGAGTTTACCGACAGCCTTTTTTATGATGTATCGGCCTGGACCATGCCCTATGCGTTCAACCTGCCATTTGCGGAGCTGAACCGGGGCTTCAACAAGAATATGCTGGGAGATGCTTTTTCTCTGGACGATTTAAACCTGACCGGCGAACTAAACGGTGGCAAAGCCAATTATGCCTATGCTTTTGAGTGGGATGAATATTATTCCCCGCGGGCACTGCACCGGCTGCTGGCTAATGGCGTGAGAGCTAAAGTGGCCTCCCGAACCTTTAAATCCATAACCGAAAACGGAGCTAAAGACTTTGACTACGGTACCATTTTAGTTCCTATGGGAGTTCAGGATGAACCCGAAGAAGTTCATGAACTTATTCAGACCATTACTGAAGAAGACGGAATCACCGTGTACAATCTAACCACGGGATTAACACCGGCCGGGATGGATCTTGGAAGTAATAACTTTGAAAACCTTGAGGCTCCTAAAGTCGCTATTATTGGAGGTTCTGGAACCAGCTCGTATGAGGTTGGTGAAGTATGGCATCTGTTCGATCAGCGGTACCACATGCCGGTTACCATTCTTGAATATGACGAACTGGGCGGAACCGACCTTGATCGGTATAATGTAATTATTTCCAGCGGCTACGGCATGAACGACCGTGCTGCGGAAAATCTGAAAAACTGGATTCGTGAAGGAGGTACCTTAATCGCCTACAGAAATGCTCTTCGCTGGGCCGAATCTCAGGGCTTCGCCAACATCGAATTTATTGATGATGAGGACGAAGAAGAGGAGAATGGAGACGAGGAAGAGGAGGTTGAAGTACGACCGTATGTAAAACAAGGCCCGGACTCCGGAGCTGAGTATATCGGTGGTTCTATCTTCAACGCCAAACTTGACCTGACTCACCCCCTCGGTTACGGATATAATGATGACGACATCACCGTGTTCCGAAGCACTACCACCTTCATGAAGAAAGGAGAAAACCCATACTCCACTCCGCTTTACTACACGGATAACCCGTTAGCGAGCGGTTACAGTAACGATGAGAATCTTGAAAATGCTAAAGGCTCAGCGGCAATCGTAGTGAGCCGATTAGGAGGCGGGCGTGTAATAGCGATGGCCGACAATCCTAACTTCCGCGCCTTCTGGTATGGTACCAATAAGCTGTTTGCAAACGCTGTTTTCTTTGGTCATACCATCAGCGGAAGCACAGCTAATTAATTACAAATACTGAACAAGCAACATCCAACGCCGAACTTTGAAGTCAATCCTTCAAAGTTCGGTGTTCCTTGTTCGATGTTCTATTCCCTGGGCGGAAGACCTAATAGTTTTCGCATATCAAATTCATCTTCGGGTAGATCTTTCAGGTTGTTGATCAGCATTATGGCGCGATCAATTTTCTTTTGGCTGCTTTTAACCTGAGATACATAGTGAATGATATAGCGCTGTTTACTGGGGGCCAGCATTTCAAACCTTCGCTCTCCTTCTCTGTCCTGTTCCAAAAGAGCCTCTAACTCTTCCGGCATTTCCATCCCGTATTTACTTTGATCAAGTTCTATAGTTACTTCAACTTCATCTCCCTTATTCACCCCGAGCTTTTTCATACGCTTTTTATTAACGGTGATGTAAGCATCTCCACCACCCAAAGCCACCATTCCACCATGAAAGGCTTTTTCTGAGTTAATGGAAACCATCAGCCGCGTTCCAATACCACCCGTTTTATCAACAATATGTGAAGGCACTGTGATATGCGTAAGCTTCAGCTTGGGCAGGTAATTGATGTGTGACTTGAAGGTGATGGGTTTCATTGAGTCGCTCTGTTTATAACATCTGGTCTTCAGAACAGTTCTCTGAATTCCTTTTTGCAATATGAATGATGCCAGCTTTTCCAATTATCAACCAGCCCTGCATTTACTGGATTCTGTAGAGTGTATTAAATTATCCGCTGTAACTCATCTGAATCCCTGATTACATGGTCATAACTCTCTGCTTGCCAAAAAGCAGACCCGGTTCTTTTTAGCACCTTATTTGCCTCTAAAGCAGTAAACCATTTCAGTGATTTCAAGATATTTGTTAATGGATAATCTTTCTTCCCGGAGGGTTTTAAGTGATTTGCGTCAGGTAACTTACAAATCAAATGCACATGATTTGGCATAATACAGTAAGCATATAAGTCATATTTCTCCTGATCTCTGTGGTGAATTGCTTCTTTCACAATTTCTGTCACCTCATCATTTAAAAGCCAAGTTGGGCCTATCTCATTGCTGTCCAGTAGTTGGTCGTATTTTTTAAAGATTTTTTTGTGAACTCTTTCCCGTAGCGCGGACAGCCTGTCCGCACTACGGGAACTATCTTCCACCTTATTTAATAACAATCTCTGCTCTTGCTTGAGCCTTGAAACGGCTTGCTTTGGTAAAGAACCCGCTAAACGAAATGTGATAAAATATTCCGCACCCTCTGGCTGCCAGTGTGGAAGGTTTCTTCGATAAAATGCCATTTGCACCCTCATTGTTTACTGACAATATCCCAAATATTTCAGGGAGATTCCGTCTCACGTGCGGAATGACTTCTCTTTTTCTTAATCGCGGTAATTCACCGATTTAAACTCCCCCTCTTCGTCAATAATATTCGTTTCAGCGCCGGGGATAATATCGGTGTTATGTGCCGATACACATATCCAGCTACTCTCCAGTTTCTGAACTACAAAGGTGAAAATGTTTTGTCGGAGTGAAGGTGTGTTGACTTCCCCTTTCGGTGTCTGGTTTTTAAGTCGCATCCGGGCATGCACCACGGCAATCTCATCTGACAGGTATTTTACCCTGCTTTCTCTGAGCACCAAATCCGAGTCCCCAAATATTTTATCAAATCCATAAGCATGTGCTTCTTTGATGTCCTCCCGATTGTGCCACCAGAGTCCGACAACATTCACAAATTCGGCATCTTCTGTAAATAACGAAGCGAGCATATCGGCATCACGCTTCATCCATGCGTCTGTAAAAAGAGCCGGAATTTGCTCCGGGTTTGAGGCTTTTTTATAATTCTTTGACATGTGATTAAGCTGAGGTTCTTATCTATTCTCAAACCAAAAATCTTTTTCAGATTCTGAATCAGTCCAGCCTAAGCCATCAGGCTCAGCATGACGACTATATAAACGCTGAGCCATTCGCTACGACGCAGAGCGACCGTAGCGAGGCCGTTTTATTATCCACCAACCTTTGGTAACGACGCTCTGTGACGTTACCAATTTTCGATTTCAGCAGTTTTACTTCACTTTAGCGCCATCAATAATCACACCGGTTACGTTAGTGATGTACTCAAGTGGATCACCATCAAACATGGCAATATCGGCATCTTTACCGGCTTCGAGTGAGCCTACCCTGTCAGCTATACCCAGCAATTCAGCCGCATCTATAGTCAGTACTTTCAGGGCGTTTTCCATGCCTAAGCCATTTGCTGCTGCTACTCCGGCCTCAAACAATACAACCCGGGTTTTGGGCACATAGCCTTCGTATCCGCTTTGAAAAGCAATAGGGATACCGGCTTCATACAACTTAGCCGCTGTTTCAAAAGTAGCGTTTTTGCTATCGCCGTAAGTGCGGATCATTGTTGGGTGAACGATTACGGGATGACCGGCTTCCTTTAATTCGTCGATGATCAGATAAGCTTCAGCTGCGCCATCCAGCACCATAGGGAATCCGAATTCTTCCTGAAGCCGAACCGCCGTCATGATGTCGTTGGCCTTGTGAACCGTAACCAATGCGGTGAGTTTACCTTCCAGCAAATCAGCCAGCGCATCCATACCTAAATCCATGGAATAGTCCTCATCGCCATTTCTCTTTTCCAGGTAATCCTGTGCTTTGATGAATTCCTGCCGAAGCATGGCAATTCCCTTAGATCGGGTTCCGGGCTTGCTTATCTGACCGCTCAAGTTATTCCCAAGCGTAAATGCCAGCATCTTAGCCGGAACAATCGTCGATTCTTCCACCGTCTCACCGGCAGTTTTCACGATCATCGTCTGGCCACTAATTAATGCACCGGGGCCATGACCGGTATGAACCGTCGTAATTCCAAGATCGCGCAAATGCCCTACTAAAGCTTCCCGTGCATTATATGCATCAATAGCTCTAAGCTCAGGTTGAATAGCGCTGGAAGTTTCCAGCTGGTCCTGGTCGTGATCCTGATTTAAGTGTCCGGCCAAACCGACAACCGAATGTGCATCAATTAAGCCCGGTGTTACCACTTTAGCTTCGTGTACTTCATAGTTGGATGGAATAGTTACGCTGGATGCAGAACCCACACGCTCAATCTTCCCATCTTTGATGAGTACAACTCCGTTTGTGATTGGGTCACCGGCCATGGTATATACCGTTTCTCCTTTCACGGCAATTTGTGCTTCAGCTGTATTAAAACTAAATAGCAGTAGCAGCGCCGGTATCAGTAATATTTTTTCGAATACTCTCATTGTGAACCTCCCATTTCGTGGTGCGTGTGAACTTCGCCGCGGAAGATTTCATATCCCCCGGTCGCATATTTCCGGTCTTCCTCATTGGAGCGATCCCAGACCTTGGAACCCTCAATCCAGGTTTGTTCTACGTGCGTGTACACGCTGAACGGATCTCCGGAGAGAATGATGAAGTCCGCATCTTTGCCTTTTTCAAGCGTTCCGGTTCTATCGTCAATATCCATCATAATGGCGTTGGCAATCGTCACTGATTCCAATGCAGCTTCCCGGCTCATACCTTCGCGCACTGCCAGTGCAGCTGACCTCAGAAACAGGCGGGAGTCCGTAATCCCGTCATCGGTGTGAAGCCCAACTAAAACCCCGGCATCTTCCAGATATTTTCCGTTGGCATTTTTGATTTCGGATGCCTCCAGCTTTCCACCAAAAGAATCCAGCGTGATGATGGAAGCAGGAACTCCGGCTTCAGCAATTTCATCGGCTACTTTCCAGGCCTCACTCACGTGCTGAAGTACCAGGTCATACCCAAACTCTTCGGATAACCGAATAGCTGTTAGAATATCATCATGGCGATGGGTATGATTATGAACCGTTCTTTTTCCTTCCAGCACCTGCACCAGGGTTTCCATCCCGATATCGCGCGGAGGCATCTTGCTTTCATCCCCATCGGCAGCCTCTATTTTGGCCTGATATTCCTGCGCTTTCACAAATAAAGCTCTTACCATGGCTGCAGACTTGGCCCGTGTTCCCGGAAATCCGCTTCCACCTAAAGGATTGGTTCCGTTTGCCATTTTTAATCCGCCATAAATGGTTTTGTCCTTATCCAGGTAAATCAGCATATCCTCGATGGTGTTGGCTTCGCGGAGTTTCAGATACACCGTTTGACCGCTCATCAGGTGACCGGAGCCCGGCATGATATTTACCGAAGTGATTCCTCCGGCTCGTGCTTTGCGGAATGTGTCGCTGCGGGGATCAATAGCATCCATTATTCGTACATCTGGATGTAAAGCTGACGATCGGTCGCCCCCATCTCCTTCACCGATATGAGAGTGGGTGTCAACAAGTCCGGGCATAATTACCTTACCCGACATATCATGGACATCTGCTCCGCGGGGGATGCGGGTATTAGGTCCGCCCACAGCTGTTATTCTTCCATCTTCTACAACAAGAACTCCGTTATTTATAGGCTCGCCGGAGATGGGTATGATTTGAGCTCCCTTGAATGCCTGCGGCGTGGATTGAGAAAATCCATTCACCCCAAACAAAAGAACACAAACCAAAGCGAGCAAAAGGCTTTGGATAGGCTTCATAGTAATTGTTTCATAGTTAGTGTTAGGTCTGCCAATTTATAAAAAAAGCCGGGAGAGAAAAGCGCACCATCGTAAAAAGTAGAAAACGGAACATGTAAGCATTTAACCCCTTTAATTAATTGAATATGAATAAAAGAAAAAGCATGAAGGATAAAAGATTCAAAGTCTTTGGTGGATTTCTCGCAGTTTTAATAGCCGGAGTTCTGGTTCTAACCCTCTCATTGGACGGAATCATGAAATCAGAAATTGAAGAGAACGGATCCAGACTATTGCAAACACAGGTGACCGTGGAAAATGTCAACATTTCCCCTTTTACCGGTTCCGGAAGCATTGAGGGCTTTACTGTAGAAAATCCTGATAAATTTAGTGATCAACCTGCCATCAGCATTCAGGAAGCATCTATTAAGGTTGACCTTGGAACACTCCTTTCAGATGAAATTGTTGTGAAGAACATTACTGTAAAGTCTCCTCAGCTATATTTTGAGCAGCAGGGCTTTGGTGCAAACCTGAAAACCCTCAATGACAATATGAATCTTTCGTCCAGAAGCTCCTCAGAAACGGCGCTGATTATTGAACACTTACTCGTAGAGAGTGGGGAAGTTACTGTAAGTACCGATATTGATCGTAAGCGAACTGCATCTGCAACTATTGAATCATTTGAACTGAATGGAATAGGTAAAGACGGAAGCAATACCATTCAGCAAAGTGTTCAAGAGGTAATTAAACCTCTTCTTGAACATGCTATTGCAGAAGCCATCAAAGGCGGCGTAGTTGATCAGCTCGAAAATAAAGTCAGGAATTTGCTACAGAACTAACCTATTGTGCATAGTACTCCTCTATCTCTGCCAGTTTATTATCGATCATTTCACGTGAATACCATTTACCTAGTACCATGACTCCGGAGTGATCCTGAATAGCTGATAAGTCATCCAGCGGATTATTATTAAGCAAAATCAAATCGGCTCGCTGACCTTCGGCCACCACTCCAAAATCATCCCAATCGGCAAAGTACTCTCCCACATTTTTGGTTCCGGTTTCTATGATCTCAAAATTAGTCATATTGGCTTCCTGCATTAACGGGAGCTCGCGATGGATGGAAAAACCCGGCACGCTGAATAGTTGAGGCGCGTCGGTGCCCATCAGGATTTTAACTCCTGCATTACTCAATTCTTCCAGCAGTTTTCTGCGTAATTCAGCCTGTGCCTCCGGGTTTCCGGTTGAATAGCTGCTTCCCGGATTTTCTGCAAAATTAAAATAGTTTTGTCGTACTGCTTTAGGAATGTATTTCAGCTCATCGTACTTCTTCATGGCTTCATAGTCAGCCGCCCCGATGATAGTTTCCCACAGCGCTTGTGTCGGAACAATCCATACTCCGGCATCTTTTGTTTTCTGGATGATCTCCGCCATTTTCTGATTCCTTTCCTGTTCTTCAAAAGCATTCAGGTAGGCTACATATCCATCGATATGATCCATCGTAAGCTGCCCCATTTCGATGGCATGAACAATGCCTACATCCTGAGGTACATGTCCGCCAAAATGAATTCCGATTTCATTCGCTGTTTCCGCCATGGCATTATATTCGGCTCGGGTCAATCCCGGATGCACCTTCAACAAATCCCATCCTTCTTCTTTTTGCTGCTTTACTCTTTCTTTGGCCTGAGCCGGGGATGAAACCGTATTGCCGTTAAAACTAGGTCCGGCCAGATACAGGTTCGGGCCTATCAACTCACCATTATTTACTTTGTCTTTTAGCTTAAGCTGATTGGGATAGCCCAGCATCCCCCGAACGGTTGTTATCCCTGCAGACACATACAGGAAAAGCGTGTGTTCCACATATTCATCATTGAAATAAGACGGAGCCGTTGGTCCGGGATCGGTTGGAGGTACATGTCCGTGCATTTCAGCGAGGCCCGGCATCAGGTACTTTCCTTCAGATTCAATAACATGGGCATCACTAGGGACTTTTATTTCATCGGCTGGTCCAACTTTCACAATCCGGTCTTCTTCGGTAATAACGGTATAGTTTTCCCACACTCCTTGCGATTCCATGGAAATCACATGCACATTGGTAAAAGCATACGGAGCGTGATGGAC
Organism: Gracilimonas sp. BCB1; assembly: GCF_040117685.2. Lineage (NCBI taxonomy): Bacteria > Pseudomonadati > Balneolota > Balneolia > Balneolales > Balneolaceae > Gracilimonas > Gracilimonas sp. BCB1. Next base: position 335,160 of record NZ_JBEDYP020000012.1, on the reverse strand, counting down.
CTCCGGATTAACCGCAGGATCGGAATCAAAATAAACAGCAAATACAAAGAATGGCAGGCAGAGAATAGACAGTAATTTTTTCATAATCTGAACAATAGGTTGAAGGATATCCCAATTAAACAGAATAACCGGAGATAAGCCAGAGCACAGGAAGCCTGTTATAAATTTTTACTCAGGCTTCAACACCCCGAAAGCCATCCTTGACCGTTTGCCAGAATGTGCCCTTCTCTTCCTTTATATCCTCCGGTTTCAGAATCTCCAGTTTCAATGCCCCGCGGTAGAAACAGTACATACTGATCGCCATTATGGTGTGCGCTACATCCAAATGATTGAACCATTTGTGAATACCTATTTCACTGGTATAAAAGAATGCCGCCAGCGTCGCAAAAATAACGGTGAGAAAGAAGATTCGGCTGCCTGCATTACGGGTTCTCCAATACACCAAAAAGTGAAGCGGTAGCACCACCAGCCCTAACCCATAAGCCGAATGCACCTGGATAAAAAAGAAGTTTAAGGTGGTAAACGTAATGACCGCGAAGGTAAGCAACTCCACTATGTTTGCAACCTCAAGAAACTTGCCGAATTTATCGTTAATCACAGGATGAGCGTGCATAATAGACGCCCGCTCTATAGCCATCACTGCCAGCATGCTAATCAGCCAGCCCGGTAGCTTCCATGATAGCCCCACTGCATATTGAAAAGCATGCCCTAAAATTCCCCCTAAAAAAGTAGCAACCGCCATAATGAGGAAGTACCAGCGAATGTATTGGTGAACCTTTCCTTTTTTATTCAGTTTCATCAATTTGATAAAAGCATACACACAAACTGAAGTAATCCAAAGATCGGTGAAGGTAACCATCGGCTCCATAATGGTGATATCAAATACTTCAATCGATGGCTGTCCTGAGTCTGACTGCATGTCTCCCTGTTTTGAATTCGGTTAATTAATCCATTAAAAATAAAAGAAATGGGGTAATTCCCGAATCAATAAAAATCCGTAGTTATTTCAGCTCTTAAATTATCCGATATTATTCGAATTGAGACTGCGATTTGACTCTTTCTTGCCTTATTTTGGCTTCATCGAATTTTAAATACCAAAACAGCTGTACATGAAGCAAGTATATGTAGGGATGGGTACCGATATTATCCATCATGGCCACATAAATATTATTGAGAAAGCAAGGGAGTTGGGGGAAGTAACCGTTGGCTTACTGTCGGATGAAGCGGTAACAAAATTCAGCCGAATACCTTTTCTGGAATATGAAGAACGCAAGCGTATCCTGGAGAACATAAAGGGAGTAAATAAAGTGATCCTCCAGAAAACACTGGATTATGAAGAAAACCTGCGGAAGCTTAAACCCGACTACGTTGTTCATGGCACAGATTGGAAAGTAGGCCCTCAAAAACACGTCCGCCAAAAGGTGATAAAGATATTGGACGAATGGGGAGGTAAGCTGATAGAACCCGATTATACCGATGGAATTTCCTCTTCAGGGTTGAGGGAAGCATTGCGTGAAATTGGCACTACGCCTGATATCCGGCGAAAGATGCTGCGCCGTCTTCTCTCAGCAAAACCTATTGTACGGGTGATGGAAGCGCATAATGGCATTTCCAGCCTGATTGTTGAAGAAACCAACGTTGAAGCAGAAGGAGAACTCAGGGAGTTTGATGCCATCTGGGTAAGCAGCCTCACCGACTCTACCGCCAAAGGGAAACCCGACACCGAATACGTTGACCGTACCTCACGGATTCAAACCATAAACGATATTCTTGATGTAACCACCAAGCCCATTATTCTGGACGGGGACACCGGCGGACCCATTGAGCATTTCGAGCTGATGGTAAAGAATATGGAACGGTTGGGTGTTTCTGCTGTGATTATTGAGGATAAATCCGGCCTGAAAAGAAACTCCCTTTTCGGAACAGAAGTTAAGCAGGAACTGGAAGATATTGATGTGTTCTGCGAAAAGATTTCAAACGCCAAAAAAGCCCAGGTTACTTCTGACTTCATGATCATTTCACGCATAGAGAGCCTGATAGCCAATGCAGGTATGGATGAAGCCCTGAAACGCGCCAAAGCCTATATTGAAGCCGGCACGGATGGAATCATGATTCACAGCCGGAAGAAAGACGGAAAAGAGATCTTCGAGTTCATGAAAGAGTATCAGAAATTTGACTATAAGGTTCCGGCCATCTCGGTTCCCTCTTCATACAACCAGTTTACCGAGCAGGAGCTGATTGATGCAGGTTTTAACGTTGTGATTTACGCCAATCATCTTTTACGCAGCGCCTTTCCGGCGATGAAAAGAACGGCCGAATCTATTCTAACTCATAAACGCTCGCTGGAAGCCGATGAATACTGTATGTCTATTAAAGACATCCTGGACATCCTTCCAAACTGACCCAACTTATGCTAAAACCTGCTTTTTTATATGATCAGCTGGAAAAACAAGGCATCGAGTTTATGCTCGGGGTTCCTGATTCTCTGTTAAAGCATTTTGGGTCCTATGCCTTTGATAAGGGAAACACCCTGATTGCGGCCAACGAAGGCGGAGCATTGGCCATTGCCTCCGGCTATCATCTTGCAACGGGAAACGTACCGTTGATTTACCTCCAGAATTCAGGCTTTGGAAATATCGTTAACCCACTTACCTCCTTAACCGATGAGGAGGTTTATTCCATTCCTGTTTTGATTATGGTGGGCTGGAGAGGTCAGCCGGGAACCGATGACGAACCCCAACACATCAAGCCCGGAAAAACGCAGGAAGAACAGTTAAAAGCTCTGGACATACCCTACACTATTTTAAGCAGCGATGAACAACAGGTAAAGAGTCAGCTGGGTGTAGCCTTTGATACCATAAAGAAAAACTCTTCTCCCTATGTGCTTTTGGTTCCTCCCAATACTTTTGAGGAACATCCATTTCAGGGGGATTCAGAAAACAACTCTTACTCTTTAAAACGTGAGGAAGTTCTTGATCAACTTGTTAAGAAGTTTGGAGAAAAGGATATCGTGGTATCCACAACCGGAAAAACGTCGCGGGAGCTTTTTGAGCTGAGGGAGAAACACGGCCTTGGTCACCATCGCGACTTCCTGACGGTAGGCAGTATGGGACATACATCGCAGATAGCATTAGGGATTGCTTTGCAGAAGAAGAAGCGGAGGGTATTTTGTATTGATGGTGACGGAGCTATGATTATGCATATGGGAGCGCTGGCTATTATCGGAGAGCAACAACCTTCGAACTTTTATCATATTCTGATTAATAATGGTGCCCATGAGTCTGTCGGAGGGCAGCCCACAGCCGGCTTCCATATCGATTTCGGGAAGATCGCTGAAGGATGCCGATACAAAAAAACGTTTCGGGTACGTGACCTATCGTCGTTAGATAGCACATTCGATAAATTTCTGAATGCCGAAGGGCCGGTTTTGTTAGAGATAATGACTAAGACCGGAGCCCGGGCTGACTTAGGCCGCCCCACCCTTTCCCCTACAGAGAACAAGAAAAATTTCATGCAATTTCTTACCGAGGATTGACCCATGCAGGAACTTGAACGCAAAATCTTATTGAATCCCGGCCCCGGAACCACCTCCCAAAGCACGAAGGAAGCCCTGGTAGTGAATGATATTTGTCCACGTGAAGGAGAATTCGGGCAGGTCATGAATGAGATTGTGGATGGCCTTTTAGAAATCGGAAAAGGACAGGATGATTACGAAGCCTGTCTTTTTGCTTCAAGTGGAACAGGGGCTGTCGAATCCATTCTGACTTCCGCTCTTAATGCCTCAACAAAAGCACTCATTGTGACTAATGGGGCCTACGGCATCCGGATGAAGCAAATTTGTGAGTCTTATCAATTACCTCATGAAACCATTCATGAGTTTGGCGATTACCCCGATGTGAACGCCCTCAGAGAGCGATTAATGGAAGGCGGCTTTACCCACCTGGCTGTCATCCACCACGAAACTTCTACCGGTATGATGAATCCGCTGGAAGAAATTTGTGAGCTTTGTGATGAACTGGATATCACCCTGATCGTAGATGCCATGAGTTCATATGGGGCTTACCCGATTGACCTGAAGAAACTAAACATTGATTACCTCGCGGCTTCCTCCAATAAATGTATTCATGGAATTGCCGGGCTATCGTTTGTGATATTCAATAATGAGCAGATAGACGTTCTCGGGAAAAGCTCCGGCAACTTCTATTTTGATTTGTACAAACAATGGAAGTATCTGAAGGAAAAAAATCAGTTACGTTTCACCCCTCCGGTACAGGTTTGTTATGCTTTCAAACAAGCCATTAAAGAAACGCTAAAAGAAACCCCGGAAAAAAGATATCAGCGTTATCAACAAAACTGGCACATTCTATACGATGGGTTAAAAGAGCTTGGGTTTGAATTTTACCTTCCCGACGAACAGCAATCCAAAATCCTGGTTGCCATAAAGCGCACCGGAATTTTAACAAAGGGCTTTGATCATTTTCATGATGCTTTGTATGAAAAAAACATCACCGTTTACCCGGGGGTAATTCCGGAAACAGATACTTTTCGAATGGCGGTTATCGGCGATTTATACGAAAAAGACCTTCAGTATGTAATTGCCGAGATTCGATCATACCTGAATAGATGATGAGTTCTGGAAATACACGAAACATACTGCTTGCCCTTGTAATCGGTTACCTCATATCCTTTGGCTTTCTGTCCTATAGAGCTTTAAACCTTCAGTTTAACGGTGAACTGATTGCCTTGCTTCCCGATAACAACAATCACCTTTCCACATATGAAAAGCTTGAACAGCTCAATTCAACGGAAGGAGGATTTTCGCTCATGATTCGTTCTACGGACGACGAACCGGTTATTGAACCAGCGCACGCTATTCGGGATGCACTTCTGAAGCTTGAAGCAAATGACAAACCTATTTTCCGGGGAGCTGAGTTAGAGAATGATTTGTATGATATCCGCGAATCTGCGTTGTTCCTGATGACGGAAGATGAGCTTGACCAGCTTTATGAAGAAGTAGATGAATACATTACCCAGAAGAAACTGGAAGCCAACCCTCTGTACGTAAACTTTGATGAAAGTGCAGAAGATTCGGAACCTGAATTAGGATTAGGGGTCCTGTCTTCTGTGCTGCTCGAAGAAATAGCAAATACCCGTCGCTATAAAATCAATGCAGACAGTTCGGTAATCAGCATGTTATTTTTGCCGGACTTTCCGAAAAGTGATTATACCAATGTAGAGCAAACATACCAGCTGTTGCTACAAAAAAAGGCTGAAATTGAGCAAAATTATTCGGGTCTGGAATTATTTTGGGGCGGCTCTTACGTCGACCACTATCACAAAATTAATGACGTTCAGGCCTCTATTACCAAAGCACTGGTAATCGGAATACTCAGCCTTGTCGGCTTTCTTGTGGCTTATATGATCCTCATCAACCGGAGATCAGGATATAAGGCCCGATACATCCTTGCCGATTTAGGGTTAATGTTCTTCGTGTTATTTTCAGGGTTTATCATTTCCATTGGGCTGTCTTCACTTTTGTTTAATGAAATCAATGTATTTACCGGAATTATCTTCAGCATTTTGTTCGGCATTAACCTGGACTATATTCTGCACCTGTACTCAGCAAATAAGCAGCATCCACCAAGCCTTACCTCCATTCGCCGGTTAGTATCGTCCTACTTCTTTTCTACCCGCCCCATTCTTTTAAGCTGCCTGACAACCGGACTCGCGATTATGAGCCTGATTTTTGCAGAGTTCAATGGATTCATCCAATTCGGCATCATTTTCTTTATCAATATTTTGGTAAACCTCTTTTCCACCTATCTGTTTTTACTGTTTTCTCCTTCAGTTTCTAAAAAAACTTCCGAAGAACCAGACTCGGTCAGCTTATTGGACAGGTCGTTACCCCAATTCAGCCGGCGCACACGATCTTTTGTGCTTCCTTTAGTCTTCACTGTGATTGCTATTGGAGCCTTTTTCGGAGCTCAATCCCTAAGCTTCAACTTTAATTTTTCTGACCTTGAACCCGATTCCGGCCCTTCTGCTTTCGATGCGTTTAATTCAGAAACTGAAGAAAGTGGTAGTTACCACGACCCGTCTTACTTCATCACCGATAACATTCAGCAATCCAAAGCTTTATTCCATGAAATTAAGGATGGCATTGGAACCGAGTATAAAGACATTGAGCGCGTTGAATCTTTCTCTACCCGCTATCCCACGAATAAGACAGAACTGGATTTTAAATCCGGCAAGGTTGAGGCTATTCGGGAACTGATAAATAAAAATGAGGAGTTTCTGGTAAACCTGGATTCGGAAGAACAGGAAGTCATCAATATTGTTGAAAATACGGTTCCGCCCACCGTTGAAACCCTTCCCAATTATATTAAAAATCGGTTCTTCTTTAAAGATGGAAGCATGGCACCCCTTGTAATCATCTACCCTGCCATGAGTTTATCAAACGGGCAAACATCCATACAGTTTAGAAAAAGCTCCGGTTCCATAAGCATCGATTCCGGAGAAACATTTTATGCGGCAAGTACTTATATCATTGCATCCAGTATTTTAGAACTGTTGATTCGGGAATCTGCTTTTCTCTTTGTTGCACCTCTTCTTACCATTTTTGGCATTCTCCTGATCTATTACCGATCGGTTTTACCCACCCTGATGGCTGCAGCACCATTGCTGATGACCATTGGGATGCTGCTGACCATGCGCTCAATATTCCCTTTCGACATCAACCTGTATAATGTCATTGTATTTCCCATTATTATCGGGGTTGGGGCCGACAATGGAATTCACATGGTCGACTCGTGGATCAGAAATAACTCAGGGTTCTTGCCCTATTTTCTATCGGAGCGGTTTCCTGTATTAGCAGCCTGCTCAGTGACGACCATCTTAGGTTTTATAGGGCTCATGTTTATAGATCATCCCGGAATGGAATCAGTAGGCATACTTGCCATAGCGGGGATTACCACAACGTTACTGGCCACCTATTTTACTGCACTACTTCTGCAGACGTATGTTCTAAAGAAGTAAGTTCCCAATCTTCAATCTCTTTTAAGATGCGCTGATCTACCTGGTTTTGCTTCTTACCAACTAAAAGATAAAGCCCGTAAGAGGCGATATTCGCAATTAGGTAGATGTCGATACGCCCAAACAAACTGGAAACCAAAATTCCATTTCGCATTACATTAGAACCACACACCCAGGCCCAGCATGCCAGCATTTTGCGACAGTTTTTCTCATAAATTTCTTTAAACTCCTGAGGATATTTAGATCTTGCCTCATCAAAGATCTCATCGACTTTGTCGCTTCGAAATTTGAGCTTTTTCTGCCTTTTTACATAATCGATAAGAACAGGGTAGGTGAGGCGGCGGGACAAAGTTGAGGTTCTGTCAAAATTCTCCTGATAATATTTAACTGATTTATTCCTTTGCTTGGAATCAGAAAGAGAAAAGTAAAGAAACTCGCCTTTATAGTATTCATATATGTTGGATTTAATACTGTGCACTAACCCTGAGGTTAACCCTATTATCCAGACACCCGCCCAGGTATATTGATCCATAAAAAAATGCATCCCGGCAACATAGCAACTTATGAAAACAAGCATATCATTGAAAAAATCAAAATACCTCCCCATTTCTGAATGCTGGTTATACAACCGTGCAGCTTGTCCGTCAGCACTATCCATCAATCCGGCAAAAGTCACCAAAACAAACGCAATGGAGGTGTACCACAAAACATCCTGCCAATACAGTAATACCCCGCCGGTTACTCCAATCAGCATCCCCAAAACAGAAATATTGGTAGGCGTAAATCTTAGCTTATGAAAAAATTTGGCAAGCACGTACCCGCAGGGGCGACTGAAATAAAGATCATAACCTTCCTCAACAATTCTATTCTTAATCGATTTATCGTACTCGCTGAAAAAACCCTTCGAAGACATCTATGGTTATTTATTTATTAACTGTGTGGTAAATGAAGTTAGTTGTTTTATCAGTTCAGGATTTTTATTCACCATTACCACTTCTTTTTCAAAAAAGTAACTGATTACATCAAAATTTGAAGACCCGTACACAGCTACTTTGTCATCTAAAATAAGCATTTTTGCGTGAATCATTTTCCCTGATACGTATTTAAAATTTACTTGCGAGTACCGGCTTAATCCATGTATTAAGTGCATCAGGGGTTTATTATTGCTTTTGGGAAGAATCACCTGGTTGTCTGGCACTGCAGCTATGGCATCCAGCAAAGGGTAAGAGATATAGGGTGAGAGGGCCAATACTTTTTTGCTTGATTCCACACGATCCAATAATTCTGTGTAAGCCGACCTTGTCTTCCATCCATTGAATAAATAGAGAGTGGTACCCGAATCAATTTCTTTGACCGCCGGTGGTTTTGTCTCATTCAGGTCTGCCTGGAACGAGACCAAAAGCGCTTCAGCGATATCAGGATTTGTATGGCGCACCATCGTATCGCTCCATTCAAAATTATGCTCGGTAAAATTCATCCCTCCCAAATAAGATATTTCCTTATCGATAATCACCATTTTTTTATGATTCCGGGCCGGATACCGATGCATCAGAAAGCCCATGGGGCTGGTAAATTTTATTTTGATTCCAGAACCCTTCGCCTGATCAAGCAGTCCTTCTAATGCGTTTCTCTCGATACGTGCATTATTTTTATTCATCCAACCCTGGGGTGCATTCAGGAAGGTATCATTCACTACATGACGTGAGTAATCGTCAATCAACAAAGTACGTTCTAAGGTTGGCTTGCTGCCAAGCAATTCAATAAGTTTGGTGCCAACCCGATCGGCCTCAAAACTCATGCACTGGATACGAACCGAATGCCTGGCATTTTGAACATCGGCGGTAAGCTGCTCAAAAAAATGGTCGCTATCCATAAATACGTGGATATCATTGGCAGCGTAATTTGTACACATATATTATCGACGCGTTTTAAGTATGAATATCATTCAGGTGTGCCCTTACGATTTATCAATTCCCGGAGGGGTACAGACCCATGTTACGCAATTAAGTAACGAATTGGTGAGGAAAAATAACAAGGTGGTCGTTTTTGCGCCATCGCCATCCAATCCTGGTTCGGAAAGTGAGGTTAATTGTGAAATAAAGCATCTAACAAGCAGTACACGCATACCATGGTGGGGAACTTCCATCGATGTATCGGTGCTAAAGCCGAATGAAAAAAGTCAGATTCTCCAATTCTTTGATGAATTCAAGCCGGATATCATACACTTTCATACCATCTGGAACCCGGTAATGCAAACCCAACTACTGTGGATGCTACCCAGTTCTGTAAAAAAAGTCGGCACCTTTCACGATACCCCGCCAGACCGTGGCCTTGGAAAATACATTGGTGCCAACCTGATGAAAGCGGGCGCTAAATACTACCTCCCCAAAATGGATGAGATTATTTCCGTATCCGAAACGCAGACAAAAGCAATGGGCGCTGACCCGAATAGCCTGCCTGACAATTTCAGAATTTTGCCAAACGGAATTGATGCCGAATCAGCCAAAACCATAGAAAAGGAGTCAAACCCTGATGACGAATTTCGGATGATATTTATCGGCCGATTTGAAAACAGAAAAGGTGTTTTTGAATTGCTTGAAATCTACCGAAGATTGCAATCTGAAATGCTAACTAAGAAAATTTCGCTGAAATTAATTGGGAATGGACCTCAATATTCCGAAATGAACGGCTTTATTAATGAACACAGTTTGGATGGAGTAACTATTCATAAGGATGTAAATGATCAGGAAAAGAACCGGTTGCTGCTGAATTCGGACCTTATGATTGCCCCTGCACTGTATGGGGAAAGTTTTGGGATTGTGCTACTGGAGGCCATGGCGCTCGGTGTCAGGGTTATTGGTTATGGGAATGAGGGATACCTGACCATTGGCGAGAAATATGGCATTGAGAACTTCCCTTCTCCGGGAAACAGGGATGCTCTTTTCGCGTTGGTAAAACAGCATATAAAGATGTCCGCTGAAGCAGTCAAAAAACTAACCAGTAAAGGACTCGACATTGCCGCTGAACACGACTGGAAATTGATTGCCCAAAAAATTGAATACATCTATTCACGGTAAAATGGAAATTAAAACAGCGATCATATTAGCAGCCGGTAAAGGAACGCGACTCAGAAGTGTGACCGGAAACGAAATCCCGAAGCCATTAACTCCGTTAAAGGGACAGCCCATCATTGAATACTCGATAGAAGCTTTAAAAAAGGCGGGAGTTCAAAAGATTCTAATCGGTTGCGGACACTTGCTAGAGAGCTTTCACTATCTTGAGAAAAAGTATGATGAAGTAAAGATCGTTGAGAACCCATTTTATGACGAACGCGCCAGCATTTACACCTTGCTGATGTTTGACTCTCTGGTAGACGAACCCTTCTATGTATTGGAAGCCGATATTTTGTACGACCCCGCCATTTTTAAACGGTTCACCCCGACAGATAACAATCAGAATCTAATTCTCACCTCTGCGCCTCTGAATCTGGACGACAATGTGTATTTCAGTTCTGAGGCGGGCCGGCTGACCAAGCTCACAAAAAATGCCAGGAAAATAGTTGATCCTGAAGGAGTAATGACAGGAATATGGGCTTTTTCCGCAGGGTTTATGAATCGATTTACCAGATTCTGTGAACAGATTGAAATCGATTACAGCGAGGATTACGAAGTGTTGTTGGCAAACTACTCATCGGAACAAGAGCCGATTAATATTGCTCATTTCCCCGAGCTGAACTGGTGTGAAATTGACAATGAAGAACACCTTGAATACGCACTGAATGAGGTATTACCTCTCATTATCTAATCTAAGCTTCTTCCCAATAACCTGTAACCGGATTTCGAATAGCATCTTTATCCAAACAGCTGTAAATGGTTTTTAGATATGCTTCCGGGTTGTTGGGCATACGGGTTTGTACCCCCTTAACTTCGAAATCACTAACCGGAAAAACCTGATCTTTATGATGGGGCGCATTATAGTTTTCCCACTCCGTTTTTTCCGTACTGAATAATTGGTCTCCTTCCTCTTTATAAAAATAGATGTCAGCATCAAAGCCCTTATAACTCATATACAGTTTGGGACCATTATGCCGGTTAGAGGTATCATGCATAGTAAGCTCCACAGGCAGCTTATCCAGATTATCCAAAATATAGGGATAGTGTTTTTCATGGCAACCATAATCGATATCAATATCGTGTGCAATGATATCATTGTCCCTGTAAAAGCCCAGCAAAGTGCCGAAATCAACCCAATAATCTACTTTTATATCCTGCAAAAACCGGTTGGAAGACTCGAACAGCTCCCAAAGTATTTGTTGCCTTAAGTCTCCGTTATTCATTCTCGTATGAACTAATCTTTGAGTATATTCCCACAGTCGTCTGAAATGGTAATTTATGGGGTTTAGCAAAAAGTCCTCCTTAAAATCACTGAATGAATTTTGATGTAGTATATACGTGGGTGAACGGGGCAGATCAAGAGTATACAAAGACCCGGAATGCCTATGCGTCCAAAAAAAAAGATACCAATCCCGAGCGATATCGAGACACTTTTCAAATGATAAAGTACAGCTTACGTTCGCTTGAAAAGTACTTTAACACCTTTAACAAGATATACATTTTAACGGCAAGACCACAGGTTCCCGATTGGCTTGATTTAGATAATGATCGGGTTGAGTTAGTGCACCACGACCAGGTAATTCCTGAACAATACCTCCCTACTTTCAACTCGAATGTTATTGAGAGTTTTCTTCACAATATTCCGGGTTTAAGTCAGGATTTTCTATATATGAACGATGATTTCCTATTTGGTGCTCCTGTTACCCTTAGTTCGTTCTATAAAGATAATCACTATCGCATCTTCAATACTTTTTTTGGAGAGAACCTGAAATGGAGGATTCATGACGGATATAAAGACATTATCGGATTGGGTATCATTGAGCACCAACCTATTATGATTAATAAGGACTACTGGGAAGAAGCCTTCTCCTTATTTCCCCAACAAACCGAGAACACCCGTCATCATAAATTTCGGAATGACCGTGATTTATTTCCTATGAAGCTATATCGGTATCATATGCTGAAACATCACCGTGACGAATCGGACCCTGTATGGATCACCGAACTAATTAAAATCTTCAGATTTCATAAATTGACCAACAACTTCCAAAAACAACAATCCTTTTTTAAAAAAATGAAAAGAAAAAGCCCGGATTTTTATTGTCTTAATGACGACCTCCGCGGCAACCCAAACCCAAAAGTTGTAGAATTGGTAAAGGGATTTCTGGACCAGAAATATCCGGCGCCTTCTTCGTTTGAAAAACAGGGATAAATCATGAAGCTAATAGGTCTCTTGATAAAGGCTTCTACTCCGCTCTTTTTGGTGGCGGCCGTTTCAAGTTTATTATCCGGTTTATTTTCAACACTGGTTATAAAAGAGATTCATTCAGTAATAAATGGCGAAAACTTATCACTTGAGTCTTTTGTATGGGTGTTTAGTAGTTACATTTTGGCTTTTTTAATTTTTTCGGTGATTGCCTCAATTAGTATTTCCCATTTGACCAAAAAAATTGTCCACAACCTTAGGGTTGACCTCACCAATAGCATTATAAAAGCCAACTACAGTCACCTGGAAAACTTAAAAGCCAAGTTGTTACCTGTACTTACTGAAGATATTTCTACAATTGGAGTTGTCATAGAAAGGCTTCCCAGTGTTGCTAATGGAATAGCAATGGTTTTTGGGCTTTTAATTTACATGGTTTGGTTATCCCCGCCGCTTTCTGGGCTGACATTGTTGGCATTTGTTCTGATTATAGTAATTAACAAAGTAACATTGAGTTTTATAGCAAAGTATTCAAAGCTTTCAAGGGAATATACTAACCGGATATATGAAGCATTTGAAGGGCTGGTTTATGGATTGAAGTCTCTAAAAGTAAATTCAAAGTTCAGAAATTCTTATATCACCAAAAAGATTATTCCGGGTAGTATTAAGCAGATGAAATACTACTTCTACCATAATGTACTTAATGCTTTCACAAACAGAATGAATGATATTGTTCTGTTTATCTTCTTGGGCGCAGTTATCGTACTTATTCTGCTTTTCGATTTTGTAACAATGGATTTCTTCAATAAATACCTGACGTTAATCTTATTCATGTTGGCCCCACTTTCTACTATCAGTGGCTTTTTTAGCACTATGAAAAAAATAGAGGCTGCTGTGCTTCAGATTGATCAGCTTGGTATTGATGTAAACAAAGAAGTGGAGTTAAAAGACATTAACTCGGTTGAACCGCTAAATTTCGAAATAACCAATGAGCACAGCATTAGGCTTGAAAACCTTGTTTATCTACATCAAGATGAGGATAATCCATTTCAGTTAGGACCTTTGAATGTTAGTATCGAAAGAGAGAAAATCACGTTCATTACAGGAGGGAATGGCTCAGGAAAAACAACTTTGATAAAAGTAATCTGCGGACTCTATCAACTTGATGAAGGGAAAATTTTCTATCGCGGCCTCCCAGTAAATAAACAGAATTTGTCCGCATATCGGGATTTATTTGGTGTTGTATTTACAGACAGTTTTGTGTTTGATCACTTTGAACATATTCCCAAGAAGACAATCAACTCAAAAGCCTCTGAATATTTAAATCTGCTGGGCTTGAGTAATAAAGTATATATCCGAGAAGGGAAGCTGTCCTCTGTTAACCTTTCTGAAGGACAGAAGAAGCGAGTCGTCTTATTGAAGTCTTTACTTGAGGACAAAGAGATATACGTATTTGATGAATGGGCTGCTTATCAGGATCAAAAATCTAAAGAATTATTTTTCTATACAATTCTTCCTTATTTAAAAGATCAAGGTAAAACCGTTATTAACATTTCGCACGACTCTGGCTTTGAGAATGTGGCCGATCAGACGATACATATGAGATATGGAAAGATCGATTACACTTCTTGAAATGATCTCTAAAGAAAATATCGCGATCATCATATTTAATCACGAATTGAATGAAAAGGCAATTCAGCTCAAACAAAGATTTATTGGCAACGTAGATGTTTTCTTATTCGACAGCGGTTCCCAGATAAGTAATCTTGAACGACAGTACTTTGATAAAGCATTTGAAAACATTTACTACAATGGCCTTCTTAATGCCACTAATGAATTTCTAAAAAAACAAGGGTATGAAATAGGTGTGATCATCACCTCTGATGTGGAAATTTCGAACATAGGAATTTTCCTGGATAAAATTCGTAGAGCATTTGAGAAAGAAGAAATCGGTGTTTATGCCCCTTCTGCTGAATATTCCTTCCACCACCATATGATTTACAATAAATCAAATAGTGTACAGCAGGTATCTTTTACCGAAGGATTTTGTTTCGCCTTCCGATCTAATATTCTCAACGAAATGTGTCCCGTTGATATTAAATTGAATAAATTTGGATACGGAACAGACGTAATATTAGGATATCACGCTCTAGATCAGGGCTTTATTAGCGCTGTAGATCACTCGTATTACGTTAACCATCCCTACGGTAGTGGATACGATAAACAAGCAGCGATTAAAGCTAAACATAATTGGTTGGCCTCACTCCCAAAACCACAGCAGTGGTTCTATAAGATTGCTACAAAATCAATCTTCAAGAATACTTTTGGAGTGTTTGTTCTAAACCTAATTTTCCGAAAGTAGTGGTAAGTGCCGAAGTATCGAACGATCTCGAACTTTATTAGTTCGGTCTGAAATTGCTTTGAAATCATCTTCACTCACATTACGTCCCCGGCTTATGTTTTGTCGGTTAAAATATTCCTCTTTAGATTTGGTATAATAGTGATTGATACGGAGTTCGTTAATAGAATTTGGGGTAATGGTTTTCCCTCCTGAGAACCACTTAAAAGACCATCTATGTGAAGAAGTATTAAATTTATTATCACTTAGAAAATCAGTATTAGCCATATCTTTATAATTTGATGGGGTTTCCTCTCGTCGTGTGTAATTCTTAAGTACCCCCCCATGAGGTGTCTCAGCATGGCCATTATCTCCAAAATCCATTCGGGGTACTCTCACCTTTCGAATGGCATCTTTACGTAGCCGATATAACCAAGACTTTATAGTGTATTCTTCATTAGCCATGAACAAAAACTCATCAAGATCAATCTTTAACAACCATTCTGTATCTTTCCGATAGTTCTTAGCAGCGTGATTGTAAGCCATATGATTTTTATTTTTCTGCAAAAAATTAGTGGGCCCCTCATATTTTGAGCTTATATTAGTCCAGTCGTGAACTGTAACAATCCCACTTTTTTTGTAAGGTTCGATTATACGCCACGACTCATCAGAGCCACATTGATTGAATAGATAGAAATGATCTACACCCACTTTGATATGGTAGTCCAACCATTCTTTTAAGTAAGGATTTTCATTTTTAAAATTCGAAACAAACGACAGGAAATACTTCTTCAATTATATGAAATTTGTTACCGTTGCGACTCATTCCACACCTGACTTTGAGATATTCAGAAAGTCAGCTGAACACCATAAGGTATCATTTGATATCCTTGGTTGGGGGAAAGAATATACCAGTCATAAGTGTAAGTCGATATGGTTAATTGAGTACTTAATCAATTTACCAAATGATGAGATCGTATTTTACACTGATGGATATGATGCATTAATACTTACTTCAGAAGAAGAAATTCTAAGAAACTTCAATCGTCTTAACCATTCCGTTATCTATTCAGCCGAACAAAACATTAATTTTGACGGCCCATTCATAAAGAAAGTGGCGACATACCTTAGAGTAAAAAAAGGAAAAAAACCTTATCAATTTTTAAATGCGGGACAATGGATTGGAAGAGCTGGAGCAGTTCTAAATATTATCAAAGAAACGCTTAGCTCTGATGAGTTTGATAGTGATAATAATAACGACCAAAGTTTATTGATTGAGTACATGAGCCATTATCCGGATGCTATCAAGCTTGATTATGATAACTTAATTTTCTCTTGCACTGCAGGAAGAACTGGACTTGAGAAACTCGACTATTCTATTAAAAATGATCGTATCTTCAACAATATTACTGAAACAACTCCTTGCTCTATTCACTTTGCAGCGAAAAATTTTGAGGGTGCAAACTGGGTAGTTTCACAGGTATCGTTCCTGCATGATGTTGTTTTTACTTCACAAACGCCTCAATATTCTTGGTATAAATTTAAGAACCGACTCATAGACCTCACATGTCAAGACAATTTCCTGTTTCATTTAGTAGTTCACTTTTTACTTGTTATCGTAATACTCCTGTTAGCTGGTTATTTATTTCTATTTTTATTGTATTAACTCTCGGTGGGCATGTAAAAGGCCAATTCATTGTTTACGATCAGCAAGATATCATCTCCGGCCGTTCATTAGATTGTATGGAGGATTACCTGAATGTATTTCCTTCTATTCGTTGCAAAGGTGAAGTTAAGGGTGGCTTCAATCCACTTCCCGTTTACATTAATTCAGTATATAACTCACGTTATGCAAAGTCTATCAATGATGGACCTGCTTGGCAAGGTCGGGGACTAAATTCAACCATTGGGTTTGGATTTTCTGGAAAACTGGGGCAATTAACTTATGTAATCAACCCTATGGTTCAATATGCCCAAAACAAAGACTTTTACATTGGTAAAGACCTTACAAACAGCCCTGACTATCAATATCCGTTTTTTGGTAATCATATTGACTATGTAATACGATATGGTAATGAGCCGTATTTAAAATTTTTTCCGGGACAAAGTGAAATCAGTTTGGATCTAAACCTGGTAGAAGTTGCCATATCAACACAGAATATGATTTGGGGACCAGGTATATATAACCCGCTTATTTTGAGCATGAATGCCCCTGGCATACCGCACTTAAAAGTGGGTACTTCAAAACCAATAGAAACAACATTAGGTGAATTAACTGCAAATATTTACTGGGGATTACTGGAAGAGTCAGGCTACTTCAATAATGACCCAGCAGATGATAGAAGATACTTCTCTGCAATAAACATAGGGTATCGACCAAGTTTTTGGAAAGAAATAACAATTGGTATACACCGAACTTTCTATACGCAAACCCAGTATGCTCAAGACTTCTTTTATGACGGATTTATTACTTTTTCACAATTCTTTAGTGAGAGTAACGACAGACTGGTCAATGGTAAATTGACCAATGACTATTATGATCAAAATATTTCCGTGACTTTCGATTGGAAAGATGATAATTCCGATTTTAATGTTTATGCGGAATGGTTAAGAGGAGATTTTGCAGGTGGTTTTGTCGCTTTACTTGAACAATATGAGAGGTATACAAACTACATGTATGGTTTTTCAAATAATTTTCCACTTAGAAACGACAGATATATCAGGTTAATATTTGAACACGTATCTCTGGCTGTATGGAAAGGAGATAGTTTTGGCAGTCCTTCTAAATTATATGCACATACACTTAACCGACAGGGTTATACAAACAAAGGTCAAATAATTGGAGCTTTTGTCGGCCCTGGTGCTCAGGCAGACATGCTTAATATAGCTTATGTTTGGGGTGATCATGTACTAACTTTTGAATACCAGCGAGCCCGATATAATGATGACTACTTCTACACAACATTCAAGAATATTAACGGACCTACCCCTCAGGATATAGAGCACCAACTAGGATTACGTTACCAAAGTGAGTTCAAAAAGTTGGACTTCAATTTAGGGGCATTCATAGCAGTTCGTGACAATTACCTGTTTCAGGATGAGACAGTGTGGATTAATTATCACACGAATATAACATTGCGATACAACTTATAAATTAGCCGCCAATCACCCCAACTCATCCACAAAATCCAGCTTTTCCCACGGAAACTCTTCTCTTCCGAAGTGTCCGTAAGCGGCCGTTTTTCTGTAGATAGGTGATTTTAAGTTGAACCGCTTGATGATGCCTTGTGGGGTGCAGTCAAAGGTTTTGGCTACTTTGTCGGCCAGTTCCACATCGCTCATTTTTCCCGTGCCGTAGGTGTGCACGTTTATAGATACCGGCTCGACTACTCCAATGGCATAGGCCAGCTGAACCAGGCATTCATCGGCCAGACCAGCTGCAACAATATTCTTGGCAATGTGTCGGGAAGCATAAGCCGCACTTCGATCTACTTTGGATGGATCTTTCCCAGAGAATGCACCACCGCCGTGAGCTCCTCGTCCGCCGTAAGTGTCTACTATAATTTTGCGCCCGGTGAGTCCGGTGTCTCCATGGGGGCCGCCAATCACAAATTTGCCGGTTGGGTTTACATGATAAATCGTATTCTCATCTACTAATTCACCCGGAATTACATTTCCAATCAGGTGTTTTTTTATATCGGCCTGAATCTGAGCCTGCTCTACCCCGGCATCATGCTGGGTTGAAAGTACAATCGTATGAATGCGGGAAGGCTTTCCATCGTTACCATACTCGATGGTAACCTGGCTTTTACTGTCCGGACCCAAATAATTCATCTTATCCGTTTGTTTGCGGATTTTGGCCAGCTCTTTCAGTAAGCTGTGCGAATACTGAAGTGGCATAGGCATAAACTCAGGGGTTTCCTTGGTCGCATACCCAAACATCATGCCCTGATCACCGGCTCCATCCCGATCTACCCCCTGGGCGATATCTTCACTCTGATTATGAATGGTTGACAGCACGCCACAGCTTTCAGAATCAAACCTATAGGAAGCTTTGGTATACCCAATTTCACGGATTACATCCCGAACTATTTCCTGTACATCAATATACGAATCGGTTGTAACTTCACCGGAAACCACCGCTAAACCGGTGGTAACAAGGGTTTCAACGGCAACACGGGATTCGGGGTCATCAGCGAGGAGGGCGTCTAATATAGCGTCTGAAATTTGATCGGCTACTTTATCCGGATGTCCTTCGGATACCGACTCAGAGGTAAAAAGGTTTTTCATGCGTAAACTAAATTCTTTGAAATAATAAGGTGCTTTCGGTTAGGAAATTGTGATTTGGTGATAATCTCCGCTTCACAAAGGCTGCAAAGTTAATAAGATTTGATGATAAAAAAGCTATGAATTAAACAAATCACGATCGGTCTTAGAAGGATCAATATCCAAATACTGATACGCTTTCTTCGTGCCAATCCGGCCCTTGGGGGTTCGCTGCAAGAAACCTTCTTTAATCAGAAAAGGTTCGTACACCTCTTCAATAGTTCCTTTGTCTTCTCCAACGGCTACACCTAAGGTACTTAACCCAACAGGGCCTCCGTCGTAATTTTCGATGATGGCTTTTAGTATTCGGATATCCATTTCATCAAGCCCGTTGTTATCTACATCCAGGGCGTTTAGGGCTTTGTCAGCAATCTTATCGTCGATGGTATCCAGATTTTCTACCTGGGCGAAGTCACGGGTTCGTCGAAGTAATTTATTCACGATTCGAGGGGTGCCGCGGCTTCTTCGTGCAATTTCATGAGCGCCGGCTTCGGTTATTCCCATCCCCATGATATCTGATGTACGGAGTGCAATTCGCTGCAGTAGCTCAACATCATAATAATCCAGTCGCATATCGATGCCGAAACGGGCGCGGAGTGGCGCCGTCAGCAGTCCTTTACGGGTTGTTGCCCCAACCAGCGTAAAGTGGTTCAACTCAATCTGAATACTGCGTGCGTTAGGCCCGGAATCAATCACAATATCCAGCTTGTAATCTTCCATAGCTGAATACAAATATTCTTCGATCACCGGATTCAGCCGGTGGATTTCATCAATAAAAAGTACATCTCCTTCATCCAGGTTCGTGAGCATACCTGCCAGATCTCCCGGCTTTTCCAGTACTGGTCCTGTGGTTGGGCGAATTTTGACGCCCATCTCATTCGCGATAATATAGGAAAGTGTGGTTTTACCCAGTCCCGGTGGACCGGATAGAATAACGTGATCCAGCGCATCACCCCGCTGCTTGGCGGCCTTTATAAATACGGACAAGTTAGAAATGGCCTTTTGCTGGCCTATAAATTCCTGAAGCGAACCCGGACGTACCGTCTGTTCAAAAGCTTCTTCTTTTTCTTCAGGATTTAATAGTGGATTATTCACGTTATAGAGGTAGTCTAATTGTTAACGCTAAGTTTACAGAATTATACTTAGTTTTATAGCGAATTGCGCATGCTAATTAATGAATGCCCTTTATGAAAAAGATGTCCTTATCACCTGATGAAGTTAATTTTGACCCATCAGTTACAGAAAAATCGAAGATTGCCAAGAAAAGAGCCAATCCCAAAAAGAATGAAATCCTTAAGCAAAAGGGCATGCATAAGGATTTGCGCTCCAGTAATCTGAAGATTTTTGGAAGCGAGTACTTTTTCAATTACGAATTGAGCTGGCTTAAATTTAATGAGCGCGTACTTGCAGAAGCCCGGAATGAGAAGAATAAAATTCTGGAGCGGGTGAAATTTCTATCCATCGTTTGCTCCAACCTGGATGAGTTTTTCCAGAAAAGGGTAGGTGGACTCAAACGTCAGCTGCTGGCAGGCGTGAAAGAATTAACTGTGGATGGAATGACTCCATCCGATCAGCTCAAATCAGTACGGAATGAGGTTCAGAGTATGATTGAAGCTTACCGGAGTTGTTTTTTTGAAGACCTTATTCCAAAACTTTCTAAAAAAGGCATTCAAATAAAATCCTATTCCGAGCTTACCGATTACCAAAAAAGCGTCAGCGACCGATATTTCCAGAAGCAGGTATATCCTATTATCACCCCGCTTGCGGTTGACGAATCTCACCCTTTCCCTTTTATCTCAAACAAAAGCCTTTCCTTTGCCATCGAGCTGGTCAACCCCAGAACTAAAGAAAAGTCTTTTGCCCGACTTAAGATTCCTGCCAACCGAAACCGCTACGTGCAGGTCCACAGAAAAGGAAACAAAGTAATTCTTGTTCCTATCGAGGATATTATCCGCGAGAAAATGGATCATTTTTTTCCGGGAATGAAGGTCCTTTCTGCTCATATGTTTCGGGTAACCCGGAATGCCTCAGTCGATCGTAATGAGGAAGAAGCCGAAGATCTGCTTGAAACCATTGAAGGTGAACTGAGAGAACGAAAATTCGCCGAAATTGTGCGGCTAGAAATTGACGCCGAGATGCCCAAGCATCTTAAGAAATACCTTATCAAAAACCTGAATATCAACTGGCAGGATGTGTATGAAATGAAGGGGACAATCGGGCTGGCTGATTCGATGGAAATAGCTAAGCTAAGCGGTTTTAACCGGCTCAAAGAGCGGGTGTGGACTCCGGTTTTACATCCTTCCCTTAAGCATAATCCGGAAGAAGAGATTCCCAGTATTTTTGAGGTCATCAAGAAAGGGGACTTTATGGTACATCATCCCTACCACAGTTTTGAACTTTCAACGCAACGGTTTGTTGAAGAAGCAGCGCGGGATCCCAAAGTACTTGCCATAAAGCAGACTTTGTACCGCACATCAAAAGACTCTCCATTGATGCACTCTCTGATGAATGCAGCCGAGGACGGGAAACAGGTGGCTGTGTTGGTCGAAATTAAAGCCCGCTTTGATGAAGAACGAAACATCAACTGGGCTCAAAAGCTGGAGAATTTTGGTGTGCATGTAGGTTACGGCATTCCCGGGTTAAAAATTCATACCAAACTCACCATGGTGGTTCGTGAAGAAAGTGACGGCCTCAAAACCTATTGCCACATTGGCACCGGAAACTACCACCCCGACACCGCTCAACTCTATGAAGATCTGGCTCTGTTTACATGTAATGAAGAGCTCTGCTCAGACGTAACCGATATTTTCAATCTGCTTACAGGTTATGCACCCGAACAAACTTTTGAGAAGTTACTGGTTGCACCAAACCATATGCGCAAGCAGATGAATGAGCTGATCGAGAAAGAGGTTCAGGAAGCCACGAAAGGAAATCCAGCCCGTATTATTGCTAAAATGAACAGCCTGGAAGACCCGCTCATTATTCAAAAATTATACGATGCTTCTGCTGCCGGCGTAAAGATTGATTTAATTGTGAGAGGGGTGTGTCGGCTTATTCCCGGTAAGAAGGGAATGAGTGAGAACATAACTGTTCACTCCATTATAGGGCGCTACCTGGAACATTCCCGCATCTATTATTTCCATCACGCAGGAGAACATAAATACTTTATCGGATCAGCCGACTGGATGCACCGCAACCTGGATGCCCGTGTTGAAGCCATCACTCCCATTGAGAAAGTTGAGCTTAAGAAATACCTGCAGTTTGTCATCAATATTTATTTTAATGACAACAAGCAGCGCTGGCTATTAATGGAAGACGGATCCTACCAACGTGCTAAAAAAGAGAAAGGCAACTCAAAGCTGAGTGCCCATGACTTCCTGATGAACCACATGAAAGAAGGAGCAGAACCTATACCTCAGGTGCACAGTGAGTAATTGCAGAAGCTTTTACTCGAGCTGCTGTGCATCAAAACCTTCATAATCCGTACTTCCAAGATCATCATTAAGCTTTTTCAGTAACCGGAAAGCCGGCTGACGAAATATGCCATCCAGTTGATAGGCTTCAAATACCGCTTTTTGAGCTTCTTCAAGCTCTCCCACATTAACAAGGGCATTCCCTAAATACCAATATGCTTTTTCCGAAATCATGCGGCTGTCTTCAACTCGTTCGGCGGCTTCACGAAATGCTGATATGGCCTCTTCATAATTGGATTCGTTATAAAGAATGATCCCCTTATTGAGAAATGCTTTTGAACCATAGGGCTCTTCATCGAATCGGTTTATGACTTCATCAAACAGCTCAAGAGCACGATCTTTATTTCCGGAGACGATGGCCTCAAACCCGAGATTCAGTAGTGAATCTGCGGTCGTAATTCTCATATCCTTTGCTGCCCGAACGCCATCTGAGGTTTCCACCTGATCTGGGCCTATCCGGTTAACAACAAACTGATCAATTTCAGTAGGGGTTTCTATTCTAAATATTTGCACCAAAGCAATAATCACAAATACGGCTGCGGCCGCTACATGCCAGGTATAAGAAGGTAGTTTCCTGATGGTTGCCGAACCTGTTTCCGGTTTTGAGGTCAATGCTTCACGCTCAATCAGTTCTTTTACGTTTACTTCAACTTCAAGAACATCCAGCAGTTCCGGGTTTTTCGCGAACTCATTCCACAGAGCCTGAATCTCTTCCTCCGAAAGTTGCCCTTTTATGTAGGCATCTATCTGCTGTCTAATTTCTGTTTCTCTCGAATTTTCCATACTAAAGCTTTTCTATTACTTCAGAATGTATTCTATAAATACATTCTGATCTCACATAGTTAGAGCGATGAAAAAGCAATTCCTTACAGTTAAAGTTTAATTTTTTTTTCGAAGCATTCTTTGAGCACATTTATAACCCGGTGTTTCTTGGTCCAGGCATTACTTACAGAGATATTAAAATGATCAGCAACCACCGAAGTTTCGTAGTCGGGATTCTGAAACCAATATTCAATGTATTTTTTGTAATCAACCTTTAACGCCTCCATACAGCGACTCAGAATGTTCATTTTCTCATTATCAAGCAATCGGTTAAGCTGATCGGCCTTGTCTGAATGGTGCTCGGGAAGGTCCTCATAATTAACCTCACGGTCTTTGGAAAGCTGCTTAAAATACTCGTGTTTGGCCGTGGTAAACAGGTAGTTTATTACCGCATCCGGGTTCGAAATCTTGTCTTCCCTGATTTTTTCTATAGCTATCAGGAGCGTATTTTGTGCGCAGTCCTGGGCATCGTGAACTGAAGCATCCAAACGTACCATTAAAAATTTGATCAGCACGGGAGTGATTACATTCACCTGCCCGGTGACTTCAGCCTCATCATTCTCCAGTACGGCATCCACAAATTTCGAGTAATCCATACCCCTATTTTTGCCTAAATTAAGTGTATGCTAAAATAACATTCACCAACCAAAAGAAAATAAAGAAATTTAGTTTCTAACAGTGTAGTTTTAAGATATGTATCGCGTACAGCTAAACAACTTTGAAGGCCCGCTCGACCTGCTCCTTTTCTTTATCAAAAAGGACGAGCTCGATATCTACAATATCCCTATCTCCTACATCACCAAGCAATTTCTGGATTATATACATATGCTGGAAGAACTGGACCTGGATGTTGCCAGCGAGTTTATTTTGATGGCCAGCATGCTGATGTCGATAAAGGCCAAAATGATGCTCCCGCGGGAAGACTCTGATGATGAAGAGCTGGATGAATCTGACCCACGGTATGAATTGGTGCAACGACTGTTGGAATACAAACGATACAAGGAAATGTCAGAGAAAATGGCTGATATGGACGAGGAAGTTCGTAAACAATTTATGCGCGGTTACCCTGAAGCCGACGATGTAGAGCAACAAGCCACAGGAGAAGCCCTGCAGGACGTAACCATGTTTGACCTGATCGCCGCCTTCAAAAAGGTGCTGCAGGATATTGAACGCAAAAACATTGTTCACCATGTAGAGAAAGTAAGCACCACCGTTGAAGAACAGGCCGAATTTGTGCTGAACCGCTTACAAGATCACGGCCGCCAAACATTCATGGAAGTCTGTTCAACACTGAAGAACAAGATTTATGTGGTTGTAACTTTCCTGGCTGTCCTGGAGATGATTAAGGAGCAACAAATCAATTTGTTTCTCGAAGAAGACCCTACAAAATTTTATATCGACCTAAAGCCGGTAGATGAAATCATCGGCGCTAACTAAACCTGACTATCTTAATGACTAATAAAGCACTACTCGTTTTACTCGCCCTTTCCCTTTCTGCATGCAGTATTTTCAAGAAAGGCCCAGACACCCCTCCACCAACTATCTATTCTTTCTCTGAAGAAATCACTAAAGACCGCCTGTACAGCGACCTTGCTGTTTTGGCTCACGATTCACTTCAGGGAAGAGAAACCGGTACAATAAGTGAAGAAAAAGCCGCACGATACCTCGCCAAACGATATGCGGAAATTGGGCTGAAAGCTGTCGGTGATGATAACTCATACTTCCAGCATTACGAACTTATTCAGCCTGCAGCAGAGCAAGTTACCTACCTTCTTGCCAATGGTGATAAAGTGGTTGATAACTCCACACACAGTTCCGAAAAAATCGGCAACTTTGTAACCCTTTTTGGCGGAAGTGATTCCGTTAGTGGCCCTGTCGTTTTTGCCGGCGCCGGTATGTATAATGAAGCTGAGGGTATCAATCACTTTCCCGAAGATGTATCCGGGAAATGGCTGTTTATTATGTACGACCGCTCCAGCACTAACATGCCTTATCTGCAACAAGCGCTAACCTCGGGTGGTGCTGTTGGTACCATCCTGATTGTTGGAACAGATACTACTGATTTCATTCAGGAGGCAGAAACCCGACAGAATTATTTTGGTCGCGGACAAGGAATGAGCCTCAAGTATTTACAGGAAGATGATGGCAGCACTGCACCGGCATTCAACCGTGTTCACCCTCAACTGGGAGCTCAAATGCTGGGACTTGAAAACCTCGAAGCCTTAGCCGAAACACAAAGTAAAATCCTCGAAGATCCTGCTTCCTTCCAAGCCAGAGCACTGGAAGGTCAAACCCTGCATCACAATCCCGTTGTGGATGAGAATACGGTTCATACCAAAAACGTGGTTGCTCTACTGGAAGGCAGCGACCCGGAACTGAAGGATGAAGTTGTTGTATTAAGTGCTCACTATGATCACGTTGGTGTTGGCCAGCCCGACTCAACCGGCGATAACATTTACAATGGTGCCGATGATGATGGAAGCGGAACCGTAGCTACCCTGCATACCGCACAAGCTATGGCTGAAGCTAAAGCCGCCGGTGTTGGCCCAAAAAGAAGTGTTTTATTCCTGAGCGTATCCGGTGAGGAAAAAGGACTGCTAGGTTCCCGGTATTATTCTGACCACCCCATTTACTCCATCGATAACACTGTGGCAAACATCAATATTGATATGATTGGGCGGGTAGATCCCGAACACCAAAATGGCGACAGTAGCTATGTGTATATCATTGGCGGAAAAATTATTTCCTCACAGATGGACAGTCTGACTCAAATGGCGAATGTAATGGGACCAAACCTTACGCTGAGTGATCGATACAACGACCTGGAAGATCCTAACCAGTTTTACCGAAGAAGTGACCACTGGAACTTCGGGCGACTCGGAGTGCCTTTTGTGTTCTTTTTTAACGGAACACACGAAGATTACCACCGCCCTCAGGATCACATAGAAAAAATAACCTTTGAGCCTTACCTGAAGAGAACACACTTGGTGTATAACCTTACAGCGCTTTTAGCAAATTCCCCTGAACGTCCTCAAGTTGACAATCAAGAGTTTGTTGAGAAAACACAGGTTGACCCCAGGTAGAACAAAGAACATCCAAGGCTAAGCTTCGATCTCTTCTGCTCCGAGGCAGAGCGATCGGAGCAAGGCAAGAGAACTTCTAACCTGAGCCCTAATTGTTCAGAGTTAGATACCGGGTTTTAAAAAACGCTCCGCACACTCTGTGTTGGAGCGTTTTTATTTTCCAATCAGAATAAATGGAGCCCAGTACACCGGGTGATTATAATAGGGGTGATCGATCATGGCCAGCTTAGCATCACGGATGGCTTTGGTTTTATAGTCAACCATTGGGTGCTCATACATCCCAAACCAATCCAGTGTTCGGCTCCACGTTCCGTAATCCTCTTTCTGATGTGCCAACATGCTGCGGTAAAAGTCTGACATAAAAACGGAGGTGCTTCGATCAAATACTGACCATAAGCTTACCATGACAGATGAGGCGCCTGCAGAAAGAAAAGAACGCTGTAAGCCCAAAAGCCCTTCACCTGTAACCAGCTTCCCCATTCCGGTATTGCAGGCACTTAAAGTTACCAGGTCGGCATTCAGTTTCAGGCTGGAAATTTCACGGCTGTTCAGATGGCCGTCTTCCCCAAATAAAGACTCCACTTCCGTTTTTTTGGAAAGTATGAGTCCGCTTCGAAAAGGATTCGCCTCATCCACATTGGCATGAGTGGCAAAATGAAGAAAGCGATAACTTCCCAGGTTATGGGATTTCAGCGTAGCTTCGGTGACATCATCGTTCTTTAGAATTTTGACCTTGCTGAAATTCACTGAAATTGAATCAACTTCGAGCAAAGTAGAAGGCAGTGAGGCAAAAGAAGCCTGCGAACGGGCTGGGTAAGCAGCGCTTTCTTCACTTTCAAAACCGGAGCCGGCCAAAGCCAATAAGTCATATTCCGTATCCCGGTGAGGTGACTGTATAAAAGAATAAATAGATGCTGAAGGCAAATATTTCACATAAAAATCCTCAACCAAAAAGCGGGAATTCCTGTTTAGAGCTTCAAAAGGCAAGAAGCTCAAAGGTCCATCCGGAATAACCACCAGATTAGAAATCATGGTGCCCCCCTTTTCTTCAAATGAAGGGATCAAAAAATCATACAGGTTAGATCCTTGTTCAAAAATAACCGCCTTTTCCTTTTCACCCGTTATGGATTCGCGGAACTCCCTGACCGCCTCGGTGAAAAATGTTCTGGCACCCACCGAATGCACCGAGTCTGTATAAGTGGCTGAAATATTATCATGCGTGGTCACAATTCTGATCATCCCTGAACTTGTAAAGGCATATTCTATAACGGCTGTTTCCTCATTCAACCACTCTTGTAGCTGGTTTAGAGTAACCGGCTCGGGATAATCAAAATTCTTTAACTCGCTGCTGTTTGTGTGAAGTTCATTGAGGAACGACTGGTATTCAAATTCAAGATCCTTGAGCTCTCTCCTGATGGATGCTGCTTCCTGTTTAGTATCAGCCTGTTCAAGTTGGGTATACAGCCGATCAATTTGCTTTGCTTTCTGTTGTTTTTTGATCAGTGTAGCTTCGTCTAACGATTCATACACTTTCTCGCGGGCTTCCGCTAACTCATCCATCAATACCCGTGCCTTGGCAGCCTCAACCAGCTCAAAGGCTTTCACCGGGTTATTTTTTTGAATGATATACCAGGATGCCACCTCATTATAAAATCCTGCATAATCCCTGAAAAAACCTGACTTGAAAGTAAGCCCGGCTACATTGGTGCGAATGGAATCAATAAGAGTGAATGATTCATTTGCTAAAACAAAGGCACTGTCTGACCCGACCCTACTGTAGGCTCTTGCAAGGTTCATAGCCGGCTTTATTTTTGAAACGATTCCCTCATCAGAATAAAAGTTATAAACCCAGCGGTATTCTTTCAGGCTCTCGTCGAGCTTGCCCTCTGCACGATAGATTTCGCCAAGTACATTATGTACCTGATATGCCAAAGGCATGTGACTTTCGTTAAAGGTGTTTTTTGCCTCTGCTATATATTTTTTAGCACTTTCGAACTCCTTCTGCTCTAATTTAAGCTCAGCAATATCAAGGTACAGGCCTGCCAGTTCTTGAGGAGCATCGGCTTTTTTCACCCATGTTAATGCTTCATTGTAAAAATTTTCGGCGTTGACAAAATCATCGTTTTGAACAGCTACTTCAGCAAGCCGCTTCAGGGTATTGGCGATAGAAACCGGGCGCTCAGTTTGATAGTTGGTCTCAAGTGCTTCATTGTAATAAGACAAGGCATTGTCGTAATCACCTGAATGCTCATACAACCTCCCGATATTAATAAGTGTCTGTGTAATATCGTATGGGTTTTCCAGCATACGGGATAGCTCAAGAGATTTGCCATAATAAATAATAGCACTATCCCGCTGACCCATGTCGTTAAAACTGACAGCCATATTGTGGTAAGCAATATCCATCAGGTTTGGATCCCCGTACTCCTCCCTTAAAGCCATGCTTTGTCTTATATATGGATTCGCTTGTTTATACAATCCTAAATTTCTGAGTGTTAGAAACATGCCATTGAGCACAAAAGACAGGCGGTAATCTTCTCCTATAGATTCGTAAATCTCCTTGGCTTTTTTCTGATATGAAAAAGCTCGCTCATAATCTCCGGAATACAAGTAGGGGTATGAAATATTATTATTTAGCGTAGCGATTAAAACGGAGTCTCCGGTAGCTCCTGCAAATTGTATACTTTGTTGATAATGCCTGGTTGACTTTTCGTATTGCTCTAACTCCCGGTACACCCTACCCAGATTTTTATGTATATCCGCTTTTAATGGGGCATCAGCATTCCGGGGCTGATTTTCACTTATAAAAAGAAATAATTCTTCTCCTTCCCTTACCTCTCCCTGATTCAATAAAGCATCTCCCTGTCGCAGAATCGCGCCAGCCCATTCCACTGAATCTCCCGCTGCACGGTAAATCTCTGCTGCTGCTTTAAACGCTTCAGCCGACTGCGCGTATTCAGCCTGCCTGTATAAATCATGAGCCACACTATACAGTGAATCAGCACTCGCACTTTGTGCCTGCAAACCCGGAATAAAGCCTGCTACAGTGAGTAAAACAGTCAAAGATAATCTCTTCATGTAACCTCTGTCATTGCAATTAATGGCAATATATTGTTTTTTTTCGATGAACAAGAACCAACCAAAGAGAATGAAAGATACGTTGAGCAAAAATAGTTTGTACAAAGCCCTGGATGATGATAAACCTGGCGAAAGCAACGACGGTAACCCCGACGACGGGGGCAAGTCTGGAGGCGGTTAGAAAAACCAAACCAATCGCTGTTATATTATTAAATATAAATTTACCCAGTACACTTTCGTGCTGGGTTTTTTATTCCCCAAAAAGAGCATTTACAAAGTCAGCCCGGTCAAATACCTGAAGATCCTCAATTTTCTCACCCAGCCCGATATATTTTACAGGAACGCTCAGCTCATGCGACACACCAATTACAATGCCTCCTTTAGCCGTTCCATCTAATTTAGTGAGAGCCAGCCCTGTGATATCTACCGTTTCGGTGAACGCTTTTGCCTGCTGCATGGCATTCTGTCCGGTGGAAGCATCCAGAACTAAAATCACTTCATGAGGAGCTCCTTCCACCACCTTACCCATTACCCGCTTAATTTTGGCGAGCTCTTCCATCAGTGCTTTTTTGTTATGAAGCCGGCCGGCAGTGTCGATCAAAGCCACATCACTACCGCGAGCTTTAGCAGCTGCAACCGTGTCGTAAGCAACGGAAGCCGGGTCTGCATTTTGGCCCTGTTGGATGATGGGAACATCCGCTCGTTCACTCCATATTTTTAGCTGATTAACCGCCGCCGCACGGAAGGTATCTGCAGCTCCTAAAATCACTTTCTTTCCTGCTTTTTTGTATAGATGAGCCAGCTTTCCGATGGTGGTCGTTTTCCCGACTCCATTCACCCCAACCACTAAAATAACGTGCGGGTTGATCGGGAAGTCAGCTTCAAACTCTGCGGGTTTATCAGGGGCATTGTCTTCCAGTAGGTTTACAATCTCTTCCCGTAGCATAACCTGCAGCTCATCCTGTGTTACGTACTTATCTTTGGCAACCCGGGCTTCAATCTTCTTAATAATCTCGATGGTAGTATTGACCCCTACGTCTGAAGTAATCAGAATTTCTTCCAGGTCATCCAGAATGGCATCGTCAACTTTATCCTTCCCTACAAAAGCCTTCCCAATTTTATTGAGCAGGCCATCGCGGCTTTTTTCAACACCTTCGTCAAGCTTTTCTTTTTTCTTAAGTCCTAATTTTTCAAGAAATCCCATATAAATATTAGCTAATTAAATTCTGCTCCGCTCATTATCAGGCGGTAGCGATTAAAATAATCGATCCAGGAAATAGTCATTATTGTAAGGGAACACGCCATCAAGAACATATGAACACCTCCGGCATCCGGAAAGAAAAACACAGCGATCCAGTATAAAGCCAATACATTCACTGAAATTTTTCCGGACATGATGGCCATAGCCACCTTATCGTATTTCTTTTTGATATAGTACGAACCCAGCATGATCATACTGTCCCGGATAACGGCAAATACCAAAAACCAAAGAGGTATCCATCCTATCCATACGGTGTACACGAAAAGAACGAGAGCACACAGCTTGTCGGCAACAGGATCGATCATCTTGCCAAGCTCTGAGATAGTGTTGGTTTTTCGGGCAATAAAACCATCCAGGTAATCGGAAATCACTCCATATACAATTAATACCATAATAGCGGCATTCACCTGAAAATCATTCAGGTAATGCAAATAAACCACCGGAAAGGCCATCAAAATACGGCTGAATGAAATGGTATTAGACCAGGTAAATACCCGCCCTGTAACTTCCACTTTCTTTCCGTCTATATTTTTGGTTGTATTAGCCAAACCTTGATTTTAATTGCGATATTGCCTCTCCAAATTTACAGTCCTTAAGTCTCTAAAACCACCATGAACGAGCACAAATTACTGGTAGAGAAAACCCTGACATCGAAAGAAGTTTTTAACGGAAAGTTGCTGCACGTTTTCTATGATGAAGTCCG
Organism: Gracilimonas sp. BCB1; assembly: GCF_040117685.2. Taxonomy (NCBI): domain Bacteria; kingdom Pseudomonadati; phylum Balneolota; class Balneolia; order Balneolales; family Balneolaceae; genus Gracilimonas; species Gracilimonas sp. BCB1. Next base: position 303,728 of record NZ_JBEDYP020000012.1, on the reverse strand, counting down.
GCTGCCTGATGGCTCAACTTCTACCCGGGAATGGATAAAACATCCCGGAGCCTGTGCCGTGGTTCCTGTTTTTGAAAACGGAGACCTGATGATGATCCGGCAGTTTCGATATCCCATGAGGCAAATTTTCTGGGAAGTGCCCGCCGGTAAAATTGATGCCGGAGAGCAGCAAGACGCTACCGCTATGCGGGAACTTGAGGAAGAGGCCGGAGTCTCAACAGCCGATTTTGCCTATGTTGGGCATTTTTATCCGGGTATCGGTTACTCGGATGAAGTGATTCATATATATCTGGCCTGGAACTTAGAGTCCGTTCCCCAAAAAGTGGATGACGACGAGTTTGTTACCCGGGAACGTATTCCCTTCAAAAAAGCGGTAGACATGGTTCACTCCGGGGAAATCAACGATGGCAAATCAGTGATCTGCTTGTTGCGGGCCTGGGAGTGGTGGCAGAAGAATGGTGTTTATAGCCTATAATCTACCCCTTACTCAAGGCCTAATTAATGATACCTTCCTCTTTAGCGAGTTCGTACATGCTTTCGTGCAGGTTTTCATTATCCAGCTCTCCCCGCATGCATAACTCGGTAACTTCCACTCCATTAAGCATCAGCACACATCCCATATCGGATAGTACCTGATCAAATTTCCGGGGGTCGGTCTTGCTTAGTTTGTCCACATCTATTCCATCGGGACTGATGTTCTTGTTCACTAAAATATAGAATTGATCATCGGGTCCTTCTCCAAATGAAAATTCTTCTAATCCGGTGTCTTTCAGTTTAAGCATGTCGTTCTAAAAAATCTCTGGCTTTAATAATTTCGGTTATTTCGTCTGACTCTTTATCCACCACCCGAACCTGGAATAAGCTGATAATAGCCTGTTCCTTCAGTGTGGATATTACATCATCAATAGTTTCGCATTCTTCGGTCTCACTTACAAGATCGTTAATACCTTGTACAATGTACCGGTACTGCTTGTCACTTTTCTTTTTTGAATTTTGTGGTGAGGGCTCCTGAGGTTCATTAAAATACTCGCGGATGGCTTCTTCCGTAACATACCAACTTACCCCGAGCTTTCGCCCGCGAATCCTTCCTTCCCGAAGGTAGGTACGTAAAGTCATTTTCGAAATTCCGAGCTGTTCATGCAGGTCATCGACCGAATACAGCGTTAAATCTCCTACTGTTTTGGGCATTACGCTAAATAATTATCAAATTTTGATTACTCTTTATCACTCTTAAACTACAAATAATTTATTATTAGTTGCTATTAGTTATATAAAAGAAATTAGATTTGGTCGAGGCACCGATTCCGCCGTATATTGGGAGCAGTTATTCAAAAAACAAGCCCGACAGCATAAAATCTGTACGGGATTTTTTATGCCTTTCTGTTACTAACCTTTCTCTTCAATCCGGCATTAACCCTTTTCATTCCCTGTTTTTTGTTATCAGGCGGTTCCCTACTTTATTCTGATGATCAATAAATATTATGCCCTCTTATTTCTTTTTATACTCTCCTCCTGCTCTGCCAGCCAAACATATATAAATACAGAAGACGGCGACCCTTTTTCTATTTCTCCTCCCAACAAAGAAGGCTTAGTCTATCGGATATTCCTGGTCGGTGATGCCGGATCTCCCTCTTTAGATGTTCAGGAGCCAACCCTGAAGCTCCTTCAGCAACAACTGGAGCTAGCCGGCGAAAGAAGTGCCGCTGTTTTTTTAGGTGATAACATCTATTTGAACGGGCTACCTGATTCCACTCACCCCCGAAGAGCTTTTTATGAGCAGCGGTTACTGGAGCAGCTCAAAACAGTTAAAAACTTTGAAGGACGTATTGTCTTTGTGCCAGGCAATCATGACTGGGATGATGGAGGCCCGGATGGACTTGAGGCCGTAAAAAGGCAAGAGCGTTTTGTGGAATCGTACCTGAACCGTGGTAATACTTTCCTGCCCGACAATGGTTTTCCCGGGCCGGTGTCTGTGAAACTTCTGGACGACAATGATGATCCAAGATTGCGTGAAGACATTCGCCTTATCGTTTTAGATACACAGTGGTGGCTTCACAAACACGACAAACCGTATGGCGACACCGGAGAGTATGAGCTTTTTGATGCCGGAGATATTCTCATTGAATTGGATGACATCCTTAAAAAGCAACGAAATGATTATTTGCTGATCGCAGCCCACCACCCGTTAAAAACGAACGGGAATCATGGCGGGTACCTGCCCCCGTCAACCCACCTAAAACCCCCGGTATTTGGGAGCGTGTATGCGCTGTACCGCAGAGTTTTTGGTAAACCACAGGATGTTCATCATCACCAATATGCGAAAATGGTGGATGCATTGGAGAACTTATTTCATACCTATGAACTGGAAGATTTGATCTATGCTTCCGGTCATGCCCACAGTCTTCAATATCACAGGCAGGAAGGTACCCGCATTAACCATCATTACCTTATAAGTGGCTCCGGAACTAAAGAAAATTACGTAGCATCGGGACGAGGTGCTGAATTTATCCACTCCGGCAACGGGTTTATGAGTGTTCAGTATTTTGGGGATGGCTCAGTCTGGCTGGAAGCCTGGACACCGGAAGGAGACGGATCGACCGGAAAAATACGGTATCGCAATCAGCTTAAGCCTCCTTTTGAGGAGGCCTTCCCGGATCAGGCTTTAGCTGAGGATGCCCCGGATATTGATTTCACTGACAGCACAAAAGTAGTTGCTGCGAACCCTGATTATGACGGAAAGAACGGCCTGTTCGAGTTTTTTATTGGAGCACATAACCGAAAATACTGGTCGATTGAACATGAATTCCCGGTGTTTGATATCACCGAAGTGGAAGGCGGTTTAACGCCTGTACGAACCGGAGGAAAAGGGCAATCAACCACCATTCACCTGGAACGCGAAGACGGCCGGGATTTTGTGCTTCGGTCGGTAGACAAGGAAGCCGGGCGAATCTGGGATGAGGAGCTCAAGAAAACCATTGCCCGTGATTTAGCCCAGGATCAGTTCTCCATCATCAATCCCTATGCCGCTCTCATAATACCAACTCTGGCAGATGCTATCGGTACTTTTCATACTAATCCACAAATCTATTACGTGCCGGATGATCCCAAATTGGGAGTTTATGCCGATGAAATTAGCGGGCAGCTTGCTCTGTTCGAAGAACGCCCAAATGGCGACATGAGTGATGTTGCCAGCGTTGGATTTACTGAAGAAGTGCTCAGCAGCACAGAACTGCTTCGCGAACTGGATAATGACATCGACCATCGGGTTGACCAGCATACTTTTGCCAAAAACCGACTCTTCGATATGCTGCTGGCCGACTGGGACCGGCATGAAGACCAATGGCGATGGGCGTCTTTTGAACCGGAAGACAAAAAGGGCAAAATCTACAAACCCATTCCCCGCGACCGGGATATTGCACTCATGAATATGACCGGCGTTATCCCTTCATTAGCAAAAGTCCTGGGACCTTTTTCGCAGTACCAAAACTTTTCTGAAGACTATGGATATCTCAAAGGGTTAAATAACAACTCGCTGGCTATGACGCGCCGGTTCACAAACCAACTAACCAAACAGGAATGGCTGGACATTGCGGAAGAGATCAAAAACTTGCTTACAGATGAAGTAATTGAGGAAGCTGTCCGAAATTATCCGGCACCGGTTTTTGAAAAGTTTGGAAATGAAACCATTCGGACGTTTAAAATCCGCAGAGACAAAATTGTTGATGTTGCGAACGACTACTATCAATTAATCTCCGGTGTGGTTTCGATACAAGGAAGTAACAAAAGGGAGTTATTTGAGGTGCAGGTACTAAGCGCCAACGAAATATTGGTTAAAGTGTATAAGCTATCGGGCAAAGGTGAGGTTCGGGAGCAATATTATGAGCGGGTTTTTTCCCGAAATGAAACTCATGAACTCCGCCTGTATGGAATGGGCGATGACGATATTTTTCGGTTGAGCGGAGAGGCCAAAAATAGCACAAAAATAAGAGTGGTTGGCGGTTCAGGTGACGATATGTACACAGACTCAACAGTAAGGAAAGGCTTAACCCGGAACGTTGAAATTTACGATACTAAAAGAGGCAACCCGGTAACAGAAGGACCTAATACCGATGTAAATTTCTACGACAAAGCCGAAAACATTCATTACAATTACAGCAAAGATTTCCGCTGGAACACCGTCCGCGCCAGGCTTTTCTTTGAATACAATGATGATGACGGTTTATTTTTTGGCGGCGGGCCCAACATAATTCAGAATGGCTTCAGGAAACATCCGGCATCTGTCCACTTTCCACGGGCTAATTACGCTCCACTTACAGGGGCCGCGAACTTTCGCTATAACGGAGCCTGGTATGACGTTGCCCAAAAATGGGATGTGAAACTGGTAAGCGAGTTTTTGTTTCCCAAGAGTTATAAAAACTTCTTTGGTTTCGGAAATGAAACCACCCTCCAAGACCGCTCTTTAAATTATTACAGGGCCCGCTTGTATCAGTATACCATCGAGCCGGGTATCAGTCTCCAAAAAAACATCCTTGAATTCTATGCAGGATTTAATCTTCGCGGTACCAATGTGGAGAGAGACCCAAACAATATAGTCACCGATCCGGCATTGGGTATTCCGCGTGGTGATTTTGATGAGCAATGGTTTACCGGATTAGTCACATCCCTTCGGTTTATGGATGTAGACAACGGACTGAACCCAAAACAGGGATATCGCTTAATTCTGGATGGAGAAATGAATGTGGGGGTATTAAACACTAATGATACGTTCAGCCGCCTTCAATCTGAACTGGAACTATACTTCTCACCACAGCTCAACCCGCAAATTACCCTGGCCAACAGGACAGGAACTGCTCATAATTTCGGCAACTTTCCCTTTTACGAAGCCAATACCCTGGGAGGCACCACTAACCTGAGAGGATATAACGGACGTCGTTTTTCGGGCCGGACAAGCTTTTTTAATAATACCGAACTTCGCCTGGAACTCTTTGATTTCTATAATTACCTCCTGGGCGGAAAGGTTGGCCTCAGTAGTTTTTTTGATGTTGGGCGTGTTTGGTATGAGGGAGAAAGTTCCGACCTGTGGCATACCGGGTATGGGGGAGGCATTTGGTTTAACGTATTTGAATCTTTTTTAATCAATACGAGTATTGGTGTCTCGGAAGAAGGGACCTTGTTTTCGGTAAAAGCCGGATTTTTATTCTGATGCTTATATACTTTCAGGCTTTATTATTGGTTATATTTGTTACGGTCAAGTCTTTCTAAATCACTAAGCCCCATTGCCATAAAAAATGGCCCAAACTAACAACATACGACTGCTAGCCGCCATCATGTTTGCCGATATTGTCGGTTATTCAAAAATGATGCAGGATAATGAGGAGAAGGCAAAAGCACTGAGAGATCGGCAGCGTTTCGTTATAGAGAAATATTTACTTAAATATCACGGGCAGGTAATGCAGTATTATGGGGATGGCACGCTCATCATGTTTGGCAGTGCACTGGATGCAGTTACCTGCGCCAAGGAAATACAGGCCGAGCTCAGAAATGAGCCGGTGGTTCCCCTACGCATAGGTATTCACATCGGGGATGTTGTTTATGACGATGAAGGCATTTATGGAGATGCCGTTAATGTAGCCGCACGTGTTCAGGCACTGGGCATTACCGGGTCTGTTATGATATCGGGCAAGGTATTTGATGAAATTAAAAATCATCCCGGCATTCGTGTTGAGGCTTTCGGGGAACATGAACTCAAGAATATTTACATCCCGATGAGCATCTACGCCCTGGCCGATCGCGGGCTCGAAGTTCCCAAACAAAGCTATATCGAAGAACTTACGGGAAGCTCACAGAAAAGCATCGCCGTTTTACCCTTTTCTAACTTCAGTCCTGATGCCGATAACGACTATTTCAGTGATGGCATTACCGAGGAAATTATCAACACACTCACAAAAGTAAAAGACCTCCGTGTTGCCTCACGCACCTCCGTTTTTGCTTATAAAAGCCTGACAAAGGATATCCGCGACATTGGTAAGGAATTGAACGTAACCACTATACTGGAAGGCAGTGTTCGCAAGGCCGGTGATCGTATCCGGGTTACCGCTCAGCTTATTAATGCGGATGACGGGTTCCATATCTGGTCGGAAAACTTTGACGGCGAAATGAAGGATATTTTTTCGGTGCAGGACGAAATTGCCCTTAAGATCGTGGCCCGGCTGGAAGATAGCTTTACCGAGCTGGAAAGAGGGCGCCTTTATGAATCTTCCACTCAAAATATTGATGCCTATAACTATTATTTACAAGGCCTTTTTTATTGGAACAAACGATCCCCTGAGGCAGTCAAAAAAGCCATTACCTTTTTCGAAAAGGCCATTAATGAATGCAACACATATACTAACGCCTACTCCTATCTTGCAAATTGTTATACCTACCTCGGCACAATAGGCCATATGCCGGGAGAAAAAGCTTTTACCAAAGCTGAGAAGAATGCCATTAAGGCTATTGAAATAAATAATTCCCGTGCCGACTCTTACATTGCACTCGGCTTTGTGAACCTGTTTTTCAAGTGGGATTTTTATATGGCCGAGTCTAATTTCCGAAAAGCTATTACTATGGAGCCGGACAGCAGTGAAGCCCGGCAAGCCCTTTCTTTTTTTAATCGTATCATTGGCCGGTTTGATAGAATGCTTCGACAGGCTGAAGCTGCTGCTAAAATCGATCCACTTTCACTACCGGCTCTACTCGAACTCGGTCGCTCTCACTGGGTAGTTGGAAATTATGAAAAAGCTCTGAATCACTTTAATGAAGCCCTCGATTTAGACCCGCTCTTCCGTGCCGCCCTGGAAGGAAAGGCGTTGGTTTATATGAGTCAAAAAAAATATGACAAAGCCTTACGGGCCGCCAAAAAATATATCGACCTGATCGACTCTAAGTATAAAGGAGGGTCTCAGCTCGCGTGTATATATGCACTGATGGGCGACAAAAAAAGGACGGAAGAAAGTATCGAATTGATCAAGAAACGGGAAAAAGCTCAACCCCACCAAAACCTCACGCTTGATTATGCCATGGTGTATGCAGCTCTTGGGGATAAAGACCGGGCATTCAAATACCTGAATAAGGGTTACAAACAAAGGCTGGGCTCTCTTCTGCTTTTACAAACACTGCCAATTATCCGGGATCTTAAAGGAGATTCACGCTTTGAAGAGCTGGTAAATAAAATCGGGCTGCCTAAAGAATCAAAAGTAAGCCTCAACACTCATTAATTCATTGCCTTTTCGTATCTTATCGATTCACAATTCGGGAAAACTATGTCAGACACGCAACCGGAAAACCCTCAACAAGAAGCAGAAAAGAAAGATCTCGGCTCACGTAAACGAGGTGTTTCGGATATGTTTCGGACTTCATACCGCACGCACATTGAGCTAAGTGCCATTGCTGATAACAAGTCAAATATCATGATCAGCATCAACGGTATTATTATTTCCATCATCATTGCCTCCATTTCCCCGAAAATTGACTCGAATCCCTGGCTGCTTATACCTACTTCTATTTTATTGGTAACCTGCATGATTGCCCTGGTTTATTCCGTTTTGGCAGCCCGCCCCAGGGTGAGTAAGGAAGATGTGTCGCTGGAAGATGTACGTTCTAACCGCTCCAACATCCTCTTCTTCGGAAACTTCAATAAGCTGAACCGTGAAGATTATGTAACCGGAATGGAGGAGCTGATGACCGACAGTGAACGCCTTTACGATACTATGGCGCGTGATTTATACGGGTTGGGCTCTGTGCTTTCTGAGAAATACCGGCTAATCAGAATTGCCTACAATGTTTTTATGGTGGGACTGGTACTATCGGTAAGCAGTTTTATTTTGGTATATCTGCTTATTTCAGGTGGGGCAGGCTTTTAATCTTCTTCGCCGTCAATGTTTTTATAAGCCTGGGTAATTCGCTGGTTCATCAGGCGACGATAGTTTTTAAACTCATATTCACTAACGGTAAATTCCGAGCGGTATTCCCCGTCAAAACACTCAACTTTTAATTTATTGGGTTTGTCCGTTTCTGTGATGGAAACCTGTACGTTGCCCAGCCTGTATGAATCTCTTTCTTTCATAGATCAGTTTTTTCAGAAAGGTAAAAAAATCTGCTTTCAGCTGTTGAACTTTAACCGTTTTTAAATTCGTTTCATGCTTAACAAATGCCTCAGATTTACTATTTTTCATTTTAACCAATTATTTTCTTGAATGAATAAGAAAGTTGTTATCACCGTCGTAGCTTGTGCATTTCTTGGATTTTTTATGTACAACTCGCTCACCAAGGTTCAGCCTAATGTGATTGAGAATTCACCGGAATGGATTCCCATCAATAAAGCCCAGGAAGTAGCTGCCTCCACAGATAAACTCATTTTTGTGGATGTATATGAAATCGGGTGCAAGTATTGCCGGGCCATGGATCGGGAAGTGTTTCCCGACTCTACAGTGCGCCAGGTTTTGGATGCCAACTATATTCCCGTCCGCATCGATGGGAACTCCGCAGAACCCATTCAGTTTAACGGACAGGAAGTCCCCTCTAAAGAATTCGCCCAAAGCAAAGGGGCTTATGTTTTTCCGACCTCCCTGATCCTTGATTCACAAGGAAACGTTATCAAGAAAAAAACAGGTTATATGGGCGTAGATGAATTCCGACAGTTTTTATACCAATAACCAGGATTAACCAAAGGCTTATTATGATTTTCAAAAAATGCATCCAAAAATTACTGCCCGTTGTTGCACTGCTTGTTTTTTCTACCGGGTGTAACAGCCAAACCAGCGATACTAAAACCCCGCCCGCCTCAGACCTCAGCGTTGAAGCTGAATTAGTTGCAGAAGGTATTCGCATTGGCTGGGGAATCGGCTTTCTCCCAAACGGCGATATGCTGGTAACTGAGAAAGGTGGTACCTTATTCCACATTAGCAATGGGGAGATTGCAGCTGAAATTACCGAAGGCATCCCCTCTGACCTTGACGTAAACGGGCAGGGTGGATTTCTGGATGTGGAAACTCACCCAAACTACGAAGAAAACGGTTGGATTTACTTTTCCTATGCATCCAGCGATGGTGAAGGTTCCGGAAGTAATACAAAAATCATCCGTGCAAAATTGGATGGAAACAGCCTTACTTCCATTGAAGAGATTTATAAAGGGACACCAAACTCCCGACGCGGCCAACATTATGGAAGCCGCATAGTTTTTGATGATAACGGCTACCTGTTTTTCTCCATCGGAGATCGCGGAAATCGTAGCGAGTTACCACAAGATATTAATCGTGACGGTGGTAAAATTTACCGTCTGAATGCAGATGGCTCTGTTCCTTCCGACAATCCTTTTGTAGGCAAAGACGGCCTTGATGCTATGTACACATACGGGCACAGGAACCCTCAGGGCATGGCCGTTCACCCAGAAACCGGATTAGTTTGGGCACATGAGCATGGCCCCCGTGGCGGAGATGAAGTTAATATAATTGAGCCGGGCAATAACTATGGATGGCCTGTAATCAGCTATGGTATTAATTATGACGGAACCGAGTTTGCCGAAGATACTGCTCGCGAAGGCATGGAACAGCCCATCACCTATTGGGATCCATCAATTGCTCCATCGGGAATGGCTTTTATTACCAGTGATAAGTATCCCGGCTGGGAGGGAGATCTTCTCATCGGTTCTTTGAAGTTTGCCTATATCGCCCACCTGGATTTGGATGGGAGCGAAGTTGTTAGTGAACAAAAACTGGTTGAAGGAACCGGGAGAATCCGCGCCGTTGAACAGGGACCGGATGGATACATTTATTTCTCCGCGGAAGGAGATGGCATTTACAGGCTGGTTCCTACAGAGAACTAATTACGTTACCTGATATTTTTTACCTAAAGCCTGACCAATTGGTCAGGCTTTTTTATTTCAGCCACTAAATTTTTTGTAAGGAATGGGTGATTTATCGCTCTTACTTACATGGGAGCCCGAACAACATACCAATTTCCCTTTAGCCGATACCCATCTGTAAGAATTGTTTTACTGATGATGGCCGGGATCCTTATCCATGAATACCATCACCCTGCCCTGCCCCTCTCAATCATTCTTTTTGCTCTGATTTGCCTTATGTTTTGCTTGGTTGAGTGGAAGGTTCACCTGTCATCATCTGTTGTTTTTTCCAAATTGGGAATCTCTCTGTTTCTCATGCTAATCATCTCTTTTGGAATATTGAGGAGTGCCCTTCATTCCGCCCAGGGGTCTCCTCTGATTATAAAATTGATACAGATCTCCGACTGGGAACCCATCAGTATAACCGGGTCTGTAATTTCTATTTCCACCACTTCATCCGGTAAAGAGCGTTGGGATTTATCTGTATCAGAAACTGAAATCCATCAGTTGAATTCTGACTATCCATACACAACAAGAGTTCTGGCCGATGAGGCAGCTGGAAATGTTACCCTTGGAGATCAGGTACGCTTTTCAGGAACCATCGTCCCTATTTCCGAGAAGCGAAATCCGCTGGATTTTGATTACAAAGCCTACCTTCAATCCCGTGGAATATCTGTTCAAATCAAGCTCGACAGCCTTCACCACCTACAACCAAACACTAAGCGCGCTGAGTGGGTTTGGTGGAGAGAAAGAGCCTTAAAGCTTGTTGATAAAAATTTTGACACCCAAACTTCCCATATAGCTAAAGCCTTACTGATTGGGTACAAACAAGAATTAGACAGTGAGTCAAAAATGGCTTTTGCCCGGGCCGGCCTTTCTCATATCATGGCGGTTTCGGGCTTACATGTTGGGTTCATCATTGCCCCCTTCTGGATTATCATTCCTTATTTCTGGACCAAAAAACATGGAAGAAAAGTCGGGCTGCTTTTGCTGATTCTCATTCTATTCAGCTATGCCGGCATCACCGGGTTTTCCCCATCTGTGATGAGAGCATCTGTAATGGCCGGCTTTCTGACCTACGGCAAGCTCTTTCATAAAATTAATGACTCCATCAACCTTACCGCTGCAGCGGCTCTGGTTCTTTTGATCATCAATCCTTCGCAACTTTTTGATATCGGTTTTCAGCTTTCGTTTTCAGCCGTGCTGATTATATTGCTCATCCTTCCGGTCATTCAAAACCTGCTGCCTTATTGGGTTCGGGTTCGATGGTATAGCAAACCTCTGATGGTCGTCATCGTTTCCCTTGTCGTACAGTTCGGGTTGTATCCTCTGCAGGTCTATTACTTTGGGGAAATTTCTTTGGTAAGCCCGATAGCTAATGCACTTTTTGTACCATTTCTTGGGGTCGTAGTTCCGCTATCGTTGGTAGCACTTTTTGTCACCGCTGTAATTCCTTCAGCAGGATTTGTCTTGAATTACCCTTCTTACATCTTTCTTGGCTGGATGAGTGACTTTGTGAACATGGTCGCGGAATGGGATTGGGCATGGACCACAGCTTCCCTGAGCAGCAACCTGATCTTTTTCCTCTGGCTATTTCTGATTTTGAGCATAGCTGCCTGGTATACTTCTGCCTTACGTTGGAAACTGGCGGCTGTCTTTCTTGCAACGGCTTGCCTGATTTTATCTCTGAACACAATTGAAAAGCTACAATCTGCTCCATTGCGGGTCACGTTTTTTGACGTGGGTCAGGGTGATGCCGCCCTTCTTCACACCCCAAACGGCAAACACATCCTGATTGATGCCGGCGTCTGGTCGCCCGGATATAACAGTGGCAAGTCCGTCATTATCCCTCACCTTAAATCAGCAGGTATTCGAAAGCTGGATGCTATCATTCTGAGCCATCCCCACGCTGATCATATTGGGGGTATTATCGATTTAATGGAATCCATCCCGGTCGATGTTATTTACAATTCCGGCTATCGCTACGAATCCAACTTGTACCAATCATACCTGAAGTTAGCTCAAGAAAAGTCGATTCCTGTTAAATCTTTGGTATCCGGAGATACCCTTGCTCCCGACCCTTCCATGCTGTTTCTCGTACTTGGCCCCAATGGCCACATTTATAACGCCGACCCAAATGAACATTCCCTGGTGTTGAATGTCATTTACGGCGAGTCCGAATTTCTATTTACCGGAGATGCCGGCGAAGAACAGGAAGAACGACTGGTTCATGCTTATGAACATTTGCTGGACACTGATCTTCTTAAGGTTGGTCATCATGGAAGTCGTACAAGCTCGGGCACAACATTTCTTGAACAAGTCACGCCCGAAATAGCTGTTGTTTCTCTGGCCGAACGAAACCGGTTCCGGCATCCTCACAGGGAGGCATTAAATCGTCTTTACCAAACAGACGCCCACCTATTATTCACCAGCCGTGAACGAGCCATCATTTTTGAATCGGATGGAAAGTCCATAGAGCGCATCCACTGGTGACTATGATTGCTGTGATGATTTAGATTAACAGGATAATTTTTTTATGACTAACAAAATTTACAAGTATACCGAACTGACAAGAACTATTATTGGATGTGCTATGGAAGTGCATAATACACTTGGTAATGGGTTTCAGGAGAAAATTTACCAGCGGGCCTTAGCTATTGAATTAGGTAAGTGTGGCCTTGAGTATGAATCTGAGTTTTCGATGCCGATTATGTATAAGGGAGTTCAATTAGGGATGAGACGAGTTGATTTACTGGTAGAACAAAAGATATCGGTAGAGCTTAAAGCCGTTCTTCAACTTGAAAAAGCTCATATTGCACAAGCCTTGAACTACCTTGAAGCTTACCAATTGGAAGTAGGGCTACTAATTAACTTTGGAAATAACAGGCTAAAGTTTCATCGCCTTGAACACTATCTCTGAACATCCTTTTCATCTAAAACATCATTTACATCACAGTAAACTGTGCCTTTTTCCTAAAAAACCGGTATCCTTGAGGGCTGAACTGCATTCAAATCACTGTAGAAAAAATCTTAATGGCAGAAAAGGAACGACTTAGCTTCGAAGAGGCTTTAAAGAAATTGGAATCGATAGTGGAACAACTTGAAGATGAAGAGATTACACTTGAAGATTCTGTAAAGCTATACGAGGAAGGCGTGAAGATGTCTCAGTTTTGCACCGAAATTTTAGAACAAGCTGAACTTCGTATAGAACAAGTAAACGAAGCGAATTCGCAGTAAATTTTTAAAACCTATGGAACAGAAACAGCCAACACCGGGAAAGTTACTCGCCCAGATTAATTCTCCTTCCGATTTAAAAAAGCTTGGGGCCGATCAGCTTCAGGATGTTTGCGATGAGCTTCGCCAGTATATCATTGACATCGTTTCTGTTCATGGCGGGCATTTTGGGGCCAGTCTTGGTGTAGTTGAGCTGACTACCGCACTCCATTTTGTATATGATACACCCAAAGACCTCTTGGTGTGGGATGTTGGACACCAGGCCTACGGACATAAAATTTTAACCGGCCGCAGAGAACAGTTTCATACCAATCGGGTATATGGCGGACTTTCAGGGTTTCCAAAACGATCGGAAAGTGAATATGACACCTTTGGAGTAGGTCATTCCAGCACTTCAATTTCTGCTGCTTTAGGCATGGCTGTGGCCCGCGATTTGGATCAATCCGACAAAAAAGTGGTGGCTGTTATAGGTGACGGAGCCATGACGGCCGGTCTCGCTTTTGAAGCGATGAATAATGCCGGGGCCATGAATAGTGATATCCTGGTGATCCTCAACGACAACAATATGTCGATTGACCCGAATGTGGGAGCCCTTAAAGAGTATTTAGCAGATATCACCACCAGCAAAACCTACAATAAAATGCGGGATGAAGTGTACGACATGCTCGGGCACTTTAAATCTGCCGGCGAGAAGATGCGCAAGATTGCTTCTCGTCTTGAAAAAGCCATGACCGCAGCACTAACCCCCGGTTCTCTTTTTCGCTCCTTAGGATTTAAATACTACGGTCCGGTGGATGGACACGATGTGGATGGACTCCGCAAAACGCTGGAAGACCTTAAAGATGTTAAGGGACCTAAATTACTCCACACCGTTACGGTTAAAGGGAAAGGATTTGCCCCGGCAGAGCGGGAACAAACAAAATGGCATGCCTCCAGCAGCCCTTTTGACAAGATCACCGGAAAATCTCTTTCTGCACCATCGAAACCAAACCCCATACCAAAGTATCAGGATGTATTTGGAGAAGCTTTGGTTGAACTGGCTGAAAAAGATGAACGAATTGTAAGTATGACGCCGGCTATGCCCAGCGGGTCAAGCTTATGGCCGATGATGAATACATTTCCCGATCGTGCGTTCGATGTTGGCATTGCTGAACAACATGCTGTTACTTTTGCCGCCGGATTAGCTGCCGAAGGAAAGAAAGCTTTTTGTGCTATTTATTCTTCCTTCTTACAGAGGGGTTATGATCAGCTGGTTCATGATGTAGCCATCCAAAACTTACCGGTTGTATTTTGTATTGACCGTGCCGGGCTTGTAGGAGCTGACGGCCCCACTCACCATGGGGCCTACGACACCGCTTATATGCGGGCTATCCCCAATATGATTATTTCTTCCCCACTGAACGAGCAGGATCTGCGGGATATGATGTATACTGCTTCAAAATATGATGATGCCGCCTGGGCCATTCGTTACCCGCGAGGAAGGGCTACCGGCATGAATGTTCGTGAAAGCTTTGAACTGATGGAAATCGGCAAAGGTACAGAGCTCAGGAAAGGTGACGATATTGCCATACTCAGCTTTGGTCCGATTGGGAAATATGTATTTGAAGCCGCTGATCAGCTTTCTAAAGAGGGAATTGAGATCGGGCATTATGACATGCGTTACGCCAAACCACTTGATACAGAATTAATTGATCAGGTTTGTGACAAATACAGTCATATTATCACACTTGAAGACGGTTCAAGGATGGGTGGATTCGGAAGTGCTGTTGCTGAGTACATCGCTGAGAAAGATGAAAAACCCTCTCTTAAAATAATGGGTATTCCCGATCGTATAGTAGAGCACGGTACCCAGGAAGAACTTCATGATGAAATCGGAATCGGTGTTGCCGGCATTATTGATAATGTTAAGCTAAAGGCAAAGGTAAAGGTTTAGTTTTGAGATATACATCCACGCTACTTTTAATTATTATATCATTAACATTTACAGGCTGTTTTTTTAATAATGACAGCACGCCGGTTTACCGGGAAGCAGAAGGTGTGGTATTGGAAAATGGTGAGGCAGTTGCTAATGCTGACATACATATCCGGAACAAATTTGATCCGGGCGGCTTTTCACAACAACCTGCAGCTCCCAATTACATGGTTAATTTCAGTGTACAGGTTGAAGCCCTGTACTCATTGTCACTATTCCGGCATGGCTCTGACAGTGTGTACAATACGTTTTTTGAAGATACACTGGCTGCCGGAGAACACGCGATTCAGGTTCCCGATTCTCTACTCACCAATGGGATTCTCGGCTATGAAGTCCGGTCTAATCAGGATCTGCTGACAACAAGCCTTTTTCTGGTGAACAAGCCCGATAGTGCTCTTCCGGGTTCTTTTCCTTTTACACGTACCAATGCCAACGGCAAGTTTGCTCTAAATCCCGATTACCTTGCTTTGGGAAAGTCGTTCACCTCACAGACAGGGAGCTTCGAAATCACCGATAGTCTGAAAATTTATGTTGTGAAAGACAGCACTATACAGGTTATAAGCGGGGTGAAGTACAAGCCCAACCAGGATAATTTCTTTGAGATTATCGTTGATTAACCTGATTTTTTGGGCATGAAGTTTACCCTTTCTGATTTCGACTACCATCTTCCTGAAAAACTCATCGCCCAGTCCCCGGCTCAACCCAGAGACCATGCCCGCTTACTGGTTTATAACCGGGAAGACAAAACCATCACCGATGATTATTTCTACAATATCGGCGATTACCTGCCGGACGATACTACCATGGTGGTCAACAATAGCAAAGTTGAAAAATGCCGACTGCTTTTTGACAACGGAAAAAAAGAATTGTTTGTAACCTCCGTCAACAATAACAACACGATTGAGGCGATGGTAAGGCCCGGCAAAAAGTTTAAAGCCGGAAAAGAGCTTCAGTTGGCCCCGGGCATTAAAGCGAAAGTGGTCAATATTGCAGAAGACGGGCTTCGCACCCTGGTATTGTCTTGTGATATGGACGACCCAAAGCTGGAACCCTACAAACACACCCCCTTCCCTCCTTACATCGAGCAGGACGAGTCTTTATCAGACGAGTATCAAACCGTGTATGCTAAAGATTTGGGAAGTAAAGCCGCCCCAACGGCCGGACTCCATTTTACGGATGAGCTGCTGGATAAACTGAAAGATAGAGGGATAAAGAGAACGGAAGTCACTTTGCATGTGGGGCTGGGTACATTTGCCCCGGTAAAAACAGAAGATCTGGACGAACATAATATGCACAGCGAGTGGTTTCAGCTTCCCGAATCCACATGCAAAGAGTTGAATTCGGCAACACATATTACGGCCGTGGGCACCACCAGTATACGAGTGCTGGAAACAGCTTCCACAATAGACCGAACCTTCACACCCGGGAGCAGAGAAACCGATATCTTTATTACTCCTGGCTACTCCTTTAAAGCCGTAGACGCTCTCATTACAAATTTCCACCTTCCCAAAAGCACCTTACTTATGCTGGTAGCTGCATTCATGGGATATGGTGAAATGAAGCGGGTATATGACCATGCTATTGAAGAGAATTACCGCTTTTATTCCTTCGGCGATGCCATGCTGATTCTTTAATAAATTCAGACCTGATTTTTGCTGTTTCTGAGCCCTACTCTTCTTATATTTGTTGCCCTTTTAAAAACAATCGTTCAATGTTCACCCTCCAGTGTTCTTTGTTCGGTGTTCAAATGCGCCCGTAGCTCAACCGGATAGAGCGTCTGACTTCGGATCAGAAGGCTGAGGGTTCGAATCCTTCCGGGCGTACTTATTAAGGACCGTTAAGTTATATATTTTCAATACTTAACGGTCTCTTTTGTTTTTACCTTGACCAACATATGGCAAACATTTTCTTTTTCCTGCCCTATTTTGCTTATTTCGAGCTTTTCTTCCACAGTCCAATTTTTGTAACCAGATCTCCATCCAATCCGCACTCTATTTTGAGGGTACAAATTAGGGTACAATTTATTGGCCTATTAAAGCTCGATCTGCTTAGTTTCGGGTTTATGAAAATAAAAGGTCTTACCATCTGATGTTTTAAAATGACTTTCCGGTTCCACTTCAAATAGTTCTGTTATTACATTGACCATCTCTTCCATCAATTCTCTTCTAACCTCTATCCTAAGCTTTTTTCCTTCATCTTTTTGATTCTCTAAGTCATCTACTTCTAAGAGATATAATTCATTTCCCTTTTCCTCATGGGAAGAAACCCTGGTTATGCTTAACTGGCCACTTAGTGCATGTATTCTATAAGTATTGAAGTTTTTAGGATATTGAATTTCAGCCTTGATAGAACTCATGGGTTATTTTATATAGTTTAATTATTGATTTTATGTAGTTTATAGCCAATCAAATATAAGCGCAGTAAATGTTTACCGCAAATAAACTTGCGTAAATTTAATTTCTCAACTATATTAAGTGCAGAAACTCTTTACTGCATAAAATCTACATGAAACTTAGAGAAATAGCTGAAATATCGACTGGGTATTCGTTTCGAACTAAGATCAAACACGACCCTTCTGGAGATACTAAAGTCATACAGATGAGCGACGTGGATAAATACGAGGGGATATTAGTAAACAAACTTCAAACCCTCAGTGATTTTGACCCAAGAAACGACCGGTATTTTCTAAAAGCTGGTGACGTAATTATGATCAGCAAGGGATATAACATAGATGCCTTTGTGATACCTGACAACCTTGGGAAAGTAGTAACAATCAATAGCTTTTTAGTGATGAAGCCTGACTTGAAAAGTATTCTTCCGGAATACTTAGCCTGGTTTCTGAATTCAAAGCGAGCACAATACTTCTTCAAAGAAATGGCCGCAGGAACCAATGTTCCCAACCTTTCCATTAAAGCCCTGGAAGCGTTGGAAGTTGTGTTACCCACCCTGGATGAACAACAAAGGATTGCTAATATTGATGCCCTAAAAAGAAGAGAAATTTATCTCCACAAAGAGATTGCAGCAAAAAAGGAGCAACTCGTAGACGAGATCCTTCAGCAACAAATTGACAAACTGGAAAAGAATTAAACAGATGGGTGCGAAAGCAGACATCCACTCTGCAGTTGAAATTATAAACCAAGACAATAGACCGCAATTACATGTCAAACTACAAACCATCTCAACAAGAAATTAACAACGCCCTTTGGTCGGCCTGCGACACCTTTCGAGGTGTAGTAGATCCATCAGAGTATAAAAACTACATCTTGGTATTTCTGTTCCTGAAATACCTGAGTGATGTATGGAAAGATCATTACGAGCAATACAAGGAAGAGTACGGTGATGACGAAGAGCTGATCCGTCGCCGTATGAAGCGAGAACGTTTTGTATTGCCTGATAAATGTTCATTTGATTATCTGGTAGCCAATCAGAATGATGAGCAGCTTGGGGACAAGATCAACAAAGCATTGGAAAAAATTGAAGAGGCGAATTACGAGAAATTGGAAGGGGTATTCCGAAATGTCGATTTTAATTCGGAGAGCAATCTTGGCAAAACTAAAGACCGTAACCGGCGACTCAAAAACCTGATCAATGACTTCGATAAAAAGGAGTTAAACTTCCGTCCTTCTGTGATTGGAACGGAAGATATTATTGGGAATGGCTATATGTATCTGATTGAGCGTTTTGCTTCGGATGCCGGTAAAAAAGGAGGAGAATTTTATACCCCAAATGAAGTCTCTACTCTTTTGGCCAAATTACTTAAACCAAAAGCTGGGGATCGTATTTGTGACCCGGCCATTGGTTCAGGATCACTAGCTATCACCGTTGCCGAAGAGGTGGAAGGGAAAAACTTTCGAATTTATGGACAGGAAAGTAACGGGAGCACTTGGGCACTGGCAAAAATGAATATGTTTCTGCATGGCATGGATGCAGCTGACATTCGTTGGTGTGACACGCTGAATAGTCCCGATCTGGTCGAAGATGACCAACTCATGAAGTTTGATATTGTCGTGGCCAACCCTCCCTTCAGCCTGGATAAGTGGGGCAAAGAAGATGCTAAGGATGATCCTTATAATCGCTATCATCGTGGTATTCCCCCAAAGAGTCGTGCTGACTATGCATTTATTCAGCACATGATTGAAACGGCAAAAGACAAGAAAGGG
Source organism: Gracilimonas sp. BCB1 (assembly GCF_040117685.2). NCBI lineage: Bacteria > Pseudomonadati > Balneolota > Balneolia > Balneolales > Balneolaceae > Gracilimonas > Gracilimonas sp. BCB1. The sequence goes on along the minus strand of NZ_JBEDYP020000012.1, from coordinate 284,482 downwards.
AAGGTCGGGGTGATTGTACCTCATGGCGTGTTGTTTCGAAGCGGAGCGGAAGGCCGGATTCGGGAAGCGCTGATTAAAGAGAATTTGCTGGAAGCAGTGATTGGTTTGCCAGAGAACCTGTTCTTTGGAACGGGCATCCCCGCAGCCATCCTGATCTTTAACAAAGCCAAGGAAAAGGAAAATGTGCTTTTTATTGATGCCAGCGGAGAGGATCACTTTGAGAAAGGAACCCGGCAGAATAAACTCAGAAAAGAGGATATTGAAAAGATTGTTTCTGCTTATGAAGCCTGGGAGGAAAAAGATAAGTTTTCCTATGTCGCTTTACCCGCTGAAATCAAAGAGAATGATTACAATCTGAACATTCCAAGGTATGTTGATACTTTTGAGCCGGAAGCTGAAGTTGATATTAATAAAACCCAAAAGGAGATCAGGGAACTTGAAGCTGAGCTGGATGACGTAAAATCTGAAATGACCGAACTTTTAAAAGAACTCAATATTTAGTCTATGAAAGATTTAAGGTTTAGTGCTCCAGAAAAGTGGTCAGAAGAAAAATTGAACTCTGTGATTGATAATCTATCCGCAGGAATTAGCGTGAATTCAGGGGATCGACCAGCCAATAAAGACGAAATTGCTGTCTTGAAAACAAGCTCACTAAACAAAGGAAGATTTATCTCAAAAGAGAACAAGGTCATTATAGATGACGAAGAGAGAGAAAGAGCAAAAAAGAACCCTATTGCCGGCTCAATATTAATAAGTAGAATGAATACTCCAGATCTAGTCGGAGAAATTGCCTACGTAGAGAAAGATTACCCCAACTTATTTTTGCCAGATAGGATTTGGATTACTGAAGGAATTAATCATGATAAAGTTAACATGAAGTGGCTTAGTTATAAGCTTACATCTCCGGAGGTGCGTCATAATTTAAAAAGTATTGCTACGGGCACTAGTGGATCGATGAAAAATATTACACAAAAGGATTTTTTGAAGCTCCCTATTACATTTCCTCCAAAAGTAATACAGAATAAGATCGTCGATATAGTTGAGAACTGGGATGAAGCCATCACCAAAACTGAAAAGCTCATCCAAGCCAAGAAGCGGCATAAGAAAGGCCTTATGCAGCGGCTGCTTTCCGGCAAGGTTCGCTTTCCAGAGTTTGAAGGCGAAGATTGGGTTGAGGTGAAGTTGGGATCCTTGTTTAAAGAAGTCAAAAGAATGGATGAGTGGGATGATGACAAATTATATGAGCTAATAAGTGTAAGGAGGCGGTCTGGTGGAATATTTCACCGAGAGAATCTTTACGGTCGTGAGATAAAAACGAAGAAGCTAAAGAAAGTAAAAACTGGTGATTTTCTTATTTCGCGCATGCAGATAGTTCATGGGGCATCAGCGGTAGTAACCCCTGAATTTGAAGACCTTTATGTATCGAACTCCTATCACACATTAGTAAAGAAGAAAGATGTGGAATTAGATATGACTTTCTTTGACTACATTTCACAGCTACCCTACTTTTATCATCTAAGCTACATTTCAAGTTATGGAGTTCATATAGAGAAAATGACTTTCAACTTGAAAGATTTTCTTAAAAAAGAAATTCGAATACCAAGGTCTCAGGAAGAGCAATCCAACATAGCTGAATTACTTAGCAAGGTGGATAAAGAAATAAGTCTGCTTTCTAAGAAGAAAAAAAAGTATCAAAAGCAGAAGCAAGGCTTGATGCAGAAACTACTTACTGGAAAAGTGAGGGTTAACAATCTGGAGGTAGCATGAGTAAGCTCATATCATTCGATCAGGCCATTGAAGAAACAAATGGCGAGAAGCGACACCTTATTCTAGGGAATGGCTTTAGTATTGCCTGTCGCCCGGATATATTCAATTACAATACCCTTTATAATCAGGCCGATTTTTCAACCTGCAGTCATGTAGAAGAAGTGTTTAAAGAACTTAATACGCATGACTTTGAGGTCGTGATCAATGCATTGGAAAGAGCTGCACAAATTTCGCCTATTTATGGGGGATCTCAGAATGTAGTAGATCAGCTAAATGAAGACGTATTAGCCCTTAAGCATCTTTTAGTAGATACTGTAGCAAATAATCACCCCTCCAGACCCAATGATATCACAGATGAAGAATTCAGCCACTGCCGGAGGTTTCTTTCTCATTTTTTAAACAATGACCTCTGCAATCGTTGCAGTGTGTATACTTTAAATTATGATCTACTTCTTTATTGGGCGTTTATGCATGAAGAGGAAGAAGATGATCCAAGAAAAATTGAATTGAAATTTAATGATGGATTTAATCACGATTTTCTGGGATTCGAAGAAGATTATTCAGAGGCAATTTTTGCACCAGACGTGACCTGGCAAGGTGAGACTCAATCGCATCAACAGAACATACATTACTTACACGGAGCTTTGCATTTGTACGACGAGGGAAGTGATTTAAGAAAATATACATGGAAAGAGTCAGGGGTTGCTCTTACTGAACAGGCCCGATTCTCTATTGAAAACGGATATTTTCCATTATTTGTCTCAGAAGGAACAACCGATAAAAAGTTAGACAAGATTGTTCACTCGGCCTATTTGCATAAAGCCTACCGCTCTTTTGTATCTAATACTATGGTCAAAAATGCTAATTTTTTTTACGTATGGATATTCTTTCTCAGAAAATGATGAGCATATCTCAAGGCGGATTGGTGAAGGAAAGTGTCCTGCCCTTTATGTAGGTATTTACGGTGACATTAATTCCCCGGCTAATAAGCGAGTGGTAGAAAAAGTAGAAGCAATAAAGAGTATGAGATCTAAACGATACAAATTAGAAGTAAAATATTTCGATGCAGAAACTGCAAAGGTGTGGGGGTAAATATGAGTACAGAAAAAAATAGGATAATTGATGAAGCTCACCGTATAGAAGAAGATGTTGACCATTCAGCACGTAGTCACTTCAATGCTGGAAACCGTTGGAAAAGATATCATTATACAATCGGGCTTCCTTCAGCCTTAGCTGTTGCACTTTCAGGAGGAGCCTACATTGGAGAAGAAACAGTGCTTGCAATTATTCTTGCGGCTGTTTCTACGGCACTGACTACAACATTGACCTTTCTTAAACCATCTGAAAAATCCGAACTTCACAAAAGTGCGGGCAATCAATATCTGAAGCTCAGAAATCAAACCAGAATATTCCGTGAGATTGACCTAGGAAAAAGTTTTGATGAAGGTTTTGCCAAAGATAGGATTAAAGAGCTGGCCGAAATAAGAGACGATTTAAATCAAAACTCTCCTTCAATAAGTAGAAAAGATTACGAACTAGCTAAGAAAGATATAGATGAAGGACGTAGTACGCACCGAATAGACACTAAAGAATAATGAGCATCAATAGTTACTTGACACATATTGCCCAAAAAGCAATCGTCAGAGATGAAGAGAAGCAAAATATAAAGAGGTCTATTTCGACACTTTCTGATAGATTGAATCAATATTTTGGATCCGAGATAACTGATCATTTTCAATTTGGCTCTTCTAAGAGAGATACCATGATGCCAAGAAAAATGGATAGTAACTCTGATGTCGATTACATGATAGTTTTCAAGGATGACAGTTACCGTCCTCAAACTTACCTGGATAAGCTAAGAAGGTTTGCGGATATGAAATATTCCAGATCAGAGATCAAGCAATCACATCCTACTATCATTTTATCATTAAGTCATATACACTTTGAGCTGGTTCCAGCCTTAACCAGTTTTTGGAGAGCAGTAGAATATAAAATACCAGATAAGGCATCATCCTATAATGATTGGGTTAGAACAAGCCCATTAGTACTTGAAACAAACCTTGTAACTTCAAACAAAGAAAATAACTATCTGATCAAACCTTTGATTAGGCTTATGAAATACTGGAATGCAGTCAATAACTATCCATTAAGATCCTTTGAGTTAGAAGAAAAAATTCTTGATACCTTTTATGTGAACCCTTTCATGTTTCAATACTCTTCAAAAGAAAATTTAGAGGATTATTTCTATGAATTTACATCTAGTCTTACAAATTCATGGATAGATCCAGATTGGAAAAAGGATAAAATTAGGCGCCTTAAAGATCGTAAGGATGTGATTAAGAGACTTAAAAAGAAGGGGCACGAAAACGATGCTGTTGATATACTAAAAAAAATATTTCCACCACTAAACTGATATCATATGGATTGGTATAAATCAATCGAATTAGGAGTACAATTTTAAATAAATAGTTTTGTAGTAATAGGAGCAACTTATGAGTGAATTTTGGTTGGAGATAATAAAGTTTGGAATTCAGGGTATAATACTTGGTGGGGCTGGACTGTGGGTCACATATAAGTATTCAAAAAGCCAACATAAATTGGCTGAAGATGAATTTAATCATACCCTTTTAATACGGTTTAATGATTGGTATGATGAATTAAATGATAAGTTACACGATATCAAGGCCCTTGAAAGCAATAATCAGAATGTTGACCTAGGCTTTCTTAGAGAGAATAAGCCAAAGCTTTATAGCAAGCTCAATGATTACCTAAACCTATGCGCTGAGGAAAGACTTTGGTATTCAAAAGGTAGGATTGATCCAAGAATATGGACCTCTTGGCAAGCGGGAATGAAATACTGGTATGAGGAACTAGATACTTTACAACAATTGTGGAAGATTGAAAACACTTCCGCTAATAAAGATTCTTATTACCTGAGTAAAGGTGAACAACTGTTTATAAAACCAAAAGAATAACAGTATGAGTGAATCATCATACCTTGAAGACAAAGATTCCCAGCTTCCGGCAATTCGATTGCTCCAGAAGATGGGATATACCTACATCTCACCGGAGAAAGCACTTCAAATGCGGGATGGATTATTTACCCGGTTTGTGCTCACAGATATTTTGGAAGAACAGCTTTCTAACATCAACCAAATCGAATATAAAGGAGAAACCCTTCCCTTTCCTGAGTCAGCTGTTAGCCGGGCAGCATATGATTTGCAACAGCAACTCGACGAGGGATTGGTCAAGACGAATGAAAAGGTATATGACCTGCTTACGTTGGGAAAAAGCTATGAACAGGTCGTAAAAGGAGATAAAAAGAGCTTCCCTTTCAATTATATAGACTGGGAACACCCCGGTAACAATGTATATCACGTTACCGATGAGTTTGAGATCAAGGGCAAAACGCAGGTCCGCAGAGTGGACATTGTGTTGTTTGTGAATGGAATTCCCTTCGTTGCTATTGAAAATAAACGCCGGGACAAGAAACATGCTTTGGACGAGGCAGTCTCTCAACATTTGCGCAATCAGGGAAAAGAAGAGGTTCCCAGTTTTTTTCATTTTACACAGATGCTCGTTGCCTCCAGCGTGAATGAACTATCATATGCCGCTACCGGAACCAGTAAGAAGTTCTGGTCGATTTGGCGAGAAGAGGAAGATATTAAAGAAACCGTAAGGGAGTTGATAGCTCAGCCAGATATTAATGATGACTGGAAGGCAAGGTTACGAAGTCATTATTATGAAAAACCGATAACCAATGCTAAAGAGCGGCAGCCCACTACCCAGGACTTAAACTTATATAGTTTGTGCAGGCCTGACCGCCTACTTGAACTGACGCGCAACTTCACCGTTTTTGATAACAACACCCGGAAGGTTGCCCGGTATCAGCAATACTTTGGGGTAAAACGTATGATGAATCGGGTACGCCAAACAGAATCGGATGGCAGCAGAAAAGGTGGCGTAATTTGGCATACACAAGGTAGTGGGAAGTCTATTACCATGGTGTTTATGTCAAAGAATTTGGCCGTGGCTGATGACATTACCTCCCAGCGCGTGCTTCTGGTGACGGATCGTACGGATCTGGACGATCAGCTTTATAAAACCTTTAAAAGCTGTGGTAAGAGTATCACAAAAGCTAAAAGTGGTAAACACTTAGCTAAACTCATTAAAGATCCGGGTGCTGAAAATGTATCCACTATTATTAACAAGTTTAAGGCGACGCTGAACCAAAAGAACCTAATTAATGAGTCCCGCAACATCTTTGTACTTATTGATGAGTCGCACCGAACACAGTATGGGTTATTGCATGCGCAAATGAAGAAAATTCTTCCTAATGCCTGTTACCTCGGTTTTACCGGAACTCCGCTCATGAAAGATGAGAAGAATACGGCCAATAAATTTGGTGGTATTATTGATTCGTATTCCATGGATCAGGCCGTTGAGGATGGAGCTGTAGTACCAATCATTTATGAAGGTCGTGCAGCGAAGCTGGATACCTGGAAGGAAAAGCTAGACCGCGAGTTTGAACGGGATATGGAAGATATGTCGGAGGATCAGGTTGCAGACTATAAACGAAGGTTTTCTACGCTAAACAAAATACTTACGGCACAACTGGTCATTGAAGAAATTGCTCGTGATGTGACTGATCATTTTCTGAAAAATTTAAAGGGTACTAAGTATAAGGCGCAACTGGCTGTTCCGGATCGCAAAACCGCCGTTCGATATTACCGCTATTTTAAGGAACGGGGACAAATTAATGCGGAATTGGTCATCTCTCCACCCGATACCAGGGAAGGACACGATGATACCTACGATGATCCAAACGATGAAGTACAGATATTCTGGCAACAGATGATGGACCGGTTTAATAACAAAGAAGAATATGAAAAAAGCCTGGTTAATCTCTTTAAGTCAGACAGCCGGGAAGTAGAGTTAGTAATTGTGGTCTACAAACTTCTTACTGGTTTTGACGCCCCTAATAATACGGTCTTATATATGGCCCGTTACCTGGAAGAACACAACCTACTTCAGGCTATTGCACGGGTTAACCGCCTTTTTGAAGGAAAAGATTATGGGTTCATTATTGACTATGTAGGTATTCTGGGAACCCTCACGGATGCAATCAATACCTATTCAGCTCTTAGTGGTTTTGAACAGGAAGACCTAAAAGGCATGGTTACCCCTATACAGGAAGTAGCTGAAGAGCTGCCGAAACTCCACCAGGATCTTTGGAAGTTGTTTGAAGACTGTGAAGACACCTCTGATAACGAAGAAATGGAGCAATATCTGCGGCATGATGACTTAAGAGATGAGTTTTATGAGAAACTCTCCAATTTTGCCCGAACCTTGCAGGCCGCTTTTTCTGCGGACAAGTTATTTGATTACATCGATGAGTCCGACATCCTAACTTTTAAAAAAGACCTCAAATTCTTCGAAAACCTTCGCAGGTCGGTACGCATTCGTTACGGAGAAGCTATCGACCACCGGGAATATGAAGATCGGGTCCAAAAACTGATTGACTCTTATGTCGGCACGGAGGGGATTGACCAGATTGTTGATCCAGTAGATATATTCAGTGATAACTTCTTTGAGATGCAGAACAAGCAAAAAGAACGCTCTGATGCCTCCAAAGCGGATGAAATAGCCAGTAAAACCAAGAAGGTGATACAAGAGCGCATGGATGAAGATCCTGCATTATACCGCAAGTTCTCTGATTTGATTGAGGAGACTATCGAAAAGTTCTTACATGATCGAATTTCAGAGAAAGAATACCTGGATAAAGTAAAGGAGATCAATCAGGGAGTAAAACAAGGGATCTGGGATGGCACTCCGAATAAGCTTAAAGAACATCCGACAGCACGGTCCTTTTACAATAGTGTGAAAGAAGAGTTGGAAGACAAGTTTGACGGAGCTTACCTACCTGTAGATGAAGAAGAACGAGAAGAATTATACACAAAAGCAGGGCTTGAATTGGATGAGATAATGGATAACCTGACGATTGTGGATTGGGAAACCAATCCGGATATCAAAAACCAGATGTTCATCGCCATTGAAGACTATATGATTGAATTATTCAGAAAATTAGACCTTAAACGAGATTTCGATGCCATCGAACGCATTGCAGAAACCATCATCAAATCAAAGCAATCCTTTAGTGCACGATAATATTCAGACTATTGAATATGGAACCAAGACTATTCAATTCAATCTGAGCTACTCGAATCGTGAAACCTTGGAAATTGCTGTATATCCAGACCAGACGGTATGGGTTACAGCTCCGGAAGACAGCTCCCTGGATAAAATTTATGATAAAGTGAGACACCGGAGACGATGGATCACAAAACAGATCAAACATTTTGACCGCTTTGAGAATGAGGAACAGGAATTTGAATATATAAGTGGGGAAACCCACTGGTATTTAGGCAAGCAGTACCGGCTGAAGATATTACAAGTTGGGAATGAGGTGCAGGAATCAGTCAAATTAAAGAGAGGCTACTTTGTTATTCATTCCAGGAAGAAAGAGAACGCCGACTATGTTAAAACGCAATTAGATGCCTGGTACCGGGAAAAAGCAGAAAAAAAATTCCAGGACCGGCTTATGGTTTGCCTGGGTATAGTCCAGAAATACGGAATCGGAAAGCCCAAAAAGCTGAAAGTATATCAAATGGATAAGCGCTGGGGTAGCTACACTACCTCTGGTAACATTCTACTTAACCCAGATTTAATTAAACATCCGGTTTACTGTATCGATTATGTAATAATTCATGAACTTTGTCACATCAAGCACCCTCAGCATGACAGCAAGTTTTATGATTTTCTGAAAAAAGTGCTCCCGGACTGGCAGAAGCGAAAGCATAAGCTGGAGGGGTATAAGTAAACTTACGATTTTCTGTTTTTTAAAAGACTAAACCAGTAATCACCTGGTCTTACTAATTTTCTGAAATTTAAAATGATGTTTGACTGTATAACTGATTATTTGATAATGTTAAAGAACTGCTCATTGACGTCAAGGCAATTTTCATGTTTTTAATTTCTGATTGATGCGATGCCCATTCAAAAATCTGTTTTTTCAATACCTCAACTCCCAAGCCTGGTTTAAAAAACAGAAAATCGGCCTTTTCTTTCCGTATATAGCCTCATATAAGGCCAATTTTCTGTAAATCGCTTGTTTTCTACCTGGATATAAGATCCCCTATTCCTTTCACCAGGCCTCCTATGTTTAAAATTTTCTGTTTTTCTTTGATACACTGATCAATTTTATGAAAACTGTAATTCTGTATATCTGAAATACTGACAAATTTCTGATTCTCTTTAAAGCACTTACATGATTTTATGAAAATTTCACTCTTTGGTCCCTTAACGGTATGATTGGGCAGCAAGGAGCAAATATTTTTCAGTTTTTCAACCAACTCAATTTTCTGTTTTTCTCTCTTTTTTTGCATGCGACACCGCAAACTACAGTATTTTGCATCACATCTCTTAAATGATATGTCTTTACCACATGTGACACATACCTTGGGTGCATTGTTCATACTTGTTCGGAATAGAAGTGAAAATTATGATTTGTAGACCAAGTAGAGCATGTAGACTTCTTCATGCATTAATTTTTAGCTGATAATCTGATTTTTCCTCTACACCCTCTACTTCCTCTACTTCGTTTCCTAAGACTGGGGTTATGCCTTTCCAATGTACTCGGCCATTGGAGTAATACTTTTTGAACCCTTTCTGCTCTAGTTTCGGGTTGATGGTTTTGTTACTCATTACTTGTAATCCATTCTCCGAGCACCACAGCTCATAAGCAGATCGCAGGTCCTTGTTGCTACACGAATAAGTCACCCCCTGTTTACAGGTTTCATGAATAAACGAAGTGAGCACATCCATTTCTCCTCGATAATTCAGCGTTTCTCTTTTTACCTGTTCCGGAATTGCTAACCGTCTATCATTATCCTTCCATATTTCAAATCCCTCCAGGGCCCAATTAAATATACCTGGCAATTCCTTATATAGCTTCTCACGCAGATGCCGATCCCTTTCTTTTTCTGAAAATTGCCTGGCAAACTTGATCAGCCGGAGCCTTCTCCATATTCCATCATCCGTTCCTGAAATTAAGGGCTTGTGATTTCCGAATAACCAGATAGTGTGAGAGGGTTCAAAATCAAAAAATTCTTGACGTAGAAAACGAGCCGTAATGGTGTCTCCCCCAGTTAAGTTCTTCACTTTTGCCTCATCAAGCCTTCGACCCTCCTGAATTTCAGAAAAAAGCACAAATCTGTGCCCATTTAGCCTGGCAACATCGTTAGGGATAGCTGATGAATTACCAACATCCATGATCATTCGATTTTCAGCTTTACAAGAATATTCATCAAACATTTTCATTAAAACCTCCACAAATGTGGTTTTCCCGTTTTTCCCCTGACCATATAGAAAAAAGAGGCATTGCTCTGATGTAAGCCCGGTTAATGAATAACCAACAGCCTGTTTTAGAAAAGAAGCCATTTCCTCATCCCCATTCATAATCTGTAAAACAAACTCTCTCCATCTTTGGGCCCTAGCATTTGAATCAAAAGAAAACGGAAGTTTTTTTGTGATAAAATGATTGGGATTATGCTTTAATTTTTCCCCAGAGTTCAGATCATACGTAAGGTTGTCCAGGGTAATCATTAGAGGGCGTTGGTCTAGCTGATTTTCTGTAATTCTAATCCGTAAGTCCGTTCTTGCGATCGTAAGAATGGCATTTATTGCTGTTCCTTTTGCTGATTTTTTTATGTGTTGAATTTTTTTGTCTCTTAGTTTTTCATCCTTGATTTCGTAGGCCTCCTCATACATTAGTTCTATCAGTTTTTTAGCATATGCTGAGACTATGAGTTCATTTGGATCTTTTTTCCATCTTGATCCATCCCAAACCAGCCAATGCTTTCCGTCTATGTTATATCTAACCTCCTCAGCATATCTTTCTACAAACTCGTTAGCATTACCGAATTCGGTATCCCACAGCCCATATTCTTCGTTTTCGTCTCTTTTCTGAAAATTACCACTAACTGAACTAGGGCCCTTACTTGCGCTGCTTGCAATGGACTTAATTTCTGAAATATTTAACGGGGGATTACAGCGTAGTCTATTTATATCTATGAGTTCTGACTCAATTTGTATTCGGTTTGCTCCCTTCTTTCGCAGTATTACACCAATGCTAAATAATGTATCATTTCGCTCTCCTTCGTAGATTGGGTCTGATGAACTCAGCTCAGTTTTATTATTCGTTTTTCGATGATTCTTTAATTTCTCTATCAGCTTGTCTGGAAAGGGCTTGATTTCTTCCAGTCCAAATAACCAGTCATAAGCCCTGCCAGATTTATGTAAACTACCAGGGGCAACTACATATCCACCATCAGTTTTAATATCTAAACCCTCTCCTAGCTTTCCGCTGCTGTTCTTTATTCTATGTTTTCCAGGATATAAATAATAAAAATGTTTACCTCCTCCACCAGTCATTATCGTTGTTGTTTGTGTGAAGACTCCTAATTTTTCTTCCAGTGCTTCTAATGACTCTTCACCATTATGCCTTGGGTCCATATCTAGAACAATTATGTTGGATAACAAACCACAAACAATTCCAATATTTGCTTCCGGCCATTTCTGCCACCATTCTCTTATTTGGCTGGGATCATTACTTGCCTTTTCGGTCCAATTGCGTATACGGGGATGTTTTCCCTGGCTTTCACACTGGTTCCCACATGAGCATTGGCCCTTTTGAGTAGGCGTATGCAAAGGAATAAGCTTGAAGTTTTTTTCAATCAGATCTAATGCTTTCGAAAGATTACCCATACGATTTTACCGGTAGGCTTTTATCATATTGTCTTTCAGGAATTCCTCGATTCCTTTTCTGGGGTATAAGATTTTTCGGCCCTCTTTTGTATACGGTATTTTACCTTCGTCTCTATAGTTCTGAACGGTTCTTCTGGAAACATTCATCATTTCCATAACCTCATCTGTAGTAAGCCAATCTTTTTTAAAGTCTGCGAGGATGGGGAGTTGCTCTTTAACGGCCTCTTTTACAGCTGAAGTAATCTCTCTGAGGGTGTCTTCATCCAATTGGATAGTTATAGAATTCTTCATAACGAACGTGTTTTATATAATGTGATTTAATGTTCATTACGAAGTTATAAAATGAAGCAAAGAACATTCTCTTGGTTATCGAGATGAGATTCTTGTTATTTGCTTCAGTTCTTCCATTCGATTTTTTTGGTACCGATTACACCGGTCAAGCATGTTTTTGGGAGTATCAGGCAAGTATCCGCTTTCGTCAGGATCAATTCCCAGTTCTTTTAGTTCGTCATAGATGAGATAGTAAGCCTCTTTGCTACCTTTACCCTTCTCCCCAGTTAAATTGATGAATTTAATCTTACACGCTGTTTTAAATGAATGTCCGTAATTAATTAAACCTCTTATAGATTCGTTATTAGGGCCACACCATCTCAATTCCTTACTGAAATTACTTGCTGTAGTTCTAAATTCTTCAAATGGGATAAGATGCCCTTTAGTGAGAGCATAGCTATGAGCATTATTTAGACCTTCATAGACTTTATGCTTTTCAGCGGCTTCGACAATTTTATTCTCAATTATATTTAAACCATCGAGTACAACTGATTTAATGTCACCAAATATTTCTATCTCTAAGTCTTTTGGCAGAAGGCACTGCATGAAATAATATTGTGATCTGATCAGCTCAATTCCTTCACGAAGTCGGTAATTCTCCAGGGCACTTTTCCATTCATCGTAAGCAAAGGTTAGAAAATCTCTCGCAGCGGAATCAGCTTTATGAGCCTCTTCGTATATCATTTCTAGAAAGTTTTTGGAAAATATTTCTATCTGCATGCACTTGGCTGCCGACCTTTGCCTCAAGTTATAAATGTTAGTTGCCGCCTTTTCAAGAATAACATGAAAACTCGATGGACTTTCTTCTGCCTTAGTTCTTTGTAAATCGTTATAGAGCATCTGATACCCCCTTTTGTAGGCTTCATACATTGTATCTCCATCTTCACCTTTAATGTCCCCATATCCATAAATTATATCTCTGATCAAGTACGGGTTGAATCTATCTGTTTGGCTTTTATTTGGGGTCTCTTTCATATTAATTATTTTGAAATGTGTTAGTTAAAAAGGTTCTCTACCGTTTTATCTAAATGGTCATTACCAAGAGACTTCAGGTATTTCGTGGTTGTTTCTACGCTGGAGTGTCCAAGCATTTCTTTAATCTCCAATAACCTTACATTTTTCTTATTTGCTAGCTGGGCAAAGGAGTGCCGGGCAATATGAGTTGTGATATTCTCATTTATATTAGCCTGACTTTTAATTTCTTTGAGGTATTTATTTACTATTGTAGTCTTAGATGATATCTGTGCCGAAAGGAAGTTTTCATCGGTGTACTCTTTACGATTATCTAATAAAGGGAATACAAAGTGCTTTGCGTCTGGGGTCTTTGAGCCTTTGTAATGGCTCAGTATCCGTAGCGCCTGGTCGGTAAGTTTTAAATACATGCGCTTACCTGTTTTCCTCATTTCATAGTCCAGATAACCATCTTTTATTGAACTCCACTTTAGTGTTACCGCATCTCCAAAGCGCATACCCCGGCAGTAATAGGCAAATAGAAATATATTTTGGGAATCGAATATTCGAGTACCTGGTTTAAGATCCAGACCTTCAATGGCACTTATTTCTTTTTGAGAAAGCTTTGATTTTGTCACTGGCTCACTTGGGATTTTATATATCCGAAATGGATATATATCAGCCAGAATCTTGCCTTCATTAATGGCAACATTAAACACCCGTTTAATTTTCTTCATGTTGTTTCCGACTGTATTTACTGCATTCCCATACTTTGAGATAAGATGAGTCTCAAACCGTCGCAGGAACTGCACATCTATATCAGTGAAATAGAGCTTCTTCTTTGGCCAATAATCCTTGAGTTTATTAAGTACGGTTCCGTAGTTCTTATATCTCTGCAAAGAACCTTGATCCTTAAAGCCGGTTCTTAGTTCTTCAGCAAAGCTTAGAAAATCAACTCTACCCGTTTTTTTAACCCCATCCAATGACCCCGTTTCAACGACCTTTTGCATCACTTCAATGGTTGCCTCTGGCTTAAATTGCTTTAGCTCCAGAATCAGAGTATCTGAATCCAGCTTCTTGACCCTCAGGTATCTATTAATCTTTTCGTAGCGCGGGTGAGACTTACGTACTACCTGTTTCTCTGCATTCCAATGCCCCTCCTCCAGGTCTATATCCAGACGAATATATCTGGATTCCCGGTCATAGGTAACTCTGAGATATAAAGGGTGTTCAGTCTTGTTCTTCCGCTTTTTTAAGTAGTATGATAATGTGGTCATAACAGTAAGCTTATATCAACTATCGATATTATGCAGTAAAGCTTACTGTATTTAATAAGAAAAGCAAGGTTATTTCTGAAAAAGTATGGGTAGTTATTACAGTCTATTTAGAAAGGCCTGGAGACTTTAATCTAATAGCTTAAAGAGTTTCGGTAGGTTTTGCCGGTTGAGTCATCATCATCCCAATTTATTTCAATGAATTGCGGAACTGGTATTTGGAAGTTTAAACTCACTCTAAATGATATATGGCTATGTGGTCCTATTAAATAATCTCTTCCATCGGGAACTTGAATGCCAGGTGCATCCACTAAAGGATTATTATCAACTCGAATAGAGATATTGCGTGCTTCTGAATTCCCAATATTTTCTACCACTAATTTACCGGGATCTCGTTCAAGATGCGCCCTTATATCCGCACTATTTTGATCTCTTTCCTCATCATTTCTACGGGCGCGATCAATTTTATGAGATCTAAACCATGTAAAAATGGATATACCTATCGCAAGGATGGATATGACTATTGCCCAGAATTCGAGTGATTTTGGCATGGTTGATTAATTAGCGCTTTTCAAGTTTATAACTCTTTGAAGATGTGTATCGAAGAGCAAAACGGGTTCCTTTTGGGGTTTTTGAAGCTTGAACAATATCATCCCAGCAATTAATAATTGCTTTTATCTTCTCGAATTGTGGACTATTGTGGAGCTTACCACTTATTAAAATATGTGTCACCCTGTGTTGCTTGCAAAGTATAGGTAATTTATTTCCACCTGATTTTCGTCCCCTATCAGCAGTTATTACTATCCATCCATCTGAAGAAATTTCTTTAATCCAATGCGGGTCAAGTGTTCCCTCCTCAAAATACTTTAACAAACTCTTAAAGAATGGTTTGGATGAATGAAATTGGAGTATATCGGAAAGAGCTTTTATTAGTGGTTTACCGATATTTTCATCCACCAGGACTTTCATGCAGCTGGTGTTAACGAATCACAATATGAAAAAGCGGTTTTAACATCTTCAAGATCTATTCCATATAGCTCAGCCACCTTTTCAAAACTCCCTTCATTTCTAACTGATTCCCATAATACAACTGCTGGCACATTACAGGTTTCAACGATAGGTTGTCCAAACCCAATTGATGGGTTCATTTTTATGTTTTCGTATGGTTTATATAGTTTTGCCAAGCCTGTTTCTGGATCAAAAGAAACTTCTTCAAGATAGAATTCAATAATTTTTTTTGAAGTTACTTGATCTGGATTTTTACCAGAGACTTGAATCAAGTCATCCATACTTTCGAGTTGAATAAAAAGATCTTTTCCAGATAAATAGGTAGTATGCTTTCGAGCAAATGGATAAGCTAAGCCATAAGTATCCTCTGCTTTTTTAACTGCATCACGGATTCTCTGTAAAGGTATTTTCTTTTCTACACGAATAGCTCGAATAGCAAGTGTCTGTATGAAATCTATAAAAGAGATAAATGATCCATCTTCAATAAATTCTCCCTCTGCTAAAACTCCCTTTTTTCCATTATTAGCAGAAAACCATGCCCTCAAAGTAGCTTGTGGTAAACGGGCATACCAAGCCGCTTCCTGTAGTGTATACAGGCCAGTTTCCTTTTCTATGGCGGTTGAAATTTTTGTCACTTTGCTATAAAAATTTGGATGTTGTTTGTAATATATAAAAACGAATTATAATGAAATAATTGTACATGAGTTTAACCTGACGCATAAAAGAAATATGGTTAAATTTCTTAGCTGTATTATAGTTTCTGGATCAATTTAGAACTAATGTTTTCATATGCTTCTTCTTGATCATACTCAATTCCAGGTCTTAGTAAAGCCATAATATCTCCGACAAACTCATTATCCTTCATCTTCTCTTCAAGATTGAGCTCGAATTCACGGGCTGTAGGGGCTTTGTTCTCTTCCTGATCCATGTAGGCATGAAAGCACTCAATGATTTTACCGATGTCCAGATCAAGGTTCTCAAAGGCATAATATAGATCAAATAAATCTCGCCCCTTCTTTCGCTGGTATAATGCTCTGAGCTTAGTACCTAAAAGCTCTTCCGCTTGGTACGTCGTTACTTCTGCATTTCCCTGATACCAAGGATTATCCACTGAAAACGTTTCTTTCTGTAATCCCAACACATTAAAGTGCTCTCGCGTATTGATTTCAATTTTGACCCTCATAATTAGCGGAGGACTTACTTCCGTGTCAAATTGATAATACACTGTGCAATTATGTTCATTCAGTTTTACTTGCCGGTCATCTTTCCCGCCCAGGAATATTAACTGATCCCGAATAGCTTCAAGCATGGGTTTGGCTGGACCAGAATGTAGTTGTACCAAATCAATATCTTCAGAATACCTTGCCTGTGGACTCAAAAATAATTTATGGAGAGCTGTTCCTCCTCGGAAAGCGAGGTTTTCCTTCAAAAAATCATTGGAAAATATCTCTACAACGGCTCTGGAAATAACCAAATCCTGTTCAACCTGTGAAGATTCAGTCCAGGGAGCTATGGACCGCCATGCATCTATATACGCTTTAGGGATCATAGTTCGTCAACCTCTACAGTCATATTTGGTATTATTTTCCAACGGTTTGGTGCTTTTTGGTTTTCGCTGTCTGTTTTGGGATTCAGCAGAGCTGGGTAGTAATTCCGGTTGTCTAATACACTATATATGTCATCAGCCAGTGTGGTTTCCTGAAGAACCTCATCGAATAAATAACCTAAGCGTTGAAGGGTTGTGGTTTGAGGGAAATCCTCTGCGGTTTTTGCCAGTGTGTCTGATTCCAGCTCAATGACTAATTCGGCCAAAACCGTGGTAGCCCGGGTTATGCCCCCTATACGGTCTGAGTAAGAGACTAAATCAAGAGCCGTTAATGCCGGACTTGAAAAGTTGATGTACCCGGCATCCGTTTTTTGCTGAGTTACAAAATCAGCATTCCAACCTTTTTTCAAGCAAAAGACAATAGATTGCTGCCTGTTTTTGATCGGTCTTAAATAAGGAGGCTCAGAGATCACGAATTGTGTTTGTGGCTGCTGATGAGCAGCTCCGTGATACATTGCTGCGGTTAGGAGGCCCACATAATAATCGCGTTCCAGGAATTTCATCAGGTCATCGATGAAATAGCCTAATGGAAGAGTTTGGCGGGATGCGTATTCCGGAGGGATGATTAGGTAGAATTCATTTCGCAGTCTGGCCACTCGGTTTTTTTGTAGTAACCGCTGTATTGTTTTTTTAAACGCATTTTCAGTGAGATGAAATTTTTCAATTACTTCATTAGAAGTAAAGGTAAACCGCCCCCGGCTTCTCATTTCATCCAGATAAGCGTCTAAATATTCGTAGTGAGTATCACTCATATATTTTAGTTTCTAACTGCAAAAGGGGTCGAAGTTCCACCCGTTTTGCAGTTAAGAACTAAAAAAGGCGGGTTAAATACAACTATAAAGTGAAGAGGTTAGTACTTTTTTTACTAACTATAATCCTGCTACATTTAGAACATGAATTTATAAATTATATGTAGCATACAAACCATAATAGTTAGTTCATGCCAAATCAAATATTACTAGACAACTGGACTTTACAAGAAATCTCCCTATTAGGGCAATCAGGCCTTTCAAGTGATAAGACAGGTAAGTTAGTAATAGATCAAAAAAATGATACCCATACTTTTGAAGAGATCTCTTTAGGCCTTATACAGCTTCAGGCACTTTTTAGCTTTCTACAAAATTTAGTGCTGCGCGAAATCATTATCACAGATAGCAAATTTATTAATGTTTGGGATGAAAGTAGCTCATTAAAAAGAATCCAATCGGATGGGTTAATTAAGGTTCACGACTTTCAAGAAGAAAAGCTTAAAGAGGTAAGAAAAGCGATTGTTGATCAACTCTGTATCACTTCAAGTATTCGAAAGATACAGCAACAAAATGAACAGGAATGGGTAAAGAACAACAAAAATGTTGATCAGTTCATGTCACAACTTATTTGGGGAGGTGCCGGTATGCTGGCCAGAGGCCATGTATATGAAACATTCTATTTACCCCATCCGCTTCGTGGTTATGCTTTTAAACAATCTCCGATAGCTAAAAGAGACGCCTATACTGAAACACTAAGTTTCATATCAACAAATCAAACCAAGTTACTATACTTCGATAATGAGAATTCAGAGGCGATTCAAGCTAAGTTCTCACTCCCTCCACTTATCTCAGTAATCATTGAGGAATCAAATAGCTTTGAAGATTTATTTATTGTTGCCTTACAACTAAGAAAGGAATATGAAGACCTGAGGTATTGGCTAAAAAAGTTTCAGGAAGCTATAGATCATGAGGACACAAAAGAAATATCAAAACACACAAAAACTTTGAAGTCAATTCAAAAACATATTGAAGCCAAGTATAGCCCAGATAAATTTGGTACTCTTGATTTAAGTTTTGATGTACTAAATTTTAGTCCAGGTATATCAGTTCCTTTGCCTATAAATAAAATTAGGAATAAAATTGGCGTTCGCTCTACTATCAATGATCTTATTCTAACTAAAGCAGGATATTCATCTATAAAAAAACTTTTAAAGCTTCTGGGAGAAGAAAATTCAAAGCTTGGGAAGATGGTTTACGATGAATTAGTTCGGAATTATAGTTCTGAGGGCGAGAAGCATTGAGGTATATTTTCTGAAATAAGTTTTCGGACAAGATATCGGAAAGTAACGGGCGTTAATAGCAATTTATAAGCAAAATAATTAAACATTTATGGAAAATTTAGAGCAATTAAAAGAAAGGATTTTAGCACATTCAACAGCTGAACCAATGGCGAAACTCCTATTTGCAGTAGCGCCTGCAGTAGAATTAGGTATTAGGAATATTATAGCAGAAGTTGAAGACCGTGAAGAACCTCCTCAATTTGATAGAGTTACTTTTTTATTGATGCTTGATAGATTGGAATCAATACTACTTGAATCAAATGAATTGATGCCTGAAGCAGAGTTTCTATTGAATGGTGTAGGACATGCAAGGAGCTTATCTGTCGCCAAGCACATACATGAAAGGTGGGGTGTAATGGAAGAGGAAGTTCAAATCAGAGAAGAAACAATTCAGAATGCTAATGAATATCTTGATAGAGCAAGCTTATTTATTGATAATCTTATTAAACTCCGTAATGAATTGAAATCTTAACCCTAAATACTCTTCTCGCTTAACCTCGTTCCCAGCCACGCGGTTGCGAATTCCTGACAGGACCTCCGGTTCTGATTATACCTTAGAACAACTTGATTTCTGAAGCAAAAAAACGGCAAACAAAACTTTCATTTGCCTTCTCTTAGCCCACTCAAACAAAATTCAGAAACTGTCTTTAGTGCTCAATAAAGTGCATTTAAAGGCAAAAGAGTGAACAATTGTGCTTTCTTCCGGGCGTACTTTTAAGCCGATAGCGTCATAGCTTTCGGCTTTTTTATTCTACCCTTGAAACGCCTTACTATAAATATTCCCTCGAAATATGTACCTTATGCATGCTTGTTTACAGATTTAGGTTCACATAGTAGCTTCTAACCGCCCGGTTTTTACGGACATGTGAGGCTATAGAACTGACTTACAAGAAAAT
The DNA here is from genome assembly GCF_040117685.2 of Gracilimonas sp. BCB1. Lineage (NCBI taxonomy): Bacteria > Pseudomonadati > Balneolota > Balneolia > Balneolales > Balneolaceae > Gracilimonas > Gracilimonas sp. BCB1. Next base: position 264,736 of record NZ_JBEDYP020000012.1, on the reverse strand, counting down.
GGCAAACCTCAATTTGGAATCACCAAGCTCTGAAAATACCATAGTTTCTCTTTATTTAGACTTGATTCATCAAATCAGTAAACTTGATGAACACCACCTTTCCATCCCCGACCTGCTTCATAAGGCTACAAACCTGATACCCGATACCTGGGATGAAACCGACCAGGTTGCTGTACAACTTTCCTTTAACAATGCTTCTTATCAGTCGGGGGATGACCCCAAATCAGGGCTCAGTCATACATTCAGTTCCGACATTAATCTTTCTGAATTTCGATTGTCTGTGAAAAAGAACAATGTCGATTTCAACAAACAGGAATCGTCATTGATAGACACCATTGGAACGCTTATTACATCAAAAATAGAACGAATGCTTTCTGCCAAAAGCATAGAAGAAAATGAAAGATTACTCGATAAGGCTTATCAACTGGCACATATTGGCACCTGGGAATATGACATGATTAACCATGAGCTGCACTGGTCCGACATAACCAAACAGGTTCATGGGTTTGAATCAGATTACAAACCCGATGTGGAAAGTACGATCCAGTTGTTTAAAGAGGGCTTTCACAGGGACAACTTCGCAAAAGCTGCATATGATGCTATTGAACACCAGGTCCCATTCGACCTTGAACTAAAAATTATAAGCGGTAAGGGCGATGAACGATGGATCAGAGCTACCGGAGAACCCGAATACGTTAACGGACAATGCATTCGCTTTTACGGTATCAGCCAGAATGTAACGGATCGCAGAAAAGCTGAAGAAGACCTTGAATTGAACGAGAGAAGGTTTAAAGCGCTGGTGCAACACGGGATGGATATGATTGCCATCTTTGATGAAGATGCGAATTACAAATATGTGAGCCCGGCCTCCAACAATGTCCTGAATCTACCACCCGCCTTTTTTATAGGTAAGAACGCGTTTGACCTGATTCACGAAGATGACAAAGACCGAATTTATAGCCTGTATAATTCTTTGGGGGTCAATGAAAGCATCCGGATTGAACCTTTTCGGTTTCTTAACGCCAATGAGGAATGGCGTTGGCTGGAGGCAACGGCTACCAACTTATGCGACGACCCTGCAGTGCAGGGCTATGTTGTAAACTCCCGTGATGTTACAGAACGGCATGTTAAGCATGAACAGATTGTAGAATCCCTTAAAAAGAAAGAAACACTGCTGGCTGAGATACATCACCGCATTAAGAATAACTTGTCTGTACTTACAACCATGCTTGAGCTTCAGGCTTCGGATGAACAAAATGAAGCCGTATTAAACCGGTTGATTGACAGCATTGCTCGTATTCACACTATGGCCAGTATTCATGAACAGCTATATCAATCTGAAAATTATGCTGAACTGGATTTTAGTGACCGAATTAAGCTATTGGCCACCAACATCAAAAAAACTCTTCAAACCCAAGCAAAGGTTGATTTAATTTTCCGGTGCGAGCCTCTCCATATTTCCGTAGATCATGCGCTAGCTTGTTCGTTGGTTGTTAACGAAGTACTTACAAATATTTTCAAGCATGCATTTAAAGACAGAGAAGAAGGACGCATTGTGCTTGAGCTGAATCCCAGTCCCGGGGAATCGAACCCACACCTAAAAATTTCAGATGACGGCGTGGGTTTACCTAAAGGTTTTCAGGCCTCTGGCAGCGAATCGCTTGGTTTATCTCTGATTGATATGTTGTCCGATCAAATTGCGGAAACCTATTCTTTCTCATCCAAAAATAAAGGCACTGTTTTTGAACTTACCTTTAACCAAGGCATTCTAAATCAAAGTTAGTCCGCACTTTCCTTGTTCAAACAGCTTTTATAACCTCGGATTCACTACGTTGTTGTAGATTGAACCAAAGCTGAGTTCCAGACCAAAGCTCAGTTCATAGGAGTAAGATGTAGCCCGTTCTCTCAGGTTTAGTAACTGCTCTTGCTCGGTAATGCCTCCGGCCGGGATGGATAACTGGTTGTTAATCCAGTCATACTCCCCTCTGAAATAAACCGACAAGCCCCGAAAAATCCGGAAGTCAAGCTGTAAATCAGTTCCGATTCTGTTTTTTGTGAAATCATGAAGAAAAGCGGAACCAACCACTTGAGCTTCAAATTCTCCCCATGGCTGTGTAAACCTGATTTGGGTGCTTAGCTGCTGTTGCAATAATTTCTCAGAGTTTTTTCCATACACGGTCACTTCATTATAATCATAATAGCCACCGGTAAAACGATATAAAAAGGTGATTTCCCTTTTTGTGAATTCGCTGTAGGGGAACACACTGTACTCTACAGCCGGACTTGCTTCCAGCAATAAATCATAATTACTTCTTGTTGAATGGCGTGCCTCTGAAGAAATGCCGGCCGACCAATGATCGCCAAGGCTCTTAACCAAAAGAGCTTCAGCATCTCTGCTTTCTGTGGTAAAAGTATCCGTTTCTCCGTCATCTTCAAAGGTCTGCTTTTCGTAGTACTGCTGTACCTCAATCTCAAACTTCCACTCGGGGGTAATGCGCTCTGCGCTAAGTCGCCCATTCAGAGAGAACTCACTTTCGGATTTCTCCCCTTCCAGGTCCGTATCGGCATTTATATCAAATACCCAATAATCCCAATTATCTTTTCGCTCTTGTTGACTGCTTTGGTTTGCGCCGTCAAAATCGATGATCAATCGTTGTGCTACCGGCCTCTCTTTTAAGTAGGAAAACAGCCCCAGTTTTATATACTGATTTAACCCATTCCTTCTTTCATCTTCGGTATCAGATTCCGGTGAGTAAAAGATCATCACGTCGTTAATTCCCGAGAAGTCATTTTCACCGATAAACTCCAGCGTGTATTCCTGTCCCTCACTTCCGGTTTCCTGGCGGGTGATTAGCACATGTACATCCGCATCTTCGTTGGTACGTACATAATTCACGAACTGAATTTCATCCCGAACAAAACTCTCATCACACGTTCTTCGGCAATCCAGGAATACATTAATAGTAGAAGTTGAATCCTGTGCCGTTGCAGGTCCGGGATATATAAAACCTGCCAATAGTAACAGACACGTAAGTTTCTTTTTCATTTGTTTGATGTAGTAAATTATTGCTGAGTTCAGTTTTGAAAGCATGTTTAAGGTAAACAGAGGCACTTGTTTATTCTGTAATTCTATATTAAAAAAAAGGGTTCTTCACCGCTTCAGGGGCAATGAATTAACCCGACCTCGATACTTTTCATTCAGCTCCCCGGAATAAAATCAGGGCGATAGGAACTTTCTATTGTTGGGTTGAGTTATCTGTGCATACATTTAGTTCAACATTAAACTATTTAATACTAATCTAAATTATACTATTATGGCAACCTGGAATATTGACCCTACTCATTCAGAGATACAGTTTAAAGTGAAGCACCTGGTTATTTCGACCGTTACCGGAAACTTCAAGAGTTTCAATGGCTCCTTAGAGACAGAAGATGATTCATTTGAAAATGCTTCTGTTACCTTTGAAGCAGACACCGACAGTATTACAACCAATAACGCAGACAGAGATAACCACCTGAAGTCTGATGACTTTTTTAATGCTGAAGAATTCCCAAAGATGACTTTTGAATCAACATCATTCACAAACACTGGTAATAACACTTATGAGCTTACCGGAAATTTGACGATCCGTGACATTACCAAAGAAGTTTCTCTGAATGTGGAACATGGAGGAACTGTGGACGATCCATATGGACAAACCAAAGCCGGGTTTGAAATTAATGGCTCTATCAACCGGAAGGAATTCGGATTGAAATGGAATGCCGTTACAGAAGCCGGAAGTGTTGTTGTAGCAGATGAAGTAAAGCTACAGCTAAACGTACAGGTTGTAGAATCTGAACCTGTGGAAGCTTAAACACGACAACTTTTTAGTTACGTATAGAGGGGCGGTCTTTGCTGAGGCCGCCTTTCCTTTTATTAATCAGGAGGTGTACTTTCCCATAAACGCCTCTTTGTACGCCTTCCCCACCGGTATAGAATGCTCTCCAAGTTTGATAAGATTTCCTTCGAGATACTCAATGCTGGAAAGTGAAACGATATAGGATTTATGAACCCGGCTAAACATGGGCTCCGGAAGCTGGTTACAAAAATCCTTTAAGGTCTGATTAAAGGTGAGTCTTCTCTCTTTGGTATAAACCGTGATGTAGTCGCCCTTGCTTTCAGCGAACATTATTTCGCTTACTCCAATTCTGTATAGCTTTCCGTCTGCTTTGATTGTTACCACCTGTTCTGTTGGTTCACCTGCCTCTTGTTTACCCCACGCTTTATCTATCGCTTTCAAAAACCGCTCAAATGAAAACGGTTTTAGCAGATAATCCACCACATCCAATTCATACCCTTCCAGAGCATATTCTGAGTAAGCAGTGGTGAGAATAACCTGTGGTGCGTTATTCAGCGTTTTAAGAAATTCGATGCCGGACAATCGCGGCATATTGACGTCCAAAAACAACAAGTCAACTTCCTTTTCTTTTACCACTATTCTGGCCTCTAAAGCATTTTTAAACGACGCTGTCAGTTCCAGTTCAGGTGTGTCGGCAATGTATTGTTCCAAAACGGATCGAGCCGCCGGTTCATCATCAATTATCACACAACGCATCATGCTGTCCCCAGTTTAAGTGTAAGTTCATACAGGTTTTCCTGTTGGTTGATGTCCAGGCTGTAACTTCCATTGTACGCCAGGTCTAATCTTTTTTTGGCATTTTGAAGGCCGGTTCCCGTGGTCTTTTTCTCCTTATTTCCCTCTTCATATACGGTGTTTTTACAGTGCAGAACTAATTCCTCTGCTTCCTGTTTTATCTGTATGGATATCAGAGCTTTCTCCTCGGTCAGGTCTGCATGCTTGAAACAGTTTTCAATGAAGATAATTAACAATAGCGGGGCAATTAGCTTCCCTGAAAAATCCCCCTCTGTGCTAAAATGAACTTTTTCGGGCTCATTCAACCGCTCTTTATGTAACCCTACAAAGTGAGTGAGGTATTCTATCTCTTCTTCCAGTAAAACCTGTTCCTGATCCATCTTATCAACCACATAGCGTAGCATATCCGATAATTTCAGAATCAGTGCTGGTGCTTTATCACTTTTTTTGAGGGCTTCGCTGTAAATCGTATTCAGCGAGTTAAATAAAAAGTGCGGATTTACCTGGGCCCTCAGGGCTTTCAATTCTGATACCCGTTTCTCGGATTCCAGTTCGGTAATCTTACCCCTGGCTCTTAATGACTCAAACCAACTGCGCCCGAATTCCAGCGAAGAGCTCAAAACCAGGTAAAGGATCCCAAAACCTATTACCTCAAGAGGTTCGTAAATACCAACCAGATAGTAGCCCGGAAATAACCAGTCAGCCAGAATCAAGAACGAAAAGTTATATATCGGAAAAGCGGCCCCCAACAAGCAAAACAGAGTTATTCCGTAAGCCCAAAAGTTTGATTTGGCCAGGTAATTAGGAAGCAGATGAAAGGAGTGAACAGATACTATAAAAATCAGAGGTAAATGAAACAGAAAAGTATAAATAACATCGATAGTTCGGATGTCGCCAGTTCGGCTGAATACTTCCAACCCGCCATAAAAAGAAACTGCCCAGAACACCAGGTACATGAGCAGTTTTATATTTAAAAATTTACTGAACCGCATACGGCACTCTTTTCAGGGTTAAAGCCTCCTGATAAGCCTCTTCTTCTTCGCCATATTTCTCTACAAACTGTTGCAGTTCGGGGGTGGAAGCTGTGATTAATATCTCCGTAGAATCATCATAATCAGATTTTACCACCTCGTGCTTAATCCGAACACGATTGTTCAGTATTTGATCTTTGATCCAGCTGCTTTCAAGATGCTCCAGCACCAGTTTGTCGCCCTGCACATCAATCCTCGAAAAAGTATTAATGTTAAACCTGTGAGTAATAACGGGTGAAGCGGACATTCCTAAATCAATATCAAGAAGCTTCAGATTAAGATAATGTTGACCATTCAACTTGCCCACCTTTCCTAAAAATAGTACCGGTGCAGTATTGGGTTCATCAGTCTCCTCAAATAAAATCAGGTATGCGTTCATTTTTAGTGAGTCTTCTTCCCCGGGATCAAAACTTATGTCTTCATCGGGATATTTCCGAATCAACTCCGCAAGCATTTTCGGGTTATTGTCAGACGCGAATGTCCACCGCTGATCTCCATTTTCAAAGGTTCCGTCCAGTCCTTCAAGCAGTATTGCTTCTTCAGCTGTAAATAAGGGGTGAACCGATTTCAGAAAACAACCTGAAAGACTCACCACCAATAATGAAAGCAATAAAGCTTTAGTTATCGTCTTTTTCATAATTCAGTGATTAATTAATATTGCACACCAAAGAAATGCAGGTTTGTGACCGCATTTAAATTTTTTCGATGAACACCCCGTTTTTCTCGGCCAACGTCCGTCATCTGCCTTTCGGGAACTGCTAAAATAGGTAAATGAAATAATCGGCACTTTAAAATGGAGGATTTGTGAGTTATAATCCCTCCTAAATCTAACTAACTACCCGTTATGAAAAACATTTTCTTTGCTCTTCTTTCAATACTTGTGTTTGCAAGCTGCACACAACCTCAGAATTCCGATGCCCCCCAACCTGATCAAAAAGAATGGTCCATTGCCCTGCATGGTGGTGCGGGATATGTTTCCAAAGACATGCCTGAAGATCGTAAACAGGCTTATATGGAATCTTTGGAGGAAGCCCTGAACATCGGTGCCGAAATTTTAGAAAACGGCGGCTCGGCCCTCGATGCCATTGAAAAAACCGTTAATTATCTGGAAGACAACGAGCTGTATAACGCCGGAAAAGGGGCCGTTTTCACCTCGGAAGGAAAAAATGAGTTAGATGCCGCCATCATGGACGGTACAACGCTGAATGCCGGAGCTATAACGGGAGTAACCACCGTCAAGAATCCGGTTTCATTAGCGCGTAAAGTAATGACCGAATCCAAACACGTGTTCTTTTCTGCTGATGGGGCAGAGACCTTTGCCGACCAAACTGATGTGGAACGTGTAGACCCCGAGTATTTCTACACCGAGCGCCGTCTCCAGTCTCTGAAAAGAGCCCAAGCCGCCGAGCAAGAATCCAACCTGATTGAAACCAACCAACAAAAAGCCTGGAAATACGGAACCGTCGGTGCTGTTGCCCTTGACAAAAACGGCAAACTTGCCGCAGCAACTTCTACCGGTGGAATGACCAATAAAAAGTACGGGCGCGTAGGTGATGTTCCTATCATCGGGTCCGGAACCTATGCAAATGACCTTGTTGCCGTTTCTGCTACCGGTTGGGGAGAGAAAATTATGCTGAACGTTTCAGCACATACATTGGCGGCATATATGGAATTTAAAAATGCCACATTACAACAATCTATGGATTACCTGGTAGATGATGTGCTTGAACCCGGTGATGCCGGCTTCATTGCCGTTGACAAATATGGGAATTTCTCCATGAAAACGAATACAGGGTCTATGTTCCGCGCGGCAACCGATTCAGACGGAAATAAAGAGGTGGGAATTTGGGAGTAAAGTGTTTACGTGATTAGGTGTTAACGTGCTAACATTTTCTCCAACATTCGCACGTTAAAACCTAAACACTTTCCTACTCTAACCCGAGGCGAAATTGGTCGCGCAGCTCCTGAATATAGATTCCGATGTCATTTCTCAGTTCAAACAATACGGAATGAAATTCCAGGTACTCTTTTTTCAAGAAGAGTGATTTCTTTTTAAGAGACTGTAATAATTCAAGGGCATGATTCGCACTGGCCAGCGCCTTCTTGGAGTATGCGATATTGGCCCCAATGTATTCCGGTTCAAACCCAAAAGAATGTCCGCCGGCAAGCTTGGCGCCGATCTTCAGGCTTTCATCTACAAATTCCTGAAAATCTTCAGACTGTTGTTTTACCGGTACTGTTTCTGCCCACTTCAGGATATCAACGGCAAACTCTTTGGCCTCATAAAAAGCATCCAGGTCTTCGAGTGAGCCGTAATCGGTATGCGCGTATTGGTCGCTCAGACTTTTCCATTCTTCACCTTCATCAAAGTCGTCAAAGTCTTCGTCTGTCTGATCCATGAAGCCATCTTCATTCAGCCCAAACAGGAAATCTTCATCATCCCAATCGTCATCTTCGTCGTCCCAGTCGTCTTCATCCTCCGGGAAGTATGCTTCGTCCATGAGCAGCTCTTCTTCTACATAAGCTTCGAAGGCATCGTCTTCATTCTGGCTTTCTTTAAGCAGGGTCAGCCATCTTGGTATATTTCCTTTGGGGTCAGAAGCGATAAACTTGCGCAGCTGTTCGCTCTTTTTCTCTACTTCGTTTAAGTGAGCTTCCCACTTGAATTCGTCCCACTGTTCGTCATCGAATCCATCAAAATGCTGGTGCATATAGGCAGGCTGTTGGTTGCTGTTTATTATAAAAAAGGAATTGTAGGTAGTAATGCAATACTTTGTGGAAAAGTAACGCTTTTTGTGGATAAAAAGTTGTTATAACCGCTCCAAAACATTAATAATTACCTGGGTCATTTTAGGCTCAGCCATGGCTGCTGCAGCAAGCACATCTTCAATATCCACAGGCTCTAAGGCATCAGGAAAACACTCATCAGTAATTACTGAAATACCAAGCACATCCATTCCCATATGAATAGCTGAGATTACTTCGGGCACTGTACTCATCCCTACCACATCAGCACCAAGCTGACGCATATACCGGTATTCGGCTTTCGTCTCCAGCATAGGCCCGGTTACCGCAAGGTACACTCCCTGGTGCATCTTTATAGAGTTTTCAAGAGCCACATTTTCTGCCAGTTCAAGTAGGCGTTCGGTGTAAGGCTCGCTCATATCCGGGAATCGCGGACCAAGTTCGTCATCATTAGGCCCAATCAATGGGTTGTCACCCAAAAAGTTGATATGGTCATTTATCAGCATGATATCTCCGCGGCTGAAATTAGGATTCAGTCCGCCGCAGGCATTGCTAACAAATAGTGATTGTGCGCCGAGAGCTTTAGCTACCCGTACAGGAAAAGCGATCTGCTGCATGGTATATCCCTCGTAGTAGTGAAAACGCCCCTGCATAGCTACCACATCTTTTCCACCCAGGCGTCCAAAGATCAGCTTACCGGCATGGCTTTCTACAGTAGAAACGGGATAGTGGGGGATATCTGCATAACTGATTACATGCTCGGCATCTATTTCATCGGCAAGTTGGCCCAAGCCGGTTCCCAAAATGAGTAAATACTCCGGCTGGAATTCTGTTTCTCCCTTGATAAACTGTACTGCTTCGTCTCTTTTCTTGCGAAATTCCTCAACCGTATCGTATTTCATAAAGTGTAATTAGAAGGTGCTGTTGATTAAATACAGAAGTGCAAAAATACGACAACCACTAATCTATTTCATCAAGAATATCGTCCAGCCGGTCGCTGCCGGGAGGGAATGCGTGATCTTCTTCGTCCTCATCTTCGCCCCCGTTTTGGGCAGCATCCAAGCTGTTTGATTCATTTTCTTCATCAAGCATAAACTTGGTGGGCCGGGTTGGGTTTTCCAGTGATTCTTCTAACCGCTCTTCTTTGGGCAGCTGAAACACTTCCATTTCATCTTTACTGAACTGTTCCACCGACTTCTTAGCGTTTTCGAGATAAGAGGTTATACCATTGATAATTTCTTCGCGACGATCCAGCAGCCTTAATATACTTTGGCGAATTTGCTGGCGGTTGTGGTTGGCCTCTTTGATGATGGCATCAGCTTCCATCTCGGCTTTTTCCAGGGTGTTCTTCGCTTCCTGCTTGGCACCTGACACCTTTTGCTCCATCGACTCTTTGGCGGTTTGCAAGGTTTCGTGAAGAGCATCTTCCACACGCTCGTAATGCTTCACCCTTTCCGTAAGCTTGTCGATTTGTTGTTCAAGCTCTTTGTTTTTGTTAATCAGGTGTTCAAATTCATTCGATACCAGTGTAAGAAAAGCCTGTACATCAGCTGTATCGTACCCGCGAAGCCCTTTTTCAAAAGTTTGTTGTTTTATTTCAAGAGGAGTGAGTTTCATAACCAAATGTTTTTCGTGGACCTTAAAGCTTAATAAAAATACTATTTATTCATTTAACATGTTCCGCAGATTTCCGTCATCGTCTTTTTCTTTTTTTGATGATGAACGCACTTCCTCTTCCTCTATTTCAATTTCCGGCATCGACTTTTCATTGTCATCCACCAGGTATCGTTCCTCTTCAATATCCGAAACCACTTCTTCAAGGTTGGCTATTCGGCGTTCCGTGTTTTTTTTAAACTCTCCCAATGCCTTAAAAAACTGAGGATTTATATCTCCTGAACCATCCTTATTTCCCTGGTTAATTTTAGCCATTATCAGCTTGTAGATTCCCGTCAAAATCAAGGCGGTCAGGCTTGTGCCAAAAACAATAGCCACCAATGATAAAATCATAATTTCTTCAGGCATAATCACTCCATTTATTAAGCTCTTGTTTTCCGTTTTGAACCGGTATTATCGGAATTTTGACCTTCAACTTCATCATCAATCTCAATGTCGCTTAACGAGTTTACCGGCTCTCCAGACGACTTTCTTTCTTCCTCAGTCACAATGGCTTCCAGGTTTTCAACTCTGGATTTCAGGTTATGAATGATTTTTCTCATTTCATTCAGCTCGCGTGAACTGCCCATCCGCTTTTCTTCCATTTCCAGTTCTTTCTCTTTGTATGCATAAACCAGCCCGCCAATTATTGCGATCATAGGAATTAATGCGTACCACGGTAGTCCAAATAACATAATGCCCTCAAAGTTTAGTTAGTAATAGTTCAAATATAGGTGAAAATCACTACGCATCAAGCTAATTATAGTTACGTTCTCCAAAGATCGCGCTGCCTATCCTAACCATGGTTGCCCCTTCCTGAATGGCCACCTCCATATCGTTTGTCATCCCCATGGATAGATGCTTCAGATTCACGCTTCCCTTGTTGTACTTCTGGTGAGAATCGAACAATTCTTTTAACAGCTTAAACTCAGAACGAACATCTTCAGGATCGTCAACAAAAGTTGCCATCCCCATCAGACCCTGTATTTTTACATGATCATAATCCTGAGCCGATTCTAGTATTTTTGCTAAGTCCCCGGGTTCGCATCCACCTTTTTGATTCTCCCCGCTGATGTTTACCTGAATTAGGGCGTTGACCACCCTGTTGGCTTTTCCGGCTCTTTTCTCAATTTCTTTCAAATACTTTGCCTTCTCAACAGAATGAATCCAGTTTACCCGGTCTGCAATATATTTGATTTTATTGGTCTGAATGTTTCCGATGAAATGCCAAACTACATCCGGAAGCTCGATTTCAGCCATCTTATCCTCCAGCTCTTTCATTCGGTTTTCCCCGAACTGCAAATGGCCGGCGGTAATGGCTTCTAAAATGTCTTCTGAAGGCTTGGTTTTACTGACGGCAACAAGGGTGATTTCTTTGGGATCCCTTCCGGAATCCTTCGCAGCCTTTTCAATTTTTTGTTGAATTGATTTAAGGTTTTGGGCGATATCCTGTTCACTCATTACAAAAAATGGTCTTTTTTTAGCTCTTCAGTGTAATTAACCATAAGATAAGCTTTTATCATTCATCAATAAGCCTTATTTTTGGAAGCTCTAAGGTTATCGTAATTAATGGTTACTGATTTATTGAACGTATTCAAATTCATACTTTTCATACATCATCCGTCCAGAAGGTCGTCGGGTTTCAAAGTGCAAGGAGATAGATAGCATGTCAACCCGAATCCGGCAAATATCTACTTTCCTCAATCAGTGGGCTCCTCCCAAAGTAAAAATGGATTATGATAACGTCGGATTACTCGTAGGAGATCCAAATGCGCAGGTAACTTCCATTCTAACCTGCCTTGATGTAACCGACAGTGTTGTTGCAGAAGCCATCGAAACCGGATGTGAACTTATTGTAGCTCATCACCCGCTTATTTTTAGCAAGATTGGAAGCATTAACCCTACCAATGAGCAAGGGCGCATTATCTACAAGCTCATCAAAAACGATATTGGATTACTTGTAGCCCATACTAATTTAGACGCAGCCCTTGATGGCGTATCTTTTGTACTGGCCAATATGCTGGGGCTCGACAACCTCAAGTTTCTTGATAAGAATTATTCCATAAGCCGAAAAATCCGCCTTATCACGTCTCACAAAGACAGTGATGCCGTACTTAAGTTATTGAATTATCACTCGGCAGAGGAAGCCCACCATTTTGACGTGAACAGCCGCGAAGACGGACTGAAATGTTTTGAAGCCATCATTGACCAGCACAACGTATCTGTTCTGAAAAAAGCCCTGAACAAAGAAGGTATGCTGAAAGAGGGAAGTTTCCAGGTTGTTGATCTTGCATCAACCTCTCAGAATTTTGGAATGGGTGTTTTAGGGGAATATCCCGAAGAGGGAATCGGCAAAAACGAATTTTTGCACCTGGTATCGAAAGCCTTGAATGTAAAGGCTATACGATATTCCGGTGATGTTGACCGAATTAAAAGCGTAGCCGTTTGTGGCGGCGCCGGCGTATTTTTGAAAAACAAAGCCCTTGCAGCCGGTGCCCAGGCTCTTGTAACCGCCGATATCAAATATCACGATTATTTCACTGAAGCCGATAATTTCCTGTTGCTGGATGTCGGCCATTATGAAAGTGAATTCCCTGTTGCCGAAGCCCTGAAAAACGAGCTAGCCGAAGCCTTTGAAGAACTTACTGTTTCTGTAACCCGAACCGTAACGAACCCGATGCAGGTATATGTATCGGAACCTGAACCGAAAACTATTCAACCAAGCTGAAACTCACTCCATGAACGAAGTATTACAAAAATTAGCCAACCTCCAATACATTGACAGTCGCATAGACGAGCTGAAACAGCTTCGGGGCGACCTTCCGGAAGAAGTGCTGGATCTGGAGACGGACATTGCGCGAAAGGAAGCAAAGCTCAATAACCTCGAAGAGGAAGACCAGAACCTCACGGTCGAGTTCGATAATCTTAAGCTTGACCTGCAAAGCTCTGAAGAAAAGATTCAAAAGTACGAAGATCAGCAGATGAGCGTGCGCAATAACCGCGAATACGATGCTCTGACCAAGGAGATCGAAGCTCAGAAGCAGGTGATCGAAAATGCGGAATCCCGACTTAAAGAAATCGAGAAGCGCAAGGAAGAAATTGGCCCGGAAATTGAAACCGCCAAAGAAGAACTTGAGGCCGCTCAAAAGCTGTACGACGAAAAAAGCGAAAGCCTTGATGATGTAGTCAAGTCTACAGAAGAGGAAGAGAAACAACTTCTCAAAAAACGTGAAGAAGTTGAAAAAGAAATTGACGATCGATACATGCGCAGCTACAATCGCTTACGCGACGGGCTGAACAACGGCATGGCTGTTGTTGCCATGGATCGCGGGGCCGCCCTTGGAATGGCGCTCCCGCCGCAAACGCAGGTCGAAGTTCGCAGAAAGAATAAAATCATCATTGATGAGAACAGCGGGCGTATTGTAGTAGATCAGTCTTTCTTTGACAACGCTAAGGAAGAATTATCTATCTGATAAGAACCATTTTCGGATCAGCACATTGTTTATGAAAAAAGGGAAGTCGAGCACTTCCCTTTTTTATTTGCCAAATCCCTGAGTCATTCCTGCGAAGGCATGATTCTGATTTCGCCGCGAGATAACAAATACCCTATTTCATACAAACAAAACTCTTATCTTTTTACGACAGGAAAGCCGGGTAATCGCTTGGCACAATTATGTGCCGGGAGGAAAGTCCGGACACCAACAAGTACCGCGCTCCCCGATTCGGTTCAGCCGGCGAAGGGGAGGCTTCTCGTCAGGAATGGCGGGATGACAGACAGTGCAACAGAAAACAAACCGCTTCAGCGCGGAACGCTGAGAAATTCCAAGCCACAAATTCCAATAACCAAATAGTAAATTAAACATTGGAATTTGATTTTTGGTGCTTGGAGTTTTCAACGCTCCGCGTTGGAGTAAGGGTGAAAAGGTGAGGTAAGAGCTCACCGTCCCGTACCGCAAGGTCGGGAGCAGTGTAAACCTCGCGGGGTGCAAGTTCATGTAGATGGTATATGCCGCTTGTCGTGACGCCATCGGGTGGAATGCGCCAGATAAATGATTACCCCCGACAGAATCCGGCTTACAGGCTTTCCTGTTGACTTTACATGAAAACCCCGCTCTTATCCGAGAGTGGGGTTTTGTTTTATATAATCACATACGTTAGCTTAAGTTATGAATCACCTAAACCTAATAGCTGGTATATTTTTTATCCTAATTGGTGTATTGGTAAAGGTTTTTCCGAGCTTGATTGCGGGATATAATAATCTTTCTAATTCCGAAAAAAAGAGTATTAATGAAAAAGTTTTAGTCTCTTTTGTTCAGGCTATTCTATTCGGCTTAGGTATTGGAAATATGTTGTTCTTTCTGATTATCAGAATACTGGATTGGCCAGATTCATACGGGGGAACTTTCTTTAAATACACCTCGATTGGCATTATACTTCTCTCTGTTCTTTACCTGAACATCAAAAAACCTCATCACAAGAAATAACTACATATTAATCTTGTAGTTTCCCTTCACATTGCGCTCAATCTGGCGCTTCACATCCTTTTCTTTGATGGAATCTCTCTTGTCGTACTGCTTTTTACCTCTGGCTATTCCGATCAACACCTTGGCATTTCCTTTTTTGAAGTAGAGCTTTAGCGGAACAATGGTGTAGCCTTTCTGTTCGGTTGCTTTTTCAAGCTCTCGTATTTCCCGCTTGTTGAGCAATAATTTTCTCGGACGGGTTTCATTGTGATTGTAGTAGGAGCCGTGCTCGTAAGGCTTAATGTACATGTCCCGCAGGAACACCTCTCCGCTTTGTATGTACGCAAAAGTATCGGCAAAACTGGCTTTTCCCGCACGCAGCGACTTTACCTCGGTTCCTTTCAAAACCAAACCGGCTTCGTAGGTCTCCTCGATATGATAATCGTGGCTGGCCTTTCGGTTTTTTATGGTCGGTGTTGTTTTCTTATCGCTCATTTGATCACAGATTATTGTGATTGAGTTTATTTACTGATTATTCGCTGGTTTGGAGGGCACAGCTTCCTTTAAATTTCGAAGCCTAATTCTTTAAGCTTTTCCATGATTTCCGGCTCCGGGCTGCGGTCTGGAAATGTCCGGTAGATGCCTAAAATCTGGTCGGTTTCGGCAATGGCCTTCTCATTCTCCGGATTGATCTCCAACACCGCAATAAATTCACGCAGTGCATTATTCGCATTTTCACGCATCTGAGACGGATCTGAATTATAGATCAGGTAAATACCGTGTTGCAGATGCACCTCTTCTTTAAGGGCTACCACTTCCGGGGAAGTTGGCCGGCCATCCAGAATGGTCATGGCATCTTCAAATTTAGCCTCTTCCACCAGGCTGTTAACCTGCTGCTCAAGTGTTTGTTCTTGTTCAGCCTTTTGTTCGGATTGATTGCAGGCCGTAAATAATCCTGCTGTTAGGATTGCAAAAAGTAAAATTCTCATTGATTTCATCAGTTCATGTAAATTGGATTCGGACTAATACAGAGCAGAAAGATAAGCATACTCAGCCAGCCTATCACGCGCCGGCCCGGGGATAATTTTTCTTCAATATCTACGGGCGGATGCTCAACCCCAACCACAAATGCCATGAAAAAGCTCCATACAACCCATATATAAGACGCCTGACCAGCTTCCACCCCGCCAACGGTGTAGTCATAAACAACCGACCCTATAATTGAGGCGGCCATCATCGCATATATCCAATAACGATCTGAGCGGAAGGCGCGATTCATGAGCACAAAAAGGATAAAGCCCCATACCACATATTCTGCTAAGGGCATGGTTGTATAACCGGCAATAAACTCCCGGAGCAACGGAATAGCTTCCGCTCCGCCAATGGCAGTAATCAGGGTAAAAAACAGTCGGGCCACCACCCTGTGCTTTTTATATCCAATCAGTGAATACAGAATATGTCCGCCATCCAGCTGGCCTACCGGCATCAGGTTCAGCGCTGTAAAAAACAGCCCCAACCAGCCTGCAAAAAGAAAAGGAAAGTGATACATCTCCCACATGGGCGGAACATTATCAAAAATGGATGCCAATGCGGAGTACAACAGCGTATTTCCAACGGTAAGCACACCCTGCCCCTCCACTTCATCCGTTATAAATTCCGGATAGGTCCCGTTCTGGGTTACATACTCTTTTAGTTCTTCGTGACCTGAAAAATTTTGAACATACTCAGTCGGTTCAGGCAGGGTAGCAAAACCAATCATCAGTACAACCAGCGCCACGATGAAACCCGCTACAGGACCTGAAGCCCCGATATCAAACAGCTTGTGCATTTTTCGGATTCGCTCCTTAATCCGAATTACTGCTCCAAGTGTTCCTATTCCGATTGGAAGAGGAATGTAGTAAGGAAGTGTGACTTTAATCTTGTGGTGTACCGCTGCAAAATAGTGCCCGAACTCATGAACGGTAAGAAAAGACAAAAGCAAACCGGCAAAAAGCAAGCCCCTAAGCATGTCGGTGGTGTTGGGGATGGCAAACGGAAACAGAACCGGTTCAAACCCTACAAAATTGGCGCCGGTCATAGTCACAAAGAAAAAAGTGAGCAGGAACAGCCCAAGATGCTTTAAAATGGTCTTGGTGTCAGGCTTATTCTTGGGCTCCTCTTTTCTGGATAGCACTTCAAAGTCGCTCGTAACTTCCTCTTGATATGGGTTAGAACTCAATCGTCTCTTGTTATTAGGTTAATGGCTTTCTCGAAATCGGAAGGGTCATACATCGCGCTCCGCCTCGCCCGCGACACAGCTCATGCCCCTGAAAACTGATGGCAATCTTTTGTCCGTCTTTTGGGGTGAAACCTTCCTTACCGTATTCCTCAACAAACTCATACTGATTCATCAGGTCGTAACCGTGGTCAACCAGGGTGTTGAAGGTGTTGGTATTGCGCTCATATCCTACAATTACACCGGGGGCCAGGGCAAAAACGTTGGCGCCGTCGGTCCATTGTTCGCGAAATTGATTGGTTCGGTCTTCGCCACCACACTTGATGAAATTAAAGTCTCTTCCGGTTTCCTCTTCCAGCGCAGATTGTAATGAGCTTTTCATTTCTGTTTTGATAGAATCCCCATCCTTAAACAGGGCAACTACATTGTTCTTCTGCTCTAAAATAGCCGGGGGAAATACGATGCACTCGCTTTCATCCGCAAACGTAAAAATAGTATCCAGATGCATGGATGAACGCTGTTTTGGGATGTCCACCGCCAGCACGGTTTCCACTCCACTGTTCAGAAGTCCCTCGGTACCTTTCATCAGTCCGCTGAAGGATGTTCGTTCACTCATTCCGATGAGCACAAGCTTGTCAGAAACGACCAATACATCCCCGCCTTCTATCGACTGATGTCCGGATATTTTTATGGCCTGTTCCCTCACATTTTCAAACAAAGGGTGGAACTCAACCAACGTTTCCATAAGCAACGACTCACGTAAACGAGCTTTTTTTGCCGCTCGTGAAATAAGGATATTATCTCCTACAACGGCAGCCAGGTCCCTCGTAAAAAGCAGGTTTGGAGAAGGGTTCAAAGAAAACCCTTGTGAGCGCTCCAAATATCCCTGAGTTACAAAAACTAAAAGTTCTTTAGGGTCCAGCTTACGAAGCTTCTTTTCTACCACATGCAGGTTCTCTTCCGGAAACTCCCTGATCAGCTGCTCAATAAAAAATAGCCGGGCGTCTTCATTCTTAAATACCTCTGTCAAAAGGTCCAGAATCTCGATCACATTGCCGTTGGAGGGCATTGCTGTTTTAAAAACCTCCAGCATATCCAGGTGCTCAATTCTGGCATCTTCCTCAAAGATGATGTCGTCGAACAGGAGTTCATCTTTTAGTTCGGGATTTACCAGAGATACTTCATGTCCCGGTGTGTGGACGATTACTCCCTGAAGGTGACCTATTTCTGAAGAAACATTTATATCCATAAAATGGTTGAATGATTGATTGTCAGAGCCGTGAAATATAACGGTTACAAATGGCATTTATAAGAAGTAATTGGCTGTGTGAATCAATATCTTGACGGCCAAGCAAATGAATTGAGAGTATGACTTCAAAGACAGAAATAGAATCGTTGCTTTTTTTAATGGATGACCCTGATCCGTTTGTGCAGCAAAGTGTAGAGAGCCGTCTTCAGGAACTGGGAGAAAAAGCCGTGCCATTACTGGACGAATATCGGTCTGAAGTCAGCGGTGAAGATGCAAAAAGCCGGGTGAATGATGTTATTCACAAGCTTACTTTTGACACACTCGAGTCTGATTTTATAGAGATTCTCGAAAATGGCATTAAAACCCGAAAATCCCTCGAGATTGCCATTTTTACCCTCGCTCGTTTTGGCAATCCAACGCTTCGTATTTCGGAGTACCAAAAGAAGCTTGACCATTTTGCACAGATGATTGAACCGCAGATCAAGTACAAGCTTGATGAAAAACGCAAGATGAAGCGCATGCTTAAATTCATCTTTGAAGACCTGAACTTTCGGGGAGACACGGAGTCCTATCATGCACCCCGAAATTGCTTTTTAAACCAGGTAATTGATCGCAGAAAAGGCCTTCCCATTTCATTAAGCCTCATCGTTATGTTTATAGCCCGCCGGCTGGAAATGCCGTTTTTCGGAATCAACATGCCCATTCATTTCATGCTGAATTATGTCGGAGATAAAGAGGAGCTTTTGATTGATCCTTATGATGATGGTGCCATTGTCACCTATGATCAGTGCTATTTCTTTCTGAAGAAAAACAACATCGACCCGCGCCCCGAACATTTTCAGATAGCCACGAATCTGGATATTGTGTTGCGTTGCATTCGGAATCTCATCCACAGTTATGAACGGCAAGAAGAGCCCGAAAGAGTTGAAGGGCTTCGCAAGCTGTTGAACGTAACAGAAATGTATCAGGATTGACCCATGGCCGGCTATTCAGGAACCCCACTCCTGAAGAAACTGGGCATCAAATCTGGTTTTGCAGTTCTGCTTGTCAACCCTCCGGGCTATTTTCAGAAATTATTAGGCCCTCTTCCTGAGGGGGCTCGGTTTATTGAAATTAACCATACAGCCCCAATTCCTTTCATTCATGTATTTTGCCGAAATGAAAGAGAGCTTCACAATTTGGTTCTTCCATTAAAAGAAAAGCTGGCTAAAGACGGAACCCTCTGGGTTTCCTGGATAAAAAAATCATCCACGCTTGAGACAGATATCACCGGAAATGAAGTGCGCGCTCTGGGCCTTCAAATCGGCCTGGTTGATGTAAAGGTGTGTGCAGTTGATGAAGACTGGTCGGCTCTCAAGTTTATGTATCGCAAAGAAGATCGCTAATCTGTAGTTTTCTCTGATGGAAATCTAAACATGTACTCAGTTCCGCCTATCTCTCTGTTTATTACCTCCATCTTGGCCTTTAAGCGAGAGGCAAAAGAGTTGATAAGCATTGCGCCAAGACTTTCGTCTTTTTGTTGCTCAGATCCGGACGGCAACCCGGGGCCATTATCTGAAACGATCAGCACAATGTCATCTCCAATTTCCTTCAATCTGATGTGAAGTTCTCCACGCTTGTTTTTACTGAACGCATGCTTATACGCGTTAACCACCAATTCATTCATCAGAAGACCACACGGAATTACCCTTTCCGTTTCCAGTAGCACTTCCTCCATATCAAATTTGAGTTCAACACCTTCTTTATAATCCGTAAAGGTTCGGTGGATAGCCTCTACTAAATCCCGGATGTACGTATTAAGCCTTATCTTTGAAAGAGACTCTGTCTTATACAATTTCTCGTGCACCAATGCCACCGATTGAATACGAGCCTGAGTGTCCTGTAATACTCTTTTTGCTTCCCGGCTTTCCGTATTTCCTTCCTGAAGGTGAATAAGCCCCGAAACAATAGCCAAACTGTTTTTTACCCGGTGGTGAATTTCCCTTAGCAAAACTTCTTTTTGCTCCAGGTTAGCTTGAATCGTCTTCGTCTTGGTATTCACACTTCGTTTAAGGCTAACAACCCAACCCAAGATCACTAATATTAAAAGCGTGCAGGCGCCTGCGATCAGATACAGGTAAAACTGGGGAATACCCTGAAAGACCAGGTCTTCCGGTGTTCGTAGAAATAACTTAAAGGTTCGCACCTCTGGAAATTCCGGGTTGTACTCTGTTATAACCCCTTTTACAGAAATTCTATCACCAATGCCCAAAACATCGAAGTCGAATTGATCGAACATGCTGTGGAAATTTGATACGTACACCATCATGCTTTTGGATGACCCTTCCGTAGAAATGCGCACATACTTTCCATTGAAGGTGCTGCCTTTTTCAATAACCTTTCCTTCTCCCTCTGCCAGCATCCCGAGATATCTTTCCGGCGATTCAATGACCTCTGATAGTGGACGCACTTTTATTGAAGACGCCGTTTTAAAAACTTGATACGACTCAATGTGTACTTCCGCGAGCCCATTATACCGTTCTATTTTACCGGTGGCTACAACGCTGTCTCCCTCCTCGAACGGGGTTTCTATCTCCATTGCAAAAACCGACATGCCCGCAGAATCATTTTGAATGAACGCCTGCAGATAGTGCTCATGAAGCAATCCGGTTTCAATATTTGCGATGCCGGTTATGCTTACTTCTTCCCCAAAATAATCCAGAGTATTATCGCTGTTGGTATCAGAGCGGATTTCGGAAAAAGTCCAAAAAGATTGCGGGCTGGACTGTGCAACTATCTCAGCACTGAAAAAAACCACAGATACTACAGAAGCCAAAAAAACATACCTAAGGCAAGTACCAATATTTTCAATCATTATCTACACAAAAAAAGTTGACCTAAAGCTAAAGGACTCTTCTGCCCTTCCTATTTACCTATCAAAATAAAACTTTCGAACTTATATCAATAATATATATTTATGACTTTATTAGCTGAACTCAAATCTTCCTCACAACCGCCCACACAAAGATACATCCACCAAGTAAAAACCCGATTCCCGTTCCTAAATTGAAAAAGAAGATTTGCCCCAGCCCATACAGGAAGAAGAAAATTGCCCCCAGCGACATTACGATATTTACGAGCTGAGGAAGCAACCGGTCGGTTGTGTAGTTGCCATCCCGATATCCTGACCAGATTCCCATTGGGGTTACTTTGGCATAGAACTTTTTGAGTGTCTCTTCAGATTCCGGCTTAGTTACAAAGGTTGCAATCAACCATATCACTGTTGAGAAGGTGGTTGTAAATATCATGCTTCCCGAAAAATCATACCCCATTTGATTCGAAAATACAGCCCCGACGAAGGCTGCTATCATCGCTGAAATTTCACTCCAGGCATTAATTCGCCACCAGAACCATCTCAGTAAAAGCACCCCTCCTATTCCGGCACTTAGAGAAAGAATAAACTCCCATCCTCCCGAAACGGAGTCAAAGTAATAGGAAACTCCAACGCCAAGAGCAGCCATTAGTAAAGTAGCAACCCTTGAAATAAACACATAGTGCTTCTGGGCTTTCTCCTTGTTTTCAAACTCTTGTTCCGTTTTTATGAACCGCTTGTAGAAATCATTCACTACATATGATGTTCCCCAGTTTAACTGTGTAGAAATAGTTGATACAAATGCCGACAGAAAAGCGACCATGAGTAAACCCATCCAGCCAACAGGAAGAACCTCAAGCATCATCAGCGGGTAGCCGGTTTCGGGATCTTCGAGCCCCGGGAATACCACCAAAGCAACCAGCCCGACTAAAATCCACGGCCAGGGTCGAACGGCATACATCAGAATATTAAACAATAAGGTTCCACCCACGGCATTTTTTTCGTCTTTAGCGGAAAACATTCGCTGGGCGATATATCCACCGCCACCCGGCTCAGCCCCTGGATACCATGCCGCCCACCAGTTCATCCCCAGCCAAATGAACGCTGTAGTAAGAGCTATTTCGGGATTACTGAACGGATTGAAACTCAACACATCATAGTTGGCAACACTGCCAAGTTGTGATTTCAGTTCTGACAAACCGCCCACATGATCTACAGAAAAATAAGCCAGCGCTATTGTCCCGGCCATTGCCAGTATAAACTGTACAAAATCTGTTACCATAACTCCCCACAAACCGGATATCGCTATATAAATGCCTATCAGCCCATACAGCACCAATATGGCAATCCATTGATCGGCACCTGTAACAACCGTCAGAATTTTTGCCATCCCCACTGTCACCCAGCCCATTATTATACAGTTGAATGGAAAAGCAAAGTAAAGAGCCCTGAATCCCCGAAGAAAACTCGCTGGTTTGCCCCCATACCGGAGCTCGATAAACTCAACGTCTGTTATTACATCCGCCCTTTTCCATAGTTTGGCGTAGATAAAAACGGTCACTATACCTGAAATCATCCAGTTCCACCAAAACCAGTTTCCGGCTATCCCCTGTTTGGCCACAATGCCGGTTATTGCCAGAGGCGTGTCTGCGGCAAAAGTAGTAGCCACCATCGAAACCCCAACCAACCACCAGGGAAGGTTCTTTCCGCCAGCAAAAAAATCATCCAGAGATTCCTGCCCTCTTACCTTAGCTGCCCACGCAACAGCTATCATTAAAAGAATATACCCGGCAACAACGACATAGTCTGCGGTCTCAAAAGGCATATAATAGGTTTCGTTTAAGTTTATGTGAATTGAATTTAGGGAGTATAATCAAAAAAAATTGGTGTTTATTGTCTCTTATAAAAAGTAGACTAAGCTTTTTATTAAATATTGTTTATATGTTGGACTTATTCACCATCTTCTGTTATTGTAAAAATTAAGGCAATGACTAGTGTACGGATTTTAGGGATACAGCTTAGCATATAAATGGATACTAACGGCAGTTTTGCAAAAAGCTCTTTCAGGCGGCTCCACATAGACAGAAAGATGATCGGGATTCTCGTCATTTTTGCTGTCCTGGGGATTTTTCTGACGATCTCGGTTATCGTAGCCACTAATACGCTTTCGGGACTCCGGGGATACTCAACCTTTCAGGTAAACTGGACGGAGGCACGTAAAGATGCTTCATTTCAACTTCTCAATTATATCAGTACGGGAACGGATACATATCTGACCGGATTTGAAAACGCATTTCAGTTAATTGATAATGCTTCAAATATCCGCCATGAGTTAAAAGCCGAGGATACTGATTATGCCTATCTGCGAGAATTGTTTATTCAAAGCCATACCGTGCCTGATGACATTGATATTATGGTCAGCACTTATGAGTGGTTTCACTCTTTTGGGGACTTTCAAATTGCTATTCAAGAATGGGTGGATTCAGACGAGACTATGGCAGAGATGCAGGAGTTAGCCAATGAAGCTCATGCACTTATTAGTACAAATTCCCTGACAGCCGAACGTCAACAAGCACTTACGAACGAAGTTTTAGCTTTGGACGAGAAGCTGAGAGAATCAAAATTCAGGCTGTCCGCAGCTCTATCTTCTGGGACACAACTTTTAAATTTCATTTTACTGTGGATTGCTGTTTCTCTTGGTCTGATTTTATTAACAACCGGCGGTATGCTCTCTTTTCGGTTTCTGAAGAGCATTAAAAACTGGGAGCGAGAGATCGAAATAAATGAACAGAAGTACCGGTCTCTTTATGAGCAAAACCCTAATGCCGTTTTCTCATTATCCAGAGAAGGGCACCTGATCTCCGCCAATCAGGTATTCGAAAAAGCTGTAGGCATGCAGGCAAAAGCTTTAAAAGGTACTACCATAGACCGTTTTGTGGAAAAATCAGATATCAAAAAACTGCAGTTTCATTTTTACCGCACGCTGGAGGGCAAATCTCAGCATTATGAGACCACAGTAGTTCTTAAAAACTCGGACCCCATGTATGTTGAGGTTACAAATCTACCTATGGTGGTGGATGGAGAAATTATCGGTGTATATGGCATTGCCCGTGATATTACCTACAGAAAGGAAGCCGAGCTAAAAATAAAAGAGCAATTGAAAGAAAAAACCCACCTGATCGCAGAAGTGCATGACAGGGTGAAAAATAACCTCGCTTTAGTATCTAGCCTGATACAGCTTCAACAGAATATTTCAAAAAAGCCAAGTACGGGGAGTTTCTTCGAGAATACGATTTCCCGAATCCATTCAATGGCAATGGTTCATGAAAGGCTGTACCAAAATGAAACTTTTTCGTCCATCAGAATGGATGAATACGCAAACGAGCTTTTGGATGCTGTTCAACGCAAATACGCATCGTCCTCATCCCACGTTCAGCTAATAACAAAAACCGAACCGGTAGCATTAAGTATCAAACAGTCTATTCCTGTCGGGCTACTGCTTAATGAGCTTTTGGTTAATGCTTTTAAGCATGGCGTAACGGAAGGCAATGGCAGAATTGAAGTGGCTCTTTTTCAGAAAGATGATGAAGTCGTTATCAGGGTTTCTGATGAAGGTCCCGGCCTGAGCAAAGATTTTGATCTTAATCAGTCCAAAACTTTAGGCATGACGTTGGTTTCGGTATTAATCAGGCAACTGAATGCCGATTATCAACTGGTTCAGAAGCAAGGCACATCATTTACAATTCGCTTCAAGAGTAACGAGTTGTTTTCTAAAACAGGCTGAGCCTTCTCACAAATTCTTTTTCTAAATTCGGTGTTCAGGAAGAGTATCACAGAAAAATTTAGTTACTTCTGTCTATGCAAAAGAATCTGCCATATCATCTGGGTTGTACCGTCTGGAGTTTACCAGAGTGGAAAGGCAATTTCTTTACTGATGACGCCAGGCCTGACCGGTTTCTCTCTCAGTACTCTTCTGTATTCAATTCTGTAGAAGGAAATACGACATTCTATAACACTCCCGATTCTGAAACCATACTGAAATGGGGACAGCAAACCCCAAAAGGATTTAAGCTCTGCTTCAAGTTTCCCAAAAGCCTTACCCATGACCGACAGTTATTGAATGTAGAAGAGGATGCGCTGCATTTTGTAAAGCTATTTGAGCCGATACGAGATAAAACCGGGCCGTTTATGATTCAGTTTCCTGACAGTTTTGGCCCTCAGGATTTATATAAACTGGATAAGGTGCTCTCCAGCATCCCTAAGTCCTTCAGCTATGCCGTTGAAGTCCGTCATCGTGATTTCTTTGATCACGGTAAACATGAACGAAACCTTACTTCTCTGCTGAAAAGCTATGATGTGGACCGGGTTATATTTGATACCCGGAAGCTTCATTCGGTCAAAGCAACCGAATCTTCCATCGCAGAGGCCCAAAAGAAAAAGCCCAAAGTACCTGTTCGGTTCGACACCACCGGAGCACGGCCCGTATTAAGATATGTGGGCACTAATGATGTGTTAAATAACGAGCCCTACCTAAAAGAATGGGCCATAATAGTGGCCGAATGGATTGATGAAGGCCTCCATCCTTACGTTTTTATCCACGCTCCAAATAAAGTTGATCAGCCTAAACTATGCCAGCATTTTCACCAGCTGTTGTCTCGGTTGATTGAGGTTCCCCCCTTGCCCGATTGGCCTGTAAATAAGCAAGACAAACAGCTTGGCCTGTTTTGAATAAACCGGCTCATTTAAGGGCAGACTTGCTACTCCTGTTCCAGGTTTCCGACCATTGCCGTATTCTTTACGAAGCTGAGTTTTTTTAATTCATCCATAGCTTCCAGTTCTTTTTCCTCTTCTGTTTTGAGGATTGCTGAACGCTGACTCTTCTGTACCACCTCAAATGTTAGATCCGGATATGCGGCTTTAATATCCTCAACCGTTTTATACGTAGCATTATAAGTTAATGCCACCACTACATATTCATACTCCTTGCTATAAGTAAGCTTTGCCAGTAGCTGATTTACCTTGTCGCTCTCAAGTGTATCGCTATTATTAATCTCCTCCATCTCTTTGTCAGAACTCCCCGCCGCTTCACTCATCACAAACTCTACCCATTCATTTTCTTCCAGCTCTTTAAGCTGCTGGGGACTTGGGTTGCTTTCTATGGAAAGGACAATGTTTTTGATCTCACTGCTTAGAATTTCATACCCCAGCTCATCCAGTTTCTGTTCAACAAAGGTTGGTGATACCGTATCAGAAAAAGTTACCTGAATCTTACCGGCTTCAATGTTGTATTCTCCCTTTTCCAGTTTTTTGATGTCGGTGTCGTCCATCACTTGTGCAAAACTAATCAATGGAACCAACGCACTAATTAATATAATTACTATCTGTTTCATGAAAACCCGTATTATTAATTATTACCTGTAGCTATAACGAGAATTTTTAGTATTTGTTCCCCGGTGAACTTTCTTTGGGTGTCATTTATTACTGGTTACTTTTTTAAAAGTCTGGCTTTTTGACTTCCGCCACCCACTGCCAACATACAAATACAAATGAATATAAACCCTCCGGTAAGCGTAAAATTATCCACCAGGTAACCCATGACAGGCTGTGAAACCATTCCACCTAACGCGCCCATCGTTGCTACTGTTGCGAGGGCCACAGCCCCTTCTTTACCTGCTGCACTGAATATCATTGGGAATGTGAGCGCAACACCTGCACCCGCCATAACAAAACCAACTGAAGCAACAATCAGGTTGGGAGATAAGATGGAAATTAATACACCCGACGCAGCTATTACTGAACCGCTTGTGATCAGCGCTTTTGCTCCAAAACGCGGCTTCAGACGATCGCCTGCCAAGCGCATTATTAGCATGGAAACGGCATAAGCGGAATAACCAATGGGAGCCAGCCCCTCCGTTGTTCCGACATAATCGGTAAAAAATAAGGTAACCCAATTCATAATCGAATCTTCGATGGAAGCGGCAACAAAGCAAATAACCCCCAACCAAAGCAAGCCACCATGCGGGAGCTTAAACCCTGCTTTCAGAGCTTTTGGGTCCTTTCCCCCTTCCGGCAGATATCTATAGAGCCCCATCAGAATCACCAACAGTAAAGTCGCTGTTCCCCAGAAATGAAGGCTTACTGAAAACTCTTGGGATGCCATAGCTGTTCCGGCCAATGCCCCGGCAACATTTCCTACGCCAAACCAGGAATGAATCTTCGACATATGAGAGCGCCCGGTACTGGCCTCAATTTTTGAACCCAGAGCATTTATTGAAATGTTGTATCCACTTGCTCCCGCCCCTGTAACAAATAATACGACCGTTAAAATAGTCCAGTCTGGTGCAACCGCCATGGGGATCAGAGACAGGATCAGCAAAACACCAAAGAACATGGACGCCTTTTTGGGCCCAACACGATGTATCAGGCCAGTCACAGCTGGCATAATCAATATGGTGCCCATTCCCCGGCCAAGCAGCGCATATCCCAGCGTTACAGGGGTAAGCATGGAAGCATCGCGTATAGCAGGAATCCTTGACGCCCAGGTTGCAAATACTACTCCCAGAATAAAGAATGCAGCACAAGTTGCAATTAGCTGTTGCTTTGGAGTAACACCGGGTTTGTCTGAGCCTGCCGAAGAGATAAATTTCATCTTGAATTTAGTAGCAGAATGAAAATAAAAGTAATCCCAAAGACTTCATAAACCGAACTTAATGGTTTTGGGTATTGGTTTTTACTGATTATTTGTATTCATTAGCATTTACTCTTCAAAAAAGACGCACTGCCGATGCCCCAACATGATTTTGATGTCATTATACTTACTGACTCGCGCTACATAAACCCTTCTGCTCCAGGTGCGTATGTCCAGAACGTACTTACTGAGGATCGCATAGTAAAAGAAGCATTACAAGGCTACGGTTTAAAAGTGGAAAGAAAAGACTGGGCTGATCCTGACTTTAATTGGTCCACTACAAAAGCTGTTCTTTTCAGAACAACCTGGGATTATTTTAACCGTTTTGATGAGTTCAAAAGCTGGATGGAAAACACCTCCCCAAAAACTCATTTTATCAATAGTGAAGAGCTGATACGCTGGAATATGGATAAGCGTTATCTGGATGACCTGAGCCGGGAAGGTATCTCTGTCATTCCAACACGATACCTCAACAGAGGGAATGGCATGTCGGTACATGAAATTCATAAAATTACAGGGTGGAAGGATACCGTTATAAAGCCTACCGTTGGTGGTGCCGGGCGCCATACTTATCGTATTGGTCAACAGAACATCGATACAGTTGCTCAAAAGCTTGAAAGTGTAATGCTGGAAGAAGATTTCATGTTACAGCCTTTTCAGGAATCCGTCATTACCAGTGGCGAATGGTCGTTTGTCTTTTTTGGTGAAACTTTTAGTCACGCTGTTTTAAAACGAGCCAAACCAGGCGACTTCCGGGTTCAGGATGACTTTGGCGGAACCGTTCATGAATACACTCCACGGCAAAATGAAATTCAATTTGCGCACCGGGCATTACAGGCTTGTCCCAATCTCCCGGCTTATGCCCGGGTTGACATGGTGCTCAATAACTCAGGAGAACTGGCGGTTTCGGAGTTGGAGCTCATTGAACCGGAACTTTGGTTCCGCTTGAAGCCTGATGCCGCTCAGTTATTAGCTGAAGAAGTTGTTAAACACATTTCATGATATCGATATCACTTAGCAAACCTATTTTTGATAAGCTTCTAAGTACGCTTTAATTCGTTTAGCATTCACTCCTAAGTCACCCCTTCCAATTCTTGACTTCGAACGGACATCTATTTTGCTTCCTGTTTGGATGGTATCAACCCTGATCACCACATCATCAATGAACCCAAACCAGGGTAGTTTATGAAAAGCCTCGATCCTTCCTTCCTCTTTGTTTTCCCCTACAACCTGCCAGGGCATTTCCCGCGCAGTTGCCAGGGCCCGGTCATAAGCCTCATCATATTCCAATGAAACATTCAGGGTCTCCAGTTCTTCATAAAATTCTTTTTGAGCTTTGGCCGGGCCACCCTCATGAATGTACTCCGCGGGATTGGGAGCATCTTGCCGGAGAGGAACAATGGCATCAAACTCTGGGGGATTTACCGTATCCGTTGTGATATCGTGGATAGGTGGATATCCTTTCTGAACTTCCAAATACCAGTATCCAAAATTTGATAAGGCAGCCAACCCGAAAATCATTGCAGTGAAGCCGGCTATAGTGTAATTCTTATCTCGTTCTTTCATTCTGAAAAACCCGGCCGTTCCTACAATTCCACCTAAAATAGCTGCTCCCGTCCCCCAGGGAATGATTGAAAAGCCTGTACTAAAATGCCACCACCCCCACTGGTAACCATAGCCTGAAAGTATAACTGCAAGCCCGCCTATAACAGCTAATGCAGTACCCCATGTTAGTAAACCGGTTCCCTTCTTGTTTGATGCCGCCATTCACTTACTCCTAATTTTATTTCGCTTTTGTTATTATACACAATAAAACCAGATAATCGTTCCGAATAGAGATACCGATAAGCTGTTGTGGGCCATCGTTTACAGAATAGCAAAAACAAAAAATCCCGCTCTGTGGCGGGATTCAAATTGGATCAGTTAAGAGCGTCTTTTATTCGCCCGAAGATTTCATCGATGGTTCCGATTCCATCTATCTCCTGCACTTTGTCCTGTTTTGCGTAGTGCTTCATAACAGGCTGGGTTTCTTCCCGATATACCTGAAGGCGGGTTTTTACTTTTTCCTCAGTGTCATCCGAGCGCCCTTCACCTCGTGAAAGAATTCGTTTAATCAACTCTTCTTCGGGAACCGATAGCAGGATGAAAGCATCCAGCTTGTCGTTGTTTTTTTCCAGGAAAGAGTCAAAAGCTTCTGCTTGAACTACAGTTCTTGGAAAGCCGTCTAAAATATACCCATCCTGATACTTGTCTTTACCCAGCTCATCTGCAACAAGGTCAACAACGGTTTGGTCAGGTACCAATTCACCGGAATCCAAAATAGATTTTACTTTTACCCCAAGTGGCGTTTTATTTTTAATCGCTGCCCGAAAAATATCTCCGGTTGAAAGATGTGGAATACTAAACTCGTCTTGCAATAGCTTAGCCTGAGTCCCTTTTCCCGCCCCGGGAGGGCCAAACAGAATAATGTTCATCCTTAGTTAGTTTGATTAAACTGATAAATAGCGATAACAAGCTGAACTGAAATCTTAGAACGTTAACTAAAAAGTCTAAGATTACAGTAAAATTCAGCCGGCAAATTTATTGCTTCTTCGCGCCTTTTTCTTGAATACGCGCCGCTTTTCCTCGAAGTTCTCGCAGGTAGAAAAGTTTTGATCGTCTTACTTTTCCTTTTTTCTTCACTTCAATTTTAGCAATGAAAGGAGAGTTCAGCGGAAATACACGCTCAACACCAACGTTGCTGCTAATTTTGCGTACAGTAAACGTCTTGTTCGGGCCACTTCCTCTTTCAGAAAGCACAACACCTTCATACTGCTGAATACGTTCTTTTTCACCCTCGCGCACGCGGTAGTGAACATTTACAGTATCTCCAGCTGTAAAGTGAGGAACATCCTCATTTATCAGGCTTTGCTCTACAAGTTTTAACTTATCCATGATTTCTAAATTTAATCCTGGTAGCTACCAGGATTGTTATTAATGTTCTTTCTTAAATTTTTCGTACAAATCTTTTCTTCGTTCTTTGGTCCGCTTTTCGGATTGCTCTTGCTTCCATTCAGCCACCTTTTTGTGATCACCTGAAAGGAGAACATCCGGGACTTTCATCCCTTTAAACTCTGCAGGACGTGTATAAACCGGACCTTCCAGCAGTCCATCCTGAAATGAATCATTCAGCGCGCTTCCTGCGTCTCCCAACACACCGGGGAGCAGGCGAACAACAGCATCGGTTATAACCATAGCCGGTAGTTCGCCTCCTGAAAGCACAAAATCACCAATGGAAAACTCTTTGGTGATGAGTTCATCTCTTACCCGCTGATCAACGCCTTTGTAGTGGCCACACAAAATGATGATGTTTTGTTTGAGCGACAATGCGTTCGCATCGGTTTGTTCAAAAACATCGCCATCCGGAGCTGTGAAAATGAGTTCATCATAATCACGTTCGGATTGAAGCTTCTCGATACAGCTGAATATTGGCTGAGGAGTGAGCACCATTCCAGGTTCGCCACCATAAGGGTAATCATCTATTTTCTTGTGTTTGTCTTCGGTGTAATCCCGAAGGTCGTGCACATGAATTTCAACCAGGTTTTTGTCAATGGCCCGTTTCACAATACTGTGATTCAGGGGACCATCCAACAAAGCGGGAACAGCAGAAATAATATCAATTCTCATCATATTCCTTCCAGTTCATCCAGATTCTGGCAATAGATGTTACCGTCGCGCCGGTCTTTTACAAAGTGTTCGATGTATGGAATCAGACGGCTTCCCGAAGTAGTTGCAACCACTAAAATGGGGTGAGCCGGATTATTCATCACATCAACCACCAAGCCAATGGCTTCATGATCATCATTATAAACTTCATGATCAATCAATGAATCATCGGTTTCTTCGTCGGCCTCTATAAAAGGTTCGGCTTCTTCTGCTTCCAGAAAAAGGCCTTTGCTTTTTAAAGCCTCAGCGCCGGTGCGATCAGCGACATGGTCAAATTGTACAAAGAACGAAACTTTATTTCTTTTGCCCTCAACCCGAAAATCCATAATTCGGGCAGGGTAAAAGTCGCCCCGATCATTTCGCAAATACACCAGCTTAAGTTCTTCAACCTTTTGGGGGTCATCGACATCAAAGAAAACTTTGACCTCGCCCTCAAGTCCATGGGAGCGTTCTACATGCCCCACCTGAACAAAGCCCGGTGTATTGGCGTCCTTATTCATAGGCGCCGGATATCTTTTTTATCCTTCTTGTTTGCTTTCCCAGGCACGCTGAACCGTTACACGGTCTTCGTCTTCCGGGACAAATCCTTTAAGGTCGTCCAGATCAGTATTGTTGATGTGATCTATCGCCTCTTTTGCGTTCATATCGGTAGAAACCTTGTCAGAAGATGATTCTTCAGCTTCTTCTTTCTTCTCTTCTTCAGCAGGAGCTTCGTCTTTGGTTTCTTCCTCAGCCTCTTCAGTTTCTTCTTCAGCAGAATTGTCTTCTGTTTCTGCTTCGTCTTCAGCAGGAGCTTCTTCTTTAGCTTCGGTTTCTTCTTCAGCTTCATCAGCTGTTTCTTCCTCGGCTTCGGCTTCTGTAGTTTCTTCTTTGGCAGCTTCTGCTGTTTCTTCTGCAGAATCATCAGATTCAGCTTCTTCTAATGCCGCTTCAATTTCTTCGGCTTCATTTTTAGGAGCCTCGTCTTCTTCCGCTTCAGCAGCTGCTTTTTCAGCTTCTACTTCAGCAGCAGCCTGCTTGGCTTTTTTCTGAAGCTGCTCTTTGTATTCCCTTTCCTCGGCAGCAAGCACTTCTTTGTAGTCCGCTTTGCGGCTGGTGGCATCATCTTTCTTAGAGTCTCTGTACTCTTTCCATTCTGCCAGTGCTTTTTCGATTTCTTCTTCGCTCTTGCCCCAGTTCATGAGGTGGCGCTTGTACAGGATTCCTTCGCGGCGAAGGATTTTACGTACGGTATCGGTAGGCTGGGCGCCGGTGTCTAACCAATAAAGAATGCGGTCTTCGTTGAGTACCACTTCTTTTTTCTCGGTTACGTTGTCGTAACGACCCACACGCTCTACGATACGTCCATCACGAGCTTCGTGTCTTTCGGCTACTACGATATGCCAAATCGGGCGTTTCTTACGTCCTTTTCGTTGTAATCTGATTCTTAACAATGCTGTTCTCCAATGTGTGTTTAAATTATAAGTTCTTATCGGCCGATAGGCAGATTCTTCAATCCTTGAAGAGCACGTCCGGCTTTACCCATTTTCGACATGGTCTTCATCATTTTTTTCATTTGATCGAACTGCTTCATGAGTTGATTGATCTCACGAACAGTGGTGCCAGATCCTTTGGCTATGCGGCGTCTTCGACTTCCGTTTAGCAACTCGGGCTCCTGGCGTTCCTCCGGCGTCATTGATAAGATTATAGCTTCAATTGGTTTGAAGGCATCATCGTCGATTTCAGTATCGTTCAATGCTTTGCTGGCGCCGGGTATCATAGAAACAAGATCACCGAAGTCTCCCATCTTCTTGATCTTCTGAATTTGCTCGAGAAAGTCATTCAGGTCGAATTTATCCGACCGGATTTTCTGCTGAAGTTTTTCGGCTTCCTTCTCGTCAAATTCTTTTTGAGCTTTTTCAACAAACGAAACCACATCTCCCATGCCCAGAATACGCTGAGCCATACGGTCGGGATAAAAAGGAGAAAGAGCATCCAGCTTTTCGCCGGTACTCACAAATTTGATGGGCTTGTTTACAACGGTTTTAATGGAAAGGGCAGCACCACCGCGGGTGTCACCATCCAGCTTGGTTAAAACCACACCGTTGTAATCAATACGTTCGTTAAATTCTTTGGCTGTATTTACAGCATCCTGTCCGGTCATGGAATCGACCACAAACAGGATCTCATGAGGATTTACGGCCTTCTTGATTTCCGCAACCTCATTCATCATTTCCTCATCTACGTGTAAACGACCCGCGGTATCAATGATAACCGTATCGAGTGCCAAGCTTTTAGCCATCGAAACGGCTTCTTTGGCAACACGAACCGCATCTTTCTGCTCGATGGAATACACCGGAACATCAATTTGCGAAGCGAGTGTCTTAAGCTGGTCAACAGCGGCAGGGCGATAAACATCGGCGGCAGCAAGAAGAGGATTCCTTTTATGCTCCTGTTTTAAGTGTCGGGCTAACTTTCCGGTAAAGGTAGTTTTACCCGAACCCTGAAGTCCGGCTATAAGAATTACTGTAGGAGGGGTGTCAGCTTTAGCGATGTCGGCTTTTTCGCCACCAAAAGTCTCAACCAGCTTGTCGTGCACAATTTTTGTGAACTGCTGGCCGGGATTAACACTGGTGAGTACATCAGAACCGAGCACCTGCTCTTTGACATCTTCCGTAAACTGGCGGGCAACCTCATAATTAACGTCAGCATCCAGCAATGCACGTCGAATTTCGCGGACAGTCTCCGCTACATTCACATCCGTGATGCGAGCTTCTCCCTTCAGGGATTGAAAGGCTTTATCTAATTTTGAGGATAAATCTTCAAACATAAGTTAACAGGATTTTTCTCCGCCAATTACAGAGCCTGTAAAAATACGGGTTCTTTTCCGTGTTATCAACAACAATGTGGATAAATGTTTTTGAGTGATAAATCGTAGCCGGAAGTAACAGCTCGAACTTACCGGTTTTTGAACCGGAGGTTGAGGCAGGTATTACAAACGAGACGTTCGTAATGAGAAAAAGCCGTTAATATAACTTCGTTCCTCGTTCACGTTTCCGCTTTATTTAAATCCCCAATCGTTCAAGCGTCCGCTTGGACGAACTTATTGGTCAATCACATTAACTCTCCTTTGTTCAACACCGCACAAGCGGAAGCTTGCGCTATTGCCAGGCTCAAATGCTACCTATACATCTTCCCCGGGAACAAACTCCAAAATCATTGATTAAAGGTGATAAACATGTAATAAAATTCTGTGCATAATGAGGCAACTGTTACTACTTACTTTTCTCATATTTACTGTAGGAGCTTGTGCAAGCACTAAACCCCCAAGCGATAAATTGACTCAGGTTGAAGCCTCGATTCAACAAGCCGAACAAGTGGGAGCTGAAAACTATGCTCCGCTTGAGATTCGCGAGGCCCGCAAAAAACTGGTCAAAGCCCGGGAACTTGTAACGAAAGAAAAATACGGAAAAGCCAAGCGAACAGCTGACCGCGCTATGGTTGATGCTGAGTTGGCCCAGATGAAATCATTGTCTGAGAAAGCCCAGAAGGCCGTGCGTGAACTGCGGGAAAGTATCCGCGTGCTACAGGAAGAAATTCAGAATAATTTAGATAAACCGGAGAGTCAGTCATGAGAGAACTTGCGAGAAATAGTTTAATTATTCTTGGCCTGATTATTCCCTTGCTTTTAGCTGGTTGTGGCGGGCCACCACAAAACAACCCGCTGCTTATGGAAGCCAGACAGTCTTATGATAAGGCTGAGCAGGATTCCATGATTGTGATGAAAGCCCCCGTTGCGTTAAAAGAAGCCGAAGAAGCCCTGGAACAAAGCCAACAACTCTGGGAAGAGGGTGCTGACAGAAACCTGATTGAACACTATGCTTATATCGCCAATCAGAAAACAAGAATTGCCCGTGAAACAGCTGAATTAAATGCAGCTCAGGATGAAGTTGAACAGGCGGAGTCTGAGCGGAAGCAAGTGCTGATAGAAGCACGAAGGGCCGAAGCCATTGCAGCTGAGAGGCGGGCTGAAGACGCCCTTCAACTGGTTAAAGAAGAAAGAGCCGAGGCCGAAAGAGCTCGTAAAGAAGCCTCGGAATTAGCTGAACGCCTGTCAGAAATGGAAGCCCGGCAAAGTGAGCGAGGCATGGTGCTGACACTCAGCGATGTGCTTTTTGACTTCGACAGCTCTACCCTGAATGCAGGGGCTAACAAAGTGGTAAACGAACTGGCCGGTTTTTTGAAGAACTATCCTGAAAGAACGGTTCATATTGAAGGTTTTACCGACAGCATCGGTTCAGCTGAATACAATAAAAATCTGTCGCAGCGAAGAGCCGATGCCCTGAAACAAGCGTTAATACAAGCAGGGATATCTTCGCAGCGAATTGAAACGGTGGGATATGGAGAAGAATATCCTGTTGCCACCAATATGAATGAGGCCGGAAGGCAACAAAACCGGCGGGTGGAGGTTATAATATCTAACGAGAATGGAGTTGTTTCGCAACGTACGGAATAGCTTCATACGCGAAGAGAGACAAGGGGGAAGGTTGATCACTTCCCCCTTTTTTATTGTTGAGATTTATTAGGATGACATGACCCTCCCAATGCTGAGTAACCGAGAATACAATCCATCATTCCGCTTCCGTTTAGCAGAGCTATGTGCATTAATCGGCAGAAGCGGGGTGATGGGTTTGACTGTATTCGGCTGGCATAGCTCCATCACCCGGCTCTTGTCAAATTCAGCAACATTTTCTGTGCGTGCTGAGCCGAATGATGGGGTTTTATGATCCTGAATTCTGATTTCTCCCCATCCGGTTCAAGCGTCAGCTTGGACGAACTTATTGGTCAATCACATGAGCCTTTCTTAGGTCAACACCGCACAAGCGGACGCTTGCGCTGGTTGCGCTGATCCTGCTAAAGTGAATCGCTACTCCCTTCTAAATTTTTTAAAACTATATTCCCCTTTCCCTCGTCTTACTTTCAGAATGAACTCGGGACAACACGAACACATGAAAGACGCACAACTGGTACAGGATTTTCGAGGTGGAAATCACCAGGCTTTTAACAAGCTGGTAACGCGATGGCAGGATCGCATCCACCACTTTGCGTACCGGTTTTTTGCGAGTTCCGATGATGCTGCTGAGATCACTCAAAAAACCTTCATCAAAGCATACCACAAGCTGGATACACTGGATGATGTAAACAAATTTGGGGCGTGGTTGTACACTATTGCTAACAACCTGTGCCTTGATGAATTGAAGCGGGTTGGGCGTAAACGAGCTACTTCGTATGAAGCACTCAAAATTGCCCCCCAAACAGAAACGGCCACGCCTGCCGATGGCAACGTTCTCCGAAATGAAGGATTAGTTTTGCTTCACAAAGCACTCCTTCAACTGCCGGTTGAGCAGCGGGTGGTGGTGATTATGAAAGAGTACGAAGGATTAACCTTCAGAGAAATAGCAGAAATTTTGGATGAACCTGAAAACACAGTAAAGTCAAGATTGTATTACGGGTTGAGCGCCCTCAAGAAGACGTTCGACTCCTGGAACATCAACAAAGAGGTGTTTGATTATGAATAAAGAAACCGCACGATCGCTCTTCATGGATTATCTGTATGATGAACTGGAGCAGGATCAACGAAAAGAATTAGAACAGTTTTTATCCCAACATCCGGACCTTAAGAAAGAATTGGATGAGCTCTCAAGTGTGCGCTCTATGCTTTCTCACCTTCCGGTTCAGAACCCGGCCGAGCAGCTGGTGATGGTTGAACCCCACAAATCCGGATTACAGGAATGGTGGAATGAGCTAATCGGAGGGTTGCTACCCCAAAACGGATTTGCCCGCGCCGGTTTTGCGATGGCGTCACTACTGGTGGTATTTGTTGTTTTGGGAGCCTTCACCAAATTAAACGTAACCGTTAATGATGGGAGTTTTAATCTGGCCTTTGGGGAGAAGCAGGAAATCATCCAGCAAGGATTTACCCCTCAGCAAGTAGAAATGCTGCTGCAACAAGTGCGGGAAGATAACGCCATCATGATTTCAGATGCCATCCAGCAGGCACAACAGCAACAGGAAAACCGGATTGAAAAAACACTGGTCAATTTTGCGGATTACATCGAGCAGCAGCGACAGTCGGATTTGCAGATGATCAGTTCGGGGCTCTATAACATGGAAGAAACGTATTACGACCGATTCAGACAAACCGATCAGGTATTAGGCGAACTCATACAAACGGTAAGTACCGGAAATTAAATTTATACAGGACAGTATTATGAAAACAATGAAACGAATACTTATAACATGCTTGATGGCGGTTTTTATCTCATCTCTAACATTTGCTCAGAATTTTGATGCCAACCGGATGAACCGTGACATCAAGATTATGGAGAATATTTTAGGAGAGCTTTTTAAAACACAGGTTGTTTCTGAAGCGGGAAGCGTTAATATTCGATCCAACAATTATGTGTTTTTTGGCGGAACCTCTGGTAACATAAAGGGCACTTATATCCCCGATTTCGGAGTGATATTTATGATTCCTTCTTCCTCCAGCCGATCCATTGTGGTTTCCCGCGAACGATCATCGGGTTCTGCAAATGTCGTATTCCAGTATAGCTCGGATAATGATAAAGCCGATAAAACAGTTGATGAAGAATCTGTGGTTAAGCGTATTACAGAATTCATGCAGGACTATGCCTCCACCATGGGGCAGCTTTCCCCTAATGAAAATGTGTTGGTGATTTACGGCTCAACAAATTCCAGCAACACCCGATATGCTGCCTATACGCTCCGGGCTATCGATGATAATGATGAGGATATAGAAAAAAAGACACTACCGGTCATTTCAGTTTCTGCAAAAAAGTCTGACCTTGATGCCTACCGCAGTGGCCGACTGAATGCAGATGCTTTTCAGAACCAGCTGTCCGTTTCAAAATCAGAGGAATCAGAAAAGCTGGACATGAAAGTGCTTGGCAACATTTTCAGAACCGCCCTTGAAGATGGAGATGGAGAACAATTTCACCTGATTAACAGCAACTCACTTTCTTATTTGTACCTGGATAATTTCGGAGCTTTGTATTCCATGGATATTCACCGCGGACATAACCTCGGCTCTTTTCGGTTTGGCACCGTTACCGGAAGCCTGTCAGCAGAAAGAGAAAAGGAACTCCAAGAGCTGAAAGAAGACATGCGTGCCAGAGAGCAAAAGCTCAATGAAACTCTCGAAAAAGAGTATGAAAACCTGATCTCCAAAACCAAAGAGTTCATTATTGACTATGGAAGAACATTAAGCTCGCTAAAGAATAACCAACACCTCCTGGTTTCGCTCAATATCTCTGATGCAAGCGATGAGATCCCTGAAAGAGTCACTCTTCAGGTACAGAAATCTGTATTTGACCGGCTTGACCGCGGACAAATTTCCAGAGAAGCGGCATTAAATGCTGTAACCCTCACCGAATATTAAAGTGTAACTTACATCCTATCCAGAAAGCTGCCTTGGATACCGGTCATGATTTTCATCGATCCGTATTCGGGGTGGCTTTTTTTTGAAAGTGTTATTGTGGCAGCAAAAGTGTTCTTGTGTTAACGTACTAAAGTACTAAAGTACTTTTATAGATACTCCCCTCTCGTTCAAGCGTCCGCCTGGACTTTTCTATCATAAACCCCAACGTAAGTAGACAACGCACAAGCGGACGCTTTCGCTATTGCCCAATCAACTGATTTTCTAAATCGTTAACACCGTGACACTTTCGCACTATAATTCGAACTCACACTCTTTCTTTAGCGCTTTATCCAGTATCTGCTCGTATTCTTCTGCTTCAATTTCTATGCAGCCAAACTGGGACAGGTGATCGGTGTAGAACTGAGTATCCCAAAGCAGAAAGCCGTTCTTTTTTAATATCCTGTGGCAATAATGCAAGGCTACTTTATCAGCCCACCTTTCCTTCTTGAACATGCTTTCTCCAAAGAATGCCGCTTTCAGCTTCACTCCGTATAATCCCCCAATCAGCTCGCCATCCCTATAGGTCTCTACACTGCAGGCATTACCATATTGATTCAGTACGTCATAGGAATTAATAATCAAATCGTTGATCCAGGATGTTTCCCGGTTGGCACATTGCTTTACCACTTCCCGGAAATTTTGATTTACGCGAACCTCAAACCTCTCCTGCCGGTTAATGCGGGCGAGGTTATCTGATGTATGGAACTTGCCAATTGGAATAACTCCTCGCTTCCGGGCCGTGTACCAGTTCACATCTTCGGCCTTTTTGTGCTCAGCCATAGGGAATATTCCCTGACTGTAGGCTTCCAGTAAACTTTCCGGCGGGATGATTTTCATAAATGGGACTGGGATAAAATCTATTGTTCTTTAAGAGAGTATTGTGCTTGTGCCATCTTCAGCGATTTTGCGGAGGCGCACGCTATTTGAATTTGAGAATTCAAGTAAAACAACGGATCCATCTTTCGCAAACGCCCCTCCCGTTACCGACCATTCTTCATCCGAATGGTAAACTTCTTCGGCGCTTCCGTCTTTCTTTACCTTGATAACCCGCTGCCCGGAAAATAACGCTACATTCAGCTCTTCTTCACCATCAAACCACATTCCCATCAGTGCGTGATGATCCCCAACCCAATCGAAT
The DNA here is from genome assembly GCF_040117685.2 of Gracilimonas sp. BCB1. Taxonomy (NCBI): domain Bacteria; kingdom Pseudomonadati; phylum Balneolota; class Balneolia; order Balneolales; family Balneolaceae; genus Gracilimonas; species Gracilimonas sp. BCB1. The sequence goes on along the minus strand of NZ_JBEDYP020000012.1, from coordinate 224,887 downwards.
TCAGAAGTTCGTTCAATAAGTGATTCAGCAAACTTTTCGGTACTCTTCTCTGAAATCCTGACGATGAATCCTTCAAAAGAAACAAATATATCTCCGCCCGGACTGAGGGCGTGCCATCGCGGACTGCCCTCAAATTTTGAAATAGCATATGAGTGAACCTCTTCTTGATCCCTGTAAACTTTTATTCGTTTATTAGGGCGATCAAGTACATAAGAACGACCTTCATCATCCCGAACAAACGAGTAATCGCTATACTCATCTGGATACCCGTCGCGCCAGCTTATTTCATCTTCGATTGTTCCATCAGGAAGTCGCACCCATACTTTGTGTCGATAATTATTTCCTTGATTCCTCACGTCTTCACCGTAGAGTTTATCATCTTCGGACAGCCACAATTCATGCGTATGGACATCATCCACAACCACCTTTTTATCTCCATTTGGGGAAATCATCCAAACCCGGGAAAGATCGCTGTAGAAAATGTTACCCTTCGAGTCTATCACTACTGATACCGAAGGGTGTGCCACTATAGATCCCAAAATCCCCAAAAGGAAGAAGAAAAATATAGTCGCTGATATTCTCTTATTAGTATTCATTCCTCTTTAGAAATCACAATAGATCATACTTCCAGAACCGATCGGTGATCCGGGAGGCGGAGCCGGGGCATTCTCAACCTCGAATTCTTCGGGATTGGTTAAAAACCGGCCGATAGTATAAACAGCGTAACGGCTGTCCGCATCCTTTTTGCCGGATAATTTAGACTGAAGGTCGGTTAGCTTTTTGTGGGTGATGGCTTTAGTAACCGGATTGGCATCATTATCTGCTGCCAGCTCAATCATGTTTTTGAGCACTACGTGATTCACCACCCGCTGAATGGATCCAAGATATCCGCTTTGAGCTTTTTGGTTCCAGCTGGCATCAATGAGTTCGTCCAGAACCGTTTCCAGGCTTAGGTTGTTATCACGAGCTCCGTATTCAACTAACCGATTGGCTCGTTCTGCATTCAGCATCAGGTTTACCGGCAATTCGGCAGCTGTTTCAGCAATGCCTAACGCATCCAGCGCCGGCCCTGCATTGCCATTGAAAAGCTCGCGGGAATATCCCAGCGAGGAAGGCCGCGGAGGAATAAGCTCCAGCAGATTCTCAGGAAGAGCCAGTGTGGCCGGCTCTATGGCTTTAAGCATTTCAGTCAGCGCTTTTTGCTGCGTGGATTTTGGTACCATCTCAGGGGCGGGTAAGTTATCGCCCTTCGTGTTGTAACTGTAATCGAGCCCGGCAATCAGTTTTACGGTTCCTTCGAGTTGGTAGCGGTGGAAAAAGTAAATGGGCACCAACGCGGCCTCCAGCTCAGCCATGGGTTTACCGGTTTTGAGGTTCGCTTCCCCGAAATTCTCCAGGGCTTTTTTTCTGATTTCAAGAATATTTGATAACTGTGAGGCCGGTTCCGAACCAAAATCCCACAGATGCGCATCCGGATGGGCTCCACTCTGCGGGCGGGCATCAGCATCTGAAATGTACTTCAGGCCGGTGCTATAAGCTTCTTCCAGAATTTCATCGAGCGCATCTTTTTCATTGGTTCCTTCCTGAAAATCCTGATAACCGTAAGCCACTGCTACTTTATCCCACTCGCCCATTCCCACATCATATGGATCTGAAAGATCAATTTCACCGTTCACCAACTTAGGTTGCGGGTGTGGATAGTCCATCACGGAAGCATCGCCGGTAACACTGGCAGCAAAGTTATGAGCTATGCCAAGAGTATGGCCTACTTCGTGAGCGGAAAGCTGACGGATTCTGGCAAGAGCCATTTCCTGCATGTCATTTTTGGTTTCATCATCTCCGTATGGAGCGAGCAAACCAACCGCGATCAGAAAATCCTGGCGCACACGGAGAGAGCCGAGTGATACATGTCCTTTTATAATTTCACCGGTGCGCGGGTCCGTTACCGAAGATCCATATGACCACCCTCTGGTTGAGCGGTGAATCCACTGAATCACATTATAACGAACATCTAAAGGATGGGCGTCTTCCGGCAGAATTTTAACGATAAATGCGTCTTTATATCCGGCTGCTTCAAATGCCTCATTCCACCAACGGGCTCCGTCAAGCAGCGCACTTCTGACCGGCTCGGGGGTTCCGTTGTCCAGATAGTACACAATCGGTTCTACCGGTTCGCTCATTTCTGCTTCCGGGTTTTTCTTTTCAAGTCGATGGCGAGCTATAAATCGTTTGGTCAAATCCTGATCAATGGGCGTTCCATAATCCTGGTACGAAATGCCGAAATATCCTGCACGAGGATCCATCGCTCTTTTTTCATATCCGTCATCCGGAAGCTCAACAAATGAGTGGTGTTGCCGAACAGTAATGGCTTCCGGTGAGGGCACAACGGAACGAACGTATCCGCCCGGATTGCTTCCGGCAAAAGTGAGTGTGGCTTCAAATTCTGTGTTTTTGGGGAAGTTCATCGTGCCTTCTTTGTACAAGGCCGACCGGTTTTCATCCAGGCTATAAGACCCCTGCCCCATTCCTCTCAACCGACCAGAGACCCCATGCGCATCTCTGAGCAGAAAGTCAGTCATGTCTATTAAAACCTTGCCGTCTTCTTCGGCAGCCACTTCAAATCCAGCCAAAATTGAAGAAGCAAAAGCTTCGCGAACTGATTTCTTTTCCAGCTCATTGTCTGTTTCTGCACGATATTCGTAGTTGGGTTGAACCATCAACACCTTAGGGCCACGGCGTTCAAAATAAACCACGCGGGTGTCTCCCAGTTGACCACGGTCAAGGCCTATATCGTTCGAGCCAATCCCGGCTGTCAATGAATTCACGTAAATGAATTCGGTATCAAGTTTATCAATCTCTAACCAAATCTGGTCTTTCGACTCATCAAAGTAGTAATCGAAATATCCCTCGGTTTTAGTAAGGCCTTCTGTTTTCTCGGATATAGACGGGTTTTGTGCTGATACCTGGCCGGCCACAAGCATCATTACAATAAACGTGAGCGCTCTTTTCATCAATGCAGAATTTTATTTGGGTTGAAGGTTCGTTAAATAACGGTTTCAGCCAATATCTGAAAGAAGAGCGGATAAGAAAAATGTTAAAGTTTTGGAGGTCCCTGAACCCGAAGGGCTAAAGCCCTACTGTAGGGGCAGGCTTTACACCACCGCCCTGAAGGGCGGAGTAATTATTATTTATCCAGATACTCTTTAAACTCGCCGTTTCTAAGACGGGTGAAGTAATCCTTCGAGGCCAGCCTTACTTTTTTGGATAACAATAAGGCGGATATCATAGTTGGAACAGCCATCAAGGCAAACATACCGTCTATAAGGTTGATAACGGCATCCAGTGAGGCTACGGCACCGAAAACGATAGAGAACACATAGAAATAATTATAGAGATGCTGACGCTCGGCACCAATCAAGAACCCAAGACATTTTGAACCATAGTAGGAATAGGAGAGCATAGAGCTTACACTGAATGTGAGAACGGAAATAAGCAGTAAGTACGTCCCAAAAGCAGGAAGCGCTTCGTTAAACGCATTGAGGGTCAGGGTCACGCCATTAGCTTCGGTGGACTGCCAAACTCCGGTTACTAAAATTGCGAGGGCAGTCATAGTACAGACAATCAGTGTATCGATGGCCGGCTCCATCATGGCTACAAGTCCTTCCCGAACCGGCTCTTTGGTTTTGGAGGCTCCGTGAGCCAGCGACTCGGTACCAATGCCTGCCTCGTTTGAAAAGGCCGCGCGCTGAACACCAATAATAATAAGCTGACCAACAGCACCGCCCATCACCGCTTTACCCGTAAAAGCATCCGTAACGATAAGACCTAAGTAATAAGGAATATCGCCAATATGAACGGCCAGAATAAACAATACCGAAACAAAATAAATAACCACCATAGACGGAACCAGGCGGGATGCTACTTTACCTATCTTTGTAATCCCCCCGAAAATTACCAGCGAAACCAACCCAACCAACACAATTCCGGTTATCAGGTTTCCTGTGAAAGCGGCATCAGCTTCAACCCACCCATTAGGGATGTAAATAAAATCTCTTAAAATCTGTACCAGCTGATTGGTCTGAAATATAGGCAGCGGCCCAAACAACCCGGCCATCGCAAAAAGGTAGGCCAGAGGCATCCATTTACTGCCGAGTCCTTCCCGAATCACATACATCGGTCCACCCTGAATCTTTCCTTCTGTATCCTCACCCCGGTACATGATGGAAAGCGTACAGGTAAAAAACTTGGTGGCCATCCCAACAATAGCGCTCATCCACATCCAGAATAATGCGCCGGGCCCGCCCATAAAAATCGCAACAGCTACACCGCTTATGTTCCCCATTCCCACGGTGGAGGCCAACGCCGTTGACAGGGCTTCAAAGTGATTAATATCACCGGGATCATCCGGGTTGTCATATTTACCGCGAACCAGGTCTATGGCATGAAAGAAAAAACGAAATGGGGTGAATCCCGATGAGATCAGGAAAAAGAGTCCGCCCCCCACTAATAAAATGACAAGGGGGTATCCCCACATGAAAGAGGAAAACGCAGCGAGAAATTCTTCGATGAGTGCCAGGGTATTGTCCGTTTAATTGATGTTAAGCGCAGAAACTAATGAATAAAGTCATTAATTGTGGGGCAACCGATTATTTTTTACCATTTTAAATTTTCAAAACTTAGTTTAGAAGTTAATCTACAGATAATTAATTACATGCCTCTGAAAGAGATGACCATTTTTACCAAGCGTCTGCTTCCCACTTTGTTGCTAGCTACATTATTCATCTCAGGTTGCCAAAATAGTACCGAACAGAAGCCAAACCAGAATGCTCGGTTTCTGGAGTTCAGTATTTCTGAACTTCCAAATGAAACCTTTGCTATTAATCAAAATGATGGGTTTATAGAAATCTTGAATGCCCAATCCATTGCCTCCGGTACAGACCTTTCTTCTCTTACTCCACGTTTTACTACATCAGAGGGTGCTACCGTATTTGTAGATACGGTACAGCAGGTTGCCGGAGAAACCACAAACGATTTTTCTGAAGGTGTTTTTTACACCGTGGTGTCTGAGGATGGTACAACTCAGAAAATGTATTTTGTTTACCTCAGCGAAGAACTCCCTTTAAACTACCTGTTAGTAGAAAAACCTTCCATTCAGCTCAACCCAGGCGGAAGAAGCCCCTTATCTGCAGAAATCCGCTTCGAAACCCGACAACCTACTTCAGCAAGTATTGAAATACTGGGAGATATCCCCATCGAAGAAAGTGTTTCTAACCGTTTTTCTGATTACAAAATCCCTATTTTAGGGCTTTACCCCGATACAGAAAACCGAATTGTACTTACCGTTGAAAATTCAAACCAACATGTCGTAAAAGACACCCTCACTATTTGCACGGAGGCTCTGCCTGACTTTCTGCCTACTCCCGAAATTAATGTACTTAAGGAATCTAAGATGGAGCCCGGAATGCATTTTAACGAGGTCCACATTGGTAATGCCGGCACATTCAACAGCTATCCATTGATTTTTGACAACAATGGAGATATCCGGTGGTACATGGATTTCAGTGAACATGATAGAATTACCTGGCCTATTCAGTTCAATGGTGATGGTACTTTTTTTGCGGTTTTTGGGGTGACGATCATAGAATTTGATATGCTAGGAAATGAGCAAAACCGTCTCGTACTTGAAGGCAACAACATGCATCATGAAATCATCAAATTACCCAATGATAATTATGTGATCGCCGTTAGCAGGGTAGGCACAACCATGATTAAGAATGAAGAAGAGATAACCAGTGTAGAAGACTACATTATTGAAGTTGATGAAAGTGGCCAGATTGTAAACGAATGGGATATGGCAGAAATCCTTGACGTGAACAGAACAACACTTACCGACGGAGGCGAGGATTGGTTTCACATGAATTCCATTTGGTACAGTGAAGATGACAATACCCTGATTATCTCCGGCAGAAATCAGGGCGTGGTTAAAGTAGATTGGGACAATAACCTGAAGTGGATTCTTGCCCCACACAAAGGATGGGGCAAAGCCGGCCGTTATGAAAAGACAACAGAAACAACTCCTTTTCTATTAACGGCGGTTGATGATACTGGAACTCCGTATAGCGACGCCATTCAGCAGGGAACAGAAGAAAGCGTTGCTTTTTCCTGGGCCTGGGGGCAACATGCTCCCCTTGTTCTCCCAAATGGAAACCTTTTTATTTTTGATAATGGCTTTAATAGAAATTTCGGCAATGCCCCCAATTATTCTCTGGGGACGGAGTATGAAATTGACGAAGAGCATATGACTGTTAAACAAGTGTGGAGTTATGGCAGTTCTCGTGGAGAAGAGCTTTACTCTTCAATTATCAGTGATGTCGATTATCTGCCAAATACTCAGAACAGGCTTTTTATGCCGGGCGTAGTTCGCACTGGCGACCCAAACTCTTATTCTAAGATAGTAGAGGTTACATATCCAAATAAAGAAGTAGTCTTTGAGTCAACACTTCACTTTAAGAACCAGCTTGTTAATGGTCAGGGATGGGGAAATCTCGATATTACTTACCGTGCTGAACGCATTCCCTTATATCAAAACTAATTATCAGCCCCTCAGAAAAAAGATGTAATCGGTGCCGGGCGGGGTTTGCCCGGCTTCTCGTATGAGTTTGGCTATTTGTGCCCGGTGATGTTGACCATGAATAACAAGGTGAGTCAGGATATCACCGACAGCATTATTAAACTCCTTGCCTTTAGAGTTTTGGTAGGTGATGGTTTTATCACTCTGTGCACCTATCCCTTTTAGCTTTTCGGTGTTCTCCTGCATGATTTGGGTGATTTCAGTCTCAGAAAATTCAGGCCATATGTCCACCGCTGTATTCTCGCCCGTTATTCTATTCATCCAAACCTTTTGAGCTGCCAAAATATGGGAAAGCAAACCAATGGCTTCTTCTCTTCTTTCACCTTCATCGAGTTCCTGAATAGCCAGCAGTATCTTTTTATTAGCCCATCGGTCGTATTCGAAAAGTTTTTCAAATTCCATGAGACTATCCGATTCCAAAGAATTTGGAGATTCCGTTGATAACAAACTGTACACCGATTGCCAGCGCAATGAAACCCATCATGCGGGTAATGACCGTCATGCCGGTTTTGCCAATATACTTCACAATGGCAGGAGCTACTCTTAATATTCCGTAAGCAACCAGGGCGGTCATAAATACTGCTACTCCGTTAACCAGGTAATCGGTTATTCCCTGTGCATCCGATCCAAAGCCAATCACAACCGCTATACTCCCGGGGCCCGAAAGCAGTGGCAGTGCAAGCGGGCTGAATGACACATCTTCTTTTTCTTTGGCCGCCTCCTGATCTTTCTTAGTCAGCTTTCTGCCTCCGTTATCAGGACTTAGCATCGAAAAGCCGGCTCTAACAATTACCAACCCTCCGGCTATTTGAATTCCGGGTAAGCTGATTCCAAAGAAGCTGAGAATGTAGGTTCCAACCAATAAAAAAGTGATCAGCACAAAAAACATGTAAGTGGTAGCTTTGCGCGCCGTCCTGATTTTTTCTTCATCACTTTGACCCTCCGTCAACGAAATGTAGATAGGCATTGCTGCAAAGGGGTTAACGACCGAAAATAAGGATGAAAAGCTCGCAAAAAACAATGCTGCTATGCTCATAAATACTGTCGAAAAGGGGATTATATCTTTAAAAAATTCTTCCATAGTAGCCCCAAAGATACAGACCTTTTTATCAATTTTTAACCCGTGTTTTTACTTAAAACAAAGCTTAACTTTTATGTCGGATATATTATTTTATTTTCTGTTCCAACAAATTTTATTATTGCTATGAGCGCTGTACAACTTATTTCTTATGACCAGATAATTTCGGATACGGAAGGTATTTTAAAGCGGGATGTTACCCGCGATGAAAAGCTTTTTGCGATTTGTGAATTATTAGCTGATGAAATCCCTTCTTTCAGCTGGGTGGGTTTTTACCTGCCCGATTCGGAGGGGAAGCAGGAACTTGTTCTCGGTCCGTTTGTAGGTCCTTCTACCAACCACACCCGCATTCCATATGGAAGAGGCATATGCGGACAGGTTGCCCTGAGCCATGAAACCTTTGTTGCACAGGATGTGCACAGCGAAGAAAATTATCTGGCATGCAGCACCGATGTACAATCCGAAATCGTTGTCCCTATCATGAAAGAGGGTGAATTTGCCGGCCAACTCGATATCGATTCAAACACAAAAAACTCCATCTCCAAAGAACAACGAGAACTTTTGGAAGAAATTTGTGACCTTCTTTCTGAGGAGTTTTAGTCTTTTTAGGATAAGCCGTAAGGCCACCTTGGGTTCTGTATTATCATTTCTTTTCACTATCAATGTTCACGCTTACCGGCAACATATCAACCGCTGTGGTTACATTCGAACTGTAGGTAAAACCTTTTTCGGCTAGTACTTTGTGGCAGTCGTCCATCACCTGCGACCGTATTTCACCCAACCCGTGTTCATTGCTGAACGTATCTATCCAGAATAAAACTTCCAGCTCAACAAAAGCTGCGTTAAAGGCGGCTATCTGAATATTCGCCTTCGGATTTGCAAGCGTAAGCTTATGTTCCTGAACGGCTTTAAGAAGGGTTTCTCTTGCTTTCTGAAGGTCGTCTCCGTAGTCGATTCCAATAGTGAAACTGCCCCGCCGTAATCCATCTCTGGTAAAATTGTGAAGCGGATTTTTGTAGATAGTGGCACTAGGAATGAAAATATCACACCCGTCTGCAGTGCGTATGTGAACGTCCCGTATCTCTATTCTCTGCACAACTCCCCTTATTCCATTGCTTTCAATCAGGTCACCAACATCAAAGGAGCGACTGAAGGAAAGGAATAATCCTGCAAGTAAGTTTTCTCCAATTTCCCGAAAAGCAAATCCGAGAACAACGGCAACAACACCCCCTGCAGCTAAAAAACTGGTGGCAACTTGCGTTAAGCCCACCAAGTGTAAGGCAATTACCAACCCCAGTACATTAAACGCCCAGCGCACCAATCGCTTAATTAGTCGTACTTGTTTAACGCCCTTGGCTCTTTCACCTCCAAGCAAGCGGCCAACCCCGTTGCTGGCTAATCGGCCAATAAAAATCAGCACTACCAGAGACGTAATGGCAGCTAAAATTTGTGGTGTTGTTTGAATTATTCTGTCGGCCAGAAGCTCGAAACTTTCTTGCATGCTTTGTGTCTTAGTTCATGTTTTGAGTATACAGTACATGAATAAAACGATTTTTACGAAGCTTAATTCCGAACCTTTTTAAAGCAACACCAACGGATTGATTTCCGATGGAATGATATCAAGGGCATATACCGCAATTGCTTTTACCTTTTTGGTTACCGAACCGGAGGTTTCATCCGCTTTATTATCAATTAGAATAACTCCATTGCCACCTAATTCTTTTGCTTCCATTTTCAGCATCTCAATCATGTTTTCTGTAGAACTTTCACCGGCCGTCTCCTGAATTTGTACAGTGGCAAGCTCAATGTATTCTCCCTCAACTTCATCGGCACTGTAATAAACGATGATTTCCTTATCATATGCCGGTAGTACACCAAATACATCCGATTGAACAAGATCCTTAACGTGTGTGGTTGTGGATCTGGTTACTGACGTGGTGCATGCAGCCGTCATCATTCCCATTATAACTAAGATCAATACCGTATTTACTTTTCTCATCTCTCTTCTCCTTTTATTTATGATTGAGACAAGAGCTATTACGCTGAGTTTAAATGGGTGTTACGCCTTTCAGAAGGTATTTTCTTTGTGATGAGTAAAAATTTGTTACTACAATTTCGATAAGCTCAAATCCGAAACGTGAAGATTCACACTATGATTAACTCGGAGTCCGTAAATGCCGTCATTGTTCATGCCTGATGCATCAACATCTGCAACCTCTTCATCATTAATAAAAAACCGGACACTTTCACCCTCAACCCTAACTTTGAGTACATTTAACACAGAAGATACATCCGGATCGTCGTATATGTTGATAGCATCACTGGCCGTCCAGCCTTGTATAACCTCTGTCTCTTCCCCTGTTCGTTTCTTGATGAGAAATTCTCCGGTATTCCTCAGTAAAAAATACATATATGCCTGGGTGTCTCCATCAAGGTTCGAACCTCCCCAGAACAAGCCATACCCTTCACGATTTCTGTCGCCGGGATTAAAAAAATGCAGCTCCGTTTTTACGTCAAATGAACCAGAAGCTGTATTGGCCGGGTGATAAAAGATGCCGGCCGGCCCGGTGGTTACATGCCAGCCAGGAGTCATGTTCACAAAATAAATGTCTGAGGAATCCGGCTTTGAACCGATAACCACATCTTCCATGCCATGGTCGAGGCGAATTTCCCATCCTTCAGGAACTTCAAAATTAGTGCCCTGTGGAATATTTGGATCGGGACGATCCTGAGCCTGTGAAAAATTGAAGAGAAAAGATACCGCGATAACCGACGTTAAAATCACTTTCATAGAAGCCCCACTTTTATTCAATTACTAACCTGCCTGATTATACGATAAATGATTGAATAGGGGAAATCCCTATTTTCCGGTATGGTAACAGCCTGCTTTTTTAACAGTAAGCTACTTGATTGAGTTGTAAGCAGACAATGTTCTGTTGTATAAAACATTTGTAGTATCGAAAAACTGCCCGCCTATATCTAGGGCCCTTTTAAAATATTTCCTGGCCCTGTCATTATCTCCTATTTGCATGTACACGGCCCCTATATTACTTAACTCCCTCATGTGATCGGGATGTACCTCCCCTTTTACCTTAATATTGCTTTTATGGGCTTTTATAAACCACTCCAGAGCCTTGTCTTTTTGGTCATCATAATAATATACAAGTCCCATATTCCCTTCACTGGTTAAGGTCAGGGGGTGTGTATCGCCCAGCAAATCTTTTCGCATGTAGTAAGCTTTTTCGATCAGCTCTCTGGCCTCCTCGTATTCTCCCTGTCGCTGAATGATAATACCTAAATCGTTCATCGCCTTTGCCTTTTTGATGCTTGGCTTGTCTCCAAAAATATCGTTGTACAATGCAAGCGATTGCCGGGCATGTTTTTCGGCCCTGTCACTTACTCCTTGTATATGCAAAGCCCAAGCAATACTTGAATGTGCCCCGGCTATTTTGGTGGGAGTGTAATATATCCTTCCCTCTTCATAACCTTCCGTTCGTGCCTTAATTACATCCTCGAATGTTGAAACAGCCTTTTCGTATTCTCCATTGTCGAACAGCAGCCAACCGTGGTCGTGCCGACTCACCCAGTATGCGTCCGACATGGTATCCTTCCGGGCAGCATACCCCTTAAAAATTTCGGAATACAGGCTATCCGCTTTCTCATATTCTCCGAGATAAGTAAACACTTCGGCCTTGTATGACTTGGACGACAGCATATAGGCCTGCCAATCCAGCGGGACTATTTGTAAGTTTCTGATTTCCTGTTCATTTCTTTCCAGAAACAACTGCAGGGAGTCTGCATATTGCAGGGCTTTTCTGTCCTGACCCTTTGCCCGCAACAGGTCCGTTTTTTTGTTATACACGTCAGCCAGCCAATATCTGTACTCATTATCTTTTTCTAAAGACCGAAGTATGGAAGACGATTCGTTAAGCAACGAATCCGCCATTTGCAGCTCTCCAAGATTAAACTTTATGGACCCAAAATTTAACAGCAAACGGGCTTTTTCTCCGGGAACATTCTTGAATTTATATTCTACCATAGCCAGCGACTCATCAAGAAAACGGCTTGTAGCAAGCCGGGGGTCTTCGGTCGTAGTGTAATCTACCTCCTCAAAAACACTTACCATTACATCGCTTACCATCTTAGCTCTGCTTAAGGCTTCCAGCGCCCGGTTTTTCTCTTTTGTGATATTGACACTATAAAATATCCCAAATGTTATGATTGCTGCTAAAAATGTAGCTGCAACCGAAAGCTGATACTTGTTCCTTTTTATAAATTTTCCGGTCTTATATCTGCGGGTGTTCTGCCGGGCCGTAACCGGTTTTTTATTCTGAAGATTCTCAAGGTCGGTTATCAGTTCACGAACCGACGAGTACCTGTATTCGGACTCTTTTCGAAGACATTTGCTTACAATGGCATCCAGATCTTTGGGATCAATTTTTCGGAGATTAACCTTCGCCTTGCAGCTGATATTTTCGGTCTCTCTGTTAAGGATAATTTTCTCGGCTTGCTGCAGGGTCTTTCCCGAAAGATCGAATGGTTTCTCCCGGGCAAGCATTTCATACAGCACCAATCCCAGTGCATAAATATCCGTGGCTACGGTAATTTTTCCCATATTAACCTGTTCGGGGGCGGCATAACTTAAGCTCAGCAGCCTGCCCGATTCAATGGTCTGCACCACTTCTTCTTCCGTTAGCTCTTCAGAGATTATTTTGGCAATCCCGAAATCCAGCACCTTTACGCGGCCCTGCTCATTAATTAGCACGTTTTGTGGTTTAATATCCCGATGTACAATCAGGTTGCGATGGGCATAGTCAATGGCCTCACAGATCTCTTTAAACTTGGCAAGAGATTCTTTAAGCCCCGGCTCCTCTTTTTGGATGTATTCCTTTAGTGACATCCCCTCCACATATTCCATCACCAAATAGGGGCGATTTTTCTGAGATATTCCCGCATCATACAGCTTAGCGATATTGGGATGATCCAGGCTGGCCAGGATTGCTTTTTCCTGATTAAATCGTTTCTCCCAGCTCTCGCTCACCAACCGCCGATTCAGAACCTTGACAGCTACTTCTCTCTCAAACTCGCCATCCGAGCGCCGGGCTTTATAGACAACTCCCATTCCGCCCTGATCTATTTTACCGGTGGTGGTATAGAACCCAAAGTTTTCGCGGGTGAAGTCTTCCGCGGGAATTTCGGCTGAGATCTCTTCAGAAATATCGTCCATTAACGACTTCAGGTTTTTCTTTTGGTCATCCAGAAAGGTCTCACTGTCATGAATAGATTCCAGCAGTTCTTCTGCTTGCTCTTGAAGCTTTTCATCTCCCCCGCAAAGTTCTTTGATACGAGCTTTTTGCTCCTCTTTCGGAAGAAGCAGCACATCGTCTATAATCTTCTCCAGCTTCTCAAACTCCGACTTCTCCATAATATCCACCTATTTGATTCCCGAATATCTTTTAGTAAAGCTAACAAAAATAGTGGATTGAAAAAGGGAGTGCTACAGCCAGTCTACAATCTCTTCTTTACGCTCCACTTCCACATACTTTTCAAATATCTCGTGAAGGCTGGCATCTTTTTGAAGTTCTTTTCGACTCACGGAATCCAGGTAGGCTTTGATGTGGCCATGATGCAAAATGGCTATATCGTCACAGAGGTTTTCTACAACTTCCAGAATGTGACTGGTTACAATGATGGTTACCCCCTTTTGCTTCAGGCGCCGGATAATATTTTTCATCCGCTCGATTGAGATTACATCTACGGCCTCGAATGGCTCATCCAGCAGTAACAACTTCGGCTCAACCAAAACGGATGTAACAAAAGCCAGTTTTTTTCGGCTCCCCGATGAAAGTTTATTCACTTTAATCTTGGCAAAATCCTTGATGTCGAAATAATCCATCAGGGAATACGCCTTTTCTATCAATCCCTCTTTTTCCACTTCGTAGATTTCGCATACATACTCAATAAACTCCAGGCTGCTGAACTGCTCAAATAAGAGTGGAGGTTGCAGAACCGAGGCCGTCAGCTTTTTAATTTCGAGCTCATTTTTGGGGTTCAATTTCATACCGTGAATAATTACTTCTCCGCGCTCAAAACTCAACAAGCCTGTCAACACGCCAATCAATGTACTTTTCCCGGCCCCATTCGGACCAATCAGCCCAAACACCGTTCCTTTTGGAATGTCTAGGTTCAGCTTCTTAAGCACCGGAGTTTCCTCGTAGCTCTTATCCAGATTTTTTAACTCTACAGCTCGCTCCATAATCTCATCAATACTCGGTTTTTAAACAGGTTAACCAAAACATCCATATGCCGCCACAGGTAAATAACCATAATTACAATTACCGTTCCCATAATCGTCAGGCGATACCACTCCAATCCGTTTAGTGGAACAAAAACCATATATCCCATCGAAAAAATCAGGAATGAAATGGCGAAAGTTACTTTCTGCGGGATAATGGGATGCTTGTAACTAAAAGAAGAATAGGTGGCTTTCTGATATTGAAAATAGGAACTCCACACAAATAATAGCATGAACATGAGGAAGAAAAAGGTGTTGGCTACAAATATTTGCAGGGGTGAACCGATTTCAGGAATCACAAGCAGTTCAAAAGCCGTAATCAGGTAAAACACCAGCAAAGGAAGCAACACCACTCCCAGAAACCGCTCTTTCAGTTGCTTTTCCAAATTGATGGGAAACTGTAGGTGAAGCAAAAACTCCCGGTTTTCATAGCCATACATATTCGCCATTCCCATAGCCAGCAACGCCACCGGTATGCCGGCAAGGATGGTTGGGATTAAAATGGTTTGTGCTACTTCATAATCCACATTCATTAACAGCGGCACATATACAATCGGGATGATAGTCAGTGTTAGAACCTGCAGCCGGTTGTACGGATGCTTCATCACATAGAAATAGTATTTACCGGCATTACGACCCAACACTTTCCGAAGCACCTTCCAAAGCTTGCTGTTTTCCTCTTCGGCTTTCTTCAGGCCGGGGTTTAACAAGCCTTCTTTGGTTTTATTGAAGTGATCGATTACTGTAAGTCCGATTAACACTATGGAAAAGAAGAGTATAGTAAGCGCATTCATCCATCCGTAATCTTCCGTAACCGTCTGGATGAGCATCCCTCCCGGCATCCATGATAAAAATGCATTTACCGTTTCTACCTGGGGTATCAGCTCTGCAAAAATCCTCGTTGAATTTGAAGCAAAAAGCGACACCAGTTGAAACAGCCCAAAGACCAATACCAGAAAACCCACTACTACTGCAATAAACCGTTTTTCAACCACGCGGATAAACCGGTGTTTCACAGAATAAATGAGCACATAGTTCAACGCTACCGCAGCTATTGCTACCGGAACCTGATAGGCTGCATGCACCTGTATCAACAAAAATACCAGCCAGGTTAAATTATAAATGATATTAACCGGGTGACAAAACCCAATGATGGTGAGATACTTAGCCAGCCTTTTCAGCGGAAACCCAAAGCCCAGCAGCTTTCGGTTTTCCTCGATGTTCATCAGCCGCATGTTGGTGAAGGAAAAGTGCATCACCCAATAGGCGTTCGCAAACACCAGCAGGATAAATGAATAGATATCCGGTGTAAGCCATGGGAGCTGCATTTGCATCCAGGGATCGCTGTCCATCAGCACTACTACAATGGCCGTTCCGGCAAGATTCACCAACATAATCCCCAAAAACAGGATATACCCAATGGTCAGCAGCAGCTGAAACCGATTCAGGTTGGAGATGAAAATCCTCCAGTTTAATGTGAGCAGCCTGTAAAACAAGGGTAGAGCATTTGTTGATGAATAACAGGTGCTATTATAACAGTATCATCGTGATTTTACTATTTGAAAGTTTAAATATTCAATCACGCTTTATACTGAAGGATTTCTCCAACAAATATTCCTATAAATGGTTTTCCTAAAACTCCACGCCTACTGTAAGTGCAAAGGCTCCATTTTTAGCTTCATCGTTGAAGTTATCGTTGGCCACATCTTTCAGTCCAGCCGTGTAGCGCAACCCGATGTTGAATTTACGTACGTCTAATCCGGCTCCAACGGCTATCCCAAAATCAGTCCCTTCAGCCTGGTCGTCAAGATTAATTGAGCCACTTTCATTTTTTATTTCTGAGTTAAGATTGATCCCCATATACGGGCCAAAATATACGTTGGGCTTAATTCCGGGAGTGTTAAACCCAAACTTAAGCAGGACCGGTATTTGCAGGTAGTTTACCCGAAACCAGGCGTCACTGTTTTCGATTCCTGCACCATATTGGGCATATAAAACCTCCGGCTGAATGGTAAGGGGCGAGGCCGGGACTTTAATGCTTGAATAGATTCCACCAATAAACCCTGTTTTATATTCCACATCGTCGGTATTGTTAAACGTTGAATAGTTTGCACCGGCTTTAATACCAATTTTTGGGAGTACCTGAGCCTGTGCTACGCTCGCCAGCGTAAAGAAAACTCCGGTTACCATTCCGATTATCGCACTTCTTAGTTTCATTGTATCGTTAGGTTTGTTTTGATTGGTATTCTAACTAAACCTGCAATGCCACTTCACTTCTGTTGCAGGTAATCCTTTAGAAATGTACCCGTATAACTTTCATTATGTTCCATAATGTCTTCCGGAGTGCCTTCAGCGACAATCTGTCCGCCTCCAAAACCGCCTTCCGGTCCGATATCAATAATCCAGTCGGCGCATTTGATGATGTCAAGATTGTGCTCGATAATAATGACCGAATGCCCCTGCTCAACCAGCTCATTAAAGGAGTCCAGCAGCTTGGCTACATCTTCAAAGTGAAGACCGGTGGTGGGCTCATCGAAGAAATACAGGGTGTGGTCGGTGGATGTCTTAGCCAGAAATTTAGCCAGCTTCACCCGCTGGGCTTCCCCTCCTGACAGAGTGGTCGCACTTTGGCCTAATTTCAAATATCCAAGCCCAACATCTTCCAGGGGCTGCAATTTATTGATGATGGTCGTTTCGTCCACAAAAAACTCGATGGCTTCCGAAACCGGCATTTCCAGCACATCATGAATATTCTTCCCGCGATACTTTACGCTTAGCACATCTTTCCGGAAGCGGGTTCCGTTACACACTTCACAGGTCAGCTCAATATCGGCCATAAACTGCATTTCAATCCGCTGAACACCTTCTCCCTGGCAATTTTCGCAGCGACCTCCGGGCACGTTAAAAGAAAAGTGCCCCGGTTCATACCCCATTATTTTGGACTGCTTGGTATTGGCAAACAGATCACGAATTCCATCAAAAGCCTTGGTATAGGTGGCCGGGTTGGACCGGGAAGACCGGCCAATCGGGCTTTGGTCTACCATCTCTACCCCGTGAACCGCCGCCATTCCTGATAAATCCGAAAAGCGCCCCACTTTGTCATTGTACGAACCAATGTGTTTCTGAATACCGCCATACAGCGTATCATGGACTAATGTGGACTTTCCCGAACCGGAAACACCAGTCACTACTGTCATCATACCCAGCGGAAAGTCTACATCCACATTTTTAAGATTATGCTCTGAAGCACCCCGTAGTTCTATTGTTTTACCGTTTCCTTTTCTCCGCTTTTGGGGAACGGGGATTTCCTTCCGGCCACTTAAAAACTTTCCGGTCAGGGTATCTGCTTTAACGAGTTTGTCCACTGCGCCCTGAAAAACCACTTCTCCACCATGAGTTCCGGCAAAGGGCCCGATGTCAATCACGTTATCAGCCGCCTTAATCATTTCCGGATCGTGCTCTACTACCAGCACGGTATTTCCGATATCTCTGAGTGATTCCAGAATTTTGATCAATCGGTCGTTATCTCTGGGATGAAGTCCGATGGTCGGCTCATCCAATACATACAGACTCCCGATCAAAGAACTCCCTAATGCATTAGCCAGACTGATTCGCTGAGACTCACCGCCACTCAGGGTGTTTGCCAATCGGTCCAGGGTCAAATAATCCAGCCCTACTTCATCGAGGTATTTGAGTCGTTTTCGGATTTCATATAGAATTTGTCCCGCTACGCCTTCCTCAAACTCAGTAAGCTCAAGATCTTCAAAATATTCGCGGGCGTGACCTATGGTAAGCTCTGATACTTCCCCCACATGTAAATCACCAACTTTTACGTACAAGGCATCTTTGCGAACCCGGTAACCTTCACATTCCTGGCAGCGACTGTATCCGCGGTAACGGGAGTACAGCACCCGCATATGCACTTTATAAGATTGGTTTTTGATCTCATCAAAAAACTTCCAGATGCCAATGTATTCATCCTTTCCTTTCCAGATTACGTCTTTGAACTCTTTGGAAAGCTCGGCATAGGGAGTGTCGATAGGATATTTTTCACGAGCGGCCACCTTTATTAAATCCCGAAGATGCATACTGAATTTTTGTGAATCAAAAGGAGCGATGGCTCCGTTTCTGATCGTTTTTTGATGATCGGGAATAACCAGGTCTTCGTCGATACCGGATACTTTCCCAAAGCCCTCGCAGTTGTCACAAGCCCCAAAAGGGTTATTGAATGAAAACATTTGAGGAGTCGGCTCAGTAAATTCAATACCATCCTTTTCAAAGCGTTCACTGAACCGGAGTTCTTCTCCTCCTCGCATCTTGATCGAGCATCTTCCGCTGCCTTCCTGAAAAGCGGTTTCCAGTGAATCTGCAATTCGGGTACGGGTATCTTTATCATCTTTCAAAACCAGACGATCAATCAACACACGGTGCTTATCAGCTTTAAATTTCTTCAGGTTGATTTCATCCGTGGTCAAATCAACCATGCTTTCGTCATCGATATTCAAAAGACGAGTTAGTCCTTTTTCTTTGAGAACCTTAAGCTCCTCATCGAGTTTCTTTTTTTCGTGTTGCGGAATGGGATGAAGCACATAAAACCGCTCACCCTCTTCCTGGCTTTCAAACAGTTTTTCAATGGCGGTTCGGGGGGTATCCTTTTTTACCACTTCTCCTGAAACCGGAGATATCGTTTTCCCTATCCGGGCAAACAACAGCCGAACATAATCATAGATCTCGGTAGTTGTACCAACGGTTGAACGAGGATTGGATGTAGTCGTTTTTTGTTGAATGGCCATGGCAGGCGAAATTCCCTGCATAAAATCCACATCCGGCTTGTCCATGCGCTCCAAAAACTGGCGGGCGTAACTGGAAAGGCTCTCCACATAACGGCGCTGACCTTCTGCATAAATAGTGTCAAAAGCGAGGCTGGATTTTCCTGAACCCGAAACTCCGGTAACCACAGTAAGCTTGTTGCGGGGTATTTCTACATCAATGTCTTTGAGGTTGTGTGTCCTCGCCCCCTTAATAATTATCGGACGCTCTTCTTCTTTCTCTTTTGCTTCTTTACTTGCCGTTTGAATTGTGGACATAGATTTGTTGAATCCTGATTTAGTCGAACCCTGAATATAAACATTTGTTGGGAGTGAACCGACACCATCAGCCAACAAAAAAAGCGAGAGATTCTATCCCTCGCTTTCTGATTTATTAGTGTATATCGTAATCGCCCTCTTATAAATATTCTAAACGAACCGAGCCTCCGCTGGTCTTGGCCTCAATAAGGGTTCCGCCTCCGTTCATGGTGCCGCTAATTTCATCCTTTTCAGCTTGTCCGCTGAAATTGTTCAGGTCAACGTAAACGCGATTTCCGTCCAGGTCTAAGTTATATCCATTTTCCTGGGGCACTCTAATGGTGATGCTTCCACCGGAGGTCTTCAATTCTATATAATCAGAAGGGGCCAGAATCTCGGCGTTGATCGAACCACCACTTGTTTTGGCCTCCACATTTCCTTCAATGCCGGCAAGGCGAATGCTTCCACCACTTGTTTTAGCATCCAGATTACCGACCAGGGTTTCGGCACGAATGGTTCCCCCGCTGGTGTTAGCTTCTACATCTCCCTGAACTTCTCTCATATTAATACTGCCTCCGGAGGTTTTGAGAACCATCGTACCTCGAATGCCCTCGGTTGTAATGCTTCCGCCGGAGGTCTTCAATTCCTGGGAACCACTCAGGTTTCGAACCGTCAGGCTGCCACCGGAGGTCTTGAGGCGGGTACGGGTTTCTTCCGGAGCATATACTACAAATGAAATGGAGTATCCGTTGTTATTCCAGTTCCAGCCACCCGATCTTCTTTCCACAATCGCCCGAACTTTATTTCCATCCTGAGCTATTTCTATTTCATAATCATCGAGGTCAGCTTCACCGGGTTCTACATAATCACCTCTTTTTCGGACATACATTTCCACAACTACTTCATCCTCGTTTGACCCAAGTACCGAAATGCTTCCTCCTGAGGTTCTCACCTCCAGGCTTACTTGTCCTGATACATCGAACTCTTCAACGCGATAGGCTTCGTCACTTGACTGGGCAAACACAGACTGTGCAGTAGCCAAAAAAAGTCCGGCCACTAACGCGCCGGATAGCATCAATTTGTTTAAATATTTTCCTGTTGAACTCATATTTTCTCCATTGGTTTTCACTCACTCTCTTTACACGAATGATTTTTGCAGTAGTTACATTTTTATGTGGGCACTGATGTGAACTATTGATTAAATTTGCCCGCCATCAAAAATTGGAGTTTCATGAAGTTACCTTTCATTTTAGCAAAACGCTTTGTAGCCGGTGAGTCTTTCACAGAATCCATCTCCGAAGCAAAAAAATTAAACAACAAAGATCTTAAGCTTACCTTAGATCTTTTAGGAGAAAATGTTGAGAGTCGCCAAACAGCAACGGATACCGTTGACGCATACATCCGGCTACTTGAAGGCATTAAAGAGCAGGGTTTAATCAGCAGTATCTCCATAAAGCTGACCATGATGGGGCTTGATATCGACCATGACTTCACGCGGGAAAACCTATTTCGATTGCTGGATGTAGCTAAAGAACAAGATCAGTTTGTGCGTATTGACATGGAAGGGTCTGATCACACCCAAATTACGCTGGATATTTTCAAAGAAGCCTTTGAGAAATATGGCAAGCATGTGGGCACGGTAATTCAAGCTATGCTGCACCGAAGTCACAACGATATACATGAGCTGGCCGAAATGGGAGCTGATATCCGACTCGTAAAAGGAGCCTACAGCGAACCATCAAAAATTGCCCTTCAAAATATGCCGGCCATTCGGGAGGCCTTCAAAGAGCAGGCAAAAGTATTGTTAGAAAAAACTCCTTTCCCCCGTTTTGGAACTCATGATGATGAGCTCATCGACTGGATTAAAGCCTACGCTGCAGAGAATGACATCCCTAAAGATCGCTTTGAGTTTCAGATGTTGTATGGACTCCGGGAAGAAACCATGGTTCAGCTTAGTGATGAAGGCTATTCGGCCCGGGTTTATGTTCCGTTTGGCACCGACTGGTTTCCCTACTTCAAGCGCCGGCTAATGGAACGAAAAGAAAATGTGTGGTTTGTGCTCAGCACCATGTTTAAGAAGTAACTTGATATGGTGATAAAGTGATGAGTGATAAGTATTTTCTTAATCACTTTATCACCATTTCACCCTATCACTGAATGTCTTTTCTTTTCGAGCCTTCTTTTCATCGGTACCTGATTGGCGTGCTCTTTATGCTGGCGGGCTTGTTGCATTTCCTTAAGCCCGGGATGTATATAAGCATCATGCCGGACTACATTCCCTATCACAAAGCGATGGTTTTTATAAGCGGGGTTGCCGAGATATTGGGAGGGGCAGGAATTATGATTCCCGAATTTCGCACTTATGCCACCTGGGGACTAATTGTATTACTGATCGTTGTTTTTCCAGCAAACATTGATATGGCATGGGGCGGATACAAAAATCATGGCCTCACCTTATATACCTGGGCTCTTGTGGCCCGCTTACCTTTACAGTTTGTACTTATCTGGTGGGTATATTGGGCAGGAGTTAATTGAGGGTGATTAAGTGATGTAGTTTTTGATACCTTACTTCATCATCACATCACCGAACCGATCTTGCTGAAAAAAGCCCTGCCATATCTGACTCCTGTTTTACTTGGGATCGCATTACTGCCCATACCCTTGCTCCGTGATTTTCATTTTGAATCAGCAGCCCTGGTTGCCATTATTGGTTGTTTTTGGGCGGCCATCAAAGCGGTAAAGCCGACCGCCACTCAGGATTTCAGGCATTCATTAACCATACTGGGATATATCTTCCTTGGCGGGCTTCCGCTATTTATCACCGCACTATTCACCAGCTGCCTTACCTTTGATGGGTTTGGTTTTTGGATCTTCATTCCACTTCCCTCCGTTTTTCTGGGAACGGCTATCGGCCGATTGATCCGTTCTTTCTACCTTCCTTTTGCAAAGACACTGACCCTTGGTGTTCTTCTTTTTATCAGCTTGGGCGTTTGGGTGATTGAGTTTTTAAGCTTTCCGCAGGTTTATTTTTATAATCATGTTTGGGGAGTTTGGCCGGGGCCTATTTATGATGAGGCCGTGCAGCTTACCGGTGCTTTTCTCTATTTTCGATGGATTACCTTTCTGTGGATCATTCTTCTTTGGGTGCTGCCAAACTGGAGCCGGAATCTGCAAACCAAGCTTGTCACCGGTTTTACCCTCATCAGCTTACTATTCAGCTATCTGAACCTTGACGAAGCCGGGATCATCAGTCCGCAAGAATCTATACAGGCTCAGCTTGGTGGAGAGCATCAAACCACACACTTTACTATCCACTTTGAGCAAGGCTTCTATTCGCCAGAGGAAATTGAGTATTGGGCTGCAAAGCATGAGTTTTACTTTCAGCAGATTAATGACCGGCTGAATATCGAGTGGCCGGAAGACCGAAGGGTTGAAAGTTATTTTTATGCACACGCCTGGCAGAAGAAAAAAATAACCGGTGCCAAGTTTACCAGCTATGTTCCTATTTGGCTGGCACAGGATCAGCTGCATATCGCAAAACAGCAATTGGAAGATGTGCTTAAGCACGAGCTGGTTCACGTACTTTCCAAGCAGTTTGGTAATGCCCTTTTTAACGGAAGCAGAAGCATCGGGCTGATTGAGGGGCTCGCTGAAGGCATTGCCAAAGGCGCTTCTCCCCGGTCAACACTTCATCAAATTGTAGCGGGGGAGCAACCCTACCCTTCTACAGAAGACATGCAATCGGCTTTATCCTTTTCCGGCTTTTATAGCAGCTCCGGAGCTGTCAGCTACACAACGGCCGGTTCTTTTGTGGAATACCTTTTATCGAATTATAGCGTGGATTCCTTCAAAGACGCTTATGCCACAGCCGATATAGAGTCAGCTTATGACACTTCTTTCTCTGCCTTAGTTGATGGGTGGCACCAAGCCTTAGCTGCCACTCCACTCGACTCTATAGATCGGCAAGTATCGGAGTTTATTTTTGCACAGCGATCTTTATTTGAAAAGGACTGCCCTCATTCCATTTCTACAGAAATGAGGCTTTGGGATGAATACCGGTTTTTATTAGCCGACCGGGATACATTGGCTGCTTACCAATCACTGGATGAGTTGTACAAACTCTTTCCCAAGAATGATTTGGTGAAAGATGCCCGGGTTCGTTCAGAACTGATGCAGGGTAATTATGAAGACGCTTCGGTAATCATCACCCCAAACGATTCGCTGCTTGCTTTGCAGGTACTCAAAGCCGATGCGCTGTTTCTGGCCGGGCAAATCCAAAAAGCGGACTCTGTTTTGGAATATATCAGCCCAAAAATTAAACAGTCTGAAGCACGTAACTTCCGTTATACCCTTACGCTTCGGATAGATTCTGTGCAGTGGAAAAATCATGTACAACGACGGTATCAAAACGTTTTCCCGGACGGCGCCACTTTTGCCAGCCTGAACCTCCCCAACAAGATGCTGAGCTTGAATAAGGCCCTGACGGAAAACAGGGACTCTCTTGCCATTCTCTATGCCCATCAACTTCTAGAGCATAATCCAAATCCGCATTGGTTTGATATATATGATACTGCAATTGACCGGCTTTCTTTTATGGGTGAATTTGATTTAGCAGATCGCTGGATCGCACTGATTGATAAAGAAAGCTTTCGTTTGCGATACCGGGAAAGGCTTGAAGAACAAAAGGAATGGCAGCTGTTTTTAAGAACTGAATCAGCAGTTGCGGATTAACGGTTTTATAATCATGTTTGATCATATTCACAGAAATACTTTGGGTTGATGGGTTACAATAAATCGAAAACTACTGCGGCTTTCTTTCTTACATGCATCACACTGCTGAGCACTTTTCCGCAAATAGCATCCTCTCAGGACTGGCGCCTATCCGCAACCTATAACGTACAGAGTGTGGGCTTCAACTACGTGCCCAACCGAACCTATTCGGGAGAAATCAATAAAGCGGTAAAGGGTATGCTGGAGGTGGAGCTTGAACGATATTTGCTGTATCGGTTGTATGTGGCGGGAAAGGGCGAGCTGTTGGTGCAGAACCAGGAAGACTTCCTGATTGGCGGGCCGGTTAACTTTAATCAGATCAATTTTGGTGCAACGGCCGGTTTGCAATGGCCCAAACTGGGCGTGCATGGCGGAGTGAAAGCCGGAGGAGTTTGGAATTTTAATATTAAGGCAACCGATCCCAATGGAAACCCGTCCTGGGTGAAGCCCACCGAAAATGCCGACCGTTTCACAACCTCTTTTACCGGAGGAGTAAAATATTACCTGCTGAATTTTGTGCGCCTTCAGGCTGAAATCACCAAAACCAATAACCTTCCACAGAACATCATTCCTGAAAGCAGCTTCACCGAAAGTCCGGCTTTTCGCTCTTTTGATTTTAGTCCGGTGACATTTTCTGTTGGGATTTCCATCAGTATTCCATGGAATGAGAGAGTGCGTCCCGAGGAAGATAAAACCAAGCTCCCGCCACTCATGAGGGTCACAGCCGTCAATTTTGACAAGCCCATGGATAATACATTCGTCACTTCTAAATTCGGTCCCCGGTGGCGTAGCACCCACGAAGGCGTGGACCTGGATGCTAACCTGAGAGATAATATCTATGCGGCCGAACAGGGCGTGGTTGTAAAAGCAGGAAATGGCCGGGGCTACGGAAAAATGGTGCGCATCAAGCATTCGGGTGGATTAGAAACCGTGTATGCTCACATGAGCAAAATTAAAGTAAAAGAAGGCGATCGCGTTAAAAAAGGTCAGGTTGTTGGGAAAGCCGGGAATACGGGAACCTCCAGCGGAGTACACCTTCATTTTGAAATCCTAAAAGACGGGGAGCCGGTTAATCCCGAATCTTATATTCGTTTTTGATTTCAGAGTTCTTACTATTCAATAATCCACAATAATTGACCATTACTATGAAGCATTCAGCTCTTTTCATCCTTTTTGCGCTTTTATCTCTACCTGTTTTTGCCCAGGAGGCCGATTCCACGGCTCAACCCGAAACTTTTGAATATGAGTGGGCCGGGGAAAAATTCACCATGCAAAAGTATTTTATCGTTTTCCTGAAATCGGGCCCGGAGCGCAGTCGAACTGAAGAAGAAGCCATGAAGCTTCAGCAGGAACACCTCGCTTATTTGGGCGGGTTGTATGAAGAAGGAATTATTAACCTCAACGGGCCCTCCGGCGGAGAAAGTGACATCCGGGGATTTTCTGTTTACAACGTAGCCACCATTGAACAGGCTCGTGAATATGCCGAAAACGACCCGATGGTAAAAGCCGGCCGGCTGGCTGTGGAAGTTCACCCCTGGTGGTTGGCAAAAGGCTCAGGAGTAAAGTAACTTATAGCTGAATAACAAGCACACCAGACAATAATGCGAGAAGCTATATTTGTACCCCTCGAATCTTATAATGAAATCCCACAGGATGAAATGAAGCGGAAAGCTTCGGAGTTCTACGAACTGGTAAAGCGCAGACGCACGGTAAGAGAATTTAGTTCTCGCCCGGTCCCCAAAGAAGTTATCGAGAAATGCTTGCTTGCAGCCGGCACCGCTCCTAATGGGGCCAACAAGCAACCCTGGCATTTTGTGGCCGTCAGCGATCCGGAGGTGAAAAAAACAATTCGGGTTGAGGCGGAAAAAGAAGAGCACGAATTTTATAACCGCCGCGCCCCCGAAGACTGGCTTGAAGACCTTCGTCCCCTCGGCACCGATGAAAACAAACCCTTCCTGGAAGAGGCTCCTTACCTGATCGGTATCTTTGCCCAAAGCTATAATCTGGATAAGGATGGTGAAAAAGAAAAGCATTATTACGTAAAGGAATCGGTAGGTATAGCCACCGGAATTTTGATCACCGCTTTACACAATGCGGGTTTAGCCACATTAACACACACCCCAAGTCCCATGGGTTTTTTGAATGAGATTATGGGTCGGCCTTCCCATGAAAAGCCTTTCTTACTCCTGGTTGTTGGATATCCTGCGGACGGAGTGAAAGTGCCCGACATCACCAAAAAGTCGCTGGATGAGATTTCTACTTTTATATAACAGCTTTGTTGTTACTACAAGCTCTTTTTATTCTTAAATCCTTCTGATCTTGTGACATGAATGAAAAAGAGCAAAAACATAAAAAGACATCCTCCTTTAAAAAAGAACTCCTGCAATGGGGTGTGATCTTTCTGGTCGCGGCTGTTTTATATGGAACCGGGTATCACACCGAAGTAATCGGAAAGCTTCAAAGCGTCATTTTATATACCGGCCTCTTTCAGCCCGATGTTGAAGAATCAATACAGCATGGAAACCAGGCTGATTACAACATGCCTTTGCTTACTATAAACGGAAACCGCACTTCCCTTTCTGAGTTTGAGGGCAAAACGATCTTCCTGAATTTTTGGGCGACCTGGTGCCCGCCTTGCATTGCCGAAATGCCGAACATACAGTCCCTTTATAATGAGCTTGATGATGAAAACGTTGTATTTGTTATGGCTTCTTTAGATCAAGACCCGCAAAAAGCATGGGATTTTATTGGCCGAAAAGAATTTACGTTTCCCGTTTATTCGGTTATTTCTAAACCCCGTGTATTTGACACATCGATGGTTCCAACTACCTACGTTATTTCCCCTGACGGTATCATCGCAATGAAACATGCAGGAATGGCTAAATACAACACCGATGATTTCAAAGCATTTCTTGTCGGTTTATCTGGTCAGTAGCTGGCTCTCATTTGTTCTGAACGACTAAAAACACGTACCTTTGCTGCGACTTTTAACCCTCTATTAATTTCACTTTCATGGAAAAAGTAATCTCCGGCATTCAGCAAATTGGAATCGGCATTCCGGATGTCCAAAAAGCAACGGACTGGTATCGTCGGCATTTTGGGATGGATATCAAAGTATTTGAAGACTCTGCCACAGCCGAACTGATGACTCCATACACCGGCGGCGAAGCGCACGACCGAACCGCCGTGCTGGCCCTGAATATGAAAGGTGGCGGAGGCTTCGAAATCTGGCAATATACCAGCCGGGAGCCTCAGCCCGCTGACTTTGACTTAATGATGGGAGACCTTGGAATTAATGTGGGCAAAATTAAATCCATTAATGTTCCCGGCACTTTTGACGAAATGGAAGCTGCGGGATTGGACATACTTACTCCTCTTGAGAAAAACCCTGCGGGAGACTATAACTTTTTTGTTAAGGATTTGTACGGCAACATCTGGCAGGTTGTAAAAGGCCTCGACTTCTTCAAAACTAAAACACCCGCTTCTACCGGGGGTGTGGTAGGTGCCATTATCGGTTCCACAGATATTGAACAAGCCCGAAAGCTTTACTCCGATGTGCTGGGTTATGATGAAGTTGTATACGACAAAACCGCTGCTTTTGATGACTTTAAAGGGTTGCCCGGTGGGGACGACAAATACCGGCGCGTTTTACTGCGACACTCTCAATCCCGTCAGGGTGGCTTCAGCCAAATGTTTGGCCCTACGGAAATAGAGCTCATCGAAGTTGAGGGGCGTGAACCACGCAAATTATTCAAAGATCGATATTGGGGAGACCTGGGTTTTATCCATCTCTGTTTTGATGTGCAGGGAATGGATGCCCTGAAAGAAGAGCTTGAATCGAATGGGTTTCCGTTCACCGTAGATTCTGCTGACAGCTTTGATATGGGCGAAGCCGCCGGGCGGTTCACCTATGTAGAAGACCCCGATGGCACGCTGATCGAGTTTGTGGAAACACATAAAGTACCTATCATCAAAAAGATTGGCTGGTACATTGACATGACCAAGCGGGATCCAAAAAAGAATCTTCCCAACTGGATGATATCAGCCCTTCGGTTTAGCCGGATGAAGGGGTGATTAAATCATTATCTATTCATTTGGAGATAGAGGCTTACTTCCCGGTAACACATCCATGTCTTCGGGATTGATGGGTTGCAGATAATAGGAACTGGCGGCACTATCATAAGCAAAAGTGTATTTCTTCTTTTGATCGAAAAGATCAATAATGCCGGTAACTTTTTGCCCCTTTACCGTTAGCGTAGCCTGACCGGTTTCACTGCTTCCTACAAAAGCAGAGACCGATGTAATTCCGGGCATCATTTCCTGAACCCGCCGAATTTGAAGGTTCATATTTTCCCCTTCATTTCCGGTCACGCTGATTTCTAAAGAATCCCCTCGTTTCAATGAGGGAATTCCTTCGATATCCATTTCTATGTACATTTTTTCCGTAGCGGAAGAGTCCTCGTTGATGGCCTGAACCTGGTTAGATTCAACTTCCGAGCCCTTATTTTGCTCTGCTTTCCCGCAGGAAATAGCCATTACCAAAGAGAGGCCCAGGACTAAGAAATTAAATGCACTCTTTTTTGAAATAATCATACTACTTAATCAGAACCATTTTTCGGGTTAGGGTTTGGGCGCCGGTTTGTAACCTGTAAATGTAAATTCCACTGGACAGGTTCTGAGCGTTAAAAGTAATTTGATGCTCTCCCGATCTTCTGTTCTCGTTAAGAAGAGACGCCACCTTCTGCCCTTGAATATTAAACACATCCAGCTTCACTTTACTTGCCTGATTCAGGTTAAATCGAATACTTGTAGTAGGATTAAATGGGTTAGGATAGTTTTGCTGCAATGTAACCTGCTCAGGAACCTCTTCTGTTTCATTAGAAACCTCCTGATTCACATTCAGCGTGACAGGAACTTCAATCAGCCTGTTTTCCGGGTCGTTGGTGCTTACCTGAAGAACCGTTTCATACGTTCCAGCCGAAATGCCCCGGGTGTTAAAGACCAATTCCGCATCACTGCTGCTGTCCTCAAAAGCTACCCCGCTCATGTTATTTACCGACAGCCAGTTGTATGGATTACTCAGCTGCTTCAGTTCAATATTATCAACATCGAAATGTGTGTCGGACACTTCATTCCTGTGTACCACCTGTAGCTCGCTTGGTGTTTTTCCACTGAGGAACCCGGTTTCTAAAATCATATTTCCCTTGTAGTAATACTGAATTACTTCCTCATCTGTATTGTACACAATTCTGAGGTTTCCGTACGAATTAGCTGTCATAACCACATTTGTACCAAAAAATACCAGTTGGTCATTCTCATTTAACCCGGCGGCATAAAGCGTACTATCTGATATAATAATACCGCTCGAAAACTGCCCATTCTTACCATCAAAAATGTAAAAGTCGAAGGTTTCCGATCGCGCAGCGGCACCTGAAATCTTAAAGTCGAGGCTAAGCTCATAGTTGCCGAGTGGCAGGTAACCGAAAAACGGAGCTGCAACAAATTGTGTGTTTTCTGAAGTTGGATCATAACTTAACCGGAGGTTTCTACTTCCATTGCTGGCATTACCGGTCTCAATGATAAAGTCCGTATTTGTGAGCGACCTCCACTCTCTGTAACCTCCAAATTCTCCGGAAGGGAAGTTTTCAAAAGACGTACTGTAAAGCACCTCTTCATTCAGGTTTTTTTTCCGAACCTCATTGTTATATACCGAATAATTAGCCGGAGCTCTAACCGGATCTTTTATCAATACCGGCTTAAGATCGCTTTCAGGGTTTGAAGCCGAGTTCACTTTGCCAACGGTTTGGCCCGGGAAGTCAAAATCTATGTCCCAAACCAACCCGCTGTTGCCGGCATTTGAAATACTGAATGGTACCGCAATCTCGTCTTCACGGTTCAGGGTTACTTCAATCTGATCGGTAGAGACGGAAACTACCGGAGAATCAACGAATGTTGCCCGATATCCGGCGATAGCTCTTTTTATTTGCTTCAGCGTTAGTGCACTGTTTGCCGGAGTATTTCTGTCGTCAGATCCCGTTCTGGAACCGTTATAGGTTAAATTCGGGCTGGCAAATATCGGAGCTTCCTGCAACTGCTGACCCGGCTCATTATATGCCATAACCGTTACGTAGCTCGCTTGAATGTTTTGGAACCCTACGGAGTAATGAAACAGAGCACCACTTTCCCGTGCAGCAGCCGATGACTGTGTCCGGGAGTGGGAGTTCCCCATATTATGGCCAATCTCATGAATCAGGGTATAATTGGATGCAACTTGCTGAACCCTGTTTACCGAAAAGCCTCTGACCGGAGATCCAGCTACATTATTTAATACCCAGGCTATTCCTCCGGTATTAGGCTCGCTCATAATAAGTGCAACAAGATCTGCTCCGTACTCATCTCTCAGATCGTGCACTTCTTCCATGTACCCATCATATTCGTCATTCTGTCCGAAAGAAGGATTGTCTTCATCTTGTGTGAACCTTCGTAAATGTGTTCCGGCATCTATATCTTCGTTGTTATCTCCCCGGTAAATAGTTTTATGCACATGGGCCAACCGTAACTCAATGCGCGTTTCACTGTTATCCAGGGCTGTCTGCGATAAATTCATGGACTGAGCCAATACAAAGTCGATACTTCCAAAACCGGAGTTGTTAGCCCAAGACTCCGCGCTATCGGTATAAACAAGCATCAGGTCGATGGTAATGCTATCCTCAACTGAGGCGTAAGCCGGCGCTCCAAAACTAACCGCATTCTTTTGTTTGGCGCGGCTCATTTTATCCTGATTAAGGCGGGTTTTATAGTACGGGATATCATCTAAGCTCTCGCTTTCATGAACAGCACAAGCTTCTGCATGTCCCAACACTGACTTATTCCGGGTTAAAAAAGGCTCCCCAATTTCCTGGTCTACCGCAAACATGACAGTGCTGGTATGATTCTCGTGATATATACCCACAAGACGACCATTTCCATATGAAAAGGAAAACTTGTTCTCCGGGTTATCGACATCAGCTGCCATGTATGAAGTAATGCCGGGTCTATAAGATCTTTTTTTAACAAGCCTCAATACATCAATCTGATTTCTGGCTGTCTCCAACTCAAAAATAACCCCTTCTGCAAATTGATCGCTCTCCAGAACGTCTTCACTTAAACTGAAATAGGTTTTATCTGCAACATCATCTGATGCTTTTTGAACAGATGTACTTTCAATGCTATTAATTTTCAGCGCAGGCTGATCCTGAGCTGTTGCAATCCCGGAAAATAGTAAAAGGCTTAATACGGTAAGCGGTAATAAATTTTTCATCTCTACTTTACTGATAGTTTTCTGTTTCTTCTGTAAATATCACAAATCTATGTGAATAAAACCGATTTTAAGCAAAACGGTCTGCCAGGCGGTTTATTAAATATCCACTCTCGTTAAGTGCTTGGGTCGCAAACTTTCCAAAGAAGTCAGTCACCCCTTCAAACTCTTTAATGAATCCTTGCCGGTCATTTTTTTCTACCATTTGCACCAGTTTCTTGTGATGATCAAAGAACTTTAGCAGTAAGTCACGGCGCTCTTTATTGGCAAATACAATGTCTGCATACAGCTCGGCATCCTGAGCAAAAATCCGCCCCGTCATCATTAATTCTGCCCGGTAAATTGGCGATGAGTAGTCGAGCATATCGGCCGGTTTCAGATCATACTCTTCCATGAACGAACCGTGCAGCAGAGCCACAAAGTGTCTTAATCCCTGAACCAGGTGCATCACATGATCGTGCTTTTCCGGGTCGGCATGTATTACCCGCATTCCCCAAAGCTCGCATTGGTCCTGAAACCATTTAGCCTGCTCACCATCCCGTGCATCACAAAATACCATCAGCTGCTTGGACAAATTCTGAACATCCGGGCCGTGCATGGGGTGTAATCCAACAACCGGACCTTCATGTGCTTCCAGCATCGCCTGGATAGGGTTTGATTTGTTACTGGTGAAGTCGGCCAGAATGGTTTCTTTTTTCAGCCGCCCACCCAGCCTTTCAATCACACTTTCCGTTACGTTGATTGGAACGGTAACAATAACCATGTCCAGCTTTGGCGACATTTCTTCCAACTCATGCCAGTTCTTTTTGTCTATGGAATAGGTTGTATGCCCGGTTTGATCGGCCATTCGCTTATACAGATTTCCCATTCCGCCTTCACCACCTATAAACAGAATATGCTTGGGTTCTTCAGTAGCAATGGGAAAGGTTTCCTGCGATTGCGTAGCCCGCGAGGCCGTCATGATCATGCGCAGAAAGTCTTCAGCCCATTCCGGGTCAATACCTTTATTTTTGGCAAGCTCTTTGAATGCTTTCGACTTCTCCTCTTCCCTGGCCGGCACAAAAACGGGCAGCTGATTTTCAACTTTTCGTTTGATGACATCCCGAACTATTTCACCCCGCTCGGAGAGTAAGTCCAGGATTTGCTCGTCAATTTCATCTATTCGTTTTCGGGGCGATTCTAAATCTTTATGTCGGTGGGACATACTTCTTTTCGTTTTTTAGTTATTCGTGTAATCGTTTTGGTTAACCCCGGTTACTTCTGTTGTAGAGAACACGATTAACAATAAACGAATTACTATTAACGCACAATTGGAATGCTTAAAGCCTGTTCGTGCTTTAGTGATTGATGGCATTAATTTTTCACGGTTCTTGTTTCCTAAGTTACGTTACAGTTTGTACCTTTAAAAGCTAATTATGGCTCAATTTAAACTTCACTCACCTTACGAACCCGCGGGCGACCAGCCCACTGCCATTGCCGAACTTACGGAGGGCATCAATGCGGGCGACAAATTCCAGACCCTGCTTGGGATTACCGGCTCCGGAAAAACGAGAACCGTTGCCAATGTGATTGAAAATGTGGAGAAACCAACCCTGGTGATGAGCCACAACAAAACACTGGCCGCTCAGCTTTACCGGGAGCTCAGCGACTTCTTTCCGGAGAACCGTGTTGAGTTTTTTATCTCCTATTATGATTACTATCAGCCGGAAGCCTATATCTCTACGCAGGATAAATACATCGAAAAAGATTTGTCCATTAATGAGGAGATTCAACGACTGAGGCTGCGGGCAACCAGTTCCTTACTTTCCGGGCGCCGGGATGTGATCATTGTTTCCTCTGTAAGTTGTATTTTTGGTATCGGCTCTCCTTCAGAATATGAAAAGCTGATTCTTACCCTTAAAAAAGGACAGGAAATTCCCCGGAATACTATCCTGTATGATTTAGTGGATCTCCATTACAATCGAAACGACCTGGATTTTAAACGCGGTACTTTTCGGGTGCGGGGTGATGTGATTGACGTGTATCCGGCTTATTCGGATGAGGGTCTACGAATTACTCAATGGGGTGATGAAATTGAGTCCCTACATCTTTTTGACGTCAATGATGGCACCGTTCATGATTCTGTTGATGAGTTTCGGGTCTATCCAGCCTCACACTATGTAACGTCTAAATCACGCCTTGAGCAGTCTATTGAACAAATCAGGGAAGAGCTTGAATGGCGACGACAAGTTTTAATTGATGAAGAAAAATTTCTGGAAGCTAAACGTATCGAGCAGCGCACCCTCTTTGATATTGAGATGATTCAGGAGATTGGCTATTGCTCAGGTATCGAGAATTATTCCCGCTATTTAAGTGCCCGCAAACCCGGCGAACGCCCCTATTGCCTGCTCGATTATTTCCCCGATGACTTTCTTTTGGTGGTTGATGAAAGCCATCAGACTGTCCCGCAGATTTCAGCTATGTATGGGGGTGACCGATCCCGTAAAGTGGAATTGGTTGAGCATGGGTTTCGCCTTCCTTCTGCTCTTGATAACCGGCCTCTTACTTTTGATGAGTGGGAAGGGTTAATCAATCAGGCTATATTTGTAAGTGCTACACCCAGCGATTATGAGCTGGAGAAATCAGGTGGCGTTTACACCGAACAAATCATTCGTCCAACCGGACTTATGGAACCTGAAATCGAAATCCGGCCATTAGGCAATCAGGTGGATGATCTGCTGGCAGAAATTCAGGAGAAGGTAGAGAAGAAAGAGCGTGTGCTTGTAATTACGCTGACTAAACGATTAAGTGAAGAGCTCAGTGAGTACCTGAAAAACCTGGGCATCAGTGCCGCTTATATGCACAGCGAGTTAAATGCTCTTGAAAGAATCGAAGTTTTATATAAATTCCGCCGCGGAGATTTTGATGTACTTGTAGGCATTAACTTGTTGCGTGAGGGAATTGATATTCCTGAACTCAGCCTGGTGGCCATCATGGATGCGGATAAGGAAGGATTCCTGAGATCGGAAACTTCGTTATTCCAGATCGTTGGACGTGCAGCACGTAATGTCGGCGGAAAGGCTATTTTGTATGCCGATAAAATTACAAATAGCATACAGAAAGTGGTGGATGAAACCAGACGGCGACGGAAGCTACAGGAAGAATACAATGAGAAGCATGGAATTACGCCCGAGACCATTAAAAAAGAATTGAAACCTTTGGTTGATCCGGCACTAATTTCAAATCAAAGTTTTGACTTTGCAAGCAAAGACGAGGAGGCCGATGAAGAAGCCCTCGAGGTGGTGAAAGTTGCTGAGGATGG
The DNA here is from genome assembly GCF_040117685.2 of Gracilimonas sp. BCB1. Classification (NCBI taxonomy): domain Bacteria; kingdom Pseudomonadati; phylum Balneolota; class Balneolia; order Balneolales; family Balneolaceae; genus Gracilimonas; species Gracilimonas sp. BCB1. The sequence continues at coordinate 190,449 of NZ_JBEDYP020000012.1, read as the reverse complement.
CATTCAGTATAAAGCCAGCCCGGCGATGAAGGAGGTTACCTTCGAAAGCAAAGACAAGCTTATTGAGCACCTTCGCGAAACCATGGTTCACGCAGCCAAGAACATGGAGTTCGAGGAAGCGGCTCGTATTCGGGATCAAATAGCACAATTAGAACAAGAATTATAGCAACCAATGAAAAACACACTAACGTTTTTAAAATCATTTGCAACCGATAAAGACGTTGCTTCTATAACTCCTTCTTCCAAATACTGTGTGCGTAAACTATGCGAGCATATCGACTTCACCACCACAAAAACCATTGTGGAATATGGAGGCGGAACCGGTGTTTTCACCAAGCATTTCCTGAAGAAAATGAGCCCTGATGCCCGGCTTTTTGTATTCGAAACCAACGATAATTTTTACAGAGAACTGAGCGAAATTCAGGATGAACGAATTACCGTTTTCCATGAAAGCGTGGAAGAGATAATGAACCTCCTTCCCGAAGAAGTTATCGGGGCTGTTGATCACGTGGTCTCCGGTATCCCCTTTTCCTTTTTTGACTGGGATATGAAAATCGATATTCTCGGAAAAACCCAACAGGTGTTAAGGGAAGACGGCTCCTTCCTTGCTTATCAAACATCGGGGCACCTTAAAAAACCATTGACTGAGGTCTTCAACAATTATACCACCGACTTTTGCTGGAAGAACATCCCGCCCTATTATATTTATGAGTCAGTGAAAGGATAGTCTGCTGAGTTGCAGATCGCCGTTTTATACTTTTCTTAAGAACCCTTATTCCGGTTTTTGGCCCAGCTTCTTACAAATGCCGGCCAGTTGTTCTCTTTCTTTCATGCTGAGGCATCTGAACTCTTCTTTGATTTTGTCCAGGTGTTGAGGAAAGAGTTCTTCTATAAAAGATCTCCCTTTTTGAGTTAAGCTGATGATAACAGCCCGGCGATCATTCGGGTCCGTTTTCTTTTCAACCAGGCCGTTTTTTTGAAGATTGTCGATCACCAGGGTTATGTTACCTCCGCTTTTTAATAGCTTTTGGCCAAGTTCTCTCTGATTTAGTGGACCGAGATGCAGTAGTGCTTCAAGGGTTCCGAACTGACTAACGGTAAGATTGGCATCTGATAAGTGGCGGGAAAGACGGCCGTTCAAGCTTTCTGAGGCTCGCATTAATTTGATAAACGCGTTAAGTGTCGACTTTTCTTCGTCCGTACCGTCGTAATGTGTTCCCATTGTGTCTCACCTATTTCGTGAAGTCAAAACTTTATGCAGGGTGGCATTGTTCGCTCATACATCATATACAACACTGACGGGAGCATGATCCGAAATATCCCATTTTTTTTCTATTTCAGCCACCTTTGCTTTTTCAGCTAATGCATTGGTCGCCAAATGATAATCAATTCTCCAGCCTTTATTCCTTTCTTTGGAAGCAGCGCGATAACTCCACCAGCTATACAGGTCTGTTTTTCCGGGGTGAATCCTTCTGAATACATCATTATATCCAACCTCAAGGAAATCCGTTACCCAGGCCCGTTCTTCAGGCAGAAAACCGGACGTCTTATGTTGCTTATCCGGATTATGAATGTCTATTTCGGTGTGACAAATATTAAAGTCCCCACAAAAAACCGAGGGCTTGTCATCTTCAGCAAACTTTTTTCCAAAACGGATGAAGTTATCCAGGAAGTCCATTTTCATATCCTGCCGAATGTCTCCGGTGGTTCCGCTGGGAGCATAAATGCTGAATACTCTGAAGCTGTCATACTCGGCCATGATCACCCGGCCTTCACTGTCAATCCAGTCAACACCGATTCCCTCTTCAATTTTCTTCGGCTTCTCTTTTGAGTAAATAGCCACCCCGGAATATCCTTTCTTTTCGGCTACATGATAGTATTCATGATACCCCAGCTCTTTTACTTCTTCAGGAACCTGATTCTCGAGTGCCCGAAGTTCCTGTATGCAAATAATATCCGGATCGCTTTCTCCCACCCAATCCACAAACCCTTTGCGGTGAGCGGCTCTGATACCGTTTACATTGTATGAACTGATTTTTGTCAAGCCGGCTTATTTTGCTTTTAAAATTCCGAAATTTCTTTTTCCTACTTTCAGGGCAAATTCATCTCCTTCTGAAAAGGTGATGGAGTGATTTTTATCTGTCACTTTTTCATCATCAATACTGATGCCACCCTGCTTAATCATACGCTTGGTTTCCCCATTACTTGGGGAGAACCCCGTCTCAGCCACAATATCCAGTAGGCGAATTTCCTCACCGGTTTCGAAGAAAAATTCAGGGGCATCATCCGGAACTTCCTTGTTAATTACTGTTTGCTCAAAGTGTGTTTTTGCCCCCTTGGCAGCTTCCTCCCCGTGGTACATACGCACAATAGTGAAAGCCAGGTCGTGCTTAGCATTTCGCGGGTCCTTCTCAATCTTCTCTTTGATCGCCGGAAGCTGCGCTGTTTCCACATCGGTAACCAACTCGTAGTAGGTGTAAATCAGATCGTCCGGAATGGACAGGGCTTTACCGTACATATCATTCGGCTCTTCATTAATCCCAATGTAGTTATCGTAGGATTTAGACATTTTTGCCGAACCATCGGTACCTACAAGCAAAGGCATCATCAGGCAAACCTGCGGGTCCTGGCCATCTTCTTTCTGAAGTTGTCTGCCTACAAGCAGGTTAAATTTCTGATCCGTTCCTCCCAACTCAACATCTGACTTCAGGTGAACAGAATCCTGACCTTGTGCCAGCGGATACAGAAACTCATGCAAAGAAATCGGCTCATTATTCTCAAACCGCTTGGAGAAATCATCACGCTCAATCATTCGGGCAACCGTCAGTTTTGACGATAGCTTGATGACATCCATAAAATCCATCTCACCCAGCCAGTCGTAATTGTTGGTAAGGGTGAGTTTGCTTTCATCTAAAATGCTGTTGGCCTGCTCAATATAGGTTTGGGCATTTTCCTTAACCTCTTCCATTGTGAGTGGCGGGCGGGTTTTGTTCTGACCGGTTGGATCCCCGATCATGGCGGTAAATCCTCCGATAATGAGAATAACTTCATGCCCCAAATCCTGGAACTGCCTCATTTTCCGAAGAATAACAGAATGACCTAAATGTAAGTCGGGCCGGGTTGGATCTACCCCCAGCTTAATTTTCAGGGGCTTGTTTTCCTTTTTTGATTTCTTGAGCTTTTTAATGAGTTCTTCTTCAGGAACAATTTCTATCGTACCACGACGGATGATTTCAAGTTGTTCCTCAACAGGTAAAAATGACATTTAGTTATCTGTATTATCGTTTAAAAATGGAATGTTTTCTAAGGGATTGTGATCACTGATGTTTGCCTTCAGCGTTTCGGTGTAATTTTCGGCGCCCGGATACACCAGGGCCACACCATTGTAGGTTAAGGGAGCCAGGTAAATCACATAGGGGTATAAATAGGATTCATTTCTGGCTTGTTCACCCGGTACATTAAAACCCGCTAAAAGCAGCAGTACGGCACTTACTACCAGTCCGCTTTTCAGGGCGCCAAAGGTAGCACCCAAAATTCGATTTACCATGCTTAGTTTAACTGCTTTCAAAAGCTCTTTGGTGCCATACGCTATCAAAGCAACAATACCGATGGTGCCTATAAACAGGATAGCACCTGATACAAACGGCACGTATGAAGTCCCCTCTTCAAAAAGCGGTGCTATGATGCCGGTAAAGGCATCCAGGTAATTAAAGGTCAGGAAAACCGCTAGTATAATTGCTACAATATTGAGCACTTCTTTTACCAATCCATTTACAGCCCCTTTGTAGCCAAAGTAAAGTATGGGTGTGGCAATAATCAGGTCAAGGATCAGCATTCACTATCCCCCGAGTTCTTCTTTTACGATTCGGCTTACGATTGATCCATCTGCTTTGCCTTTCAACTGCCCCATAAGAGGGCCCATCACTTTGCCCATGTCCTGCATGCCCGAGGCTCCAAGGGCTTCTATTTTCTCTTTGACTATACTGCGGACTTCATCTTCGCCCATCATTTCCGGGAGGTAAGCTTCTATAATTTTCAGCTCCTTTTTTTCATTCTCGGCCAGATCTTCTCTGCCTCCTTCTTCAAACTGCTCAATGGATTCTTTACGCTGCTTGGCAGCTTTCATCAGCACTTCAACGGCCTGCTCATCGGTGAGTTTTGCTTCACCGCCTTGCCGTTCGCTTATTTCTTTTTCCATCAGCTTTGCCTTCAAAGAGCGTAAAACCCGCAGCTTATCCTGCTGTTTGGCTTTCATCGCATCCTTGATGTCTGAAATAATCTGTTCTTTAATCGTCATAGTAACTTCCTCCGTCGCTGAAAATAACCAAAAAAAAAGGTTACACAATCATAATTGCGTAACCTTAACTATTCATTATGAATGTAGTATCTATCAGGCTTTATTTTGCTGAATAAATTCTTTCACATTTTCCTGATCAATCATCACTTCTTTGTAGGCGTATTTGCCTTTATCGTTCTTGGTAGAAATGATAACCTTTGCCATTTTGCGGTGAGCCGCTTTCGCTTGTAATGCTTCTTGTCCAAATGATTGCTTCTTAGCCATAACTCTGGTTATTTAATTTCTTTGTGAACGGTGTGTTTACGAAGAACCGGGTTGTATTTTTTTAGTTCAAGTCGATCCGTAGTTGTTCTTCGGTTTTTAGTCGTAACATAACGAGATGAACCGGGTTTTTCGGTACACTCTAAAATCACCTGAACTCTGTTTCCTTTTGCCATTTTTCTACACTTCTTTTATAAGAGTTCCTTTTTTCCGCGCCTCTTTCAATACCGCAGAAATTCCTTTCTTGTTAATTGTTCTGACAGTTTTCGCAGAAACTTTGAGGGTTACCCATTTATCTTCTTCCGGAACGTAAAAACGTCGCTTTTGCAAGTTCAATTGAAAGCGATGTTTTGTCTTATTATTTGACTTGGAAGAACGGTACCCGTTCAAAGCTCCTTTACCTGTAATATCGTCTTTTCGCGACATCGTTGTAATCCGTTAATTCGTAATGAAAATAGACACCAAAGATAGAAGTATAATCATCAAAGTTCAACGGGTTTAGCGATGAAAATTCTAATTATTAACATTTTCCCAAATTATCCACATTCACAACCGCTTTTCTTAATGGGGATTTAACCCCAGAAACGACAGCTCTAATATTTTCAGCAAAAACCCTTCCTTTTTTTGATTTTGCTTGTGTAAGCTCTATTTTCAGGCGTCAATAAACTCATCTTACAAAGCTATCACTCCATAATTATGGCAAAAAAACAAGGTTCCGACTACAAGGCGTCAAACATACAGGTTTTGGAGGGTCTTGAAGCGGTACGAAAACGCCCTGCAATGTATATTGGGGATACAGGTCAGCGCGGCCTTCACCACTTAATTAATGAGGTGGTTGATAACTCCATTGATGAAGCGCTTGCAGGCTATTGTGATCATATCATTGTAACTATAAATGAAGACGGTTCCATGACCATTCAGGATAATGGTCGTGGTATTCCGGTAGACACTCACGAGAAGCTAGGTATTCCGGCCGTGGAAGTTGTACTTACCAAACTGCATGCCGGCGGTAAGTTTGATAAGGATACTTATAAGGTATCTGGTGGGCTCCACGGTGTTGGTGTTAGTTGTGTGAATGCACTGGCCACGAACTTCCGTGCTGAAATTCACCGGGATGGCGAAATTCATGTAATGGAATTTGAACAGGGAAAAACCACCATTCCTCTTTCTGTTAAAGGAAAAACGAAAGAAACCGGGACCAAGATTTCATTCACTCCCGATCCTACCATTTTCACTCAAACCGTTGAGTTCAAGTTCGACATTATTGCAGAGCGAATGAGAGAACTTGCGTTTCTGAATCCCGAAGTAACGATCGAACTGGTTGACGAACGCGAAGAGGATGAAGATCTTAAAAAAGAAGTTTATCACTATGAAGGCGGGGTGAAGGATTTTGTTGATTTCCTTGACGAGCACCGCGAATCGATGCTTACCACACCTATTTATATAACCGGTGAAATCGACAATGTACCTGTTGAAATAGCTATTCAGTACAATAGCTCTTTCAGTGAAAACGTGCATTCTTATGTAAACAACATTAATACCCGTGAAGGCGGGTCTCATGTTTCCGGATTCCGAAGAGCTTTAACCCGTTCTTTAAAATCATATGCTGAAAAGAACAACCTCATCAAATCCAAGAGTAAAATTTCTATTTCCGGGGAAGATTTCCGGGAAGGAATGACGGCCGTACTAAGTGTTAAAGTTGCCGAACCTCAGTTTGAGGGACAGACGAAAACCAAGCTTGGTAATTCTGAAGTCCAAAGTGCTGTTGAAGTTGTGGTGTATGATCAGCTGAATGAGTACCTGGAACAGAACCCAAAAGCAGCTAAGAAAGTAATTGAAAAGGTTGTTCTTGCTGCTGAGGCTCGTGAAGCTGCCAGAAAAGCACGCCAACTCGTTCAGCGAAAGAGCGTTATGAGTGGTGGCGGCCTCCCGGGTAAATTAGCCGATTGCTCTATTAAAGATCCCGAACACAGTGAAGTGTATCTTGTTGAGGGTGACTCTGCGGGTGGTTCTGCAAAAATGGGGCGGAACCGTAGTTTTCAGGCTATTCTTCCTTTAAGAGGTAAAATCCTGAATGTTGAAAAAGCCAAGATTAACCGAATCTTGGAGAACAAAGAAATTCAGGCCATGATTACGGCACTGGGTACCGGTGTTGGTCACGGAGATGAGGACTTTGAGCTGGATAAGCTCCGATATCACAAAATCATCATTATGACGGATGCCGATGTGGACGGTTCTCATATTCGAACACTGCTGTTAACTTTTTTCTATCGTTACATGCGCCCGCTCATCGAAAATGGCTTTGTATATATAGCCACTCCTCCATTATATAGAATCACGACCAGTAAAGATCTGGAATATGCGTGGGATGACGAAACCCGTGATAAGATGGTGAAAGAGCTCAAAAAGACCCGAAAGAAGTTTGACGTTTCTCGCTATAAGGGTCTTGGTGAGATGAACCCCGAACAGCTTTGGGAAACCACGATGGATCCGGAAACACGGACACTTCAGCAGGTAAATGTTGAAAGTGCTGCAGGAGCCGACAAGCTCTTCTCAACCCTGATGGGAGGAGATGTGGAACCTCGCCGTGAGTTCATCGAGCGGAACGCCAAGTACGCCAACATCGATATTTGATCTAATTAATCTGAATACAGACTAACCTTTTTTACTACCTGATTTATGGCCAGAGAAAAAATTATACCTATTACTATAGAAGACGAAATGCAATCGTCCTACATCGATTATTCGATGTCGGTTATTGTATCAAGGGCTCTTCCTGATGTTCGGGATGGATTGAAGCCCGTTCACCGAAGAGTACTTTACGGGATGAACGATCTCGGAATGCTTCATAACCGTAACTATAAGAAAAGTGCTCGTATTGTTGGTGAGGTTCTTGGTAAGTATCACCCTCACGGTGACACCGCCGTTTATGATTCCATTGTTCGAATGGTTCAGGACTTTTCCCTCAGATATCCGCTTGTAGACGGCCAGGGTAACTTCGGCTCCATTGATGGTGACAGCGCGGCGGCTATGCGTTATACAGAAGTTCGTATGGATCGGCTCTCCGAAGAATTGCTTTCTGATATCAATAAGGAAACTGTTGATTATTCCTCCAACTTTGATGATACACTTGAGGAGCCTACGGTTCTTCCAAGTATGCTTCCGAACTTGCTGCTGAATGGTGCCTCAGGTATTGCCGTAGGTATGGCAACCAACATGGCGCCACATAATATGACGGAAGTTATTGATGGGGTTACTGAATATATCAACAATCCTGATATTGAGATTAAGGAGTTGATGCAACACATAAAAGCTCCTGACTTCCCAACCGCAGGCATTATCTATGGTTATGAAGGAGTAAAAGAAGCGTATGAAACCGGCCGTGGTAAAATTACTCTTCGTGCCCGTGCCAATACAGAAGAATTGCGCGGAAACCGTGAACAAATTGTAATTACAGAAATTCCATACCAGGTTAACAAGAGTACCCTGATTCAAAAGATTGCTTCTCTTGTTAACGACGAGAAAATCACTGAGATATCTGAGGTCAGAGACGAATCTGACCGCGAGGGTATTCGAATTGTCATCATCCTCAAACGATCTGCAAACGCCGGAGTTGTACTCAATCAATTGTACAAGTACACTCAGATGCAGACTACTTTTGGAGTGATTAACCTGGCGCTTGTTAAGGGACGTCCTAAAGTGATGGATCTTAAAGAGCTTATTTATCACTTTGTAGAACATCGAGTGGATATTATTATTCGCCGCACGATGTACGATCTCGACCAGGCGGAAGCCCGGGCTCATATTCTTGAAGGACTTAAGATTGCGCTGGATAATCTTGACGAGGTCATCAAAACCATTCGTGCGTCAAACAGTCCACAAGAGGCAAATGTAGAGTTGCGCAAGAAGTTTGCCCTCACCGATATTCAGGCCAAAGCTATTCTGGACATGCGTCTTCAAAAGCTTACCGGACTGGAGCGTGAGAAAATCGATGGTGAGTACAGAGAGATTATCGACAAAATTTCAGACTACCGGGAAATTCTCACAAACCGCGACAAGCAAACAGCCATTATCAAAGAAGAGCTTGCCGACCTGAAGAAGCGTTATGGTGATGAACGAAGAACACAAGTTGTTCACTCCGCCGACGACTTCAGCATTGAAGACATGATTGCTGACGAAGATGTAGTCGTAACCATTTCAAACAAAGGCTTTATCAAGCGAATGCCCGTCAGCGGTTATCGCCGACAGCGGCGTGGTGGTAAAGGAATGAAGGGAACAACCACCCGGGATGAGGAATATGTAGAACATTTATTTGTAGCTACCACCCATAACTATATTCTGTTCTTCACTGAAAAGGGAATGTGTTACTGGTTGAAGGTTTATGAAATTCCGGAAGGTGGCCGACTCGCAAGGGGCCGCGCTATTGTGAATCTCATTGAGCTTGACAAAGATGACTCTATCAAAGCCTTTGTTCCGGTTAAGACACTTGATGAGGAAGAGTACATTAATAATCACTCCATCATCATGGCTACTAAAGACGGACTTGTTAAGAAAACAACTCTTGAAGCTTACAGTCGACCTCGTCGTGATGGAATTATTGCCATCAATATTAAGGAGGGCGACAGCTTACTTGCAGCCGAGCTAACCGATGGCGACAGCCAGATTATTCTTGCCAATAAAAACGGCCGTGCCATCCGGTTCCACGAAGAGGACGTCCGCGAAATGGGGCGAAACACTTCCGGAGTGAAGGGCATGAGCTTAGGCAAGAACGGTGAAATCGTTGATATGGTCGTGATCCGAAATGCACACGAAGCCACTGTACTTGCTATGTCTGAAAATGGATATGGTAAACGTTCTCTTGTAGATGATTACAGAGAACAATCCAGAGGTGGTAAGGGTGTGATTACACTTAAGATAACTCCGAAAACAGGTGACTTGATTGCGCTTAAAGAAGTAACCGATCAGGATGATCTTATGATTATCACGGAGCGCGGTAAAGTTATCCGAATGAATTGCGGAGGCATCCGAACTATGGGCAGAAACACTCAGGGTGTTCGTATCATGCGCCTTGATTCTGATGGCGCTATTGCAGCCGTAACCCGTGTAGTGAACGAAGAGGAAGGAGATGAGGACGACGAAGATTAACCCTCAACTTCTTTACTAAATTAAAATAAAAAGGGCTTCAATACTGAAGCCCTTTTTTAGTATCTGATATTTTGGGATACTTAGTTACCCAGCATTTCGCGGAGCAGCTTCTCTCTTTTCTCAACCAACTCTTCAGGTTCTTCAATTTTCACTTTTTTCCCAAACTGAAGAAGCCACTCGTTTATAAAGTCCAAATTATCGAAATCAAAGCACACCTTAAAAAATTCAGAATTTACATGGTTTTTCTTAATTATTTTAGCCGGTAAATTCGCCTCCAGACGCGCTATATCTTCTTTTTTGACCTGTAGTATTATTGATTGAGAACTCGCCTCAGACCGGAAAATAAGGGCCTCTACGTCCAAGTCGTTGTTAAGGTGGTATTTTTCATCTAAGATTTTTACCTCTTCCACCTTTTCCAGTATAAAATTTCTGATTTCACCACGAAGGTGAGATTTTCCAATCACATTCCAGTGATCCTGGTAAAAAACTAAAATATACGGGTCAATTTTTCGAACCCCCGCCTCTCCGGATTTTGTCGTGTACTCAAATTGCAGTCTTTTTTGTTGAGCAATGGCGCTGCTTATGAGATACCAACTCCCTCCTTTTTTCTTCTCGCCGCCAAACCTTAGGTAGGGATCAACTATCGTTCTTCCCTCCAGCGAAGTCATGAACTCTTTCAATTCATTTGGGAGTACATTCTTAATTTTTACCTCTACTCCTTTGGCATCTTCCACCAGGCCCTGATCCACCTGAGATTTAACAAAATTCAGCCCAACCATGATGGTTGCAAGCTCTTTCGAAGTAAACATCAGAGGAGGAACCTTATATCCTTCAATCAAACCATAACCGGAATAACGGTCCCAGGTAACCGGCACGTTAATTTCTTGTAGTGCATTAAAGTCTCTGAATATAGTCCTTCTGCTTACATCAAACCGCTCAGCCAGTTCATCTACTGTTAATCGTTTACCCGGCTGTTGAAGCAAAAGCATCAATTTCAGTCTTCTTTCTGAGCTATTCATTACTACTGTCTTCTTGAAATTTCTACCATTGCTTTTCCTTTATAAAACTCGTCTCCAAATCCTGGCATCAAATCGATAACATTTATGCTTAGGGGTTCTGCAACATCCACCACCTCATTCCCCACCTCTTCCCCACCCTTAAGAAGAATTATTCTTTTCCACTTCTTTGGCTCGAGCATTTTACACAAATCGCCAATCTTAAAGGCATGTTTAGAGACCAATAACTCATCCCCGGCAAAGCCTGCCTTTTCAATGGAGTGAGAGCTTGATGATACATTGTTCAGGCTTAATCCGGAGGCCATGTTTTTACAGGCCATTATTTTCTTTGTCACTATATCATTCAGGTGCACATGCTTTTCATTGCCGCAAATAGCCAAAGGAATACCCGGCAACCCCCCGCCTGTACCCGAATCTATGACCTTATTTGCCTGCAAAAACCAATCAGATTGCGTTAATACCAACGAATGCTCAATGTGCTTCTTTATAGTTTCACGTGAAACGCCCCGGCTCACCAGGTTGATTTTATTATTCCACCACAGCAGGCGATCCACATAGTCTTCAAGCTTTTCTTTGTGTGTATCGAATAAAAGCCGAGCCCCTTGCGCCTTCTTTTTGGATAGTGGGGTTCTTAAAATTTGATGTTCCACGTGAAACAAATTAGTTCTTAAGATAGATCATAAGCACGGAGAGGTCGCTGGCAGACACTCCGCTTATTCTGCTTGCCTGACCTATCGTCTCGGGGCGTATCTTGGAAAGTTTTTGTGCCCCCTCAGTAGAAAGACTTTTGATGCTTGTATATTCAACCTGTTCCGGTATAGGCATGTTTTCCTGTTTCTCCATCTCTTTTACCATTTCAAACTCTTTCTCTATATACCCGGCATACTTAATTTGAATCTCTATCTGATCCAGCACTTCTTTGTTGTCGCTTACCCCTCTTATCTCTCGGGCAAGCTCTTCATCATAATCCATCATGTCCAGCAGAGAAACCTCAGGCCTGAGCAATATTCTCTCTGCCTTCATGGGTTGGTTCATCGTCGAGCTGTTCTTACTTTCTAGCATTGGGTCCATTTTATCCGGATAGACGGTATAATCCTTAATTATGTCATCGAGCTTATTAATCGCTTCTTTCTTCTTCTCTACTCGCTGCATTCTTTTATCGGAAGCCAGCCCTATTCGATGGCCAATCTCTGTTAAGCGGAGGTCGGCATTGTCCTGGCGGAGCAAAATTCTGTGCTCAGCTCGTGATGTAAACATCCGGTACGGTTCTTCAGTACCCTTGTTTATTAGGTCATCAATCAAAACCCCGATGTATGCCTCAGACCTTTGCAGAACTAACGGCTCCTTCTCTTGTACATTAAGAGCTGCATTGATTCCGGCCATCAATCCCTGGCAAGCAGCTTCTTCGTAGCCGGTGGTTCCGTTAATCTGACCGGCAAAGAAAAGACCTTTGACTGATTTAGTCTCTAATGAGCGCCGGATTTGATGGGGTGGGAAATAATCATACTCTATGGCATATCCGGGCCGAATCATAATCACCTCTTCAAAACCGGGAATTGTTCTCAACGCCTTGTACTGAACATCTTCAGGGAGGGAAGTCGAAAACCCATTTAAGTACATCTCATACGTATTCCACCCTTCAGGCTCCAGAAACAACTGGTGACGGTCTTTATCTGCGAAGCGATTAATCTTATCTTCTATACTTGGGCAGTAACGAGGACCAATGGATTTAATCCGACCATTAAACATCGGGCTCCGATCGAACCCTTCTTTCAAAACCTCATGCACCTCTTCATTGGTATATCCAATCCAGCAAGACATTTGCTCTTCTAAGGAAGGCAATGATTCTGTCAGAAAAGAAAAAGCCGTAGGGTGTTCATCCCCAAACTGTTCTTCCAGTTGAGAGTAATCTACGGTTCTGCCATCCACTCGAGGAGGTGTTCCGGTCTTTAATCTGCCTACTTCAAAGCCAAGCTTCTCAAGAGCAGCAGAGATTCCAATGGAGGCTCTTTCCCCGGACCTGCCCCCACCATAATTACTTTCGCCGATATGAATTAGTCCGTTTCCAAAAGTACCGGTTGTTAAAATGACTGACTTAGCATAAAACTTTTGTCCGGTTTGGGTAACGACGCCCTTAATCTCATTATCATTTTCTGAGATTAAATCGACCACATTATCCTGGCGGAAAAATAAGTGTTCTTTATCCTCGAGCTTCTCCCTCATTTTCTGCGCATATAACATACGATCACTTTGGCATCGGGGACTCCACATTGCAGGTCCTTTACTCATATTGAGCATCCTGAATTGTACACCGGATTCATCACTTACTATTCCGGACAAACCGCCCAGGGCATCAATCTCTCTTACCAGCTGGCCTTTTGCTACACCACCCATAGCCGGGTTACAAGACATCTTAGCGATTGCTTCCAGGTTCATGGTAATCAGCAGGGTTTTTGCTCCCATTTGTGCCGCAGCTCCTGCTGCTTCACTGCCGGCATGGCCTCCACCAACTACGATTACATCATATGTAGGATCTAAAACGGACATTACTCTCTGTTTTTTATGTATTTATAAAAACCAATTAACACTTAGCTATAATAAAGATAAGAAATTGCAGCTCGCTGAACTATAACCTACACTTAGTAGATTTGCCGAAGACTCACTGATACGGGGAATCGTATTTATAAAGTAGCTACAAACAAAAAAAGCTTCCAACTATGTGGAAGCTTTATTGCGATCCGGAAGGGACTCGAACCCTCGACCTCCTGCGTGACAGGCAGGCGTTCTAACCAACTGAACTACCGGACCTTTTTGAGAGCATCAAATATACAGACCATATCGATTGGAAGTCAAGCCTTTTTCCGAAAAAGATTAATTAAAAAAATGAGGATCACGAACTCAATCGTGACCCTCTTATCGGGATGGTGATGGGATAAAAATTCTTAACCGTTTAATTCTTTTTCGATAGCGTTAACAAGAGGCTTACTTTGAGGTTCTACGCTGCTCCTGAATCTTCTTTTTAGTAAACCATTTTTATCAATCAAGAATTTCTCGAAGTTCCATTTAATCTCTCCGTCAAAATCATCGTTTGGTAAGGAGGTTAAGTATGAGAACAAAGCCGCCTGGTCTTCACCTTTAACCGATACCTTAGAAAACATTGGGAACTCCACACCATATTCAAGCGTGCAAAATTGCTTTATTTCCTGATCTGTTCCCGGCTCCTGGCCATTAAAGTTATTGGCCGGAAACCCCAATATCACAAACCCTTCATCTTTATAGGCTTCATAAATTTTCTGAAGTCCTTCATATTGAGGCGTATATCCGCATTTGGAGGCAACGTTGACCACCAAGATAACCTGTCCTTTATACTGTTCCAGAGAAACCTCCTCTCCATCTATATCCTGAACGGTAAAATCGTATAATGATGTTTGTTCTGTTGCTCCCATTGAGGCTGAAACTGCCAAAACCAGTGCTGTAAATAAAATTTTCATTGAAATATTTTTTTCTTCGGTCGTTAGTCTTTAAACTGATTCACTTAATAAAATCATTCCCCATGATACAATCTCTTTTTAAGCGGTTTCTGTTGTTGGCTCTTTTTGCATCCCCCGCCATCGGTTATGCACAAATGTTTTCGGTTGGTGACGAAGCTGAACAAGGATCCAATCCTTTTGCCCCATACCTCCGGGTCGGGATACAACCTATCGACTTCAGTTATACCGGAGACCCGGCGGCCCTTAACTCACATCAGTCTTTGGCATTTACCGGGACCGCTGCTCACATTTCATTTGAATCGGGCGGCTTTACCATTGGTGCAAGTCTTGGTAACGACATGACCGGTTTGGATAATAGAAATTACTTTGACCTGAAAATCAATTTTACTAATCCTTTCTATTTTGTGAGAACGCCAAATTTTGGGCTGGGAGTACCCATTCAACTGGGTTCAAAAATAACCAGCGTGCGGAGTGATGATATAAGTGAAGAGTTTTCTCAAACAAACCTGCATGCAGGTGCAGGAGGCATAGCCCAACTATATTTTCCAGACAAACTTGGTGTCACAGCGCAATTTATACCGGCCTTTGGCTTCAGTACAGCAAGCGGGGGTTTAATTGGAGGCAACGTCTTTTCAATGAGGGGAAAAGCAAGGGTTAATTTCTACAACCTTGTTTTTGGAAGAAACATAAGTTTGGGGTATGATTACATATTCGATTCGTATGATATTGACGGTGACGAATTTGATTACGACTTTTCAGGACATATACTAACACTCGGAATTTCCCTTTGAAACCAGAAAAATTTCTTCTTGAACTCGAACAAATCCTTGAACAGGCGGGCTATACCCTCCGTAAGGAGCGGGGCTCGTTTCGCGGGGACGAGTGTATAATTGAAGGGCAGAAGCTGGTGATGGTAAACAAGAACAAGCCGGTTGCTTCTCAACTGGGAACCATGGGACGGGTGCTTGGCCAAATTGATTTAACGGGAGTATATATTAAACCAGCCGTTCGAAAAAAGCTGGAAGAACTTTGGGACCAACTAGCTGTAACTCCCGAAGAAACTTCTGAGGACTTTGAGTTAGAATGAAAATAACGTTTCTGGGTACCGGCACGTCTATGGGAGTTCCTGTTGCGGGAGGCTTTAGGCGTGAAAAACTTTCACATGATCCAAGAAATGAACGTACCCGCTGTTCCGTATGGATTCAGGTTCACGGTAAATCGATCCTGATCGATGCCGGACCCGAGTTCAGAATACAAAGCATTCGCTCGCGCATCAAAAAAATTGATCATTTTCTCATTACCCACGAACATATGGATCATGTTTCCGGGATCGATGACCTTAGAGTTTACTCCTACATTAATAAAGCTCCCATTCCCGCTTACACTTCCGGACAATGCATCGAGTCTATCCACAAGCGTTTTGATTATATGTTTGGGGAAAACAAATATCCCGGCTCTACATCCCTTGACCTGACCGAAGTAACCACTTCTTTTAAATTAGATGAAAAAATCGAGGTAACACCCTTGCCGGTAAAACATGGTGATTTAGACATACTCGGATTCCGGGTAAACGACTTCTCTTACCTGACGGATGTAAAACACATCCCTGATGAGACTCTTGAGCTTATAAAAGGCTCCAAGGTGATTGCACTGAGTGCGCTGCGCTGGGAACCCGAACACCCTACTCACTTGAGCATTCCAGAGGCTGTTGAGTTGTTGGAGAGTCTGAATGTCCCCGAAGCCTACCTCATTCATATGAACAGCTACGTAGATCACGAGTCTACTAATAAAAGATTACCTGATCATATCCGTCTTGCCTATGACATGCTGAGCATTGAGATCTAATCACAGGAACTTTTGCAGGTCTTCAGCCGCCTTGAGTTGATCTACAATTTGCTTAACACCCTGTGCCGAATTCAGGTCACATACCAAAATAGCATCATCCGTTTCAACCACGGCAACGTTTTCGACACCGACAAGCGAAATCATTTTTTCTGAATTAGAAAAGACCAGATTATTTTTAGAACCAGCAAAGGTTGTAAACATGGTCTGAACAGCATTTCCATGCTTGTCCTTATCTGCCAGACCATAAACAGCCGACCAGCTTCCTACATCATTCCAGCCAAATTCGCCCGGCACCACAAATACAGAATCAGAATTTTCCATAATACCGTAATCTATGGAGATTGATTCGCAGGCATGATAGAAATCATTGACCGCGGCTTCGTGCATATCCGTATAAAATTCAGGCGAAGCTGCTTTTACTTCTTCGTACATGGATGGCAGGTGACATTTAATTTCTTTCAATACTGCCTCTGCCTTCCATACAAACATACCGCTGTTCCAAAAATAATCACCTGAATCCAGAAATTTTTCGGCCGTGGGCAGGTCCGGTTTTTCCGTAAATGCTTTAACAGGATGAACTTTATTCTCTTTCACTTCTTCTATAGACGCGTTATCTGAATGAATATACCCGAAGCCTGTCTCCGGACGGTTAGGCCTTATACCAATGGTAACCAAATGTTCTCCAGATTCTGCTTTTGCAATCGCGCTTTCTAAATATTGGTTGAAAGCATCCGGGTCGGTGATATGATGATCAGCCGGAAGCACCACCATAACCGCTTCGGGATCCTTTTTATATAACATTTCTGCAGCTATAGCTACACACGGAGCTGTATTCTTGGCAACCGGCTCTCCTACAATATTTTCTTCAGGTACTTTGGGTAGCTGTTCTTTTACGATGTTCACATAACTATCGTTTGTAACCACCATTACCCGCTCCTGGGGAATAAGGCCTTCAATACGTTTGGCTGTATTTTGAATCATGGTTCCTTCTCCGAAAAGGGAAAGAAACTGTTTGGGAAGCTTTTTTGTGCTTTTTGGCCAGAACCGTGTACCCGAACCACCAGCCATAATTACTGCATATACCATAAGTATGTTTTTTGGATCTAACTTCGTTTAGATTGAAAAGTACGATTTATATAATCAAACCTGAACCGGATCTGAGCGGCGAAGGCTAATGGTAAAGGTCGAGCCTTTGTTAGGTTCGCTTTCAATGCTAAACTTTTCTCCGTGAGCTTCCATGATGTGCTTAACTATCGCCAAGCCAAGCCCTGTTCCACCCCGCTCTCTGGATCGGGATTTATCAACGCGGAAAAACCTTTCTGTTACCCTCGGGATATCTTTTTCATCAATTCCGATGCCGGTATCTTTAACTGACACAAAAACTCGCTCCGACTGCCTGGGTTTCGTGAATACATTCACTTCTACCTTCCCGTTCGGCACATTGTATTTAATGCCGTTCTCAACCAGGTTAATCAATACCTGTTTCACCTGATTCTTATCTACCTTCACCATAATATTCTTGTCAAAGTCGTGGACGATCAGCTCAATATTCTCCTTTTCGGCTTTATAATTAAGGCTTTCGATAATGTCATGCAGTACCTCATAGAGGTAAATCTCCTCTATCTCCGATTTAAGCTCCCCGGTTTCCAGCTTGGATATTTCCATCAGATCTTTGGTGAGGTAGATAAGCCGGTTTACATTACGCATCGCTTTCTTCAGAAAATCCCGGTTCACTTCCTCATCTTCCAGCGCACCATTTAATAAAGTTTCTATAAAACCCTGAATGGCAAAAATAGGCGTTTTCAACTCGTGGGAAATGTCACCAATAAATTCTTTGCGGTAGTTCTCTATTCTGTTCAGTCGTTGAATTTCCCGCTCAATGGTCCGGCTGGACTTAATTCCCTGTTTCACCAGGTAGTCTACTTCGTCATTATGGGTTGAAGTTACGTTTTCATATTCCATGAACCGCTTGCGCGCCATGTTTTTAAACAATCGCTCTATAGTATTCATTCTCTTATGTGAAACAAAATAAATGACTGCATACGATGTCAGGAATATCATACCGCCCATAAGAGCAGAAACTGAGCCGGCGTCTTTTATGGTGAAACTATACCCCAGCCACATCAGCAGAAAGATAAATGCTGCCGAAATCAGTGAAATGTAGAAAGCTGCCCGAAGACCAAAGCGAAAAACGCCCCGTTTCTTCTTTTTAGATTTACTCATTCTTTAAATCTGTAGCCCACTCCTTTTACTGTTTCGATGTAGTGATCTCCCAGTTTCTCCCTGATTTTTCTCACGTGTACATCAACGGTACGATCTACCACATAAATATTATCTCCCCAGACTTTGTTAAGCAGGGTTTGGCGATCTCTTACTTTTCCCTTGCGGCTGGCCAGGTAGTATAAAAGCTCAAACTCTTTACGGGGAAGGTGAAATTCTTCGTCGCCTCGTGTAACAATGTATCGATCTTTGTCAATGGAAAGATCATGAACATCGAGCCGGTCAATATCTTCCGTAGTTTCATCAAACCTGCGCATCACGGCTTTAATCCTGGAAATCAATTTTGTGGTGCTAATGGGCTTGGTTATATAATCGTCGCCCCCTTTATCGAGACCTTCCACCTCTGTTTTTTCATCACTCCGAGCAGTCAGAAAAATAATGGGGATTGATTTCAGGTCATCATCGGCGCGCATGGTTTCCACAGCTTCCATTCCGTCCATTTTCGGCATCATGATATCCATCAGGACCAAATCCGGTTTATGCTCTTTGGCTATTTTGATCCCCTCCTCTCCGTTTTCAGCCTTCAAAACGGCGAAGCCTTCTTTTTTAAGATTATATTCAATCAGATCGAGCAGATCTTTTTCATCATCTACTACAAGTATGGTTTGTTTAGCCACGGCATCAGGATTTTGTGAGGATTTTCAGATAAACAATGGTACTAATGTACCATGTTAATAGAAAATGAATGGGGATTAAGAAATTGTTACCCGATTCTCTTTAAAATAAGCAGTTTTTGGCTTTTTTCTCTTTATTTGCTCATCGCAGCAAATAACCAACATTAGCTGGCTGATGTAACAACCACCCCGTTAAACTGTAGCGGGGCACATTGGTGGTTAAAACCTCGTGCTCCACCGTATCGCTTTTAAAGAGAAGCACCCTTTTGGAAATGGGCTCTACCATAATTTCCTCTCCGTCTTTATATATGACAAGCTCTCCGCCATCTCCCTTTTTCCATTCTTTATTCAGGTATAAAAGCACGGTTATCTGCCGATTGGAACTTTCATTAAACTGATCCAGATGCCGGTGATAATGAGTACCGGCAGGATATTTGGCAATATGAAATTCAGAGCCCGATAAACTGAGGTAGCAATATCTCCTCAAGCTTTGAATCAACTCCTCTTTTATGTCAAAGAAAAAAGATAGCTTCTGATCTCGGTCTTCATCGAGCCAGTAAATAAAGTCGCCCCGGACTTCGGCCTTTAGTTTAAAATCCTGCTGAGCTCCTATTCCGGCTTTCTTGAGCTCGTCATTTTCCTCTGCATCATTGAAAAAGCCCATAATCTTCGCGTATTCTTCATCAGAGATGAAATCATCTATAACTACATAGTCCTGCTCGGCCAGCTGATCCATCCAGCCGATCCATGTTTCTTCACTATAGTTCATAGTTTTTTATTAACTCCTGGTAGGCTCCTTCTCTCTCAAAAAAACAAATTTACGTGGATTTTCAGAATAAAGGAATAACATGGAATCACTTTCAAAAAAATTATGCTATTTCTGTAACTGTTAGTTTTATAACCTTCTTTCTTTTAATTGTACTATCTGTAATATTGCCGTATGAAATTTTTCACCTCCCAGATCAGCTACTTCGTATCTAACCGAAATACCCGAACCAACATCCGGCGTCTTATCCGCTTTATGCTCATTTTGTTGGGAATGATCGTTGTGTACGGTGTTCTTTTTCATGAAATAATGGAAATGGAGGGACAAAAACATTCCTGGATGACGGGATTCTACTGGACCCTTACCACTATGACCACCCTCGGTTTTGGAGACATCACCTTTACGTCTGATTTAGGACGCGCCTTCTCCATCCTAGTATTGATTTCCGGGGTAATTTCCTTGCTCATCATGCTTCCCTTTACCTTTATTGAATTTTTCTATGCCCCCTGGATGGAAGCTCAACACCGGGCCAGAGCCCCCAGGGAACTTCCAAAAGGAACCAAAGATCATGTTATTATCACCAGTTTTGATGCGGTAACCAAAGCCCTGATCGAAAAGCTGGATCAGTACGGGCATGAGTATGTGCTGCTTGTGGATGAACTGCAGCAAGCCCTCGACCTGTACGATCAGGGATATAGGGTGATGCTTGGCGATGCTGATGACCCGGAAACCTATCGGAAAATGAATGTACAGGATGCGGCCCTGGTAGTAAGTGGGGGCACCGATATGTTTAATACCAATGTGGCCCATACCATTCGTGAGTTCAGCGATGATGTTAAAATTATATCTACTGCCAACTCATACGACTCCATTGATATTCTGAAATTAGCCGGGAGTAATCATGTACTTCACATGGGGAACATTCTGGGAAGAGCTCTTTCACGCCGAACATTGGGCCAGGATGCCCGTGTACATCCGGTGGGTAGGTTTGGGCGGCTAGTTATTGCTGAAGCTACAACCTATAACACACCTTTGGTTGGTAAAACATTACGGGAAAGCCGGTTACGTGAAGACATCGGAATTAACGTGGTGGGAATCTGGGAGCGTGGTAATTTTGTGGGTTCCCATCCTGATGTAGAAATAAAAAGCCATAGTGTGTTAGTACTGGCCGGCTCTGTTCAGCAGTTACGCAAATACGATGAGCTATTCGGAATTTACAGCATCAGTGATGAGCCGGTTCTAATTATCGGAGCAGGACGAGTGGGCAGGGCGGCCGCTTATCACCTGAAAAGAAGAGACATCAAGTTTAAAATTGTTGATAAGAACCCGGAACGCATTCGTAATTCTAAAAACTTTATACTCGGTGATGCTGCAGACCTGGAAACCCTGAAAAAAGCCGGGATTGATTCGGCACCAAGCGTTATCATAACCTCTCATCTGGATGACGTAAACATTTACCTCACCATTTATTGCCGCAGCCTCCGACCCAACATTCATATCATTTCCCGCTCAACCCTTGAAAGGAATGTGCATACCCTTCACCGTGCCGGTGCCGATTTTGTGATGAGCTATGCCTCGATGGGAGCCAATGCCATTTTTAATATTTTTGAAGAGAATGATATTGTTATGATCGCGGAAGGGCTCAATGTATTCAGCCTTAAAACTCCATCTAAAATTCAGGGAAAATCGCTCATAGAATGCGACATTCGAAATACAACCGGCTGTAACGTGATTGCCTATCAAAAAGACGGAAAGCAGGTTATTAATCCGGATCCTAAGAAACCGATTCCATTTGGGAGCGAAATTATACTCATCGGGCAGGCGGATGATGAACAACGATTCATCAGTCACTACAAAAATCAGAACGATTAATTATCAGGTTCTTCTTTGCTCATTTTTTGTACCAGGGCGATGGCTTCGAGGATAATCCAGATGGTGAAACCAAGGATCACGGCTCCAAAAATAAAGAGCAGCATATTTCCATCGGTTTCTCCATAACCCGACCAATCGAAAATCACTTGTTTACTCATAGCCCAAAGCGTCATGATTAATAAGAAAATCATAGGTATCAGGGTATATACAATGCTTCGCCCATTTCTTTTCAACCAGATGCTCACCAGCAGCAAACTAATTCCCGCTAACAACTGGTTGGAGGTTCCAAACAAAGGCCACAGTAAATATCCGCCAGAGCCTAAACCTCTCGGTCCTTCAGGAAGCAGGACCAATGCCGCACTTGCCCCAACGGCAATCAGCGTGGAAGTGTGTAGTTTGGTTAGCGGTATAATCTGATATTCATCTCCCAATTCATTAATGATATAGCGCATCAACCGAACGGAAGTGTCCAGTGTGGTAGCTGCAAAACTGATCACAATAACGGCAATGATCGTCTTTGCTGCTTCAAGGGGAATGAGCAGCGCCGTTGCAAGCTGGGCGGCTCCCTCCACAAAAATGGTTAATCCCACAGCCCCGGCCTCTGAAAAGGAATGATATACATCGGTGAATTCACCGGTGGTATTGAAATAAGTAACAATGGCCACAATAGTAATAAGAGCCAGCGAACCTTCACCAATGGCCCCAATATATCCTACAAATCGAGCATCGGTTTCATTATCGAGCTGCTTGGCGGTCGTTCCTGAAGAAACCAATCCATGAAAACCGGAAATAGCCCCACAGGCAATGGTTATAAATAGAAGCGGAAACCAACTTACATCCGAAGTATCCGGGTTGGTTGCCGGTGCGGTGATTTCGGGGCTGCTCACAAATAAGCCTATATATAAAATTGCTAATCCCAGAACCAGCTGATATGCATTGATCAGATCCCGAGGTTGCAACAATAACCATACAGGTAAGGTTGAAGCGAAGTACACGTATATCATTAAAATGGCAATCCAAACAAAAAAGGCCATTTCGATACCGCTCAATCCGAATAAAACCACACTCTCAGCTCCTCCAAAATATTGAATCAAATCAATTTGAAGCACCGGCACGTAACTGGCAATAATAGCTGTGAAATACATCACAAAAAGCACCAGGATGGTAGGAATAATCATACCCCCAGTTTTTTTGAACGACCGGTACCCGATCCAGATGGCTAAAGGAATTTGAATGAAAATCGAAAGCACCGTAGCCGGGAAACTGATGAAGAGATTGGAAATGACCCATGCAAAAACGGCATTTACCATCAGCACCAGAATCAGGATAATAAAGAGAAACAGCAGCTTTGCCCGAGAACCAATTAACTTATCTGCCAGCGTACCAACCGATTGCCCTTTGTGCCGAACCGATAGAACCATGGTACCAAAATCATGAACTCCGGCCGCAAAGATGGTTCCTAAGACTACCCAAAGCATAGCCGGAAGCCAACCCCAGTATACTGCAATAGCAGGCCCCACGATGGGTGCTGCCCCTGCTATAGATGTAAAGTGATGACCGAGCAACACCCATTTATTAGTGGGCACAAAATCAACTTCATCGCTGAACTCATGAGCAGGCGTCATGAAATCGGGGTTAAGGCGATATATTTTCTCCGCAAGAAATTTGGAGTAATACCGATAGCCTATAAAAAACAACACCAAGGATGCCGCTGCGACCCAACTTGCCTGCATAATTGATTCCGATTAAATATTAAGTACCAACAATCTGCGCCTTAATTACTATTTTTCATTTTGTGATGCAAGCCACCTGAACCCTGATGTACCAGCGAGACTTTCTTATTAAACTTGTACAAGCCCGGATGCCTTTCGGGCAATACAAGGATCGGTATATCACACAGCTTCCGGTTCACTACCTGGAGTGGTTTTCCCGTCAGGGATGGCCGAGTGGTCAGCTTGGGCAGTATCTCGCCACTATGTTTGAGATTAAAACAAACGGACTCGATGATGTACTAAAGCCCATCATCCGCCAACACCGATAAAAAAATTTACTTTGAGTGTAACATATTTTTTACACTACGTAAAGAACTTTTGACATCTAACTAATTCAATTCATTATGTCAAAACAAGAAATTTTATCGTGGACCTCTATAGGATTCTCTCTTTCCGTTGTTTTCTTTTATGTGTTATTCGTTTTTGGCTGGCCTGATGCTATCCCTGACTATTCCGATCGGTTTGTAAAAATCTTTTTTAATGTTTTCTGGATAGCGATAATTGTGGAGTTCATAATTGAGCTGACCGAAAGCAAGAATCAAATTAACAAAGACGAACGGGATGAAAAGATCGAAGCCATTGGACATAAGAGGGCTTATTCATTCCTGATTTTTGCGATTGTCGTTATTCTGTTCCAGGTGCTGCTTTCCAATTTCATTGGCGTTGGGGATAATCGTTACCTGTTACTTGGACAGCCGAACATGATCTTCCACGCCTTATTCCTGGTATTATTCTCGGCAAGTATTGTGAAAAGAGCATCCATGCTTTATTACTACCGAAAGAGCTATTGATATGGAAGACGCTCAGGTTGTAAATCAGATTCGAAAGCTTCGGTTTATGCATGGCGAAATGACCCAGGCAGAGCTGGCCGATAAAGTGGGAGTAACACGGCAGACCATCAGCGCGATTGAAGCTGCAAAATACTCCCCTTCCTTAGAGCTGGCTTTTAAAATTGCTACTGTATTCGACAGGCCTTTGGAAGAGGTTTTTACATATAAGGGATAACGTATCACCCCAGACTAAATCACGGTTCTACAGATCAATACGTGCTACTTGATAATCTGTAAGGATGAGCCGTTGAGTCTATGTTTATCTCGAAACTTACGATTCCGAGTACCAGTCCTTCTTTGGTGATTACATCCACCTCCCACTCACCTTCCATCATTTTATTTTTGTAGGTGTATCCCCGAAAACCCTCATCCCTGCCACCGGTTATTTCAAAACCTATTTCATCAATCACTTCCCAGTCGTTCGTATGCGGACTATACCATTTCCAGCGGTGTAATACATCTTTCCTGAAATCGGATGGTGCAAAAATAGATGTAAACACATACACATTAGACCCGGGTTCATATACATATTGATGTCGGTTATCCTTCCAAATTTTGTACCAGGGCTCCCGTTCATAAGTCACAATGTACTTGTCATCGATGCGCTCAACATGATGGGCAACTAACCCCTCGTCCAGTGCAAGTGGAACCGGAGGAATCAAGTTGAAGAAGTAAAACGTATGAATAAGCATGTATATCCCAAAAACAAACCCCAGCATCTTCCCAAAGCTTATTTCATTCCGGGTTGAAGGACTGGCGTTGTAAATATAAATAATCAACCCAAGTGTTATCCCTAAACTGATGGCACCCGATAGCATGAAAATGAACTGGTTCATGGTTCCAACCACCATGGGTACAAAGAAGGTGAAGAAAGTAAAGTTCACAAAAAAGTACGCACTGAACTGAAGGTACTTGTTTGAGATACGTTTCTTAAGTAGTTCATTAGCAAATAACAGAACAACAAGTATAATGAAGAAGATAACGGTTTTGGAAAAAGATACACTTCGGGAAAAATAAATTACATAGGCACTGCATAACCCCCCAAGGAAAAACTGTATAGCCAACGGCAGATAATCCTGATACTTTTCAAAAAAAGTGCCTTCCCATTTTCCATCATCAGAAAGGTTAAAAAGATACAGACAGACCGTTAGGGAACTAAGGTAGGTACATAAAATAATACGGTCGTATAAGCGGTCTATTCGCCCAAGAGTCAGCGAATCCCATACAAAACCGGCCATAAAAAAGACCACCGGTAAATACCGCTGGTTAGCCCGAACGAAAGCCCGAAATCTGTTGATCATGAATAATACATTGAGACCTTAGTTAAATTGGATCCCCAAGATAGGGCGGAAGGATGTTTTTATCAGAAAATATGTAAGGCAATGTATAACCATTCCTATGTATGCTGAACCCAGATTAAAAGGATTTTATGATTACTATGATTAAACACTAACTCAATCAAGAATATCCTTTCATCCTATAAATCAAGGTTCAAAAGAAGTCTGGTTTCACCCGTTCATTTAACCAGGGTCATCTTTCTTCTCTCAATAAATGAGGGTGTTTTCAGCTCATAAAAATAGATACCGCCGGAGAGCCGTGAGGCATCGAAAGTAAGGGTGTGACTTCCCTTAGACTTCACCCCATTGTATAATTCATCTACTTTTCGTCCCATAATATTATAAACGGAAAGCACCACACTGGAAGGCTGTTGTAAGGTAAATTCAATGTTTGTGGCAGGATTAAAGGGATTGGGGTAATTTTGCTTTAATCTGAATCCACGGGCTTGATCTGGTTCTTCTGTGTTTGTTGAAGTAATAACTCTGAATTGGTTATTCCGATAAATTCGTTTATCCGTTACCAGGTATCCGGTTTTATTTTCTGTGAAAAGCACATCATTTATTCGGGTGTCGGGGTCGATTACGTTTTCGGTCCAGCTGTTAAACCCATCACTTGATTCTAATAAAATTCCGTCGTTCCCCGTAATAAATACTGTATCCTCATTTATCCCATTTACGGATATGTAATCGTAATTTGGGAGTATAACTTCCTGCCAATTATTTCCGGAATCATGAGATTTAAATAATTGCTTTGGAACCCCTCTGGAGTTTGAAATTATATATATGGAATTATCTACCACATACGAATCAACAAAATGATGGGACAATACATTTTTAACACTTAATGGCAGAGATACCGGGTTTAAATTTTGACCACCATCAGAAGTCTTGTAAACAAAGTAATTGGTTATAAATAAATTCTTCCCTTTAGCCCCAATGTTAATTACCGTTTCTCTCTCATACATAGTCTCACTGTGGTCAGCAAAATAGTTGTCATAATCAGCTATTACCTCCCATGAATCACCTTTATTAATAGAACGGAGCAGTTTCCTTCCTGCAACATAAATGGTATCCCGACCTTCTGTAAACAGAGATTTTAAATATAAGGGCTCATCCGTTTTCAGCAGATTGTTTGACCAGGTTTTACCTCCGTCTGTAGTTCTGTGAATATTATCATTGTCTCCGAGAACTATTCCATATTCAGAATCATAAAAAGACAAGCCTTCGATACTATACACATTTGGTATTTGAACTAATTCACTCGTCTCAAAACCATCATTTGTTCTGTATAAATAATCAAAGCCATTATATAGGGCAAAACCGAGATCATCATCCAGAAAATATAGCCCGTCAAAAACATAAGCATCGCTTCTGTACACTTCTTCCCATTGAGCAAAAGCCGTACACGTTGTGAAAACACATATAAAGAAAAGCAGGTATTTTTTCATAGGGACTGAGTTTATTTAACGGCTTCTTACCTTAACAGTACATTAAGCCAAATAGTTTATCAGTCAAAGGGTGGTAGGTTACAGATGATCTATGGCTGGGCTACCACTGCTTCAAAATTTCCTTTCACGGAAATCTCATCCCCCGGCTCGTAATCATTGAACGGACGCCTTACAACAACATCAAATTCAAAACTACCTTTTATTTTGTAGGTCTCTGTATCGTATTTGGTAATGGTTACCGAGGGGACTCCATTATCATGATCAATGTCAGCATAAGTAAGAATAGCATCTCCCCCCACTATTTCATAATAAGAGGGATTTCTAACTTTATAACTACCGGTACTGTAATCAAAATCAGTAATGGAAAACGTGAGGTTTTGAGAATTCTCCCACTCGCCCTTTCTCCCAATGATAACTATATCTGCATTCCCAACGTCATTTTGATAAACGTGGGCGTCAGCCGAGTATGTTTTTGAACCAATATTGGCTTCAAAGCTATTACTACCTGTGTCATCATTTAAAATTGAACACCCGTTAAGGAGAACAATCGCGACGAGTAAAAGAAAATTTTTCATAGATTTATATAAAATAGAACAACCTGTAATCATCTTAACCAAAATTTATTTAAGCCTCAAATATCTACTAAGGTATTCATCATTAGCACTTTACGGTTGTTTTATAGGCACTTTTATTTTTAATTATCGTTAGTCTCAGCAATTCAGGTTTTCTATGATGCATTCCTTATCACCATAATCCCATCACCATGCCTAAACTCAATATTGTTAGAAGCACTTTGATAGATTCTTCACCTGATAAAGTTTTTTCTGCCTTAAATGACCTGAACAGTTGGAGAAACTGGTCGCCATGGCTGGTTATGGAACCGGAAGCCAATGTGGATGTGTCAAATGATGGAAAATATTACGAGTGGAAGGGGAAACGAGTAGGCTCCGGGCAGATGAGAATTACCGGGGAAAAAGAAAATGAGTCGGTTAATTATGATCTCACCTTTCTGGAACCTTGGAAATCAGAAGCTAAAGTGAAATTCGATGTTATTCCAAAAGGAGAAAGTTGTGAAGTTCAATGGACGATGGATAGTTCTCTGCCGTGGTTTATGTTCTGGATAAAAAGTATAACGGAGGGATTTATAGGAATGGATTTTGACCGGGGGCTTAACATGTTGAAAGATTATATCGAGAAAGGTCATATAGATTCGAAAATGGAGTTTAAAGGAGAATCTGAATTTCCCGGAGCAACCTATGTAGGAATCAAAACTACCTGCAGCATGGAAGATATCGGTGAAACCATGAAATCTGATTTTGAAAAACTGGAAGCGTTTATCCAATCACATCCTGAGCTGAAAGGTGAAGCCGCTTATTCCATCTATCACGACTGGAACATCCGCAAAAAACAAACAACCTATACGGCCTGTATTGCAATGAATGAGATTCCTGAAGATTTACCGGATGGACTGATTACCGGAAAAATTCCTTCTTCCAAAGTATATACCCTTCGCCATGTGGGATCCTATAAACATCTCGGAAATGCCTGGAGCACTTTAATGAGCATGGAAAGAAACAAAGAGTTCAAAAAGAACAAGAAAATGGATCCTTTTGAAGAGTATATCAGTGATCCTCAAAAAACGGAGGAAAAGGATTTAATTACGGATATACATTTTGGAACGAAGTAAGGAAGTCATGTAAACTGATCTAATCAGATAATACGTCCAAGTTCAATTACTTCTTCTTCACCTGATTCTTTGGCCTTTGCTTTAACGGCATCGGCCTGATCTTCAGAAACCACAGCAATCAACCCAATACCCAGGTTGAACGTTGCTTGCATGTCGTCTTCGGGTACATTACCGATTTCTTGTATTAGCTTATATACGGGTGGACGTTCCCAGCTATCCCAATTGATATCCAGCTTGAGTCCATCCGGTAGAATGCGCTTGGTGTTACCCACAATTCCCCCGCCGGTAATGTGGGAAAAACCGTTTACCCCGTTCATTTCTTTCAGCTCAGTAATCAATGGCAGATAGGACTTGTGAACTTTTAGCAGTTCATCTCCTACAGTGCTTCCCAACTCTTCCACATAGTTCTCTACTTTATACTTACTGAACAGAACTTTTCGGGCCAGAGAATATCCATTGGTGTGCAATCCGGTACTTTTAAAACCAAGGAGAACATCCCCTTTTTGAATGCTATCTCCGTTAATCACTTTGTCTTCATCCACAATACCGACAATGGTTCCGGCCAGATCAAATTCCCCGGCATCATAAATATCGGGCATTTCGGCTGTTTCACCTCCAATCAGGGCAACTCCGTTCTCTTTACAGGCTTTGGCAAATCCTTTAACCACATCCACACCTACGTGCTGCTCCAGCTTTCCGGTGGAAAAATAATCCAGAAAGAATAACGGCTTGGCTCCGCACACAGCAATGTCATTTACGCAGTGGTTAACCAAGTCCTGACCAACGGTATCATATTTTCCAGCTTTAAAAGCCACAATTAGTTTGGTTCCTACGCCATCAACCGAACTCACAAAAACCGGTTTTTTATAGGAGCCCAAATCCGGTCTGAAAAATCCTCCAAAACCACCAATGTTAGAAAGCACCTCCGGTCCGTGCGTATCCTTAACCACGCCTTTAATGGATTCCACCATTTCTTCCCCGGCTTTGATATCTACTCCGGAATCTTTGTAGGTAATTTGTTTCTTATCAGACATTAATTGCTACGATTTTTCTTCTTGGGTTACGAGTCGAATGTGTGCTAAATGATGATTGGAATGCCATGCGTACAAAGCGGCTGACTGAGCCAGCGTAAAGGTGGTTCCGGATTCAGGATTAATATAGGTTCGTTCCCACTGGTTTTCATTCAGGCTCTCATAAATTCGAACCATCATCTCATGGGTGTTCTCAAGCATATCGAGGGTGAGTTCCAGTGGGATATCAAACTGAAAATCTACCTGTATCCAGCCATCCTGATTATAGGGACGGATAGTGGGATTATCTTCGGTTAAAGCCGTTTTAATTCTTACAAGAGAGTTTATATGACTATCCAGTAAATGTGTGATTACCTGTCTCACTGTCCAGCCATCTTCCCTGTATGGAGTAAGTAATATATCATCTGAACATCCCTGAATTTCTTTTCGGATACGTTCCGGTAATAAAGCAATATCATCGAGCCATTGATCCAGTTCTTTCTGAGTATAACTTTCAGGAAGACTTAGCTTACCGATGGGAAATTTTCTGTCCATGTTCAGTCCTTGAAAAAAGAGTTAATGCTTTGCTTAAGAACAATCTAAATATAGAATCTTTGAGAGAGTGTTTTAAGAACTTTTTGGCTTTCTTTTCCACAGCATAATACAATAAGAATGAGATTTATTAATTTTGTAGTAGTAGTAGAGACTGTGGATAAGTGGATAACTTTTTTATCCTGAATTTTCCTGCTCACCTTAAAAACATGTGGATAGTTTTGTGGGAAACCTGCTGATAAAAATCAATACGTTAGAAGGGTTAAGAATTTGTTGTTCACATTCACATATGTTTTTTACATAAAATGGACTTCAAATCCTTCAACAGTAAAAGTTATTCTTTTTGGTTGTTGATTATCCGGTTTGATTGTGGAAACTTGTTCACAACTTTGGGGCATTTTAGTTATCCAACTTTTGTTAATGAGTAATCCACATAGTAATCCACATATCCACAGTTTATGAAAGCAGTTATTCAGCGCGTGAAATCTTCATCCGTAATGGTCGATAATGAAATAACCGGGGCCATCGATCAGGGACTATTGGTATTAATCGGAATCCACGAAGACGACACCCCTGAACAACTGGAGTGGATATGCAATAAGATCGCCAAGCTACGAATTTTTGAGGATGAAGAAGGTAAAATGAATCTTTCCGTTCAGGATGTGGGCGGAGGAATATTGTTGGTTTCTCAATTCACTTTATATGCCAATTCTGATAAAGGCACCCGCCCTAGTTTTATTGAAGCTGCACGTCCCGAAATAGCTGAGCCTATATATGAAGACATGATTGAATGGTTTAACACTCACACTGATTTAGATGTACAAACCGGAGAATTCGGAGCCATGATGAATGTAAAACTGGAAAACGACGGACCGGTAACCATCATTCTGGAGAAATAAATGGCGGTTATTTTCATATTTATAGATGGGGTTGGGCTTGGTGAGAAAGACCCCTCAAATCCTTTTTTTGAAGAAAGGTATAAATCTTTTGAAATTCTGATCGGCGGTTTTTTTAATAAGGGCGCCAAACCCTTTACTCAAAATGACCATCTTTTTAAACCCATAGATGCCAATTTAGGTGTTGAGGGACTTCCCCAAAGCGGAACCGGGCAAACGGCTCTTTTTACCGGGCGAAATGCGGCAAAAGAAATAGGAAAACATTTTGGTCCTTTCCCTCACTCGGGCATCAAGCCTTTCTTGAAGAAAGAGAGTGTTTTTCATGGAGTGAAGGAGTTGGGTAAGAAACCGTATTTTATGAATGCGTATCCCCCCATCTTTTTTGAGCACGCCCAAAAGAGAAACCGTTGGAGCTGTACCACGCTTATGACCAAAAGTGCAGACTTGAAACTGAACTCCACCGAAGATGTTCTTAATGAAAGAGCCCTTACAGCCGAAATTGTACAAAATGCCTGGCGGGAAAAATTAGGCATTGATATCCCGAAAATCACTCCAACCGAGGCTGCAAATCGCATGTTGAACGTAGTGCCTGATTACGATTTGGTACTTTATGAATACTACCTGACCGATAAAGCTGGACACAATCAAAGCCGGGAAGATGCCGAACGGGTATTGAAACCACTGGACGAGTTCCTCCTGCACATCATAAAAGAAAAGCGCAGTTCAGATACTCTGGTCATTACCAGCGATCATGGAAACCTGGAAGACCTCTCCACAAAAACACATACCCGAAATAAGGTGCCCCTTTTTATATTGGGGGAAAATGGATCTGTATTAAATGATGTGAATAGCCTGACTGATGTAAAAGAGGCAATAATTTCGTTAATTGAGTAGCAAACTAATCGAATAATGATTACGAAAGAACAAGAAAATATCATCATAGAAAAAACAAGGCCGTTTAAACCGGAAAGAATCGGAATATTTGGATCCTATGCCCGAAATGAACAAACCAAAGAAAGTGATTTAGACATTCTGGTGAATTTTAGAGACAGGGTTAACTTACTTGACATTATTGGGCTTGAGCAGGAGTTAAGTGATTTGCTCGGAATGAAGGTTGATTTGATAACAGAGAAGTCAGTAGACGGGAAGCTGAGAAATTACATTCGGAAAGATTTAAAACTGATACTGGATGACTAAAGACCCCATTGTTTATATAAAACATATGCTTGAGTGTATTGAGAAAGTTGAAAATTACACGAAGGACGTTAGCGAAGAAGAGTTTTTAGAAAATAATTTGGTCCAGGATGCTGTAATCAGAAATTTTGAGATTATAGGAGAGGCCACAAAACAACTACCAATAAATTTCAGAGAAAAGTATTCGTCTATTGAGTGGAGAAAAATTGCAGGGATGAGAGATAAACTCATCCACGACTATATAGGAGTAGATATAGAATCGGTTTGGGGTGTTGTAGAAGAAATTCTTCCGAGTTTTAAAAAAGAATTGAACTCCATATTAGAGGATGTCGATTAAGAAAATCCATTTAGTATTAGGTAGTGGCGGTGCGCGAGGAATTGCCCACATTGCTGTTATCGAGGAACTGGAAAAACAAGGATATGAAATCATCGAAGTAATTGGCTGTTCGATGGGCGCTGTTGTAGGAGGAATTTACGCTGCCGGCCAACTTCCCGAATACAAAAAATGGCTCACCAGTCTTTCCCGCAGGGATGTGTTTGAACTGCTGGACTTTACCTTCACCAAGCAAGGATTTATAAAAGGAGAAAAGCTTTTTGCCAAGCACCTGGAGGTGACCGGTAAATTTAATATTGAAGAGTTTGATATACCCTTTACAGCTGTTGCCACTGATATGAAGAGTAACGAGGAGGTGCATTTTAAGTCTGGAGATTTATATAAGGCACTGAGAGCCTCCGTTTCCATTCCGGGATTTTTTGTTCCTGTGGTGGATAATGGAAGGGTATTAGTGGATGGTGGTGTGCTGAACCCTCTTCCTATTAATTTGGTGAACAAAAAGGACGATGCTATTATTATAGCTGTGAATCTGAACGGAAGATACAATCCGGCTTATGACAAGAAGCCCGGGCCGGATCGGATTCAGGAAGTGCAAAAGTGGTTTGAGAATCTGCTGCCTGATTCAGTGATAGAAAAACGGAAAAAGAAAGAAAAAATGGATCCCGAAGAAGGGTCTTTTTCGCTGATTGAGCTTATGGATAGCACCTTTAGTTTTACGCAAGACAGGCTTACCGAACTGATGATTGATATTCACAAACCGGACAAGCTCATTGAAATACCCCGAAATGCCAGCGGTATGTTCGATTTTGATCATGCAAAGCAAATATTGGAAGTCGGCAGAGAAGCGTATAATAAAGTTATGAACGATTAGAGGAGTAGTAATAATGAATAGAGCAGCTTTTCTTGAAGAGATAAAGAATTACAATGACTTCTGGGATATTGTTGTTATTGGGGGGGGAGCAACCGGACTGGGTTGTGCTGTTGATGCTGCTTCCCGCGGCTATAAAACGCTGCTTCTTGAAATGCATGATTTTGCCAAGGGAACATCCAGCCGAAGTACCAAGCTTGTCCATGGCGGGGTGCGCTATTTGCAACAGGGTGATGTTTCGCTGGTGATTGAAGCCCTCCATGAACGCGGACTGCTCATCCAGAATGCCCCTCACCTGGTTAGTCATCAATCATTTATAGTACCCAGTTACGAATGGTGGAATGGTCCGTTTTACGGGGTTGGCTTGAAAGTATATGATGCACTGGCCGGAAAGCTGGGGATCAAGAAATCTGAAAACCTGTCGAAAGAGAAAACATTAGAAAAAATTCCCACGCTTGAGCCTAAGGACCTGCGTGGCGGGGTGATGTATTATGACGGCCAGTTTGATGACTCCCGCCTGTCCATTAATCTCGCCCAAACCATTGCTGATGAAGGAGGTTATCCGCTGAATTACATGAAGGTGACCGGCCTGAAGAAAAATGGTAAAGGATTTATAGAAGGCCTGCAAGCACGGGACATGCTGAACGGGGAAGATCATGAAATCAATGCCCGGGTGGTGATTAATGCCACGGGCATTTTCACCGACCACATCATGAAAATGGATGAGGAGAATCATGAAAACATCATTCTGTGTGCACAGGGAATACACCTGGTTTTGGATAAAGATTTTTTACCGGGCGAGTCGGCCATTATGGTACCTCACACCGATGACGGGCGAGTGCTGTTCGCTGTTCCTTGGCATAATAAAGTGATTGTAGGAACTACCGACACTCCAATAGAAAAACCGGCGCTGGAACCAGTGGCTCTGGAAGAAGAGATTGAATTCATATTGCGTCATGCGGCTCAATATCTCACCAAAAACCCCTCCCGAAAAGATGTGAAAAGTGTGTTTGCCGGATTACGTCCGCTGGTAAAACCGCCGGATGTAAAAAAGACTTCTGATATATCAAGAAGTCATCACCTGCAGGTATCAGAATCGGGCTTGGTAACCATTGCCGGTGGAAAGTGGACAACCTACCGTAAAATGGCCGAAGACACTATCGACCGGGCAGCGTTGGTGGCAGGATTGGAGGTGAAAGAATGCCCGACCAAAGACCTTCGTATTCACGGCTGGCTTAAAAATGTGGATCGGAACGACCACCTGTTTGTGTATGGATCAGACAAGGTAGCCCTGCAAAAGCTGATTGATGAAAACGAGGAGTTGGCAGAACAGCTACACCCCGATCTTCCCTACATTAAAGCAGAAGTGATTTGGGCCGTGCGAAATGAGTTGGCCCAGACCATCGAAGATGTGCTATCGCGGCGTACAAGAGCACTACTGCTGGATGCCAAAGCCAGCGTGGAAATGGCCCCCGAAGTTGGGCGATTACTGGCGCAGGAATTCGGGAAAGACGAAAGCTGGGTGGAACAGGAAGTGAAGGAATACAAACAGGTTGCCAAAAATTACATCCTGGAATAATTGAAAAATGAACAAGCAGTAATGAATACGGAAGAAGCCATACAACAACGCCGGACCCTGAAATTGAGGGTAAATCCGGATGACCCTTTGCCGGTGACTAAAGGAGCAGAATTTAACAAAACCATCGAGTGGTTGATAGAGCTGGCCGGACAGGCGCCCTTTCATTATCAAAGTGCGGAGAACCATCAAAAGAAGAAGCTGACCGGCGCTGAGCCCTGGAGGTTTCACGTGCTGGATGGAAAAAGCTGCCGGAAATTACTACAAAGCTTGAATAAAGAAGAACCCATGAAAGCCAGCGAGGGCATCAGGCAAATGCTGGCCGCGGCTGATGCTTTAATCCTGGCTACCTGGCTACCGGAAAAATCAAGATCCCTGAGTCGCAGGTTTCACCCTAATGTAAAAAACATGGAGCATATTGCTGCTACCGGGGCCGCCATCCAAAACTTGCTGCTTGCTGCAACGGATAAGGGGATTACCAACTATTGGTCTTCGGGTGGGTGCCTGAGAAAGCCAAAAGTGCTGGAGTTTCTAGGGATCCCAAAGAATGAAATTCTGCTGGGTGCTGTCTTTCTCTTCCCGGATGAATATCCCGAAACAGTCCAAACCAAAACAGGTAAAAACCGTGATGCCAAAGGAGAGCTGAAAGACTATATGGAGTGGGTTGAGCTTTAGGCTGGCCCGTTTCGCTCCGACGCAGAGCGTCAGAGCGAGGTGTTATTAAACTGAACATTCAATGTTGCCCATCCCGCCTGGTTCCGGTCGCTCCGCGCCGGAACATATATTGTACACTCTACTCGTTCATAAGTGCTAATAAATCATCAATATCATCCTGGTTGATGAGTTCTGACCGCAACCCAAGCTCATTCTTCATTCGGTAGTTTCGTTGCGGACCGAGGGTGAAAAACATCCGGAGCTGTTCCAGTTCGTTGTCAAAGTAGTTCTCGGTGAACCGGTCTTTAAAAGTCAGGGCCATAATGTGTTCCTCAAACTGATCGGCCAGCAGGCTGGAAGACCCTTTCAGAAACTGATCCACTAAACCCCCCGACTTTTCATCCAGCCGAAGCTGAAATTTTTGAGGGGTAATCCGGTTTAGTAGCTGGCTGGGCAGATAATGCGCACTGGTGATGCTTGTTTCTTGCACAAAAAGCAGTTTCAGCAAAGCACCGAGTCCCTTTCGGGTTTTAAGGTGACCTTTAAAGCACCCGTACACCTCCGGGTAGTCATCCAGCACCCGCATCGACAAGCGGAACTCTTTTTTATTACCCCGGCGCGCGGTGGAAATGTAGTAGTAAGTCTCCGGTTTTTTGTTGGCGTGATTGAAAGGTGGCCTCAATGATCGGATGAGCAGGTTTTCGAGCAGAATCGCATCCGTTTCGGTATTGCATACCTCGTAACTGATGCGCTCCAGGTGGGCGATCATCCGTTGTACTTTTTTGGACTTTGAGTACCGGTACGAAGTAATACGCTGCTGCAGGTCTTTTCCCTTTCCCACATACAAAACCTGATCGTGCTTGTCGTACATGGTATATACGCCCGGCTCATGCGGAGGAAGCTCCTCTCCCATGGCATTATTCACCCGTTCTTTCTGGGTGATGGCGGTGGGTTCAAACAAGTCTAAAGTCACGAAAGGAATATTTTTTGATAGCTAACAACAAAGGCTAAAATAGAAGAATAGCGACTAAAAGTGGAATGATATATTTTGAGGATCTGAAATTAGCTTTATCCTCATTTCGGTGCTCTGCTCTGGAATGCTTAATGAGTCTCTGATTCAAACAATGCTACCCCTCTACTTACTCAGCACCGCACCCACTTTTTCGCTCTGTACCTAATAGTGTAAAGTGCTTTGTTTTTTAATTTCAAAGCAATATTGCCCATTTTTCTTGAAAGTGATACTTTAGTATTACTATGAAAACCGAATTAGTCACAACACTTAAACGTCAAGCAACCAAACTTCTCAAAGAGTTACGAGAGGAAAAAGAACCGGTGCTTATTACTGAGCATGGAAAACCTTCAGCATATCTTGTGGATGTGGAGCATTTTGAACACATTCAAAAAAAATTATCTCTCCTTGAAGGATTGGCTCGTGGTGAAAAAGCAATTCTTGAGGGTCGTATTGTTCCCCATGCGGAGGCGAAAAAGCGCATGGCAAGATGGCTCGAATAATTTGGACTGAATCGGCTCTCAATGAGCTAGACGAAATAGCTGACTACATTTCTTTAGATAATCCAGCAGCTGCAAAGAAGTTAGTTCGATCTGCTTTCGAAAAAATAGAGTGCCTGGCTTCGCATCCTAAAAGTGGTAAGCTTGTTGAAGAGATTGATAACTCTATATATAGGGAAGTAGTGTTTTCTCCATGCCGGATATTCTATCGGGAGGAAAATGAGATTGTATATATAATTCATGTAATCCGTGAAGAACAATTTCTGCACATTGATCTACTTAAATCGCGGTAGAGAAATTGCTGTAACAATACATTTAACCCTTTTCTGGCGCTAACCTCGTTCCGGCTCCCTGCTCCGGAATGCTTACACGAGGCTCTGCCTCAAACTAAGAACGGGCCACTACTCATCAGCCCAACCTTTATTTAATCAGCGTAACCCCGCCGGAGATATGCTCAATAATATAATTACTGATTCCACCCGGGCCTTCGTCATTGATATCCCACTTAAAATCAGCTCCCCCAATAAACAGGTGATCGGCTTTCAGCTTTTTCATTTGCTCCACAATCACCTTGCCCGGCTCGCCGGTTTCCACGTAAGGTGTAAGCGGGCCTTCTTTGCCGGCGATGTCTTCGAAGGTGTATTTGGCCATTTCAACAATAGCTTTGGCTTCAGTAAGGGCATCATCATCGATGGCAACCACCAGAATATAGACTTCCGGCTCGGTGCGTAAATCCCGAAAAAGCTCTGCCGCATATTTTACCGCCGCACTGGCATATTTTGTACCGTTGGTAGCTATTACCCACTTTTTTGCATTTCCCATAGACTATTTATTTGTTAAACGGTCTTTAAATGTATGAATTAATATCCTTGAAAATATCTTAGTTCTCCTCTGAAAGCAATCGCTAACATTCCTATCTTTGGCATGCTTTGAAACACATGGAAAACATACCGGCCGAACATCAAAACGTATTTACCATCATCAGCGACGCTGCACAGGAATTGGACTGTCCTGTTTATGTTGTTGGCGGCTACGTCCGGGATTACTATCTCAACCGCTCTAAACAAGGAGAGATAGATATCGACTTTGTTACAGTCGGCTCCGGAATTAAGCTGGCGCGCAAAGTTTCGGAAAAAATTGAAGGCTCTTCGCTGGCTGTGTACAAGCAGTTCGGAACCGCACAGGTTAAAGCCGGAGAGCTGGAACTGGAATTTGTGGGCGCCCGAAAAGAAAGCTATCGAAAGAATTCCCGCAAGCCCATTGTTGAAGACGGCACCCTGGAAGACGATCAACTACGGCGCGATTTAACCATTAACGCCTTATCATGGTCGCTGAATAAAGGGAACTTTGGGGATTTGAATGACCCCTTCGGCGGGATGGACGACCTGGAACGGGCACTCATCCGCACCCCCATCGACCCGGAAAAAACCTTTGATGACGATCCCCTGCGGATGATGCGGGCCATTCGTTTTGCTTCTCAGCTGAATTTCCGTATCGAAGAAAACACCTTTGATGCCATTACCGAAATGTCGGAGCGCATTAACATTATTTCTAAAGAGCGGATTATTGAAGAGCTGAATAAAATTATTATGAGTGATAATCCGTCACTTGGTTTCACAATGCTTTTTAAGACGGGACTGCTGAAAGAGTTCTTTCCAGAAATGCACAACCTGCACGGCGTTAAGGAAGTGAAAGGTGTTCGTCATAAAGATAATTTCTGGCATACGCTTAAGGTGCTGGATAATGTGATTGAGATGGACGCGGACCTTTGGCTGCGATGGTCGGCCATCATGCACGATATCGCCAAGCCTCCTACTCAGCGTTTTCAGGAGGGTGCCGGCTGGACGTTCCACGGTCATGATGCCCTGGGGGCCAAGTGGACCAAAAGAATATTTCGCCGGTTGGGGCTTCCGTTGGATGAACGCATGCGTTATGTAAGGAAGTTGGTTCGGCTACACCTGCGCCCCATTGCCCTGGTTTCAGATGAGGTTTCGGATAGTGCGATTCGACGGTTAATTTATGAGGCTGGCGACGATATCGACGACCTGATGAAACTGTGCCGGGCTGATGTGACCACAAAGAACGACTACAAGCAGGAGCGTTACCAAAAAAACTTTGATTATGTGGAGCGGCGCATTAAAGAAGTGGAAGAAAAAGACCGCATCCGCAACTGGAAGAACCCGCTTTCCGGAGAGGAGATTATGAAGGCGCTCAACATCAAACCCAGTCGCACGGTGGGTGATATAAAAGATGCAGTGAAGGAAGCAATCTTAAATGGGGATATCCCAAACGAACACGATGCCGCATTTGAGTTTATGATGAAACACAAAGAAGATTTTTTAAACTGATGGCTGAACTCTGGATTTCAAATTCATATGCAAAAATAAACCTTGGGCTGAACGTGCTCGAGCGACAGGAGAACGGTTATCACACCATTGAAACCGGCTTCTGCTTTATAGAATGGAACGACCGGTTTGAGGTAAAACATGCTCCTCGAATGGAATTGGTAATGAGCGATGAAAAAATTCCGGTCGATGATACCAACCTCATTGTAAAAGCCATTAAGCTTTTGCAAAAGGAAGCCGGGTTGAAAGACGAATTTTATATAGAAGTAGAAAAAAACATTCCAGCCGGTGCGGGCCTTGGCGGAGGAAGCAGCAACGCAGCTACCACCCTTCGCATGATGAACAAGATTGCGAACCTTGGATTAAATCAGGATGACCTCATGCAATTGGGGAAAAAGATCGGTGCCGATGTCCCTTTTTTCATCAAGGGAAAACCGGGTTTTGCTACGGGCATTGGAGAAGAAATTGAGGAACTGGATATTCAGCCCGACGCATGGATAGTAACAGCCTTCCCGGAAATAGAAAGCAGTACGGCCGAAGCCTACCAGTTTTGTGAGCCCAACCCCGAACCAGAGTTTTCACTAAAAAATGTATTACTGGAAGAAGAACCTAAAGAGTGGAGATATCTTCTGATGAACCAGTTGGAGCCAGCCGTTTTTCCCCGACACCATTTGGTTGGCAACATTAAGGATCAGCTTTATGAGTTCGGAGCTGATTATGCCAGTATGAGCGGAAGCGGTTCCAGTGTTTTTGGCGTTTTTCAGCAGGATTTTGTTGCAATTAACGCCTATGAGTCGTTTCATAAGCTCGGTTTCCCTGCCAACCTCACCCGGCCGAAATTTGAGCCTGATTCAGGTATTTATGTAAAGGAAGAGTGAGGGTGATTAGTGAAAAGCGATAAAGTACTTCACACTTTGATGGAGGTGCCTGTCAGCTAATAATCACTTGTCACTAATCACGTGAAAAGATTTAAAGATTATTTATTAAGAACCAGATTTTATGAGTACCAAAAAGATGAACGGAGTGAATATCAGGTCAGGAATGGATAAGGACTCGCTTCGGGAAGACATTAAACTGCATCTTCGTCATACCCTGGCCAAGGATGAATTTTCAACCACAAGCTGGGATAAATACCGAAGTGTGGCGCTTACCATTATGGATCGTCTTAATGACCGAATGCTGAAAACACAGCAGCATTTTTATAAGACGAACGCCAAGCGGGTGTACTACCTGTCTATGGAGTACCTGATTGGCCGGCTTCTGGACAATATGCTGGTGAATCTGGATGTGCGAGACCTGGTTGCTGAAGCTCTGGACGATCTGGACCTTTCTTATAAAGAAATACGTGATCAGGAATGGGATGCCGGGCTTGGAAACGGTGGTCTTGGCCGGCTAGCAGCATGCTTCCTTGATTCTATGGCCACGCTGGGAATTCCGGCTATCGGTCACGGCATTCGTTATGATTATGGAATTTTCTACCAAAAAATAAAAGACGGTTACCAGATCGAGCGGCCGGATTTATGGCTGAAATATGGAAACCCATGGGATACGGTGCGCCCTAAAGTGCAGTACCCGGTAGAGTTCTATGGGAACCAAGCTACGCTTCAATCCAGCAATGGAAACACCCATTATGGCTGGGAAAATACACATCGCGTAAAAGCAGTGGCTTACGACACCCCCATACCGGGTTATGACAATGGCATTGTGAATTACCTGCGATTATGGAAGGCAGAATCATCGGCCGGAATTGACCTGAAAAGTTTTAACCAGGGACAGTACATCGATGCGGTTCGGGATAATCAGTTAGAGCAGAATATTTCCCGTGTACTCTATCCAAACGATAAGGTATTTGTGGGACAGGAGCTGCGCCTGAAACAGGAGTACTTCCTTGTTTCGGCTTCGATGCAGGATATCATCCGGCGCTTCAAAAAACAGTCGTCTGATTTCACCAAGTTTCCTGAAAAAGTATCCATTCAGTGTAACGATACGCACCCTAACCTGGCTATACCCGAATTGATGCGCTACCTGCTCGATGAAGAACATATGGAGTGGGAAAAAGCCTGGGACATCACGGTAGATACCATGGCTTATACCAACCACACCTTGTTACCGGAGGCTTTGGAAAAATGGCCGGTTTCCCTTGTTCGAAATCTGCTGCCCCGCCACCTGAATATCATTTATGAAATTAACCGTCGTTTTCTGGACGATGTAAAAATTAAACTTGGCGATGATAAAAACCGCCAGAGCCGAATGAGCATTGTGGGCGAAGGTGAGCATCCGGTAGTTCATATGGCACATCTGGGTATTGTAGGTTCTCATAAAGTGAATGGCGTGGCTGCCATGCACTCACGTTTGCTGAAAGAATCTATGTTCCGCGATTTTGATGAGATGTATCCGGATAAATTCACCAATAAAACCAACGGGATTACACCCCGCCGATGGCTGAAACAATGCAACCCGGCCCTTTCTGATTTGATCTCAGACAAAATTGGAGACGACTGGATTACCGAACTCGAAGAACTGAAGAAGATCAACAAGTTCGCTGACGATAAGAAGTTCAGGAAGAAGTTTGCCGAGATTAA
This sequence comes from Gracilimonas sp. BCB1, assembly GCF_040117685.2. Taxonomy (NCBI): domain Bacteria; kingdom Pseudomonadati; phylum Balneolota; class Balneolia; order Balneolales; family Balneolaceae; genus Gracilimonas; species Gracilimonas sp. BCB1. The sequence continues at coordinate 148,268 of NZ_JBEDYP020000012.1, read as the reverse complement.
GCTGGAGAACAAGAAGCATCTCGCGGAATACATTAAAGAGCATAACGACCTGGATGTAGATCCGGAGTCTATGTTTGATATTCAGATTAAGCGAATACACGAGTATAAACGTCAGCTGATGGCAGCATTGCATGTGATTACGCTGTACAACCGCCTGAAAGAAAATCCGGAAATGGATATGACCCCAAGAACGGTGATTTTTGCCGGAAAAGCAGCTCCGGGTTATACCATGGCCAAGCTCCACATTAAGCTGATTAACAGCATTGCCGAAGTGGTGAATAACGATCCGGAAGTAAACCAAAAACTGAAGTGTGTATTCCTGCAGAACTACAGCGTAACGCTGGCCGAAAAACTGATCCCGGCCGCCAACCTTTCTGAGCAAATTTCTACAGCGGGAATGGAAGCATCCGGAACCGGTAACATGAAGTTTGCCCTGAATGGAGCTCTGACTATCGGTACGCTGGACGGTGCTAATGTGGAAATAAAAGAAGAAGTAGGCGACGAAAATATCTTCATCTTTGGATTGGAAGAAGAAGAAATCGATCAGCTTCGACGGGAGGGATACAACCCATGGGATTACTACAACGCCAATGAAGAATTGAAGCAGGCGCTGGACCAAATCCGGGGCGGGTTCTTCAGTAATGGAGATAAAGAGTTATTCCAGCCGATTATTAATGCGCTGCTGCATGAAGGTGATTACTTCATGGTGCTGGCCGATTACGAAGCCTATGTGAACAAGCAGAAAGAAGTTTCGGCTCTGTTCAAAGATCAGGACGAATGGAATCGCAAAGCCATACTGAACACAGCAAATATCGGGAAGTTCTCGAGCGACCGAACCATCAATGATTACAACGATGAGATTTGGAACGCGCCGAAAGTAAGTCTCGATAAATAAGTGGGAGTTAAAGTGGAGGGTCGTTCTGGTTACGAGCCTGCTTTCAGTTAGTATCGGAAAAACGTGTGGGTTTTTTGTTTCAATCCATTACATTTGGCTCTATGAATCAATTACCAACAACAGCACCATCACAAATAGATTCCCTCGCACCTGATAGCGGGCTTATCCGGGCAGACTCGGTAAACATTCCCAACCCAACGGATTATTCTCTGTCTGAATTTTTTATCTATATCTGGGACTTACTACAGGTTCAGCTTTTCTCCATTCAGAATACGCCGGTTACCTTTCTTAAGCTGATTGTTTTCATTCTGCTGCTGATAGGCTTTTCCTTCCTGGCTTCTTTTACAAAGAGAATGTTGAACCGCAAAATTCTACCCCGGTTCGTTAAGGATGGCGGACTTCGCTATACCCTTTCGAGGATGTCTCAATATGTGGTGGTGGTTATCGGTGTGTTTATCTCCTTCCAGTTCCTGGGAATAAATATGACTGGGCTTGCGGTTATTTTTGGTTTTCTGTCGGTTGGTATTGGTTTTGGCCTGCAGAACATCACCTCGAATTTTATCTCAGGTTTGATTGTACTTTTCGAACGCCCCATTTCTGTTGGCGACCGCGTGATGGTTAATAACATTGAAGGAGATATACAGGAAATAAACATCCGTTCAACAAAAGTAAAAACGCTGGACAACATCTCTATCATTGTGCCAAACTCAGAGTTTGTGTCAAAGGATGTGATCAACTTTTCACATGGGGATCCTACGTATCGGTTAGGCATAGATGTAGGGGTATCTTATTCTTCTGATCTTGACAACGTGCTGAAGGCTCTCAATGAAGTAGCTGAGGAAAGCGAGGATGTGCTTAAAACACCTAATCACGAAGTGCAGCTACGAAGCTTTGGAGATTCCTCCTGGGATATGAAGCTGCTGGCCTGGATTCCGGATGTGAAGAAAAGATATCAGGTACAAAACGCATTGAACCAGGCAATTGTACGGAAGTTTGCCGAATACGATATCGAGATTCCATTCCCGCAAAGAGACTTACATGTACGCTCGGGTTTGAACTTTGATAAGGATGATGTTAAGCACGGCTCTGAGGACTCTGATACATCTGCCGAGAAATAAGCCGATGTTCAATAATGGATGTTAGTTCAAACAATTATTTTACGCAGTAGTGGCATCAAAAAAAGGATGCTAAACTTGGGAAAGATGATATTCCGGACTTGCAGATCTTAGTCAAACACAAATCGGAAAGTGATGGTACCCCACTGAGTTTGCTGAGGAACGCCACCCGGTAATCGTGAAAAGCGCCAGGTACGGAGCGTGCTCATCACTTCTCTCTCCAGTTCCGGGTTCATTTTTTTTAAGGGGATGATTCTTCCAACGGTTCCATCCGGCCTTACTTCAAAACGAACCGTAATAACAGCCTCTTCATTGGCAGAGTTTTCGGGAAGGGGTTGAACCATGGGGGAGCGGTCAATTTCTCCCTCCCATTTAAGTTCATAGGGGGATGTTTTCTCTTCATCATTTCCAATACCCTGGTCAGAGTTCATATCGCCGCGGGCTCCGTCCACATCGCCGCTTTCTTTAGCCCCATCGGTAGAGGTCTCATTTTCTTTGGCAACCGGCGGTACTTCCACTTCTTCCTCTTCCGGCTTGGTTTCTTCCTGATTCGGATCAATTTTCTCCGTTTCAGGAGTTGAAACCGGGTCTTCCTGAACGTCTTCCGTCTGATCAGACAGATCCACAGCCTTGGTTTGTTCTTCGGTAGTCTCCTGTGGAGTTACTTCCGGTTCGGGCGCTTCTTCAACGGGTTGTTCGGGCTCTGTTTCAGAAGGATTGGGGCGCTGGGCAACTTCCTCGTTTTTAACTTCAGAATACTCGGCAAGCTGGCCGGTTTTAAATTCACCAAACTCCACTTCAATGTAAGACGGACGTGCATTCCGGTTCATATCTAAGGTAAACCATAGAGAGAACAGCAATAAAGCCGCATTTAACCCGAAGGTTACATACAGTGCTAAGCGATCGTCTTCCGTGAATTTCATGAGATGATTATGAGCCTTGTTCGGTGGCCATTACAATTTTTAGATTTAAAGCCTTGCTTACATTCATTACGCGAACGGCGTCATCAACTTTGGCATCTTTGTCGGCTCTCAGTACAACGGTTCCCTGAGGCTTATTATTTCGGGCATTTCGAATGGCCGTTGCCAGCGATCCGCGGGCTGTTAAATCGCCGTCCACATAAAACTCACCGTCTTTGGTAACGGCAACTGAAATAAATTGCGGCTCGGTTGCGGCACTGCTTTCCGCTTTGGGGACTTCAACACGAATACCAAAATTGGTCACGAAAGAAGAAGTCAACAAGAAGAAAATAAGCAGCAACAGTACAATATCCGTCAGCGACGACTGTGAGAACAGCGACAGCGGCGGAAGCTTTTTATCTCCACGTCTGAAATCGCGCGACATAATTAGTTATTCTCTTTTTTTGCAGGTGATTGAAGAAGGTCGAGGAAATCAGCTGAGGCGTTTTCCAGCTCAAAAATAGAGCGGTTGATTTTACCCAGCAGAAAGTTGTAGAAGCCGTAGGCAATAAGGCCGACAATCAGGCCGGCTGCCGTTGTAATCAGGGCCTCCCAAATACCACCGGCCAACACGCTCGGGTTCACGTTTCCCTGAAGAGATTGAATATCCATAAAGGCCTCAATCATACCGGTTACGGTTCCGGTGAAACCCAGTAATGGCGCTACGCCGGCAACGGTTGCCAGCCAGTTCATGCGTTTTTCGAGGAAGAAAATCTCTTTCTTTCCGGCATTGTCGATGGCATCCTCGATATCACGAATGGGCCTTCCCAGCCGCTTAATACCTGCCTTAATAATTCGGGCAATGGGCTTGTCAAACTCGTCGCAATAATCCATAGCGTTGGAAGCTCCCCCTTTTCCGGACTTGAGCATGCTCTCAATAGTGGAAAGAAACTTTTCCGGTGCTACATGAGAGCGGTTAACCGCGCTCCAGCGCTCAGCGATTACGTAAATCGAGATAGCGAAAAGAATAAAGATGGGGATCATTAAGACGCCGCCTTCGATCAAAAGGTCAAAAAAGGTGACGGTCTCTTCCTGCATGGCCATCAGTGAGTCAACCGAGGCCGTGTCTTGCAAAAAAATCAGCAATAAGTGCATGTAGATGATATTCGTTTAGTTAATTTTGGTTATGAAATAATTGTCTGAAAGTGGTGAGCTAAGGGTTTCTGCGGCGATGGCAGCATCACGCATCGATTCGAACTGCCCTAAACTTACGCGCCAAAGCTGCCCATATTGTTGTGAAGGTATGGTAGCCAAAAGCACACGATAACCAGCGTTGCTCAGCTCTCGCTCTGTTGATTTTGCATTCCCTTCATTACTCAGCGAGTAAACCACGATGGTATAACCGTCGTTGGCACTCGGGTTTGTGACGCCCTCAAGCCCATACACAGGCTGCCCTGCAGGGATGGCTTCACTTTGTGATACCGGATTATCAGTTGCTTGTTCCTGAGGAGGGATATTTTGGGTTTGCTCCTGTTCAGCAGGTTCTTCATCAGGGGTTGTTTCTGAACTACTCTGCGGCTGGTTGGCCTGGTTGTTTTGTTCAGCCGTTTGTGATGGAGTTTCTTCATCAACCGGAGGCATTGGAACCGGGTCGGGCTGAGTGGTAGAAGCCTGCTGAGGGGTTTGTGGGGTTATTCCGGGAATATTGACTACACCAAAATAACCAAGCCCGTACGTTCCGCCAGCCAGCACCACGATGATCAATAATACCCAAAGCAGAACAGGCGCTCCCTGCGAATCTCTGGAGGTGGAGGGCCGCTTGGGTCGATTCGATGATTTGTCTTCTTTTTCCGCCGTTTCCCCGTCTTCTTGATCAGACTGTTCTTTTTCCTGTTCAGCTCGCTTCTTTTTGGTTTCTTCAGAGGCGAGATTGGTAATAACCGGTATAATTTCATCCTGATCTTCATCAATAACATCCGAGTCGATAAGATCTTCCGCTTCTTCCTCATCTCCGGCCAGGTCAGCAAAAGGATCATCGTCATCATCACCGGAACTATCCGTGCTTCCTTCCAGCTCTTCATCAACATCAGCATCGCCGAAAAGAGCATCCAGAGAATCATCGTCTTCCTCTCCTTCTGATAATTGCTTATTCAATTCAGCAGCAAGGTCAGAGTCATCCGTTTTAGCATCATCATCCTTATCCCCTAATAATCCGGAAAAGGTGCGTTCGGCTGAATCATCTTTATAGGTGTCAATTCCCCATTTGTCAGGACCGGGTTTGGGTTCTTCCGAATCTGAGATTTCTTCTTCGGTGTTGTCCTCGAGGTCTTCTTCGGCAAAATCAAAGGGAGCCTCTTCTTCCTCATCGGCAAACTCTTCTGCGTCTTCGGAGGTATCTTCATCAATGGGTTCATCATCGCTGTCATCAAGCTCAAAAGAAGGGGTTTCTTCTGCCTCTTTGTTTTCATCTTCAAGGAGTCCGCCAAAAGGATCGTCGTCCTCACCGGCATCAGCTACAACATCGTCCGATTTATCTTCCTCTTCTTCTGATTGAGGGGCTTCCTCGGTGGTTTCCGAAGCAGCATCATCCATCTCTATCGGCTCCATGCCCACGTACTTGTAATTTATTTCGGTGGCAAAATCATCCGATGGGATAAAGAGAATGTTATTTCCAATTCCACTAAACACTCCCAGCCCTGATACTTCGTAAGCATCACCTTCGGCAATGGCTTCTTTAATTTCTTCAACAAGTTCTTCGAGCTGACTTTCAACCTTCTCTTTTTCAATTCCCGAAGTTTCGGTGAGCAGCTCTACCAGTTTTTGATGATCTATATGCATGACTTACCCCTTATTTTCGGCTGTGAATTCTACAGTATCTTTTGGGGGAACCATCACATTGGTGCCATCGGCCTGCTTTTCTTGTTTCTGATTGTGATGAACGGCTTTAAATGTACCCAAGCCTTTTATTTCTACGGAATTCTTCATGATGATTTGATCACGAATCACAATTCCCAACGCTTCTAAAAACTCGTTTGTCATGTTATTAGAATTTTATGGTTAAACCTCCGAAAACCTGAAATGGTCGTTCCTGATAACCATTCCAAATTTCATATTCCTGTCCCAAAAGATTTAATAGTTTGGCATAAACGCCAAAGGTATCATTAATTTGATATTCAACTCCGGCATTAAGCAGTACGTAAGCATTTAAGTCTGAGTTTGCTGCCGGCGCTTCCCGAGAGCCAATATATTCTGCCCATCCGTTAATTGTAAGTTCTTTTATCACTTTATATGAAACAGCACCTTCCACCCCCAGTTTTTCTTCATAAGGGATGAAACCACCTCCGCTTAGTTTTGGGCTGCGTACATACACTTTTCCATCAAACCAGAATTTTTCGGGGACTAATTGCTGGCTTGCTCCTGCGTAGAGTTCAAAAATGTTGGCATCGCCGTAGTTTATTGAATAGAAACCGGGGTTGTTGGATGGTGGTATTAATTGACGCTGGTAGTAAGCATAATCTTTAACATGACGATAATTCACGCCACCAAAAATGCGATTACCATCAAACAGCTGGAAATTAACTTCCCCGGTGGCCCCAAGATGATAAGCATGACGAAGTTGATTCTGCACATTAAGGAAGCGATTGTATTGGTGGTGTGATTGCTGAGACTGCATTTCAGGTTTTGCGAAGGCCGTCCCTGAGATAGAAAGTGCATTACTTAAATTATATTTCACCCGGATTTCAGGAACAAAATAGACCTTGCTTCCGGCAGGGTCAGATATATATTCAACTCCTCCCTTTCCACTGATTCTTGTGTTGAAGTTCAGCAAGCGCTCATATTCAAAAGAGGCTTTAGCATCAACCCAGCTCTGATCTGCTGCCGTGGGAGTAGAATAATTTCCGGCCTCTAGTGAAGCGGTAATATCAAAGGTTTCGTAAAGGCGGTTTCCAGGCCAGTAATAAGAAAATGTAGCATGACCGACCCGCTCATCCAAATCTCCGGAAAGCCCGGAGTTACCTGCATCTAAAGAGGAGTTGAAGACATTCCCGCCTAAACTTGCCTTCCAGCCGTGTAACGTATTCATCGTTTTGTGTAGAGAAATCTGAGCAGAGCCGCCGTTATATGTTTTGTCGGAAGTTTTACCGATAAAATTCTGCTGTAAATTATCAGAGAGGTTGAACAAGTCATTGTAATCGCTCAACCCACCTACATCAACGGTAAGCCTGAGGTCATCCTGAACGCTGGTTATGTAACTTACATTAGCATCTATATATCGGAATGAGCTTTCCTGATTATCTAAATGTCCGTCAGAAGCCCTCACATTTAGATCAGCAGTAACCAGGCTTTTCTTATTGAGCCTATAAAACCCATATCCATTCAATTCGGGAGTGACATAACTCCCTAAACCACCCCTTATATATGCATTGATGCGGTCAGGGTTGGTGAGGACAGATCGTTGGGGAGGTTCAGGACGGCCGAGTTGAGTTACAGAAATATCGGCAACAGCTTCTTCCCTCGTCTCCATAAACGGCATGCGGTTGGGGTCGATCTGGAAAACCCGCGGCTTGGGATTGAAGCCCAAAATGGGCTGTCGCCGGAGGCCCGGGAAGCGAGCCTGGAATTCACTTCGAATCTCAATATCCTGAGGATTGATTTCCGGCAAAAGGGAATTATCGGCCCCTTGTTGTCCGCCCTGTGCAAAGGCGAAAATCGGGCAAAACAGAATAAATAGGGTAAATAATAGCGGTCTTGATCTCATCATGGAACTGCGTTTCCTGAATGTACTAATTTTTATAGGAAGGATTAAGCGTTTACTAACGAAAAGATGTACCGTGAAGTGTTGGTTTGTGTTCCGGGCTGACTTAATATCAGTACCTAGTTCCGGCACGTGGTCGGCAAGTCCATCCGGATTCCTGCCTGCGCAGGAATGACTTTAAATGAAACGATTAACTAAGACCGCTCCAGCATCCGATTTAAGGCAAGTACAGCGTTTTTCGCCACTTCTTCAGGTACTGTGATCTGATTAACCACTTCGCCTTGCTCCAGCTTCTCCATCGCCCACAGTAAGTGAGGAAGATCAATGCGATTCATCGTCAGGCAAGGACACATAAACGGGTTCAGGGATACAATCTCTTTATCCGGGTTTTCCTGTGCAAGGCGGTTTACCAGGTTCATTTCGGTGCCAATGGCCCACTTGGAGCCGGGCTCGGCGTTCTCAATGGTATCAATGATAAAGCTGGTGGAGCCGTTGTAATCGGAAGCCTGAACTACATCATAAGTACATTCGGGGTGAACCAGAATTTTGGTATCGGGTTCCTGCTTGCGAAGGTTTTCGATGTGCTTGATGTTGAACTTCTCGTGAACCGAGCAGTGCCCTTTCCAGAGAATAACTTTCACATCTTCAAAATCACCATCATAGATAAACTCACCTTCAATGGGAGCCCAAATGGCCATTTCGTCCAAAGACACACCCAGATCAAAAGCCGTATTTCGGCCCAAATGTTGATCCGGTAAAAACAGAATGCGTTCTTTTTGAGTGAAAGCCCATTCCAGCATTTTTTTGGCGTTCGAGGAAGTTACCGTAGCACCCCCATGTTTGCCCACAAAGCCCTTGATGGCTGCGGTAGAGTTTACGTAGGTAAGGGGCAAAATGGTATCACCCCAAATTTCCTGCATTTTCACCCAGCCCAACTCGGTTTGATCGATATCGGCCATGTCGGCCATAGAACAACCGGCGCGCATATCGGGAAGAATTACTTTTTGATCAGGCCCGGTGAGCATATCAGCCGTTTCGGCCATAAAGTGAACGCCACAGAATGCGATAAACTCAGCATTGGGCATTTCGGCACAAATTTGAGCGAGTTTCAGGGAATCGCCCCGGGCATCAGCAAACTGTATTACTTCATCCTTTTGGTAATGGTGGCCGGGTATAAAAAGACGATCGCCAAAGGCAGCTTTGATTTCCCGAATACGGGCTTCCATTTCTTCCCGGGAAAGCTCACTGTATCGCTTGGGAAGGGATACTTCGGATTCAATCTCTAAAACATCTAAAACTTCCATAAAACTCACATGTGCTGCGATGTCACAAAACCCGAAGGCCTGTTAAAGTCGAGCTGATTTAATTCAAGTTATTGAACAACAACAAAGTTAAGAAAAAATTCAATGAATTCGCTTTTTCAGAAACGTCCTCATTCAAGGTTAAAACTAATATCCAGGGCTTTAACCGAATGGGTCAGCCAGCCCAGGGAAATTACATCTGCTCCACATTCTTTATAACCGGCAATATTCTCCGGGGTGATGCCGCCGGAGACTTCAACAACAACATGGTCCGGTATTAATTGTATGAGTTCCTTTACTTCTTCCGGGGAACGATTGTCGAGCATAATCACATCCGCATTAGCTTTTACCGCCTCCAGCACCTGCTTTTTATTTTCCGTTTCTACCTCAATTTTCACCATATGCCCAACCCGCGCGCGAACGAGCTCCACCGCACTTTTTATGTTACCGGCCGCTTTAATGTGATTGTCTTTGATCATGACCCCGTCATCCAGCCTGAGGCGGTGGTTTCGACCTCCACCACAGCGAACGGCATATTTCTGAAGTGAGCGTAATCCGGGTAAGGTTTTTCGGGTATCGGTTATGGTGATGCTTGGGTCGCCGAGTTGTTCAATAGCATGTCGGGTGGAAGAGGCAATACCACTAAGGTGCTGAATTAAATTAAGGATTACCCGTTCTCCGCTAAGCAAAACCTGTACCGGTGCTTCTACTTCAGCGATCACTTCTCCTTTTTTAACCGGCATGCCGTCGTTTTTATGAAGAGAAACCTTGACCGAGTCATTCAATAGTTTATATCCTGTCTCGATAATTTCCAGTCCGGCTAAAACGCCACCGGCCTTAGCGGTATAAGTGCCTTTCCCAAACTGATTATGTGGAAAAATGGAATTGGATGTCAGGTCGCCCATTCCAATATCTTCACGAAAAGCATTGGTCAGAATTTCTTTTAGCTCAAGATGGTTCATAAAAGTGAATCGGCCGATTTATTTGTCTATTTTCAAAGGGCAACAAAGATACCTTTTTTTAAACATAAGAGCGATCATCGATGATATACCTGGACCATGCTGCTACAACGCCCGTCAGTGACAAAGCGCTGGAGGTGTATGTGAATGTCTCGAAGCATTATTTCGGGAATGCCAGCAGTATGCATGATGAAGGCTCTTCGGCTAAACAAATTCTGGAAGCCTCTTCAAAGACATTAGCCTCAACTATTAATGCCCGGCCCAAAGATGTGTTTTTTACCTCCGGAGCTTCGGAGTCGAGTTTTCTGGCCATCTATTCATTGTTGAATTCGCTGGGTGAAAAAACCGGACACCTGATTACCACGCCCATCGAGCATTCTTCGGTGAGAAACCTGTTTTTAAAACTAAAGCAGGAAGGGTATGAAGTATCGGTAGTTTCTGTGAATAAATTTGGCGAGGTGGATTTTGAGAAACTGCAAACATTGGTCAGAGAAGACACCGTTTTGGCTTCTATTCAGCATGTGAATTCAGAAATAGGGACTATTCAGGATCTGAAAAAAATAGGCGCTTTTCTACGTAAAAAAGGAATCATGCTTCACAGTGATTGTGTACAAAGTTTTGGCCGTTTACCCGTTGATGTACAAAAACTGAATGTGGACGCTATTTCCATTTCAAGCCATAAAATATATGGACCCAAAGGGTGCGGGGCCGTTTGGATGAACCCCAAAGTGGACTGGAAGCCAGTCTTTCCCGATTCCGATAACCAAAAGAAATTTAAACCCGGAACCAGTGATGTGCCATCTGTTGCGGCCTTTGCCACAGCAGCAAAACTGATTACTCAGCAGATGAATGAAGAGCAGCATCGCATTCAGAAGTTTAGGGAAGAAATGCTTTCAGAATTGATGAAACTAGAGTTTGAGGTTGTGGCTGAAGGACACCCATCGCAAAGAGTGCCGAATATTTTAGGGTTGAGATTTCCCGGAATGGAAGGACAGTTTTTTATGCTGGAATGCAGTCAGGCTGGTTTAGCTATCTCTACAGGCAGTGCCTGTCAGGTTGGTTCAGAGAAACCGAACAAAACGATGACAGCCATTGGAAAAGAAGAACAAGAAGCGAGGGAGTTTGTGCGTTTATCATTCGGAAAAGAGAATCAAATCGGACAGATTCCACAGATAATTGAAAAAATGAGTGGTATCTTAAAACGACATTTTGATAAAGTAAATCATCATAAGAAGAAAGAAGGGATGACGACATGAAACGAGGACTATTTTTACTCACTCTGTTTGCAATTTTATTCAGTGGCACGGCGCTTGCACAAGATTCAGGAGAATCAGATGCACAAATTAACATAGTAAAGTTCAGCGATTACCAATGCCCGGCCTGTAAATATTTTGTATCTATCGAAGAACAGTTGAAGCAGGAATATGGAGATGCCATTTCCATTACCACCAAGCACTTTCCGCTTAATATGCACGAGTATGCTCAATTGGCATCAAGAGTTGCTGAGGCAGCCAGGGAGCAGGGCAAATATCAGGAAATGCACGACATGATTTTTACCGGGCAGGAGCAGTGGGCGCGCGGTAATGCAGAAGCCATTTTTATAGGATATGCCAAAAGCCTGAGCCTGGATATGGAGCAGTTCAGAAACGACATGAACTCGGCTGATATGCAACGGAAGGTTATGGCCGATAAACGGGAAGGTTTAAACCTGAATGTAAATTCAACTCCTACCTTTTTCATTAATGGAACTAAAGTGGAGAATAATCCCCGCACTTTTGAGCAGTTTAAACAGCTTATTGAGGCGATGACTAAATAGAACATCACACGGTATCAGTTTTATTTCATTAAAGGAGCCTTGTAGGGGCTCCTTTTTTATTTGTGGATGAAAAAGATCAAATCTTTGCTATTTTCGGAAATGGAAGCCCGGAAAGAACCAACAGTAACATCCTGCCTGAATTGCGGTACCAAAAGGACCGGAAATTTTTGTGCAAACTGCGGACAAAAGTTTTATGAAGGAAACCTTTCGCTTTCGGTTGTTACCCAGGATTCCATTGATACAATGTTCAATATTGATAACCGGGTGTTGAAAACGCTTAAAGAGCTTTTTCTAAAACCAGGCCATATCACTAAAGAATACTTATCCGGAATAAGGCAGCGCTATATCTCCCCTTTCAGGATCTACTTCACGTTTAGTGCGCTCTACTTTTTTGTGCTTTCCATCACGGATGTAAATAGTATTCTTTTCATGAACTCCTTTGACCTGAATGGCAATGAAGATCAGTTCACCAACTTCATGAAGTCATTTATAATCCTGTTTGCCCCGGCTTTTGCGGGTGTTATTCATCTTATTCATCGAAAACAAGCCAAATATTATCTCGAGTCATTAGTACTTGCATTACATCTTCATTCCGTACTGTTCTTTCTGTTTATCGTTCGGGCTATCACGGATCATTATTTGAAAATATACACCGAGATGGGGCTGGCAAGAATACTGAACATTGGCATAGGTGGTCTGGCATCCATCCTTTTATTCTATTACATGTACAGTTACCTGAAGGAGTTTTTTGGCCAAAGCACCATTAAGGTAATAGCAAAAGTGATACTAATGTTGTTCGGTTATGTTCTTATTCTGGTAATTGCATTGCTCATATTTGCCCTTACAATTGCAGACTAAAAGAGATGTATCCTAAGGCGCAATTCCCTTATCTTTGGGGTGAATTTTGAAACCCATTTTTTCATGAAAGAATATTTAGTTGAGGTCATCAGCAAATCGCTGGATCAGTTTGAGCTGGAAAAAAAACCAGAAATACGTATCGAGGAACCGAATCAGCCCGAACACGGCGATGCATCTACCAATGTGGCTATGATGCTGGCAAAACCCCTGAAGAATAACCCCCGGGCTATTGCTCAGCAGATTGTGGACGGATTGGAATATAACGAGAAGAAAATTTCTGCCGTAGAAATAGCCGGACCCGGATTTATAAATTTTCGGTTCGCCGAAGACTATCTTTTTGATGAGCTGGCCGAAATCCTGACTGTAGGCTCGGAATACGGAAAAACGGATACCAATAATGGAAGTAAGATATTGGTTGAGTTTGTGAGTGCTAATCCTACAGGTCCGCTTACCGTGGGTCATGGCCGCAATGCAGTATTAGGTGATACGGTTTCCCGTCTTCTGGAATGGACCGGTGCCAAGGTAGAGCGCGAATATTATTTCAATGATGCGGGCCGGCAAATGCGTGTGTTGGGGAAAAGCGTACAAGCCCGATATCTGGAGCTATTGGGACAGAGCGATGAATTCCCTGAGGGTGGTTATGAAGGTGAATACATTCGTGACATCGCTCAGGCTTTGGTTGATGAGCTTGGAGAGGACTTGATCGATGCTGAAGATGAGAAGCCATTCAAAGAAAAGGCTGAAGAAGAGATATTTGCTGACATCAGCCGCACACTGGACCGGATGGGCATAAAAATGGATTCCTATTTCAATGAGCATAGTCTGTATGAAGACGGAAAGATTGAGGAAACCATTGAAAAGCTGAGAGAGCTGGATCTTGCTTATAATAAAGACGGAGCCGTTTGGTTTAAAACTACCGAATTCGGAAAAGACAAGGATACCGTTCTGGTAAAAAGCACCGGAGAACCCACGTATCGCCTTCCGGATATTGCCTACCATGCCAACAAGCTGGATCGTGGCTTTGATTTGTGTGTGGATGTGTTCGGAGCCGATCATATCGCTACCTATCCGGATGTGCTTTCGGGAATCAAGTCTTTAGGATATGACCCAGACAAAGTAGATGTGGTTGTATATCAATTCGTGACGATCGTAAAAGACGGAAAGCCTTTTAAGATGAGCACAAGAAAGGCAAACTTTGTAACGCTGGACGAGCTCATGGATGAAGTAGGGGCCGATGTAACCCGCTTTTTCTTCCTGATGCGTTCTCCCAATACCCATCTTGAATTTGATATCGCCCAGGCCAAAGAAGCCGGAGAGAAGAACCCGGTATTCTACCTCCAATATGCACATGCCCGAATTTCAAGTATACTCCGAAAGGTAGAAGAGGAATATGATTTTTCCGGGGAAGTTGATTTGAGTAAGTTAGATCACCCGGCTGAAATAACGCTCATCAAAACTTTGCTGAAGTTTCCAAATACGGTGGCCAATGCTGCACGACTTAGAGAGCCCCATCATGTAATCACCTTCTTAAATCAACTGGCCTCAGATTTCACGAGCTTCTATCATGATTGCAGAATTCTAGGAGAAGATGAGAAATTGGCTCAGGCCCGAATGGAATTAGCTAAAGCCGTTGCACAGGTTCTGAGAAACGGACTGAGTATTTTAGGAATAACCGCCCCCGAACAAATGTGATGAAATTTTTAATGCTGAATTATGAATGTTAAATGAGACTGCATCCATTTAACATTCAACATTTAAATTTCATCATTTCGCTTAAGCAGGCGTAAGTTTACTAAAGCAGACAATGCCCTTAACCAATTGCTCTTCCACATTGAAGCCGGCTTGGTTAAACAGCTTGTTGCTTTCCTCAACGGTCCAGAAGTTAATCCCGCCAATAGCCGCAGACTCCTGAAGTAAACGACCATACCAGGCATCCGATTTAATCAGGTGCATCATAAAGAAAACACCATCATCTTTGATCACACGCTTGGCTTCATACAGCACTTTCAATTCCTCTGTGAGCTCATTAAGTGTACCCCCCATAACGATGCCGTCAAAGGTTTTAGAAAAGAACGGAAGCTCCCGGCCATCCGCTCTTAGAAAATACATATCTGTTTCGTCAGCCTCGGCTTTAAGACGGGCTTCCTCCAGCATCTGATAGGAAAAATCCAGAGCTACAATGTGGGCTTTCTTCTGAGCGGCTTTTAGTGCGCGTCCATAAAGAGCCGTAGAACAACCAAGATCTAAATAAAGTCCATTTTCTTTAGGGGCTGACCAGTCAATCAGCAGCTCATGTTCTTTCTCTATCGGGAATTCTTCACCAGATAAAAGAGAAAGAGACCGTTTACGCCAGATGTCTTCATAAATAGCCGCTGTCAGCTTCCAGTGATTGGTGCTTTGAGCAATAGAGGTGAATTCGGGTTCTTTCCCAAGCAGATCTATAATGTTGTTCTTAACCTGATACTCATCCCCTTCTTTGGAGCCAACGGTACCGTTGAAAGGTGTGGAGAGGGTGGAAACTTCGTCAGGGATGGAAATCCCGGCTCTTTCGTCAATGGGGGAGCGTAATTCAAGTGTCATATAAACCAATCATTTTTTTGTGGTGAATACGCTTAATCGCCGCTCGTGTTACAGGTGGTTTCCCGCCCATGCTAACTTTTCCAAAGTTAGCATGCGATAGGTAACTGATTTAAAATCCCTGTTAACTTTGGAAAAGTTAATAGAGGCTATAACTCAAAAAATCACTTCTGTAGCACGATGGAGATCTGTGCGCCTTTGTCAACACTTAACATCCGTCCGGCATTTCCTTTATTGATGCCAATTTCGAGCATCCCGGAACTTCCTATAAATGCAGCGGGCTCGCCTTCTTCCACATCCCCAAAAGTAGTTACAATCTTTTTGAGCATGGTGTTACCCACGTAAATCTTTACATCCTTCTTTTTGATGTGTTCCTCGAAAAGCTGCTCAGAAATATTGGTAATAAGGTTGCCAAAGCGGTCTATGTGAACAACCCAGCCCTGAAGTCCGTCTTTATCTGCAATGGGGACAGCCCAGTGATAGGTAACCAGCTCCTCTATCGGCTCACCGATTTCGTCAAAGGAAACACCGTTACTGAGATGGGCGGTAACCGGGGCAAAAACATCCCGACCGTGAAAGGTTTTGGATAAGCCTTCCTGCCGCCAATACTTTTTGTTGTTAATCTTCACCGCCTCATAATCAAATTCATCAAAAAAAAGAGAGAAGATTCCATTGTCGGGCCCAACAAAATATTGATCCCCTACTTTCAGGGCAATCGGGTGACGCGGAGTACCCACGCCGGGATCCACAACCACGAGATGGACGGTACCGGGCGGAAAAAGAAAGGCTGCATTGCGAACCACCCATGCCCCGGCCATAATATCCTGTGGAGGAATGTCATGAGAGATGTCGATGAGGCGGGCGTCGGGAGCAATCCCAAGGATGACCGCCTTCATAGCGCTCACATAATGGTCTTGCAGACCAAAATCAGATGTGAGAGTAATTATTTGACTCATCAGGCATAGCTGTTGAGCATCACCGGCATCACCAGCATTAGAATATCTTCGTTTTCATTCTCTTCCGAAGGCTTTACGATACCGGCGCGATTTGGTGAAGAAAACTCAAAAGTCACTTCTTCATCATCGATATTGCTGAGCACATCACCCAGGTACTTGGCATTAAAACCGATTTCCATTTCTTCATTTGAATACTCGCACTCGATCGTCTCTTTGGCTTCACTGCTCATGTCCAGATCTTCGGCGCGAATGGTAAGTTTGTCGGAACCGAGTTGTAACCGGATCTGACGGGTTGTAGTGCTTGAGAAGATAGCGACCCGTTTTACGGTAGAAAGCATCTGCTCTTTACTGATGGTCAGGAATTTGTCGTTATCGCGCGGAATAACAGAATCATAATTCGGGTACTGCTCATTGATGAGCCGTGTGATTACGATGGTGCCCCCGCTCTTAAAACGAGCATGATCTTCGGTAACCGTCAGATCGCACTCATCACCATCAATGGTTTTCTGTATGAGGCTCAATGCTTTATCCGGAACAATGAAGTTCACGTCATTATCGGCAGTAATTTCTTTGTTGGTGTACTTAACAAGACGGTGGCCATCGGTTGCCACAAATTTACTTTCTTCCGTTCCGATCTGGAAATATACACCCATCATAGCCGGACGGAGGTCGTCGCTGGAAACGGCGAACAAGGTTTTATGAATAGCATTGTTCATCAATTCCGTAGTGGTATTGATGTTGGTTCCTTCATCAAGGTTGGGCACTTCCGGAAACTCATCGGCATCATCTCCCACCAGCTTATAAGTACCTTTGTCGGTGCGGAAGTTGATATTCTTACGGTCGTCCACATCAAAGAAAACCGGGATGTTTGGAAGCTGACGCAGGGTCTCAAGCAACCTGCGGGCGGGAATGGCAACAGCACCATCTTCTTCTATATCTGCATCGATGTACTCGATAATGGAAATCTCCAGGTCGGTAGCTGTGAGTTTGAGTTTTCCATCTTCGCTTTCAAAAAGAATAGTTTCCAGAATAGGAAGCGTAGCTTTGGAAGGCACGGCTCCAATCACGGCCGAAAGCCCTTTATTGAGTTCGTTGCTCGATACAGAAAATTTCATAAATGCATTATTTAAATGGGTTAAAAGGCAATTTTCAACCAACAGTTGCCCTTTCAGTGGAGTGTGCTTATACTAAGAAATACTGGCTCTCTCTGCAACCGCAGAAAGCGCAATTTTCATCCCAAATAAGTCACAGAATATATCGTTTAAAGCGCTACAGTAACTATTAATTTATCGCTGTTTTTTTGATGAACCGATTCTTCCCCGCGCTTTTATTTACTGTGATGCTTCCTGTCTTTACATTCGCTCAGGCTACACAGGCGAAGTACGGAAACGACTTTCTAACTAGCGGAAGCGGTGCCCGGGCACTCGGAATGGGAGGTGCTCATGCAGCGCTAACCGGCGATGTAACTTCAGCTTACTGGAATGTGGCAGGACTGGCAGAGGTCGAAACACCGCAAATTATGTATATGCACTCCGAGCGGTTCAGCGGCATAGTGGGCTATGATTACGGGGCCGCTGCTCTTCCGCTGAAATCAAATAATGGGGTGGTTTCCATCAGTTTTTTCCGTCAGGGAGTGGATAACATTGCCAACACATTGAATGCCTGGGACCGGGAGCGCGATCAGCCCAGGCAGGATGTTGAATCCTATATCACCCGATTCAGCGCGGCCGATATGGCACTGCTCTTTTCATACGCAACTCAGAAAACCGAAAAGTTATCTTATGGAGCTTCAGCTAAAATCATCCGTCAGAAACTGGGCCCCTTTGCTGAAGCGTGGGGATACAGCCTGGACATTGGTGCAAAGTACCGGGCTGATTTTGCCAGTTTTGGTATAACTGTTCATGATATCACCACCATGCAAAAAATGTGGGATGTAAACGAGTCAGCATTCGGTGATTACGAAGCTCAATTTGACAGTCTAGGAGCTACCCTTCCGACCGGTCAAAACGAGTTTGTGCTTCCCGCTGTAAAATTAGGAGCTGCAAAGTTATTCCCAATCGGAGCGGACTTCATGTTTTCTGCAGCAGCAGATTTGGATTTGCTTTTTGAGAATCGACAAGCTTATTACATTAATCTGGGCAGAATGAGTATTGAACCACATGTTGGAAGTGAGATTTCCTATAAAGATGTGATCGCTTTTCGAGCCGGGGTAACAGATTTCATCACCGATCCGGTTTCAGGCTTTTCGATTTCTCCTACCCTTGGTCTTGGCCTCAAGCTTTCCTCTTTTGTGTTGGATTATGGATTCACAAGCTTTGCAGGAGCATCCAGCGATTTAGGGTTTACCCACCGGATTTCTCTCCGTTTTGATATGTAACGTGTTTAAGTATTTACGTGTTAATGTGTTCACGGGTAATAATTATATTCTGGGCATAGAAATACGTCCACATTAACACATAACATACTCCTCACTTTGCGAATTATACTTTTAGGTCCAACAGCAGCCGGTAAAACCCAGCTTTCTCTACAGCTTGCTGAGGAACTTGAAACATCTATTATCTCGGCAGATTCACGCCAATGCTATAAGCATATTAATATAGGAACAGCAAAGCCTTCAACAGAAGAATTAGAGCGGGTTCAGCATTACAACATTTCCCTGCTGGGCTTGGATGAAGAAGATTCTGCCATGGATTTTCAGAAAAGAGCGGAAATGTGGGAAAAAGAAATTCTAAAAGAGTCATCTCATGTTATTTATGCCGGGGGAAGCACACTTCATTTGCAGAGCTTGATTCAACCCTTCAACGAGATGCCGGAGTCGGATGAGGTTAATATTGCTAAGCTGGAAAACAGGATCGAGAACGAAGGGCTTGAGTCACTGTATGAAATGTTAACAGAGGTAGATGCCGAGTATGCAGAAAAAATGGATGGCATGAATCGGCAACGAATTATCCGGGCGCTGGATGTGTGGATGCAAACCGGGAAGCCCTTCAGCAGCTTTCACAGCAACGATGAAATTCACCCGGATAAAGATACGGTCGTATTTGGACTAAAATGGCCACGGCAAAAACTCTACGACCGCATCAATGAGCGAGTGGATAATATGATAGAGCAAGGTCTGGTGAACGAAGTGAAATCAATTTTAGGGTCGGGACATTCAAGGGAATTACAATCACTGAATACAGTGGGTTATAAAGAGATCATCAAGTATTTGGAGGGGGATTGGACACTGGAAAAAGCCGTGGAAAAAATCAAAACAAGTACCCGCCGATATGCCAAGCGACAGATTACCTGGTTCAGGAGATGGGAGTTTATTCATTGGCTGGAAGCGGACGAGTTAAATGTTGATGAAATGAGAAACAAAGTCAAAAGTAGGTTAGAATAAATGAAAGAACTCAGAATTCTGTATTCTGATCCTTTAAACAGAGTTAGCAGCTAAGTTGCAGAAAGGTTAACTTTGGCACTCACTTAAATGAAGCCCAACTATGTACAAAGCGAAAGTAAATGTAACGCTCCGTCCATCTATATTGGACCCTAAAGGTAAAGCCGCTCATCACGCCCTTCAGAACCTTGGTTTAAATGAAGTTCAGCAGGTTCGTATTGGAAAGTTTATTGAGCTTGATGTGGATGCAAAAGATGAATCTGCGGCTAAAGAAATTGTTGAGTCAGCTTGTGCACAGCTGCTGGCCAACGAAGTAATGGAAGATTTCGAAATTACCATCGAATCCTGATTCATGTTTCTGCACGCTCAACATATCGATGAACTCGTGTTGTCTGGGACCGAAGTAGAAAAAACCACGAAAACCAAAGAGAAAGAAGAAGTAGAAGAGGCGGTTGATACGCCCTGGCGACTGATTCTTTACGATGATGACATTCACACCTTTGATGAGGTTATTTCCCAGCTGATGAAGGCCACCGGATGCAGTTTGTCGGAAGCGGAAGATAAAACCTGGAAAGTTCACAACGAAGGGAAAGCGCTGGTGCACGAAGGCGAATTTGAAGAGTGCCTTCGTATTGATGGAGTGTTAAAAGAAATTCAACTTGTTACCGAAATAAAAGGATAGAACAATGGCCACATTTGGCGTAGTAGTATTCCCAGGCTCTAATTGCGATCATGATGCCTATCATGCCATGAAGCACGTGATGAATTGTGAGGTGAAATTCCTCTGGCACAAAGATACCGACCTGTCCGGTATCGATTTTTTAATTATCCCCGGCGGATTTTCTTATGGTGATTACCTCCGCTCCGGAGCAATTGCACGCTTCTCTCCCATCATGCAGGAAGTAGTAAAGTTTGCCGAGAAAGGCGGGCCGGTAATGGGAATCTGTAACGGATTCCAGATTTTGCTTGAAGCCGGCTTGATTCCGGGAGCCATGATGCACAATCACAAGCTGAAATTTGTGTGTAAAAATGTATTTATCCGGTGCGAAACCACAGATTCCCTATTTACGAGTTCTCTAAAAAATGGAGACGTTTTTGATATCCCGGTTTCTCATGGCGAAGGCAATTACTTTATTGATCAGACAGGGTTGAAGTCGCTGCAGGATAATGATCAGATTTTATTCAGGTATAGCGATGCGAACGGAGACCTTACCGAAGCGGCCAACTTCAATGGCTCTATCGATCATATTGCAGGAATTTGTAATCAAGGAAGAAATGTGCTGGGAATGATGCCCCATCCGGAACGAGCTATGGAGAAAATCCTGGGCTCTGAGGATGGAAAGCCTATTTTTGAGTCTATTCTTGATTCTCTTTCCGTAGCTTAATACCCTGATATGAGTACAGAAACCCAACCGGAATTAAAACTGCACAGCGAGGGCCTGGTAAAGCGCTATCGCAAGCGAACGGTTGTGGATGATGTATCGATTAATGTACGGCAGGGTGAAGTTGTAGGGCTGCTGGGCCCAAACGGGGCCGGAAAGACCACCACATTTTACATGATGGTTGGGCTGGTGCGCCCCAATGCCGGAAAGATATTTTTGAATGAAAAAGACCTGACGGGCGAACCCATGTATAAAAGGGCGCGCATGGGTATCGGTTATCTTGCTCAAGAGGCCAGCGTATTCCGTAACCTGACCGTTCGCGAAAACCTTGAGGCCGTACTTCAATTCCTTTCTATCCCCAAAAAAGAAATAGACCGTAAAGTTGATAAGCTTATTGAGGAGTTTGGGCTTCACAAAGTTGTGAACAGCAAAGGTTACAGCTTGTCGGGTGGAGAACGACGCCGCACGGAGATAGCTCGCGCGTTGGTTACAGATCCGAAATTTATTTTACTGGATGAACCATTTGCCGGAGTTGATCCCATTGCCGTGGAAGATATTCAGCAAATTGTATCGGGACTGCGGCACCAAAACATTGGAATTCTTATTACCGACCATAATGTACATGAGACACTCGCTATCACTGACCGGGCTTATCTTATGTTCGAAGGGAAGATATTGATGGAAGGCTCAGCTGATAAATTGGCCGAAGATGAAAAAGCCAAGCAGTTGTACCTTGGCAAACAATTTAAATTAGATCGTTACACCACAGAATAAAAAGACATGAAAGAAGTAACCGTACAAGAACTGAAAGAAAAAAGAGAATCCAGCGAAGACTTCTTCCTGCTCGACGTCCGAGAAGATGTGGAATACCTGGTTTCAAACCTGGATGGAGAACACATCCCCTTAGGTCAGCTCGAAAACCGGATGAAAGAGATTGAGGACAAAAAAAACGAGGAAGTGATCGTGATGTGCCGTAGCGGTGGCAGAAGTTCGAAGGCCGTTTCTTATCTTGAAAATAATGGCTTTGAGAATGTGGCGAATCTTAAAGGCGGAATGAAAGCCTGGGCTTCAGAGATTGATCCATCCGTTCCGGTAGCGTAACTGTTCGTTATGAAAAGGGTTTTTTAAGCGCGTTCTTCAACCCGTTAAACCGACATTCCTGCGAAATCAGGAATCTGGATGTTTGGCCAACCCAAGGATTCTTTTTCATGGATAATAACCTGGGGCAATTTGCCATGGGATATGAAGCACTGACTTTAAGCCAGGGCAGCAATCTGGTTCAGTAGCTCTTGGTTGCTGTCAGTATTCTTGAGCACCTTCAACAGGCCGAGCATAGACTCTTTAGGAGACTTCTTAAGCAAGTAACGGCGCACCATATTTCGCTCTTCAAGAGAATCGGTGATAAACTTGTGCTCGTTTCGGGTACCCGAAGCAGAAATATTGATAGCCGGGTAAATTCGGTCGTTAGCCAACTCGCGATCCAAAACCAGCTCCATATTACCGGTTCCCTTAAACTCCTCAAAAATCAAATCATCCATTCGGGAGTTTGTTTCAATCAGGCAGGTAGCAATGATGGTAAGTGAACCGCCCCCTTCAATTTTCCGGGCAGACCCAAAGA
The DNA here is from genome assembly GCF_040117685.2 of Gracilimonas sp. BCB1. NCBI lineage: Bacteria > Pseudomonadati > Balneolota > Balneolia > Balneolales > Balneolaceae > Gracilimonas > Gracilimonas sp. BCB1. The sequence continues at coordinate 125,757 of NZ_JBEDYP020000012.1, read as the reverse complement.
TCTTTTTAGGTATTTCGAGTGCACGGATGTCCAGCCCCCCGGAAAGTGTTCTCCCGCTATTGGACTGAACAGCATTGTAAGCACGTCCAAGGCGAGTCAGTGAGTCAATCAGAAGCACAGAATCCTCTCCCATCTCAGCTTTACGCTTGGCATACCCAAGAGCCATTTCCGTAATTCTGATATGGCTTTGTGTGTCTTTGTCGTTAGAGGAAGCAAATACTTCAGCCTGTGTAGAACGAATAAAATCGGTCACCTCTTCCGGGCGTTCATCAACCAGAAGAACACTTACGTGAATATCATCAGAATAATTGTCATTGAGGGTTTTGGCGATTTTCTTCAATAAAACAGTTTTACCGGTTCGCGGAGGGGCTACAATAAGCGAGCGCTGACCTTTCCCGATGGGAGCAACCAAATCCAGAACTCTCATTTCTACGTCATCAGCATTGTACCCCATTTTAATCCAGTCAACAGGCATGATGGGGGTTTGCCGTTCAAAGCGACTGGATTTAGTCCAGGCTTCCACCGGCCGGCCATTTACCACATCTACCGAGGCAACATGCTTATGACCTTTGTTATCTTCCTCAAACTCTCCTTCTAACACCAGGCCGGGGCGTAGATCCAGCTCCTTCACTTCATCGGGTTTCAAAAAAGGATCTTTAGGCTGATAAGAAAACTCGTAATCCAGCTTACGGATAAAGCCCCATCCCTTAGAATTAATTTCTAAGACCCCGGCATACTGGCCGGCTATCCCCTGATTGTTTTTCCAATAAAACTTGGGGATAAATACGTTTCCGCCTTTATTATTATTACGGTTTCGTTTGTTCTTATTACGATTTTTTCTACGTGCCATTAGCTTATATGTGTTATTTATCCTTCTCCCGAAATCGAAAAGTGAGATTCAAATGTATATGTGACTTGAAAAGGAGGGAAGGGAAAAAGAGGTGCGGATTTAAAGATCCGCACCGTTGAATTTAGTAGATAAGAAAAAGATACAAATGTTTTTGTTGATACCCAATCCGATTACCGTACAGTCGTGGATTCGTTGATCCAGCTGTAGCAAGGCATCAGGGAACCGTCCACTTTGATTTCTTGTCCGTTCTCCAGATTCAGGGTAAAAAACTTGTCTTCTGTGGTAGGGGTTACTGCTTCATAGTTCGGAAGCTGTCGGTTTACCGTGGTCGTTACAGAAGGGTCTTCTTTCTTAGCTCTGTTCAGGTAATCTACCACTAACCAGTAAACCACACGATCCTGAGCTTCAAGCTTACGGTCGCTGGTACATTGTGTAATGGCTGCTCCATAAATGGTAGACATTTTGATGTATGCGTTACCGTTTTTAGGATCAATTTTCAATGCGTTTTGAACGTGACCTTTGGCAACACTTAGTTTCTCAAGGTTAATGTTTACATCAGCCAGGTTAAGGTACAGCTGAACTTTATCTTGATCTGAAGAAGTACGGTCTAAGGCCTCATTAAAATATTTAGCTGCTTCAGAATAGTTTGCATTACCTTTTGCTAGCTCAGCAAGCTGATGGGCTGAATCATAAGTCGGATCAAGCTCATTAATCTTGATAAGAGCTTCTTTTCGCTTCTGGCGGTTTTCAGTCTCTTCATAAGCGCCTTCAAGGGCTTTCCAGGCAGCAAGATCATTGGGATTTTCTTCCACAATAGGGGTGAAGTAAGCGATCTGCTCTTCCGGAGAACCAAGAAGTTCCTGCTGTTGCTCTTCTATGTATTCAAGCTTCTCGCCATCTACAAGAGGCTTCACGATATCAATTAAAGCCTGGGCCTTTTCTTTGTTTCCTTTGTCTACAAGGTTTCCGAGCGCTTGTCGGAGATAATAACCGTCTCCCATGTCAATGGCTCTTTCCGGGTTAATTTCAAAAAGTGTGGCATAGTCAGCATATGCTTTTTGAAGGCCATCTTCTATGTAATCGTAATTCTGCTGATAGAAGCGACCTCTGTCAAATATAATGTCAAACCTGCTTTCGGGAGAGTCTCCAAAAAGCTCGAGACTTTCATTTAAAAGTGTTTGTGCGGTATCGAGGTGAGCCGATCTTACGCCGGGGTCTTCCTTGGTTCGGGCAATTTCATCATAAATTGTAACTAAACGTTCGTATTGTTTTTCCAGCTTAAACTGAGGGTTGCCTTCTAGTTTTTCCGGTTTAGCGCAAGCCATCCACTTCCCGTATTTGAGTGCAAAGTCGTAGTCACCTTGCCGAAAGTTCTCATAGAATAAAGAATAGGCAGCAATTGGAGAAAGCCCCTCAGGAGGTGTTTCTTGACAGTTTGCTTGTGCTTGTGTAAGGGAAGAACTAACAAAAAGAATCCCTAATAGTGTAATCAGTTGCTTCATCGATCTTGTATTGTTTATACCATTTATCTATTAAACTAATGAGATAGTTTAATTATTATATCAGTGAGTTAGTAGCTTAATTTAATTTTTGCCGGAAAAACATAAGCTCCGACAGGTTTATGGACAAATTCAAAGCCCAAATATTTTCTCTTATTAAATCATTATTGGTTGTTCCTCTTAACCCATAGCGGATACTGATATCCACAGAAGAGCGTGTCCTTGGATTTGGAGAAATTATTCCTAAACCAGCAGAAAACCAAAGAGTGTTTATATCCTGTCCCTCAATATTCAGGTGTCCGGAATCGAAAGAAACCCCTCCGCTATACCTGAAATTTGACAAAAACTTCGTCGAGTTAGTCCTGTATGGGTGGTATTCCACCCCCAATCCGGCTTTAACACGATCTTTCATATAAGACAATTCACTGCTCTGGTCAAAAGCGGACTCGTAACTGCTCCATTGCTCAAACAACCCTTCAAGGGAGAAGTTCACCAAACTGGTTGGATAATAACTCAATCCGGCATTTAATTCTACCGGTAATGTAATTTCACCCCGCTTTGGGTCCCGCAAAAGCACTTCCTGCTCCCGCCCGTTCACAAACTTAGTCACGGTCGTTTTTTCTTTGGCATCGATGGTCACAGGCAATGTAGCTGAAGCACCAAAAGTAAGTCGGTCAGAGGAGTTAAATAGTTCACGGAGTGTTATCAATGTTCCAAACCGGTGGCCCATAGCGGTTCCGGTAATTTTAGCATCAGAATTACTGGTTCCATATCCGGATTGACTGAAGAAGACGTCCTCTGAGTTGTTTTGGGAAACAAACGTTAGAGAGGGAGCATAACCGATAGCAATGTTATTATTTATTTTCCAACCGAGGCCAAATTCAAGCTTATTAACGCCGCCCGAACCGCGAATGTCTGACGCATAACTAAGCATTTCAGAAGGGGAAGTAGCAGTAGAATCTAAAGTAACAAAACGGTAACTGGAGCGGGTTACAGAATATAAAGAAGCTGACATCCCAACTTTTTCCCTCATGATGGGAAAAGTAAACTGTAAGTACCCCGCTTCCAGAAGCTGGTTTACACTGTTAGTAGATTCGCTGGAAGCTCTGAACTGTGTAAGATTAAAACCGGATGACGCCGAAGTGAATACATTGGTACCCCATAACGCAGGGTTTTGAAGCGTATTGGAATCATCGCTGTGCAGGGAAACACCTAAAATTCCCATCCCCAATTCTCTGGGGTTGCTGTTATCAGTAGGAAAGCCAAGCCCGAAAAGCGAGTAAAATGACCCGCTTCTGCTTTGGCTGGCGCCCTCAACCTGTGCAAATAACTCTTTAGCAGGGAAAAGAAAAAGAGCTAATAATATAAGTCCGTTAATTGTCTTCATTATTATTGTTGATCAGCTAAGGAGGTGATAATTAACTTTGGCCGAAGGTTTTCTGGTGCGGTAAAGTCATAAATGAGTGTTGATCTCAGTTGTCCGGGAGTGCTGCGGGTACCAATTACTAACTCATCTTCGGATTGCTCACCAAAAAGTACGCTGTTAACGTAATTGGTAATGTTGATTTTAAATACACCATCATCGGTTTCAGCATCGGAGCTTCCTATGGTAGCGCCGAATTGATATTCATAAACCGGCTCAATATCAGGTTCCAAATACAGGTTTAAGAAGTTGACAGGTGGCCTGTTGTGATTTGCTGGAAGGCTTTGGTTCATTTCGTCTTCAGCCTCATAGAAAACAAGGTCGGCCCGGATTATATTTTCCGACTGACTTTCTTCTTTTAACACATCATTTGGCATAATGATTTTCATCATTCCTTCGAGGGTAGAATGGAGGGGAAATGTGTTAGGAGAGTTTACAGCTCCTGTGCGCTCTAATGTAAATCCCCAGTCCATGAGGGGGACACTAACAGTATCTGTGGTGTCTGATTCCACACCATTCACAATCATAAAATTAAAGTTGCTTGCCCGGGCAAAAGAAATTCTGGAGTTGTTTTGATCGGCAACTAAAGCCAGTCCCTTCATTTGATTCGCATAGAGTGAATCTGAGCTGGTGCTTTCATTGAAATAGAAATTCTTATAGCGATCTACCCAATCCTGACTTAAGTCTACGATGATGTCTTCTTCATCGCCAACGGTAAAAGAGCCCACCTGGTTGGAATACTGAACTTGGTCATCGATTTGAATGGAACGCCCCCTCCAATCCGAAGAAATTTCGTAAATGTTGAAACTCGACTGTGAAAGCGTATCACCGTAATGGGGCAGGCTGTCGAGCTGAATCCGCATTTTAAGCTGGAAGTTCTCATCGACATCGATCGAATCATCAACCGGCGGGTTTATCGAGGGTTGAACCAGGCTGAGAACGTCAACCTCTCCAAATAGTTGATCGGAGTACTTTCCAAAGGGAATAAAGCTAAGCCTTCCGGAATAAGCGTTGTAACTCAGGGCCTCAGTTTGTGATATAGATAAGGTGTCGAAGGTTAAACGGGGTCGCTCAACAAAATCGCTGCCAACGCTACCGGGATCCTCACATCCATTAAAAATTATAACTAAGGTTAACAGTGAAATACATAAGGAAAAAAAGCCCTTATTTGTTCTGCTCATTAAATAAGTATTTAAATTGTTCTCTATCTATTATTCGGCGTCAGAAATAGACCGATAGTACTCGGCAAACTTGTCAGATACGTCTTCGGGGGAACCCTGAATCTTTTTAGGGTTGATGCCCAAATCATTGAACATGTCATCAAATTCATCTTTCAGGTAATTACCTGTAACAACATGGTCACTGTATTTTAGTCCAAGTTTAAGAAGATCTACCCTGCCTTCTTCCGTCAGGTTGTCGATATCGGTATCGGCCGGTAGTCCGAGAAGTTCTAACACTCTTGCAGAATCTGAATCTCCCTCATTGATGGGGTGATGCAGATTATATACAATCTGAGTGTTTTTAAAGATGTTCTCGTCTTTGTATTTAGTTCGTACTAAAAGCGGAATCAAACCAGCAGGCCAGTCATGGCAGTGGATGATATCCGGTTCCCAGCCGAGCTTAATAACTGTTTCCAGCACGCCTTTATTGTAGAAAGCCAGGCGTTCATCGTTATCTTCATAAAACTCATCGGTATCAGGCTTTTTAAACAGCCCTTTTCTCTTGAAATAAGTGTCGTTATCTAAAAAATAAACCTGCAGCTTTGCATTAGGAATGCTGGCCACTTTTATTTTCATGCTCTCGGTGTTTTCTCCAACTTCTACCTCGATTCCCGAAAGGCGAATAACCTCATGGAGCCTGTTGCGGCGGTCGTTGATGGAACCGTATTTAGGTAGCAGAATCCGAATTTCGAATCCTTTGTCTTGAAGTGATGCAGGCAAGAACCGAAGTAAATCGGCGGTGTAGGTCATGCGTGCAAAGGGGGAAATTTCTGCTGCAACGTAAAGAATTTTCATAAATATATGCTCTCAGTGATTACTCTTCGTTAGAGATTGCGTTGTTGTCTTTCATGACTTTATTGAGATCCTCATCATCGTCTAATGAGTAAAAGTCTAATAGGGTATCGCCCCGAAGGCCAAGCCTGAGTGTTTCTACAGAAATGACATCAGAGGGCTGGATATTTCCTAAATTCACATTACTTCCAAACTTTCGAATAAACCAAACCTGTTGCTCTTTTTGAGGAGCCTCGAAAATCAATTTTTCTTGAGGTATCTGGTCGGTAATTTCCTCAATTAAACCCGAGCGTACTTCGCCATTGGGCCTGAAAACGCCAACAGTTCCGCTTTCCCGTGCTTCGCAAATAACTTTTTCGGCACCCGCAGTTAATTCCTTTTCAATGATACGCACCCACTTGTAGGGAGGGATAATATCGTTTGGGTTTTTACTGCCAACCTCGGAATAGACGGTAAAATCGGCACTCAATTCTTTGATAATAGCCTGCTTTCTTTCATCAGATAGCCAGATGGTGCCGTTCGAGACTTCTACATTTTTTATGCCGTACTTATTCATCAGCTCTACATATCCATCCAGCTGATCACGCAGTACATAAGCCTCAAACAGAGTGCCGCCAAAGTAAACAGGGATGCCGGCATCATGATAAACAGCAATCTTTTCTTCCAGGTTTTGGGTTACATAAGAAGTACCCCAACCGAGCTTCACAACATCAATATAGTTGGAGCAAGCTTCTACAAAGTCTTCGGCCTGGCGAACGCTGTACCCTTTATCCAGCCCCATAGTAAGGCCTTCATTTCTTGGTTTTTCAGTTCGCTTGGGTAAGTGATTTAGTGAAAACGCCATATGTGTTTTTTGAAATATCTAAGCCTGAAATATACAAAAACACCTTCTGTATATGAAATCAAGCATTTTAGATTACGAATTGGTTTTAATTTGTCTGTTACTGAGTTCTGCCAGATGTCGAATTTGCCCTTCGTCAACTTCATTTAACATATCCGGGGTGTACCTCCAAAGCCAATTGCCTGATGAGGTGCCCGGTATATTCATTCGGTGAGTACTGTCTAATCCCATATAATCTTGCAGCGGGAATATAGCCTGATCTGAAACCGAAAGCATTCCCAAACGGATAAATTCCCAATGGATGCTTTCGCCCGATGAACGGGTATAGGTCCGTGCACGGTGCTGTTCTTCAGCATTCGTGGTGTTATACCAACCAAGAGCAGTATCATTGTCGTGCGTTCCGGAATAAGCTACACTGTTCTGAGCATAATTGTGAGGAAGAAAGCTATTCGTGGAGTCTGAATCGAAGGCAAATTGTATAATTTTCATCCCTGGGAAGTTATACTTGTCCCGAAGCTTTTGTACACCTTCGGTCATGAAACCGAGGTCTTCAGCAATAATGGGCAACTCACCGCACTTTTCCAAAATGGTATCAAACAGTTTTTCTCGGGGACCGGGAACCCACCTTCCTTTTTCAGCAGTTTTTGCAGATGCCTTTACTTCCCAATAAGCATCAAAGCCGCGGAAGTGATCCACACGAATGGCATCACAAGCATTAAACATGTGCTTAAAGCGGTCAACCCACCACGAGAATCCATCTTTTTCGAGTTCATCCCATTTGTAAAGGGGGTTCCCCCAAAGCTGTCCTGTTTTACTGAAGTAATCCGGCGGAACACCCGCAACTAACTGTCGATTTCCCTGCTTGTCAACTTCAAAATATTTTGGGTTAGCCCATACGTCGGCACTGTTATGATCTACAAAAATGGGGATGTCGCCTACAATGCGAACCCCACGGTCGTTGGCGTATTTCTTAAGATCATTCCACTGGTTGTTAAACTCATATTGTAACCAGTACTGAAGCTTTATCTCCTCACTGAATTTCTCACGGTAAGCCTTCAATGCTTTTGGCTTCCGCTGAGCAATTTCTTTATCCCAGGTGTTCCAGGGCTGCTTGTCGTAATGAAGAGAGCACGCCATGAATAGTACATAGTCTTCAAGCCAGTGCTTGTTCTGCTTTTTAAATGCATTGAAAGCTTCTTCCTCTTCTTTCTTCAGGTTCTTGTAAAACCGGTCAGAGGCAAGTTTATAAACCGTGTCTTTGTTATTAAAAGAAGCCTCATAATCCGCACTAAGACCACAGGGCAATTGAATGTCATTGATTTCTTTCTCGGTAAGCAGTCCTTTTTTATGAAGCATATCGGGACTGATCAGGTACACATTCCCTGCAAAAGCAGAATAGCTGGCATAAGGGGAGTTCCCATATCCGGTTGGGGTAAGGGGAAGAACCTGCCAGATAGTTTGGTGCGTTCGTTCTAAAAAATCGATGAATGTGCGGGCTTCAAATCCAAAATCTCCCATCCCATATTTTCCGGGAAATGACGTTGGATGAACTAAACAACCGCAAGAGCGTGGAAACCTCATCTATGCGTTAACTCTTTGGTTTTAAAATTACACCAGCCAGGGGTGGTATTGTGATTGAAATGTTGGCTTTCTGGTTATGCCACTCTCCCCACTCTGCATGTATTTTAGTGTCTCCGGCATTACTGCCTCCATAAAACTCTGAGTCACTGTTAATTAACACTTCGTATTCTCCTGCGTGGGGCACCCCAACTTTGTAGCCATAATGAACGGTAGGTGTAAAGTTAAGAATCACAACAACAAAATCTTCAGGATCTTTTGCCCGGCGAATAAATGAAACGATGCTGTTATCGGCATCACTAATATCAACCCACTCGAATCCGCGCCAGTCAAAATCGACTTCATGAAGCGCCTTTTCCTCTTTGTTGATCCCATTTAAATCCTTAATTAAAAGCTGAACGCCCTGGTGTTTTTCCCATTCCAGCAGGTGCCAGTCGAGCGAGCGCGACTCACTCCATTCCGACCACTGAGCGAATTCACAGCCCATAAAAAGCAGATTCTTACCAGGGTGTGTGTACATATACAAATAAATGAGTCGGAGATTTGCAAACTTCTGCCAGTCATCGCCGGGCATTTTGGCGAGCATAGACTGTTTCATATGCACTACTTCATCGTGAGAAAACGGAAGGGTGAAGTGCTCAGAGAAAGCATAAATCAACGAAAAAGTAAGCTGGTCCTGGTGATACTTTCTGAAAATCGGATCTTTCTCGATGTATGAAAGAGTATCGTTCATCCACCCCATATTCCATTTAAAATCGAAGCCGAGCCCTCCCGTTTCTGTTGGGCGCGAAACTCCACCCCAGGAAGTGGATTCTTCCGCAAAAGTAATGACCCCGGGAAAGTGGTGGTGAACGGAGTCATTAAAATTTCTCAGAAAATCGATAGCCTCAATATTTTCCCGCCCACCGTATTGATTGGGAACCCATTCGCCTTCATCGCGGGAGTAATCCAGATATAACATAGAGGCAACGGCGTCAACCCGAAAGCCATCAACATGAAATTTTTCGCACCAGTAAATAGCGTTTGAAATCAGAAAGTTTTGAACCTCGGTGCGACCGTAATTGAAGATGCAGGTTCCCCAGTCTTTGTGTTCGCCCTTACGGGGATCATCGTGTTCAAAAAGCCCGGTCCCGTCAAATCGGCGAAGTCCGTGATCGTCTTTGGCAAAGTGAGCCGGAACCCAGTCTATGATCACGCCAATATCGTTCTGGTGGCATTGGTCCACGAAGTACATAAAATCCTCGGGTGTGCCAAAGCGGCTGGTGGGGGCATAATACCCGGTAATCTGATATCCCCAGGATGGATCGTAAGGATGTTCGGCCACCGGAAGCAGTTCAACATGGGTGTATCCCAATTTTTTGAGATATGGAACCAGCTGATCGGCAGTTTCCCGGTAGCTTAAAAAGCCGGGATCCTCGCCCACTTTACGCTTCCAGGAACCAATATGCATCTCATATATAGAGATGGGCTGATCCAGAGCCTGTTTTTGCTGCCGAGACTCGAGCCACTTATCGTCTCCCCAGCTGTAGTCGTCAATATCAGTTACAATAGATGCAGTTCCGGGACGAACTTCCGAGAAGAAAGCAAAGGGATCTGATTTCTTTAAAGGGGGATCCTGAACAGGAGATTTAATTTCATATTTGTAATAGTCCCCTTCCGTAACATGAGGAATGAAGAGTTCCCAGATTCCCTGGTCATGAAATTTTCGCATTCTGTGAACGCGGCCATCCCAACTATTAAATTCACCGATTACACTAACGCGATCAGCGCCGGGAGCAGTGACAACGAAGTGGGTTCCATCCACGCCTTCAATAGTTCGCTGGTGAGCGCCCATAAACTCATAGGCTTGATGGTGATTTCCTTCCCCCCAAAGCTGCAGGTCAAAATCGCTAATTAAAGAGTCGAACTGGTAGGCATCGGTTATGGTAAACTTTTTGCCTTGATGAGGAACAATCTCCAAATCATAGCTAAATGTATTCTTTCGCCGGGCGAAAACGCGCTCAAATAATCCTTCATCCGAAATACGATCCATTTCATACTTCTTCTTACCTATAACAATGGTTGAGGATTTTGCTTCGGGACGAAAGGCACGCAACACCAATTTGGTTTTACCATCAACTTCAGCCTCATGAAGCCCGAGTACGGAAAAAGGGTCGCCATGAGACCCGTCAGAGATTGAAGCAATAATTTCTTTTGTAAGCGATGAACCCATTGGTGTTTTTGAATTCGAAAAGGGCGCTAAAGATACTAAAACTTTAACAAATGTCTGTCTTCATTTAAAGTGCTTTCAATTGCTTGATTCTATATTTTGTGTGTATGAAAAACTCAGGATTTATTGCACGGCGATACCTTTTTTCCCGAAAACACATTTCGCTTATATCCACACTTACCTTTATCAGTATCACCGGCATCACCATCGGTACGGCCCTTTTGATTGTGGTTTTGTCGGTTTTTAATGGATTTTTTGATGTAATAAAAAACTTCCTGCTTTCTTACGATCCTGATGTTAGAATAGAAGCATCAGGGGCCGCAACCTTCGCACAAAATCAGGAAATGATGGAGCAAATAAAGGCTCTTCCTGAGGTGCGGGTTATTTCTCCCTATGTTGAAGGAAAGGCGCTTTTGGCTTTGGAGGGAGTTCAAAACGAAGTGGTGGATGTGAAGGGTGTGGAGCGTGACCTGTTCTTTCAGTTGGTGGATATAGAGGAAAGTATAACAACGGGCGTTTTTGATATTTCTGTTCGTGACAGAACTCCGGGAATTATTGTGCATGAGGAGCTTAAAAACAGGTTGCGGCTAAACGTTGGGGAAGACATTGCTTTATTGAGCGCTGCAGGCATGAAAAATGCCCTGACCCAAATCACGGTTCCTCAAACCTATCGCTTTGACCTTCGCGGAGCGTATTTTTTACAGCAGGTGGCCGGCGGACCCAAGGTATTTGTGGACATCGAAGCGGCCAAGCGATTATTCAGGGCCCGAAACCAAATTACCGGGATTGATATCAAACTCAACAGTAATGAGGATGCTGAAAAGGTTAAGAAAGAACTTCAGGCGATGCTGGGGGATGATTTTGAGATTTCAACATGGTATGATCTTCAAAAACCGCTTTATGATGTAATGTATATGGAGAAGTGGGGCTCTTTTGTGATCTTGATTCTTATAGTGATTGTAGCCGTGCTGAATATCATAGGTTCGCTCACGATGATCGTGATTCAAAAACAGAGGGATATTGGCATCCTTATGTCGATGGGGTACAGCAAGGCCGGTATTAAATCCATATTCAGAAAACAGGGGTTATATATTGGATTAATTGGATGCGGAATAGGAGGGGCGTTGGGTTTACTGCTGAGCTGGCTGCAAATGAAGTTCGGGCTGGTGAAGTTATCTTCGGCATTTATTATTGATGCGTACCCCGTTCAGGTCAGCCCTGTTGATGTGACTATTATCTTATTGGCCAGTTTACTGCTTTGCGTTTTGGCGAGCTGGTATCCGGCGCACCGGGCGTCTCAGGTTCAGCCTGCGGATGCTGTTAGGTATGAGTGAGGAGTGATAGGGTGAAAGGTGATGAGTGATTGGAGGCTTTGCCACTATTATTCCAAGAATTTGCCTTCAGTACTTTTTTGAAAACAACACTATTTCCTAACCAATCCGGACGGCTTTAATCTCGTCTCAATTTATCACCTTTCACCCTATCACTCCTCACCCCTCATTATACACATCGGGGAGGTCGTTTTCGTAGAGGATGATATCTCCGGACCGGGCATGTTTTTGGACAAGTTCATTCGCCTCAAACAAAGTATTTACTACACGGACATTCATGGCATTGCTGTCAAAGTTCTTGATGCCTTCGAGGATTGGTTTGGCCCTTTGTTCACCTACCAAAACAACCAGATCGAGATTCGCCTTGCCAATGGTTTCTCCGAATTTCCTGTTTTCCTCTTCTTCAATGTCACCCAGTTCTACCATACCGGGAGTGATAATTATACGCTGGCCGGAGTTAAATTGACTCAGGATTTCTACAGCATTTTTTGCGCCAACGGGATTAGAGTTAAAAGCATCATCAATGATAAACAGATCGCCCTGTCGTTTGAGCTCAAGGCGGTGTTCTACAGGTTCAATCTTAGCCGCTGCCAGCGCCATGGTTTTGAGCCGTAATCCGAAATGATGCCCCACACTAACTGCAAGTAACAAATTCTGCGCGTTATGAGCCCCAAGCAGCTGGGTTTGAAAGCGTTCGGTTTCCCCATCAATATCAACATCAAATTCCATTCCGGAAGTGTCGTAAGAAATATTGGATCCGCGTATTTCGCCGCTGTTCAATCCGGCTAAAATACGAGTAATTTCAGCGCGTCCGACTCCCATTTTTGAAACACGAGGGTCGTCTGCATTTAGAATAGCTGTATCTCCAGCCACCAGGTTATCGACCAGGGTGCCTTTTTCGCGGGCGATCACATCCTGCGAGCCAAAAGTCTCCAAATGAGCTACACCCACATTGGTAACCACAGAAATATCAGGCTTGGCAATATCACACAGCTCCTGAATATTCCCTTCGTAACGGGCACCCATTTCAAGAATGAGTATTTGGTGGTGTGATTGCAGGTCGTTATTAATGACTTTGCAAATACCCATCGGGGTGTTGTAGCTGCCGGGTGTTGAGCAAACGTTGAATCGCTCTTTCAGTAAATCCCGGATCATGAACTTAGTGCTGGTTTTGCCATAGCTACCTGTGATGGCAATCACTTTTAGGTCGGGCATGGAAGCCAGTTTTCGGCGGGCCTGTTTCTTAAATCCGTTTTGGATATAAAGCTCAACCGGCTTGGTGAGAAGGCCAGCTATGAAAACGAAAAAGGGAACAATCATAGCACCAAAAGCCCACCCGAATATGAGTATAGTGAGGTCAAATCGTTGCAGCCCTGAAAAATAGTTGGGAAGCTGAGCATCCAGAAAAGGCAGCATGCCCGTAAAGCCCAAATAGGTAAAAAGTACAGGAAAGAAACTACAGAAGAGTACGAAAGGAACCATCAGGCGAATAACCCTTGGGGTAAACACCAGCGGCTTCTTCACCTTTTCGGGCTTGTAGTTAGAAACCGGGCCAAACCAGAAGTAACTGATCACAAAAAAGAAAACGGCGAGCGAAGAATAGGTGAACGTGTCGTTAAACCAGCCATCAAACCAAATAAAAATAAAGATGAACACATTCAGGATGGCGATGTTAGCCGGGATCACTTTTTCGTCCCAATGGCTTTTCAACCATTGCCAATACTCGTTGTTCTTATATCCCACCTGTTGGTAGGTGTGCAGGAAAAAGCGCATCCGATACCAGGTATATCGTAAGAAAATGAGGCAGAACAGAACAGCGCCGGCATCAAGAAGTGTATAGTACCAGTTCAATATGTTTGGTTTTAGTTAATTATGCAGATGATATGATATTCAGGGGCATTAACAAGAGGTTATCATCAAAACAGAAAGTCGAAATTGGTTGATAACCCCCCTATATTCACCGCCACTAAATTAAATTGTTTCAAGTAACGCAGCCAAATATATGAAATTAATTATCCCAATGGCCGGACGTGGAACTCGTGTTCGTCCTCATTCTCATACCGTGCCCAAGCCCCTTTTGCCTGTCGCAGGAACCATGATTATTGAACGCATCATTGAGACCTTCAACCGCACACTGGATCGGGATATCACCGAAATTGTGTTCATCCTGGGGCCGGATTTTGGAGAAGATATCAAACAGCCGCTGCGCGAAATGAGTGCCCGCCATAAGGCGAAGCCCATTTTTGAAGTACAGGCTGAAGCTCTTGGAACAGCCCATGCCGTTGCCTGTGCAAGCGACCATCTGGACGGAGAGGTTATCATTGCTTTTGCTGATACCATTTTTGATAGCAAAGAATCCTTCGATTTGGGCGATGCGGACAGTGTGATCTGGCTCAAAAAAGTGGAAGATCCATCCCGCTTTGGCGTAGCTGTGTATGAGGGCGATACTATTACCGGGTTTGTGGAGAAGCCCAAAGAGTTTATCTCTGATCTTGCCATTATTGGAGTGTATTATTTTAAGAGCGGAAATGCCCTGAAAGAGAAAATCGATAAGGTAATCGGCGATGACATGCGCGGCCCGGGCGGTGAGTATTTTCTAACCGCAGCCCTTGATATGATGATTAAAGAAGGTAAAGTATTTAAAACAGCTACGGTTGATGAATGGCTGGATTGCGGAACGCTGCCCGCCTGGTTAGAAACCACCGGGATCATCACTGAAAAAGAATTTAATGGCGTTGATGAAAATAAATATCCCGGCTCTACCATTATTCCACCGGTATTTATCGGGGAAGGTGTAGAAATTGAAAACAGCACGGTGGGCCCAAAAGTGAGCATCGAAGCTAATACAGTGATCAAAAACTCGAAAGTAGAAAACACTATCATCCGGGATCATGCTACGCTGGATTCAGTTGAGACAAGCGGTTCAACTATTGGAGCTCATACCAATCTCAAAAATTTAAAAGGAAAGGTAGATATAGGGGATCATAGCGCCCTGGATATTGATTAAGATTAATTGATAAATATATAGAGTTAGGGTAAAAGCCCCGGGTTTCCGGGGCTTTTTTATTTACTAATAAAAAGAATCAGCAGAGCTTTTATAGCCACTTTTGAACGCTGTCCATTCCATACAAGTTGATGTTATCAGATAACTGAAAGTTCACTTTACAATTACAATAGCCTGTTTCTTTATGGGATGGAAAAAGACACTCATTATTTCACTATCAATTTTGGCTGGCGCTGCGGCTGTTATTGTGCTTATTTTTTCAACGGAACCTGAAGCATCCCGTTCCGGAGCAACAAAGGAAACGGCGATGCTGGTGGAGGTCAATAATGTTGAGCAAGGTGATTTCACCCCCATCATACAAGCAACTGGGACGGTTCAGCCCTCTCAGGATATAATTCTCAGTTCCAGGGTGAGTGGCGAAGTAATAAACCGGTCTGATAATTTCACCCCGGGAAGTTATGTGAAGAAAGGGGAAGTATTACTACAGATAGATCCCTCCGACTACAGAAATGCTGTCCGGCAAGCTGAAAGTGAATTGAGGCAGGCGAAGTCTGAACTTCAGCTGGAAATGGGGCTTCAGGAAGCAGCAAAAAAAGAATATGAATTACTTGAGGACTCTCTGGCTCCAACCAATAAGGCTTTGGTACTGAGAGAACCTCAACTCGAGTCAGCAAAATCTCAGGTGGCATCAGCCGAGGCTTCCGTAGAACAGGCAAAGCTGGATCTACAAAGAACCACAATCAAAGCACCATTTGATGCATATATCCTAAACAGGAATGCGAATCTTGGGTCACTGGTTGCTCCCGGCCAAAATTTGGGGCGGCTTGTTGGGGTTGATCATTATTGGGTAGAGACAACAGTTCCACTTTCAAAACTGAGATGGCTGAATTTTTCCGGGGAGGAGAATTCCCCTGCTTCAGAAGTGTTAATTAGAAACCGCACAGCGTGGAATAAAGAAGAATTCCGTACAGGCTATCTGCTTCGGAAGTTGGGTTCCCTGGAAAACCAAACACGCCTGGCCCGGGTGTTGGTTGAAGTTTCTGACCCGCTGGCTCTTGAGGCAGAAAATGAAGCAAAGCCCGGATTAATTATAGGCTCGTTTGTTGAAACGCGAATTAAAGCAAAGCCCCTTGAAAATATAGTTCGGTTAAATCGGGATTATTTGCGGGCAAATGAGACCGTGTGGGTAAAAGAAGGCGACTCACTAAGTATCAGAAATGTGAACATCCTCCTTCAGGATGCAAACTATGCATACATCACGGAAGGGTTAACGGGTGGTGAAGAAATTGTTACTACAAATCTGGCAAGCGTGACAGCCGGAGCTCCGTTGCGGCTTGAGGGCTCATCAACTCCTAATCCGGAATAAATGAGCAATTCAGAGTCAAATAATGAAGGTTTATTTTCAGGCATAATAGCCTACATGGCAAGGAAACCGATTGCAGCAAACCTATTGATGATTATTTTGCTGGGCGGTGGAATCTGGACCATGTTCAACATTCAGAAAGAGGTTTTTCCTCAATACGCGCTCGATTTTGTGGATGTAAGCGTGGTTTATCCGGGAGCAGCACCTGCTGAAGTTGAGCAGGGAATATTACGTCCGGTTGAAGAGGCGATTCGGGGAGTTCAGGGAATTAAAGAGATTACCTCAACAGCGGAAGAGGGCTCCGGAAGCGTATCGATTGAATTAGTAAGCGGAGCCGATCGCATGCAGGTATTTCAGGATATTGACCAGGCAGTGAACCGTATTAATACCTTTCCGGATGATATTGAGGAACCCGAAGTCAGGCTTCAGTCTAACCAAAGAGAGGTGATCGAAATAGGGTTATATGGGGAGCAAGATATTTGGGTGCTGAGAAAACTCGCAGAACAATTACGTGACCAGTTGTTAAGCACAGAAGGAATTACGCAAGTTGAAATTGGAGGAGTGCCTGATTATGTAACTCATATTGAAATCCCCCGGCAGAAACTGCTTGAGTATGATCTCACCCTGGGTCAGGTTGCGGATATTGTAGCCCAATCAAGCCGGGATGTACCAGCCGGGGCCGTTGAGACAACCGGAGGTGAAATACTGCTTCGCATGCAGGAGCGTAAGCAGTGGGCGGATGAGTTCAGCCAAATTGAAATAATTTCATCCCAAAACGGTGGAACAGTTCTTCTTGGAGATATTGCAGAAATAAGAGATGGGTTTGAGGAGGTTGGTCTGCCATCTCAGTTTAACAGACAGACATCGGTTGAAGTGCAGGTTTACCGAATCGGAGATCAATCACCTCTTGAAATTGAAGAAGCCGTCCTGAAGATTTTTGAAGAAGCCAAGGCTGGTTTTCCACCTGCAGTCCAATACCGGGTAGATGGCAATACGGCACAGGATTACAGGGAACGACTGGCGTTGCTTACAGAAAATGGCTTGCTCGCCATTATCATTGTACTGGTGATTTTGGCATTATTTCTGGAATACCGCCTTGCCTTTTGGGTGATGATGGGGATGACTATCTCATTTGTTGGTGCAATTCTCTTCCTTCCACTCATTGGTTTGAGCATCAACATGATTTCGATGTTTGGGTTTCTGGTGGTGTTGGGTATCGTTGTGGATGATGCCATTGTTGTAGGAGAGAATGTATATGAATATCGCCAACAGGGGATGAGTAATATTGAGGCGGCCATAGCCGGCGCTAAAGACATTAGTAAGCCCGTGACATTCTCTATACTGACCAACATCATCGCCTTTGTTCCGCTCCTGTTTATTCCCGGAGTGACTGGTAAATACTGGTGGCCGCTGCCGGCTGTTGTGATTGTAGTTCTGGCCGTTTCTTTGTTTGAAGCTTTGTTCATACTCCCTGCTCATCTTGGCCATAGTGCAAAGAAGAATCCTTTTCGAATTGGAGAGAAAATCGAAGGCTGGCAACAGGCTTTCGCTAATAAATTCAATCAGTTTGTAGACACGCATTATCGTCGTTTCCTGGAGCTGAGTCTCCGTAATCGATACGTAACCCTAAGTACTGCCATCGCTTTGTTGGTGATAGTTGGCGGATATGGATACAGCGATCATATGGGCATGGTACTTATGCCTGAGCAGCCTGCAGATGAAATCGAGGGAGGAATCAGCCTGCCGGTTGGAACCACAAACGCACAAGCAGCCCTGGTTGCTGAGGATGTTACCAATGCCACTTATGCCATGTTTCAGGAGTATAATTTATTTGAACAAGCAGAGGGCATCAAGACAAATGTACGTGGACAAAGTTTTATCGATGTAGAGATAGTGATGAAGCCTCCGGCTGAACGAACCATGAGTACACAGGAAGTGATTGAGCTTTGGCGTGATAATATTGGCGATATCCCGGGGGTAGACCAAATTACTTTTGAAGCTGAAGCTGGTCCGGGCGGGTATCAGCAGGATATAAGCGTAGATCTCAGCCATTCCGATATTGAAGTTTTGGAGGCTGCAAGTCAGGCTTTTCTGGAAAGAGTAGAGTCTTTTGATGCCACCAGAGATGTAAACGATAACTATAACCGGGGAAAAACCCAGTTTGATTTTAAACTGCTTCCGGAAGGCAGGAAACTTGGGTTAACTTCTTCGGAAGTGGGCGAACAGGTCCGGAATGCTTTTTACGGAGCCCTTGCCACTCGTCAGCTTAGAGGAACTAATGAAGTAGAAGTTCGGGTAAAGCTTCCACTGGAAGAACGAAGAGATATTTACAACCTGGAAGATTTTGTTATCCAAACCAATGATGGAACAGAAGTGCCGCTCCTTGATGTGGTGGAAATTGAACAGGGCGAGGCATTTACGAGCATCAACCGAAGAGATGGCCGCCGTGTGGTTACAGTTGGCATGGATGCTGTTCCTTCCAACGCAGTTGGCCGGGTACTGGAGTCCATTCAAACAGAAGTGCTGCCACAACTCAGGCAGGATTTTCCCGGTATTACATGGAGCTTTGAAGGGAGTCAGGCTGAGATGCGTGAATCCACAAAGGCACTTTGGGGTGGGTTTGCCCTGGCTTTAATGATTATTTATGCACTCCTGGCGGTCGCTTTCAATAGTTATGCTCAGCCACTTATTGTAATGGGAGCGATCCCTTTTGGTATTGTAGGAGCTGTTATCGGACACATTTTGCTGGGTTACGATTTATCATTGGTAAGCCTGATGGGTGTTATAGCATTGTCGGGAGTAGTGCTGAACGATTCTTTAATTATGATCGATTTTGCCAACAAGAAAAGGAAAGATCATTCTGCCTTTGATGCCATACATGAAGCCGGCTTGCGACGTTTCCGCCCCATTTTATTAACAACACTGACCACTTTTGGAGGATTAACGCCGATTATTCTGGAAACATCTATTCAAGCCACTCAGTTGATTCCCATGGCCATTTCACTTGGGTTCGGTATTGTGTTTGCGACCTCCATTATTCTGGTTCTGGTTCCCTGCTTGTATATGATTCTGGAAGATACAATTAACGTGTTTAAGGGAGATATATTCACAATAGGTGAGCCTCAGGTTGCGGGAGAGTAAACCGGATAAAGTAAGGTTGGTCTATTCAGATACTGAATCAATTTCAGCATAACAGCATTTTATTTATTAAGGCTGGCCAGAGCTTTCTTAATGATTACAGAAGGGTCGTCACTGCCGGTGTTTTTAATGGCTTTGAGAACGGCTTGTTCAGATTCTTTTTTCTTGAAGCCTAATGATTCCAGAGCCGAGATGGCTTCTCCGGTAACACCCGCTTCCTGAGAACCTGTTGGAGTAACCCCTGCAGACACAGCGTATTCTGCGAGCTTGTCTTTGAGTTCCACAATAATACGTTCGGCTGTTTTCTTTCCGATTCCCGGTACTTTGGATAGGGTGGCAGCATCCGATCCGGTGATCGCTCCGATAAGCTGATCGGCAGGCAGACCTGAAAGAATGGTAAGTCCGAGTTTTGGCCCCACCCCTTTCACGGTAATTAACTTTTCAAACAGGGCTTTTTCATCGGTTGAAAAGAAGCCAAACAGGCGTTCATCACTGTCAGTGATGTGGTGATAAGTCAGCAGTTTTACTTCTGAGCCGGCGCTTTCCAGCTGTTCCTGGGTAATGGATGATATTTCAACCCGATAGCCCACGCCCTGAACGTCGAGGATCACAACCCCTTCTTTCTTTTCCTCTATGTATCCTTTTAGAAATGCAATCATAAACCTTTCACTCTGTCTGGATTATCCTCTACAAAACTGGCCCAATCCCCTTTTTTGTTGTTTTGGTGTGTTTTCTTTTTGGCTGAGCCAGGGATGCCCTGCCCTTTCATCAGATGGCACCAGGCTACAGCTAAGGCATCCGTGGCGTCATTAGACAACTTTTCATCCGGCAGTTTCACCATTTTATTTAGCATAAAAGCTACCTGCTCTTTGCTGGCATTTCCGTTTCCGGTAATCGATTTCTTTACAACTTTAGGAAAATACTCGGTGACTTCCCGCCCGGAGTTTTTGATAGCCAGCATGGCAGCTGCCTGAGCCCGGCCCAGCTTTAGCATAGCCATAGGATCAACTCCATAAACCGGAGTTTCCACCGCACAGGATGTGGGCTGATTGGAACGGATAATCCCGGAAATCTGATCAAAAATAACCTGCAATCGCTCGGCATGATCGTCAATATCGGCCATTCGGATTACATCACACCGCAGGGCGATTAGCTTTCCGTTTTCTTCCGTCAACAAGGCATAGCCGGTGTTTCGGGAGCCGGGATCAATACCGAGGATTATGTCAGGCATAAATTATTCGTCGTCGTTTGAATACAGCTTGGCGAGGTCGTCAATCATATCCTCAGAAATGCCTGCCGTCACAAAACCACCGTCATGGTACAGATTCTGCATGGTTACTTTGCGGGTCAGGTCTGAGAATAGCGTTACGCAGTAATCGGCACATTCATCAGCAGAAGGATTCCCCATGGGGGCAATTTTCTCTGCAAAGGTGTACATGCCGTCAAAGCCTTTAATACCGGTTCCGGCAGATGTCTTGGTTGGAGCCTGAGAAACGGTGTTCACCCGGATACCGCGATCAGCCAGTCGGCTTCCATAATTTCGGGCGATGCTTTCCAGCAGAGCTTTAGCATCGTTCATATCCGAATACTTAGAGAAAATTCGCTGAGCCCCGATATAAGAAAGAGCCACAACACTTCCGCCATCATTCAATATATCGGCTTTCTCGGCATGGTGTAGCACCCGATGAAGTGAAATGGCAGAAACATCCAGCGTCTGCTGATACCAGTTATAATTCAGGTCGGTGTATTCTTTTTTCTTGCGAACATTGGGTGACATCCCGATGGCGTGCAAAATGAAATCGACACCCCCAAGGTGTTCTTTGGTTTTAGCCATCAACTCTTCGATCTCGTCGTCCTTAGTCACATCACAGGGAATGATGGGGGCGCCGGTTTCTTCGCCAAGTTCATCCAGAGCTCCAAGCCGTAATGCAATGGGGGCGTTTGAAAGTACGAAGTCGGCACCTTCACGTTTGCAAGCCAGGGCAATTCTCCAGGCGATGCTTCGGTCATCCAGCGCTCCGAAAATGATTCCTTTTTTTCCTTTTAGTAGTCCGTAACCGTCACTCATTTTATGTCAATTTCTTTAGGTTGATTGTATGGTGGGGAAATTCACGATTATCTCGGTAAAATGATAGTTGGCTGTTGATAAAGTGATGAAGTAAGGAGTGATAAGTTAATTATTTGAAGAATTTTTGTAAGGAATAGGCTTGCAGGTACTTAAACTAGTTCAAGCGTCCGCCAGGACGGCTCCTGTTTTGGATGACCGATTGTAATTACACCGCACAAGCGGACGCTTGCGCTATAAGGTGAAAAAGAGCTCATTTGAACTGAATCACTTTATCAATCCTCACTTCATCACTACAAACTAAGCTCCAGTTGCTCATACACGGTTTTCTCGTTCAGGTTTAAATTCGACAGGGTGATACCCAGCAAACGAACCGGCCGGGTTCCAACTTCAGTTTCTTCAAGCAACTTTCTCACTACTTCGGTGATGTCGGTATATCGATTAGTATAATGGGGAAGGGAGTAACTTCGCGTAATGGTATCAAAATTTTTATAGCGAACTTTAAGCGTGATGGTTTTTCCAGCTGCGTTAATCTTTTTCATTCCCTCTGAAATGGTTTGAGCCAGCTCGTCCAGAAAGTTATGAATCCATTCCAGGCTGTCGATGTCTTCAGAGAAAGTGCGCTCCTTACCATACGATTTTCGCACCCGGTGCGGCTTCACTTCCCGATGATCGATCCCCCGAACAATTTGATAATAGAACCGTCCTGATTTTCCAAAAGCCTTTACCAAATCAATTTCACACCAAGTTTTTAAGTCAGCCCCGGTTTTAATACCCACGGCATGCATCTTTTTCTGCGTAGCTTTTCCTACCCCAAAAAACTGCTTGATGTCCAGCTCTTCCAGAAAGGCCTCTGCTTTATCAGGGGTGATGAGGGTAAGCCCGTTGGGTTTGTTGATGTCGGAAGCGACTTTGGCCAGGAACTTATTATGTGCCACACCCGCTGAAGCTGTTAATTTGGTGACTTCAAAGATCTTTTCTTTAATTTCTTTGGCGATCAGAGTGGCCGATGGCATGCCTTTGTGGTTTTCTGTTACATCGAGAAAAGCTTCGTCCATGGAGAGTGGCTCCACTAAATCCGTGTATTCAAAGAAGATTTCGCGAATTTGCTGAGAGGCTTTTTTGTAGGCATCAAAATTAGCTTTTACAAAAATGCCATGGGGACAAAGACGAACTGCTTGTGAGGCCGGCATGGCAGAGTGGACCCCAAATTTCCGGGCTTCATAGCTGGCGGTTGCCACAACTCCACGTCCGCTGGGTGAACCTCCCACAATTACCGGCTTTCCCCGTAATTCGGGATTATCCCGCTGTTCAACAGCAGCATAAAAGGCATCCATATCAACATGGATAATCTTCCGGATGGGAGTTTCAGAGCTCATAACATAAATTACACATATGTCTTCATATTAAAAAGCGTTTAATTTCTTTAAACCGGAAGAACGGCATCGATTTGGAGGAACAATAACCCCCAACTATACATTTAAAAGAGTGAACTAAAAACAATGAAATATTAGAAATGAAATTTTTGACACCCAAGACCCTATTAAGCATACTAATTGTAGGATTAATCGCATTTAGTTCTGGTTGCCTTGATAATTCAACAGGCAATGATGACGACAGAGAAGTCGTATACTCTCACACAGAAAACCCAGGTCATTCTGCAAATGATTTTCTCTCAGGTGACACCTTTACTTCTCTGGAAGTAGAGGTCGATTACATGCAGGGTTATGCTCCGAATGCTGAGGCATTGGATAGTCTTGAAGCTTTTTTAGAGCAAAGACTGAATAAGCAATCAGTTATAATAAAAGAGCCGACAGAGATTCCTGCAGTCGGCCAATCTTCGTATACCGCAAGTGAAATCCGGGCCCTGGAAGAAGAACACCGGGATGAATTTACATCTGTTGAAGACGGTACACTCAGAGCCTACATGATTATTGTAGATGGAGAGTTTGAAAGCGGAAATGTATTGGCTATCGCATACTATAATACTTCAAATGCCTTTTTTGGTGCAACCTATGAAGAAGTGAGTGGGGGTTTTAATGAACCGTCCAGAAGATTAACGGAGTCTGTTTCTTTCCGGCACGAATTCGGTCACTTATTTGGTTTGGTTAATATTCCCGGATCCGGAACAGAGATGCAGACGAACCACCAGGATACTGAACATGGCCGGCACTGTGATAACGACAGCTGCCTGATGTATTACGCCATGGAAAATGCAGGTGTATTTGGTCAGTTTTTAGGAGAACAAATTCCGCCATTGGATGCCAACTGTATCGCCGACCTGCAAGCTAACGGTGGTAAGTAAGCTGAACAGAACATCGAACAAGGAACATCCAACTTCGAACATTTAAAGTTGGGTGTTCGGCGTTCGGGTTCTTAGCCTTGTTTGAACTTGAATAGATTCTCGGATCCTACCTTTTCCTCTCCTTGTGAAAGGGCATACTGAGAATCGAATAGTACAATTGGATTCTCTTCCATGTCTTTGGTGACGTGGGTGGAGTAACTGGCTTCCAGTTTTTCAATCACATCGTCTCTGTCATTTGGCAACCAGCGGGCACAGAAATAAGACACCGGAGTTTTGATAAGCTCCACTCCGTATTCAGTGAGCATACGGTGCTCCACAACTTCAAACTGAAGCACCCCGACCGTTCCAAGTAACAATTCATTTCCAACTCCGTTTGGCACCTCAAATACGTGAACTACTCCCTCTTCGGATAGTTGCTTTAATCCTTCCCGAAGCTGCTTTCGCTTGAAAGGATCTTTGGTGGCTACTTTCTGAAAGTGCTCGGGGGTGAAGAGCGGGATTACATCAAACTTAACTTCATTCTTTTCAAAAATGGTAGTACCAATACGGAATGAACCCGGATTGAAAATCGAAACAATATCTCCGGGGTAAGCATCTTCCAGCAGCTGCCGGTCGTCGCCCATCAGGGTGTGCGGGGTCGACATTTTAACTTTCTTCCCGTTACCGGCAATGGTTACCTGTTGTCCTCGTTCAAACCTTCCAGAGGCCACCCGGATAAAAGCCGCACAGTCACGATGATCAGGATTCATGTTGGCCTGCATCTTGAAGATAAACCCGGAGAAGCCGTCGTTAAGATCTCTGGCCAAACCTTCCGGAGTTTTGTACTGCTGAGGGTGAGGGGCAAGTTGGTGAAAGTAATTCAGGAATACATCCAGCCCGAAGTTGTGGAGGGCCGAGCCAAAAAATACCGGCGTTACCTTACCGGTCGCATATGCCTCACGATCCATGTTTTCGTACATGTCGTCAATCAGCATCACCTCTTCTTCAAAAGCTTCCTTTTCTACGCCCGACATTGACGAAGCTTCGATGGCCTCTTCAAGATCAAGCACTTCGGTAACGGCCTTTTTGGCTCCGTGCTCCGTTTTTTGGTACATGTGTACCTTCTTCTCAATTACATCATAGATGCCCTGGAATTTCTGACCATAACCCATGGGCCAGCTGGCAGGCACAGCTTCAATTCCCAGCTTATTCTCAATGTTACTAAGAATTTCCAGTGGTTCCATACCGGGGCGGTCACACTTGTTTACAAAGGTGATAACAGGAACTTCGCGCAGCTTACATACTTCAAATAATTTCTCGGTCTGCTCCTCTACGCCTTTGGCCACGTCAATTACCATAAGGCCGGAGTCGGCGGCTACCAACGTTCGGAGTGTATCTTCAGAAAAGTCTTTGTGACCCGGGGTATCCAGCAGGTTGTATTTGATGCCTTCTTTCTCAAACCGTAAAACAGAAGAGGTTACAGAGATCCCCCGCTCCTGCTCTATCGACATCCAGTCGGAAGCGGCATGACGGGTGGCTTTACGAGCACGGATAGAACCAGCCTCGTGCAGCGCCCCACCATACAGCAACAGCTTTTCCGTGAGGGTGGTCTTACCCGCATCGGGGTGGGATATAATGGCGAAGGTTCGTCGCTTTTTCGCCTCTTTGATGATATTTGATTCGGCTGTGGCCGTGCTCATAGTGGTTTTTGGACTGCTTGCTTGATTAAGCTTTAAAGATACGGCCTTTTAGGTGAAGTTTGTAGTGGCGAGTGTTAGTGGTTGGGGGATATAGTTAAAGATCTGCTACAGCAGGGGGGTAAATTTGTTAAAACTCGTTCCCAACCACCCGGTTGGGAACGGCACTGCGGACCACCGGGTCCGAATAAATTTTGTAAGGAATAAGCTTTTCACCACTCTTACTGAAATAAAAAACCATGGGAAGAAGTCGTTATAAATTTCAAGAAAGTCATTACCCTTACTTTATTACAAGCAGCATTCTCGAAGAGCTGCCTTTTTTTTGCAATCCTCAGATCGCAAAAATTCTTTTAGATCAATTCATCTTCATGCAGAAAAAGAAGGGTGTAACCCTCTACTCTTATGTAATAATGCCCAATCACTTCCATGCCATTGTGCAGGGTGTGGATTTAGCAAACAGCCTTCGGCTAACCAAATCGTTTGCTGCACGAAGAATGCTAAAACATTTGCAAGATAACGGGCACACCCGATGGCTGTATAAACTGAAACACAACAAACGGAATCACAAGGTGTGGAGAACGTATCAGGTTTGGGAAGAGGGTTTGCACCCTAAACAATTAAGTACTGTCAAAATGGTGAATCAGAAGATGCAGTATATTCATTTTAATCCGGTTAAGGGCGGGTTTGTAAATAAGCCTGAGGATTGGAGGTACTCATCTGCCCGGGATTACCTGGGAATGAAGGGGTTGATACCTTTAACCTTGTTTGGGGGGTGATTGGGAGTCCATTATTTACCTCCTGTATTGGGACCGGGTGGTCCCCAGCTTGCGTTCCCAACCGGGTGGTTGGGAACGAGGTTTGGTCTCGCTCGGATAGTTTAAGACTAATCGTATTAGGACTGCTTAAGCTGAAACTATCTCAGGTCCCAAACGTTGGTAGTTTTAGCAGGTACTTCGAAATCACCGGTAACCTCCAACTCTTCTCCTGAAACTACATTCACCCCAACTTCAAAATTATTTAAAATTTCAGCAAACCGATGCCGGCCAAGAGTAACAGGGGCTTCATTCGCATTCATCACCACCATCACGGTTTGCTCTTCATGAATCCGAAAATAGACATAGGTATTATTTTCAGGGACAAAATGGACCAGCTTTCCTTCGTGAATGGCCACCGCATCTTTGCGCCATTGGGTGAGCTTGGTGATGTAATCCAGGATTTCATTTTCCCTTTCGGTTCGGCCTTTTTCAGTAAAAACACTCCGCTCGTCATCAGGCCAGCCGCCGGGCATGGTTTGTCTCCAGGCTTCGTCATCCCCGCCTCGGTTCTCGTGGCCCATCATCAGCTCGGTTCCGTAATAGACCTGCGGGATTCCCCGCGTGGTCATCAAAAAAGCATAGGCCATTTTGAAGTAGTCTTCGTCTTTGCCCACGGTTTCGTAAATACGGCCCATGTCATGGTTATCCAGAAAATTTACGTTTAGCATAGGGTCGGCATATACAAAATCCTGAGACAGCACGTAATACAATTTACTGAGTCCGTTCAGCCAGCCGAAGTCTTCATTAAAAGCCTGACGGATCGCATTGGCAATTTGAAAATCGGTGACGCTGGGCAGGTTTGAATTATAGCCGTCATCCACACCGGGCTCATCGTATTGCCAGTAGGCCTCGGCAGGAACCGTGTTTACCCATGATTCTCCGACAATATTGAAATTCGGATAAGCTTCCAGCACTTCTCTTGCCCAGCGCGCCATGTACTGTTGGTCTGGGTACACGTAGGTATCCATGCGGATGCCGTCAATGCCGGAATACTCAATCCACCAGATCGTGTTTTGAATGAGGTAATCAGCCAGCAACTCATTCTTTTGATTCAGGTCGGGCATTTCAGGTACAAACCACCCATTCAATAATTTGTCAGAATCGTATTCTGAAGCATAGGGATCTGACGCCACTGCCCCGCGAAAATTGGTGGTTCCGTACTCATCGATATCATGCACCCAGTCGGAAGTAGGCAAATCGCCCATCCACCAATGACGGTCGCCAATGTGGTTGTGAATCATATCCATGATCACTTTCATGCCTTTTGAGTGAGCTTCCTCCACCAGCTGCTTGTATTCCACATTGCTTCCATAGCGGCGGTCAACGCGATACAGATCGGTGGCGGCATACCCATGATAGGCGCCATATTCGGCAGCCATATCATTCTCGATGATGGGGGTAAACCAAATGGCGGTCATCCCTAAATCTTTGATATAATCCAGGTGATCCATCACACCCTGAATATCTCCACCCTGTCGCCGTTCAGGATTAGACCGGTCAGCCGTTTCCAGCATCCCTTCAACGCTGTCGTTGGATGGATCTCCGTTGGCAAAACGGTCGGGCATCATGAGGTAAATGACATCAGAAGCATCAAATCCCTGGTGGCGGCCTTCCAGAGACTCCCGGGTTTTCAGTTCGTAATTCAAAGTGATGCTTTCTCCCTTCCGGGTTAAGGTGATGGGCAGGGTTCCGGCTTTTGCGTCTTCAGAAATCTCGAAGTAGAGAAATAAATAATTGGGGGAGTCAACGGCGTACTGAGCGGTAATTTCCACGCCCGGATAATCTACAGATGCCCGGTAGTGTCCTAATTCTTCTCCATATAGCTGGAGCTGGAGTTCATTAATCGGCATTTCTACCCACCAGAAGGGCGGGTCCACAATCTGAATTTCTTTTGGTAACTGAGCCTCTGCAACCGTGGTGAGAAACAGCAGGGAAAGTACAAGGGAATAAATTTTCTTCATGATGAACAGGATCTTTACTTATCGCCAACGCGAGATATAATAAAGATCAGTTCACACATTTTCTTATGTAAATGCTTACATCAGGAAATACAGCTCTATTCAATAAAAATTTTAGCCAGCTCATTTCGAAGTTCATTCATCGGGGCACTTGACCGGTTAATGGCAAAAGCGATGATCACCTCACTTTCCAAGTGCATCATAAACATGGTGCTTCCGCCTACGGAGCCTCCGCTGTGGCCTTTCCACTCGATACCATCAATTTCCATGGTTGACCACCCAATTCCATAGTTGGTAGTTTCTCCGTCATCAGTTTCAAGGGGTTGCATTAGTCGGTCTTGCGTTTCCTGGTTCAGGAAGTCGTTGGAGAGATGAGCTTCCCCGAATTTGATCATGTCTACGGTTGTAGATAGAAATCCGCCTCCGGCCCATTTGTAGCTGTTGTCCACATAAGGAGCTTCTTTATTTTCCCCGTCTTCCAGAATGTAGAACTTAGTTCGGGCAGGAATATCACGATAGGCATAATCGGGCATGGTGTTATTCATTCCCAGCGGCTGAAATACTTCGGTTTCCATATAGGAAATAAATTCTTCACCGGATGCCCCTTCAACAGCGGCACTTACCAGGTTCCATCCATAGCTGGAATAAGAATAAGATGAACCGGGTTCAAATAAGAGAGTGTCTTCCTTAAAAATCTCAAGTCCGGCCGACACGGTATTATATCGCACCGTACTCATAAACTCATTACCCCGATAATGCCTGATGCCTGCCAGGTGTCCGGCCACTTCTTCAACAGTGAAGTCGTACTTCTTTTCAGGAAACTCCGGCACATAGGTATGAATGGATTCATCCGGGTCCATCTTTCCCTGCTGGTACAGTAAACCGACTGCCGCAGCCGTATAAGTTTTAGATACGCTTCCCACCCGAAACAAGGTTTCGTCAGGGTCAACCGGTGTTTGAGTTGAGAGATCCGAATAGCCAAAGCCGCGCGACCAGATTATTTCACCTCCACGATATACGCTTACGCTCATTCCGGGGATGTTGTAGTGCCGATAGTAAGACTCTACGAGTTTTTCGGCTTCGGCAATGTCATCCTGAACGGCAACTTCCTGTCCAAATACAGTAAGAGTCAGGAATGAGAATAGAATCAGAAAACTAAGTCGCTTTTGCATAAGTATAATTGAGTTGGTTTTAGGATTTATTCCGATACATCAACAGTTCACATGCCGGCGGAATTCATATAATCAATCACCAGGTTGCTCATAGCCCGAACACCTAATTTCATTCCGCTTTCGTCAATGTAGAAATCCGGGGTGTGATGTCCTGCAGCCTCTCTGCCGGGGGCCTTCCCGCCAATGAAGAAATACAGTCCGGGCACTTCTTTCTGGAAAAACGAGAAATCCTCAGCCCCGGTGATGGCATCCATGATCACCGCATTTTCTTCTCCGGCTACTTCTTCCAAAGTAGGAGCCATCCTGGCCGTTAACTCTGGATCGTTATAAGTAATGGGATATCCTTTGTGGATGGTAAGGGTTGCTTCGGCCCCGTTGCTTTCCGCGGTATTCTGGACGATGGTTTCCAGCCGCTTAAAAATAAGCTGACGCATGTCTTCATCCAGCGCCCTAATGGTTCCTTCCAGGTGAATGCTTTCAGGAATGATGTTATGACGAACGCCGCCCTCAATAACACCAAAAGTGACTACAGCCGCCTGCTTGGTGAGCTCCATATTCCGGCTCACAATGGTTTGGGCGTTGTTGATGATTTGAGCGGCCGTCACAATGGGATCAACGCCATTCCAGGGAGCGGAGCCATGCGCCTGCTTTCCCTTAATATCGAGGCTGAAGCTGTTTACGCTGGCCATAATTCCTTCCGGCCGGTAGCGAATGGTGCCGACCGGAGTGGCATCGTTAATATGTAACCCGAAAATTACATCTACATCCGGGTTTCCTAAAACGCCCTCTTTTACCATCAGTTCACCTCCGCCTTCTTCGCCCTGTGGAGCTCCTTCTTCAGCGGGTTGAAATATAAACTTAATGGTGCCTTTCAGATCATCTTTCATCTCCGTCAGTATTTTTGCGACGCCCATCAGGATAGCCATGTGAGTATCATGTCCGCAAGCGTGCATCACGCCCACTTCCTTCCCCTGATACATTCCGGTTGCTGTGGATTTAAAAGGTACATCCGTTCGTTCGGTAACGGGGAGGGCGTCCATGTCGGCACGCAAAGCGATAACTGGGCCCGGTTTTCCGCCCTCTAAAAGAGCAACCACTCCCGTATGGGCCACTTCGGTTTCCACTTTTAAATCCAGTTCGTTCAGGTACTCAGCAATATAAGCGGCCGTTTCAAATTCACGGTTAGATAGTTCGGGATTTTCGTGAAAGTGCCGGCGCCAGTCTATAACTTGTTGCTCAATATCATCTGCCCGCTCATCGATTATTTTCTTGAGGTCGGCCGAAGTTTGAGCAAAGCAGGTTAGGGTAAAAAGGGAAAGGAAAATCAGGGAGCATAATTTTTTCATACGGATAACAGACTTGTTAAAAGTGTATCCGATTGTAATCAATACCCATCACTTTCAAAAATAAAAAACCCCCAGAAAGAGGGTTTTAAGGAATAAAGAGCAGGATTGGTTACCAGGCGGTTGCGCCAAACTGAATCGGAGGAAGAATCATCTCATTCCCTGAAAGCCGGAGCGAGCGCGGGCGGGGTTCTTCATACTTTTTTGATTGGGTGTCCAGCACAAAGTTGTATGAGACCTGATCTCCATCCAGAAAACGCTTGAATCTAACTTCTGCAGTAAAAATACTATCTATAGGCTCTTCATCTCTAAGATAAATATCATCGATTCCATTCAGGGGGCGAACATCCCCCACAAGAATTACTTTATCGGTAGAGGGAATAAAAAGGCTGTCTTGCAATGCTTTTTTCATATCAAGGTTGAAGGTAACGGTGGTTTGCGCCGAGGCCGAAGCAAAAGCTGAAATTGAAAGTACCAGTGCAAGGCTGATTTTGATTATGTTTTGATACATGAAATTAGAATTTATTTGATAAGAGAGATTAGTTTTTAACGATTACACGGTCTTTCCATGAAAGTATAGAGAACACACTTTCACGCGGAAAGTAGGGCGGAATTGAATATCGCAGCCGGGTGTCATATTCATAGTTTTTTGAAAACCCGGTATCTCCAAAAAAGCCTCCAAAGGTGCCAACCGGCCCCCTGTTTTTTTGAATGATGCCGCCCAGTAAATTTATTTTCCCCCTATAGCCGCCCGAGCTGTAGTTCTCAACACGAAAAGAGGTCCCCATGGCCATGATAGAGGCATGAAGGTTTACATCGGCAGAGCCTTTATAGGTGTGGGCATCTTTATCTAAAATCACATCCTTCTCACTCACCAGCCCAAGCAGGTCTGCAGAAACTTCATTATTACGGGGGTCGTCGTAGTATTCAAGGTCGCCCATAATCTCGATGTCATCTTCTGAGTGCAGAGTTAACGGACCAGCTACCGTTCCTTTAACCGAAGCCTTTTTGGTGGTGGATATGATTCCGTTATGCTCAGGGGCAGCATATTCCTGAGCAGGGAGCCAGACTTCTGCGGCCTCGTCATACTCTGAAATAGAAACAGAGCCGTCGTCCTGAAAGGTGACATCGATCTGGTTGGTGAAAGTAAGCCCGGTTGAGTTAGCGGCACTTTTCAGGTCATTAATCTGTGTTTGAGTTGGGAGCGGGCGTTCCGGAGAGTTGAAATCCGTAGTACTTCGAAAGTCAGGGTTGTCTCCAAATAAGTTCCGGCTTTGCCAGTTATTTGGGCTCGACACGTGTCCATAAAAAGTAGGTGTTCCCGACATTCGGAAGGTGCCGTTGGTGTGAATAGGGCCGGAAATGACATCCGAGGAGTAAAAATAAATTTCTGAGTTACCCAGCAGGCTGCTGCGCTCTTCATCCGAGAAATAGGAATATTTGGAATAGGAGTCCCGGCGCATCATCACTTCAACAACAGCGGTGTAATTTCCGTAGGTAGCCTCGCTGTACAGAAGTACTTTGTACTCGTCCCAGCCACCCTGACCAACCGATATTCCCTCCGGATAGGAAGAGCTCTGGGAGTCGTACAGTTCAAGGGAAGCCGAACCGGGCAGTGAGCTCACGTCCGATATTTCCCCATCCCATTCATTATCGATGGTGATTTTCTCAATCCCCATCTTAATCATGCTAACGGCGGAGTTTTTTGCCTGAGCTTCACTGATGTTTTGCGCAGACTTCTGTGGCAGCATCATAGCCCGGCGATTGTTTGAGTTCGTGATAACGCCGGCGATTATCATAAATCCGGCCACTAAAATTAACATGGATCGTCCCATAACAGTAGGTTCTTAAAAAGTTAGGTTGTTGGGTACAATGGTCCGGTTCCATACCGAACGGTAGTATTTTTCAGACCCTTTGGTGCTGACGTAATATGAGTTTTTTGACTCGTGGACCAGCTCAATGGAAACTTGTTTTACAAGTTCGGGGTCGTTGGTTTCGCTCCCATTGGCATCCAGATATTTAAATTCCAGGTGAGTGACATAGAAGGTCAGTTCTTCGCTGTCTCCGCTGAAAAAAGGATCAGGATCGAAGGTGCGGGTCAGGATATAGTCATCGGGATTGTCAGTGGAGGTCGCCTTATTGGCAGTCAGGTGCCATTCAACGGTGTTGTAATCGGCAACGGATCCGCTTCCGTCTTCATCGTATATATCGCCCTTAAATTCGAATTTCCCACCGGTCATTGTCAGGATATTGTCTGCCGTGCCGGTGTTGTATCCCAGTCTGTTAATATCATTCTGAAGGATTTCAACGATGGTATCGAAGGAATTTTCAGTAATAACCCCCGTAGTGGTTTCAACAGCTGAGTTGAAAACGAAATTATTGAAAGCCAGCAAAGTGAGCAGGAATAGCCCTCCAACCACGAAGCTTGTAAATATATTCAGATTCATTTTTCAAAGGATTTAATGAATACAAGAGTTGCTTCAGAATTATATTCCTTAACCGTATTAGACACGGTCACAGTAACCAGGTATCGGTTAAGCAGTGGGTCGGGCTCTTGAATGAGTTCGGAGGTTGCCTCTACCCGAAAGGTTTCATCGTACTGGTTCTCAGAACCATATACATTGGTTTTGTTCTTGGGGTAGTCAGCGAACATATAGCTGCTGTGCCCGTCTTTAAGTTGATTTTCTTTGTCCCGGCTCAGCAACTTAACCTGCTCAATTTCATCCTGGGCAAGCGCGATGGATCGGTTTTCAGTACCCGCGGTTACCATGCTTTCTGAAGCAGCCAGAAAACTTTTGGAGATGTTGGTGGACATCAGGGAAAAAAGCAGCATGGCTGCCATCAAATAAATTATATCGGAATAGTCTGTCATTGGTATAGCTCAAGTTTGTTTGGCTATACATACGATGATGATTTTTGGCAGGATTGCCGGGAAAGCGTTAGTTTTTCTTAATGTACGCTACAGGTAGAAGATTTCATCCAGCTCAAAGATGTGATATCCTTCAGGGCACTTGTGCAGAGAATTGATCATTCCTTCTGCAACCTTTCCTGCAAAGATAGGCTGGTATTTTTTAAGGCCCGGAATTTTGGTGAAAATTCTGGCCATAAAAATTCCGATGGTCTCGCCTAACCGACTATCACTTCGGTCACCATCCAGGAATGAGGGGCGGAGGATCGTGATAACTTTAAAGGGCAGCTCTTTAACGGCTTCGTCCAGCTCGCCTTTAAGCTTGGTATAAAAAGCCCGGGACTCCGCATTTGCACCGGCTGATGAAACCAGTGAAAACTTGGCAACGCCATTTTCAGCGGCCGCCTTTGCTGTTTCATATTGATAGGTGAAATCGATGGTGTATTGCTTTTCCTGGCTGCCGGCTTGTTTGATGGTGGTGCCCAATGCAGAGTACAGTTCATTTCCAGTGAGTAAGTGTTTCCATTCGTCCATGTTTTCGAAATCAACAATATGTTCTTCCAGTTTGGAATGTTTAACTCCTGTACTCCGCCGGTGAAAAACCCTCACGCTTACATAACGGTCGTCTTCCAAAAGCTGCTTCAACACATGAGAACCTACCAGCCCGGTAGCGCCAATAACAATCGCTGTTTTATTCATGAGGTGGTCATCGGTTTCTTTTTTTCCATCTTCTTCGTTCAAACCACCCCATTTCCTGAGTGATAATATCTACCGGATGTACGGCTCTGTACATATGATCGGGCTTAAGTTTGGCATTCTTTTCAACGGATGTACGGAACAGGGGAACAGCATAATTCCAGTACTTATCGTCAGACCCGCTTCTGTAGTCATCGTTTTTGTAGGCGAGGGTGAAACGAAAGCCGATTTCAGACTCATCTTCTTTCGAAGCTACAATACCGATAGGATCACCGGCCACAATATCATCACCGATTTCCACAAAGATGCCGTCTTTCTTCAGGTGAGAGTATGACCCAAAGGTGCA
Organism: Gracilimonas sp. BCB1; assembly: GCF_040117685.2. Lineage (NCBI taxonomy): Bacteria > Pseudomonadati > Balneolota > Balneolia > Balneolales > Balneolaceae > Gracilimonas > Gracilimonas sp. BCB1. The sequence continues at coordinate 91,225 of NZ_JBEDYP020000012.1, read as the reverse complement.
ATCTTCGTGTACTACCTGAACATAGTTATAATTCGAAGTGAAATAATTTTCTGTCTCAGAATCATCGTGATCAACTTCAATATCTGTGATGGTTCCACCTCTGCTCGCGTAAACCGTATCTCCGGCCTCGGCCCTGAAGCCAAGTGCATAGAAATCATCAGGAGTTTCTTTATCAAACATTTCGCCAATATGTTTGAGCCCGAATATTTCAGTGGCTTTTCCTTTTGCAACCGGGAGTAAATACTCCAGCTCATCCGCCTCAGTGTCCATGCACCCGATATTATAAGAATAGGTGTATGAAAACCTCACGTAAGAATCAGCCATTCCTGATTTTTCAATCTCAAGAACCCGGGTCCTTCCAAACCGAACCGTCTTTTTATAAGGATTTGGGTTGGGAGGCATGGCATTACTTACTGACGAAAAATCCAGACTTACAGTATATGGTGTAAAAGACTCGTTCTTTGCATAAAAAGTAGGCTCACCTTCATCGTTATATTCTACTTCAATGGTAATAGGCAGATCTGCATATTGAGCGAAAGTATTGGAAAAACCGAGCGTAATAAAAAGGAGGATTAAACCGGATAGCTTGTGTAAAGGCATAACTACAATGATCTTATTTAGAAAATACCCTAATAGGTTAATTAATTTAAAAATAATAAGGTAGTGCTAATTAAGATGCCTATTCAATGGCCTCAAGTACATGCTTTACCACTCCATCCATAGCGCTTCCCTTAATCCAGCGGGCAACTATAACCAGGTCATTTTCCTGATCTACATATACCATATTTGTGCCTGCACCCAGATGAAAGAAAGAAGATTTTGGAGCGCTGGGAAGCCGGTCTTCATTTACATTCAGGAACCAGTTCATAAAGCCATAGTTTGAATTGGCTTCGGTAGGAGTCTGAGCCATTTTATTCCATTCTTCAGAAATGATCTGTTCATCTTTCCAACGGCCGTTTCTTAGCGTTAAAAGTCCAAACCGGGCCTGGTCCCGGGCACTGATGAACATGCCACCGCCCCAGTGTCCGCCACCACTTACGGCTTGCATCTGCTGTCCGTCAATAATAACCCAGGAATTTTCATATCCCATCCAGCGCCAGGTGGGGGATGCACCGATTTTATCCATCACCTCTTCACGAAGCACTTTAGGAAGCGGCTCTCTTAATACATTCATGGCAGCAAGGGCCAGCAGGTTCACGCGCACGTCGTTATATTCCCACACGGTTCCGGGTTCGAAGCGCTCGCGGGTCATCCACTCCGAACGATCTCCCGAAGGTCGGTCGGCCCAATCTGGTTTTCCCCACAGAGTTCCTTCCCAATCAGAAGTCTGCCGCAGAAGATGATTCCAGGTGATCCTGGAGTTGTGATCTCCTTTAAAGGGCTCAAAGACTTTAGGCTCTTTAAACCGGTCGGCTTTATTTTGATTGTCATCCCACTCCATAAAGTAAATAGGAGCCATATACGCATCCACTTTGTCATGAACATCCCTAATCAGACCACGGTCATAAGCAACTCCAACGGTTGTAGTGAGGAAGCTTTTGGTCACACTGTGAGTCATGTCTACCCGAAATGGTTCACCCCATTCAGCGATGATATACCCGTCTTTTACGATGATCCCGGTTTGTTCGCCCCGGTCTTTAAACGGCCCGATGCCATCTCCAAACGGTTCACGCCCAAAAGTGCCATAATGGTTTTCTTCCATACTGCGGGGATTGTCCGTTTCCTGATCTTGGGCAAATTCAATGGCCTCCTGAATTTTATCTGCATTCATGCCGACTTCTTCCGGCGATATCTTTTCCCAATCTCCCCAGCTTCCGGGATAATAGGTTTGGGCCTGCAGGGTAGAGCTGGTTACAAACAGCAGAAGAAGTATCGATAAACGGCGCATAGCTTTTTATTGAGTTAGATAATGATCGAATCTACAAAAATGATTTCTAATCCCAAGTTAAAGTCTGTTTGTCCTGCGTCGGCATAGATTTTAATCAAGAATCACTGATCTTCTTTCTCCAGAAGTCGGTAAAAAAGCTTAGCCAGCGCTGTACTTCCAGAAATCCGTCGGTGTGTAAAGAACAGTGACGCTCCCTTCCCTTATTTGTGATAGTGATAAAGCCTTTATCGTGAAGGATATTTACATGCTTTGAAATAGCGGGTCTGCTGATATCAAAATTTTCGGCTAAAGAATTTATTGTATGCGTTTCCCGGGTTAGCATTTCAAGGATTTTTCTGCGGGTTGGGTCGGCGATAACCTGGAACACATCTAAATCAGGAAGGTTCATAAATGGCTTCTAATGGGTTTGAGGGTGATTTTAAAAACGAAGAGTAACCTAAAAGTTACTTTAATATATGCGTAACTTTGGATTTACGCAAAATAGGCAGAAATATTATCCAGATAACCGTCTGATGCTAAACAGCGAATTAGTTAACCCAGGTCTTGGACAAAAATAATGGCATTGTGAGCCGGTGAGTAAAAGCCGAGTTCATTTGTTCCCCATGGAGTGTTATCCCTTCGATTGATATCAAAGCCTTTTGCTCTGAACTCCGATTCCAGTAGATCTAAGTTGGCTACCCAAATCTTGATTTGCTGGGCATTACTCTTAGACGGCATGTCTTTCTCAAATTGAAACTGAAGGTGAATGTACTGTCCCTCCCGGTGCAGAACGGCATAGTCTAAGTTGTCGGTATAATTCAGAGAATCGTAAACGTTTTTAAACCCCAGCTGCTCAAAAAATTCTATTTCTGCTTTCAGGTCATGGGCAGGCAGTACGGGAGATATATTCAGGAAGTTATTCATAGCCGGATGGTTAATCCTTCTGAAGCTACTTTAAATCCCAGCTTTTCAACTTTCCTGCGCTCGGGGCTATCCAGAATAAGCGGATTGGTATGGTTAAAATGAATAAACATGACTTTTGACTTTTCGGATGCGGGCAGGTTTTCGAAAAGCCTGATGCTTTCTTCCACGTAAGGGTGCGGGATTTCACTCATATCCCGGCCGGGTAGTTCTGCCGAATCATAGAAAGTGCCATCAAGAAGAGCCAGGTCAACCCGGTTAATCTCTTCTGTGATGTCCTTTTCCCAAATATGCCATTTATTAATATCGGGTATGAAAAGAACATCCTTATTTGGGGAACTGATTCTATAGCCAACCGTTTCCGAGTATTCATCCCGATGAGGAACTAAAAATGGAGTTACGGACAGGCTTGGTGTTAGTCGTATGGTTGAATCAGAACGGAGCTCTTGCAAGGAGATATTTTCCATGGCAACCATTTGGCTCCAGGGTCCGTTGGTTTGCAGGTAGGATTTCATACGTGACATAGCATAAACCGGTACTTCTGAAGCCCCCATCACCTCATGTCCGAGATACATCAAGCCTGTGTAGTGCCCAATGTGAGCATGAGTTAAGAACACACCGGAAAGATCATCATTGCCGGAAGTTTTTTTAAGCTGATGCAGTTGTGTGGTGAAATCGGGCGTGGCTTCAAACATCCAGTTTTGTCCGGTGGATTGATCGGTTAACCCGAGGCTGACAACATGCCGTTTCTTTGCTTTTCCCTCCCAGAATTGTTGGCAGTGTTCTTTCAGGCAATCAGCCTGCGGAAAGCCGGCATCTTGTGCAATCCCCAAAATGGTGATGAATTGTTCGGGCTGTTCTTCAGTGGGTGGATTGTCAGCACATCCATAAATTATAAGCAGTGACAAAATTAAAAATCTGATCATGAAGGAAAGAAGCAAAAAGAGGGCTGAATTCAAAGCAACCTTTCAGCGTCCGTTAGGTCCTGGAAGCGTTGCGGTGTTTGGGAAGGGAAAAGTAGCTTAAACAGCCATCGAACGCTCCACGGTACTTTGGACGCTTGGAGGTTCTTATGGGGCACCGAAAAAAGTGAAAGTTTTCGGAAATAATTGCTACACTCCCACAGTCATTTTTTTGATATATCCGGATCCTTATGCTGCTGACCATTCTTATTCTAATAACGGCTTTTTTATTAAACCTTTTTCTACCCTGGTGGAGTATCGCGATACCGGGGCTTGTGTTTGGCTGGTGGTTTAATGAGAAAGCGGGGCCGTCTTTTGTGTTTGGTTTCCTGGCCCTGTTCATTCTTTGGGGAGGGCAGGCTGTGTATATTCACTTCGGCAACGATGCCATTCTTTCAACCCGAATCGCCGAAATGCTTCAGGTAGGATCGCCGTTGGTTGTGGTTTTGATCACAGGGGTGCTGGGAGGATTGGTAAGTGGCTTGGCAACACTGACGGGGGCTTTACTTCAGGAAACCCCACGAGAATTCAAATCCTGATCGCATGCACATGCAATAACATGTGGGAGTTAAAGGCGGTATCTATTTGGAAAAAAGAGGTGCCACATGTCATACCGAAGTATTTCCTTTTCCTTTCTTTTTATTACTTTCTTTATTGCAGGATGTGCAACATCCTATCACCCTGAAAACAGCAGGGGCTATGGTTTTACTGAAAAGCAGCTTTCCGGGCAAAGCTATCTGGTTTCATTCAGTGGAAATTCCAGGACTTCACCAACCGATGTTCAACACATGCTCTTGCGACGATGTGCCGAGCTTACCATACAGAAAGGCTATAGCTATTTTCTAATTCTCGACAAAGATTCAGATACAATGAGGGATGTTACCTACAGCGAGATCTCGAAAGTCCACGATCATAGTGAATCCATTACGAAATTTGTTCAGATCTACCTGGCTCATGAAAATGATATCAGCCCGGAAGGTCGGAAAAAGGCAATTAATGCCGGGATTTATCTTCACAAATAATAGCCGAAAGATTACTCCTGTTCACCATAAAATGGCCGGTCGGTATATGTTTTATGGATGATTTTCCAACCCTCTTTCAGTTTTAAGAGCAGGAAGTAATCCGTGTACACTCCTCGTCCGGGCATAACAATTTCAACTTTGGCAGTAGCTGCATTATTTTCATGATCAATGGAAATAATCCGGCCAATTCGGTTGCTTTTTCGCCCTTCCTGAAATCGGGAAATATAATCCTGGCCATCCCAAACCCTGAGGCTGTCGTCACCAATCACAGTATATAGGTTGAAGTCGGGATGAAAAGCTTTATGCAAGCGGTCCGGTTCTCCGTTGGCAGTTCCCTCAATGTAGTCGGTAAGGGTATCCTGTATAAGTTCTAATTCTGTTTGAGCGAAAGCGGTAAAGCTGATAAATGAGCAGATTAATAACAGGCTAAGTTTTTTCATGGCCACGTTGAGTTAATTTGTGATTAGGTAATGCTTACATCAAGAACGCCCTACGGAACTCATTGTTAACGGTTTCGGCATGACTAGCTTAATACGTAAACGCTTTTAAAAATACCTTTTGTCAATGGCCGCCTCCTTTCGTTTCTTTGCAGCCATGAATAAAAAGATCCCGGCTCATATACTTCCTGTAATTGTAGTGGCACAGTTCGCTGGTACTTCTCTTTGGTTTGCTGGTAACGCCGTTGTTGATGAGCTGATCACCACGCTGGGTCTTGCCGAATTATTTGTCGGGTATATAACCATGGCGGTTCAGGCCGGCTTTATAGGGGGGACGTTGCTATTTGCTTTTCTGAATGTAGCCGACCGGTTTTCGCCGGTAAAAGTTTTTTTGTTTTGCGCTTTAGGCGGATCGGCTGCAAACCTGTTGGTGATGTGGTCGGCATCGGGGGTTGAAATTATATCGGCCCGGTTTGTAACCGGCTTCTTTTTAGCCGGCATCTATCCGGTGGGGATGAAAATAGCTTCTGACTGGCACAAGGAAGGATTGGGAAAAGCGCTGGGCTATCTTGTTGGAGCTTTGGTTGTGGGAACGGCCTTTCCCCATCTTCTGAAGTTTTTAGGAGGAGAACTGCCCTGGCGGTATGTAATAGCAGGGACTTCAGTAATTGCTACAGCCGGAGGATTGCTTCTATTCCTGACCGTCTCTGATGGCCCGAATCGAACTTCCTCAGCAGGCTTTAAATTTGATGCCGGTGCTATTCTGAAGCTCTTCAGAAATACCAATTTCAGATCAGCAGCCTTTGGGTATTTTGGCCACATGTGGGAGCTGTACACCTTCTGGGCTTTTGTACCGGTCATGTTAAGTTGGTATGCCCTCACAAATAATCAATCGGAAATCCCGGTATCTTTCTGGAGTTTTGTAATCATTGGGGTTGGTGGCATCAGCTGTGCCATAGGCGGATATTGGTCCCTGAAGAAAAGCAGTAAATGGGTATCAAAAATCTCGCTGGCGGCTTCAGGATTGTGTTGTCTGCTGGTTCCTTTTTCGTTTAGCTTTCCGGTAGTTCTATTCTTATGCTTGCTTATACTTTGGGGAGTATTTGTGATTCCCGACAGCCCTCAGTTTTCAACGATGGTGGCCCGGTCTTCTGAGTCCTCCTATGTAGCTACAGGACTGACAATTGTAAACAGTTTGGGCTTTGCCATTACCATTGTAAGCATACAGCTGGTAAACCTGAGCTGGTCGGCTACGGAAAGCACCTATGTATTTTGGTTGATGGCTTTTGGGCCCTTGATTGGATACTGGGCGGTTAGCAAATACAAGGGCGTCCGAAATAGGTAAGAAAAATCTGCCAGATTTGATTCGAACCCTCACAATGCCAAAGACATACAAATTTATATTAATTATTCAGTAAAACACAGAATCAAAATTGAATCCAATCTCCACGCTCCGTATCTTAGGAAAACTTCAAACAAGCATTTACTCAAATCAGCATTTTAGCAATCCATAGTTTTGAAGCCCTGCCACCGCGCACCCAAAAATGGAGGTCGCGCGATTGATGGCATTTCCATTTCCCTATATTATTTTCAAAATCCGGCGCGGTATTCGCAGTCGGATTTTTTTTGATCTGAAAATTTTATCAAACGCCTTTCCCGTTACAAACACCGTGTTTGTAACCTTTTCCCAACCAAACTCACTAAACCCGAAATACATCTAATCCATGTCACTACGCCCACAGAAAAAAGCCATACTCGCACTCAGTGATGGTACTGTAGTTCACGGCCAGGCCGTTGGACACGAAGGAATAACAGGTGGCGAGTTATGCTTTAACACCAGTATGACCGGCTACCAGGAAATTTTCACCGATCCAAGTTATTACGGTCAGCTTATGATGATGACCTATCCGCACATAGGAAATTACGGAACCATGCCACGGGACGATGAAGCCCGAAAGGTGATGGTGGCCGGAGTTATAACCCGTGCCTTTTCCTGGGAATACAGCAACCCGATGGCCGACCGAAGCCTTCAGGAATACCTCGCAGACAATGAAATTACCGGGATCTCCGGAGTGGATACCCGACAACTGGTTCGCCATATCCGCGAAAAAGGGGTGATGAATGCCGTCATATCCAGCACTGAACTTGATGAAGAGAAGCTGGTGCAGATGGCGAAAAACTGGGATGATATGGAAGGCCTGGAGCTGGCTTCAAAAGTAACCCGGTCGGAAGCCCAAACCGTAAACGGAGAAGATGAATACCGTGTAGCCGCCTTCGACTATGGTATCAAACAAAACATAATAAACAACCTGAATAAGCGGGGGTGCACGCTGCGCGTTTTCCCGGCAAAAACTCCGGTTGAGGAATTGAAAGCCTGGGAAGCAGACGGATACTTTTTCTCAAACGGCCCGGGAGATCCAACAGCAACTGCCGAGTATGCCCTTGAAGTGGTAGACTATGCGAAGAAAAGCGGAAAGCCGGTCTTTGGGATTTGTCTCGGCCACCAGCTGATGGCGCTGAATGAAGGCCTGAAGACGAAGAAGATGTTCGTAGGTCACCGTGGCGCCAATCAACCCGTAAAAAACCTGAGCACGGGACTGGTTGAAATATCAACTCAGAATCATGGCTTTGCTGTAGATGAAGATTCACTGGACGACAAGATCGCTGAGGTTACCCATATAAATCTGAATGACGGAACGATTGAAGGGCTGAAATTCAAAAACTTCCCGGGGTTTTCAGTTCAATATCACCCTGAAGCATCACCCGGCCCCCACGATTCAGCCTACCTGTTCGATCAGTTCATCGATATGATGAAAGAACAGAAGTGAACTAATGACAGTCGGCGGTCAATCGTCCTTCGTCAAAATCCATCTATCACCAACAATCTATTTACCACTAACAAATAATTACGAACGAAACTCATGCCAAGACGCGACGACATCAATAAAATTCTGATTATCGGCTCCGGACCAATTGTAATTGGTCAGGCCTGTGAATTTGACTATTCCGGATCTCAAGCTTGCCGTTCGCTGCAGGAAGAAGGCTACGAGATTGTACTCATAAACTCGAACCCGGCCACCATTATGACCGACCCGATTATGGCCGATGCAGTCTATATGCTGCCTATGACCACCGATTCCATCCGGGAAATTGTAGCCAAGGAAAAACCTGACGCTGTACTCCCTACAATGGGCGGACAAACCGGATTGAACCTGTGCCGTGACCTTGAGAAGGAGAACTTCTGGAAAGAAAACAACATCCACATTATCGGGGTGGATATTGATGCGGTTGAACTGACCGAAGACCGGCAGCTGTTCCGGGATAAAATGGAAGAGATCGGTATTGAGCAGTGTCGCAGTAGAACGGCAGAGTCGTTGCTTGATGCGAAAGAAATTGTTGAAGAGCTGGGCGGCTTGCCGATTGTGATTCGGCCTTCTTTCACCATGGGTGGGGCCGGAGGCGGTATCGTTTGGAATGAAGACGAGTTTGAGCGAAAAGTACTGCGTGGTTTGGAGCTTAGTCCGGTTCACCAGGTGCTGATTGAAGAATCCATTTTTGGATGGAAGGAATACGAACTGGAACTGCTGCGCGATGCCAATGATAATGTGATCATCATTTGTTCCATAGAGAATATGGATCCGATGGGGGTTCACACCGGAGACTCCGTAACGGTGGCTCCGACGCAAACACTGACCGACAAGCAACTACAGCATATGCGGGATTCGGCCATCAAGATGATGCGCTCCATCGGTACATTTGCCGGCGGGTGTAATGTGCAGTTTGCGATGGAGCCCGGGTCCGACCGGTTGGTTGCCATTGAGATTAACCCACGAGTGAGTCGTTCTTCTGCACTTGCCTCAAAAGCCACCGGCTACCCAATCGCGAAAGTGGCTACCAAACTGGCCGTGGGATACACATTGGATGAGTTGAAGAATCAGATTACCGGCACAACATCTGCCTGTTTTGAGCCGAGTATTGACTATGTAGTGTGTAAGATTCCGCGTTTTAACTTCGAAAAATTTCCGAATGTGGATGAGGAACTGACTACGCAAATGAAAGCAGTAGGTGAAGTGATGTCCATAGGGCGAAACTTCCCCGAGGCATTGAATAAAGCGTGGCAATCGCTGGAAGTTGGCCGGGATGGCTTAGGAGCCGACGGCTACGAAGAGTTCGACCGGAAAACGGTGCGCGAGCGATTACTTAAGCCCTACTGGGACCGCTCCATGCAAATTCGAAATGCCTTCAAGATGGGGGCATCCGTCGAAGAAATTGCAGATATTACAAAGGTTGATCCTTGGTTTCTGCAGCAAATCCGCTACATGGTTTCACTTGAAAACCGAACAGAAGGCCAAACGCTAAAAGAGATATCAAAAGACGATTTCTTTGAGCTGAAACAAGCCGGGTTTTCTGACTCTCAAATTGCTTTCCTGCTAAGTAAAAGCGGAGAGAAAGTGGACGACAAGAAAGTGCGGGACCGACGAAAAGAGCTCGGTATCACTCCATCATTCAAGATGGTAGACACCTGTGCGGCAGAGTTTCCGGCCCAAACTCCTTACTATTACTCTGCATATGAAGGTGAAAACGAAAGTGAAGTAACCGACAAGAAGAAAGTGCTGATCCTTGGCAGTGGGCCGAACAGAATCGGTCAGGGCATCGAGTTTGATTACTCCTGTACCCATGCTGTACTGGCGGCCAAAGAGATGGACTACGAAGCCATCATGGTAAATTGTAATCCCGAGACGGTTTCCACCGACTTCGACTTCGCCGACAAGCTGTACTTTGAGCCTGTTTATTGGGAACGGGTACTGGACATCATTGACCATGAAAAGCCCGAGGGTGTGATCCTGCAGGTAGGTGGACAGACGGCCCTGAAGCTTGGGAAACGATTTGTGGAAGAAGGCATTAAGATCTTCGGTACAGCTTTTGAGATGATCGACTTTGCCGAAGATCGCGGTGAGTTCTCCAAGTTCCTGAAAAAACTCGACATTCCGTTTCCCGAATATGGTACGGCGCGAGAGGTTGAGGAAGCGGTTAAGATCGCCGGAAGAATTGGCTACCCGGTTCTGATCCGTCCGAGTTATGTATTGGGCGGACAGGGAATGCGAATTGCGGTGAAGGAAGAGGAGCTGCGCAAGTATGTGGCCAATATTTTGAAGACCCATCCCGAAAACGCTTTCCTGATTGATAAGTATCTGGAACATGCTATTGAGGTAGATGTAGACTCGGTTTACGATGGAGACCAGCTTCATATAGCCGGAATTATGCAGCATATTGAACCGGCCGGTGTTCATTCCGGAGACTCAACCGCTGTGCTGCCTCCATATTCTTTAAGTGATGAGGCCATCAAAACCATAGAAGAGTATCAGGAGAAGATTGCTGAGAACATGGAGATTCTCGGATTCCTTAACGTGCAGTATGCCGTCAAAGATGACAAGGTGTATGTACTGGAGGCAAATCCAAGAACCACGCGAACTATCCCGTTCCTTGCAAAAGCAACGCAACGCCCGGAAGCTGCTATTGGTGTTAAAGTGATGCTGGGAGCCAAACTCAAAGACTTTGACCTGGAATCGAAACTGGAAAACTGGGCCATCAAAGAGCCGGTATTCCCGTTTGATAAGTTCCCGGAAGTGAAGAAAGAGCTGGGGCCGGAGATGAAGTCAACCGGTGAAAGCATCTACTTCGCTAAAGACTTCAACGATGATCACTTCAAGAAGCCGTACGAGTTTAAAAGCTTGTACCTCTCTAAATAAGGATCACAGATTTGCAGGATTCTGGGATTGCACAGATTCAGTCATGTACCACTAATGGATTACATTTTTATGGAAATAACATTTGGTTTATAATCCTGAAATCCATTCATCCAACAAATCTGTGATCAAGGTGTAAGGAATGTTGCTCAAGTTGCTCTAACTATTAAACAAGAATTAATAGGTAAAGCGTGAGCAATACTCCTGATTTTAAATACAAAAAGCTTACAGGCGCCATCATTGGCGCTGCTATGAATATCCATTCAGAATTAGGAAATGGATTTCGAGAAGTGGTATATCATCGGTGTATGAAGCATGAATTAGCAATTCAGAGCCTGAGTTTTGAGAGTGAAATAACGATGCCACTGTATTACAAAGATATTAAAGTAGGCTCCCGAAGAGTTGACCTTCTCGTTGAAAGAAAAGTTTTAGTTGAATTAAAAGCCGTTGGCGAGATTAATAATCAACATATCTCTCAGGTTTTAAACTATTTAAAGGCATATAAACTGGAAGTAGCATTACTTTTAAATTTTGGTGAAAACAGCCTTACCTTTAGACGTATAGCTCAACTAAAAAATTATAAGAATTAAAGATTCGCAGACTTGAATAGGCAATGTGTAATCTGCGATATCCCAAAATCCACGAATCTGTGATCAAAGAAGCAAAAGCTACCCTAAAAGAAACATTTGGCTACGACACCTTCCGCCCGCTGCAGGAAGACATTATAGACCAGGCCCTCAAGAGAAAAGACGCACTTGTAATTATGCCCACCGGAGGCGGGAAATCACTATGCTATCAAATTCCGGCGCTGTTATTTGATGGACTGACCGTGGTAGTGTCTCCGCTCATTTCGCTGATGAAAGATCAGGTAGAACAACTTCGTGAATATGACATCAATGCGGTGCACCTGAACAGCTCCCTCTCACCGGAAGCTTACGGATACAACCGGCGACAGGTGTTGCAGGGCAAGGCCAAACTGTTATACATAGCTCCGGAAACCCTGCTGATGGACAAAACCAAAGATCTGCTTAAAGACATTAAGGTAGATTTGTTTGCAGTAGATGAAGCTCATTGTATTTCTGAGTGGGGGCACGACTTCCGCCCGGATTACCGCCAGCTGGCAGAGGTTCGAAAAGAACTATTCCCTGACACTACCTGTATGGCGCTGACCGCTACGGCTACTCCGCGTGTACGAAAAGATATTATGCGAACGCTGGAGTTTGGGGAGTCAGAAGAATTTATAGCCAGCTTTGACCGTCCGAACCTGTTCCTGAAGATTGCCGATAAAGACGACCCAACCAACCAGGTTTTAGACTTCCTTTATACTCGGAAGAATCAGTCCGGTATTATTTACTGTACTTCCCGCCGGCAGGTAGATGAGCTCTACCAGGAGCTGGAGGATGAAGGCTATTCGGTAAAACCCTACCATGCGGGCTTATCTGACCGAGACCGGGCCATTAATCAGCGAAAGTTTATTCGGGATGATATCCAAATCATCGTGGCCACTATTGCATTCGGGATGGGAATCAACAAGCCGAATGTTCGATTTGTGATGCATTACGACATGCCGCAAAACATTGAGCAATACTATCAGCAGATTGGTCGTGCAGGACGTGATGGCCTTCGCTCCGATTGTGTGATGTTGTTCAGTTATGCAGACACTCAGAAGATCAAATACTTCATAAACAAGAAAGATGGGCAGGAAAAAGAGATTGCAGAGAAGCACCTGGATGATCTGCTCAAATTCATAGAGTCTAAAAAATGTCGCCGAGTACCGCTGATGAAATATTTCGGGGAAGAATACCCGAAGGATGAATGCGGGATGTGTGATAATTGCCTGTCTAAAGACGAAGACGTGGAAGACTTCACCCTTCAGGCTAAAAAATTACTTACCTGTGTGAAAGAATTGGAAGAAGGCTATGGAAAAACACAAGTGATTAATGTGTTGAGGGGTTCGAAAGCCAAAAAAGTATTGGAGCTCGAGCATGATAAGCTGAATTCATACGGCTCCGGAAAAGAATGGTCCAAAGACCAGTGGGAACAACTGTCACGCATGCTGGTTCGGCAGGATTATCTCTCAAAGGGAGAATACGCAGTACTCCAGCTGGAAGAAAAAGCCGATGCCGTTCTGAAAGGAGATGAAAATGTGTACGGAACGCTGGATAGAACCAGCACTATGCTCAGTGACGAGGAAGCCTCGCGGGTGGCAACGGAAGTGGAAGCATCCTACGATGAAAATCTGTTTGAGATTCTTCGTAAAGAGCGGAAGAAAATGGCAGATGAAAAAGGAATCCCTCCCTACACCATCTTCCCGGATACCACACTCATGGAAATGGCCTATTACTTCCCGAAAGATAAAGAGCATCTGCTGCCTCTCTACGGAGTGGGTGATGTAAAGCTCAAAAAATATGGTTCGGCTTTTATCGGGGTTATCAAGAAGTATACTTCGGAACATGGTATTGAAGCCAAAGAAGAAACCCTGCAAGAGAAAGCCGAAGAACTTGAAAATGTGGAATTACATCAAAAAATCGGAAAGGCTTTCAACAACGGGCAAAGAATTCAGCATCTGGCCGAAGAACATGGCGTGAAGGAAGTTACGATTCTCAACCACCTGAAAGATTACCTGAACGAAGGCAACGATCTTCGGTTGGATGGAATCACGGAAGCTACTTCACTTTCACTACGGCAGCAGGATGAAATCATTAAGATTTTTGACGAAAAAGGATCACATATGCTTAAGGTGGTTTACGACCGGATGAACAAAAAGATCGGCTACGATCAAATCCGAATCATGCAGTTGTATTACATGGCCAATGAAGAGAACGGTTAAATCTTAGCATCAGAAGCCCTGAAAACATTTAGATCACAAATGAAGCATTATGTGTGGAGCCGGCTTTCGAATTAGGATTATTAATAGTACCATGAATCATGATTTTAGAACCGGGCATACTGTCGAAATTATCCTCGCTTGAACTGCGTGCCAAGAAGATTGTAGAGGGGTTTATTTCCGGCCTTCACAAAAGTCCTTTTCATGGGTTCAGCGTAGAGTTTGCGGAACACCGTCCGTACAATCCCGGAGACGACTTCAAGCATATCGACTGGAAAGTATATGCCAAGAAAGAACGGTTTTATGTGAAGCAGTACGAGGAAGAGACAAACCTTCGTTCTTATGTGATGCTGGACACAAGCTCATCTATGCTGTTCAAGCATTTCGGGGAATGGACTAAGCTCAGGTATGGTATACATTACGCTGCTTCGCTTATGTATATGATGCACCGTCAGCGGGATGCCTGCGGTTTGATTCCTTTCAATTCCAAAATAGATGCGTTCATTCCTGCGAAATCGACCTATGCCCATCTTCGTCAAATTTATACCGAGCTGGAGCGGGAGCTGATTCGGGAGGAAGAGAATGATCCTGAAAAGCGTAAGACAGCATCAGCCCGGGCTATTCACGAAGTGGCCGAACGATTAAGTCACCGAAGCCTGGTGGTCATCATCACCGACCTGTTTGAGAATATAGATGAACATGAAGAAATCATATCCGCACTAAAACACCTCCGCCACCGAAAGCATGAAGTGTTGTTATTCAACGTTTTGGAAAAGAAAAGTGAGCGCGACCTGGATTTCCCGGACCGCAGGTTTGTATTTGAAGACATGGAACTAGACGAAGAAGTGGAAGTGTTGCCGGCTCAGGTTCGCGAAGACTACCAAAAGAAAGTGGAAGAATACACCAAACAATTTCGAATGGCCTGCAGTGAATTCGAAATCGACTTTGCTGAAATGGATACAATGGGACAGTTTGATCAAGCTTTGCTGGCTTACCTCATAAAACGAAAACGGTTAGGGTAATTTCGTTAATAGTTATTCGTGAAGTCGCTCACGATTAAAGAACTAAGTGACTTTCTGATTTTTTAAAATCTTGTTCAGCAGCGTTGGAGAAAACCGCTGCACCCAAAGGGCTAATTTTTCCTTGAGTCCTGTTACATAAATCTCTTCTTTCCGGGCCGTTATTTTCGGCATCACCTTGGCCACCATTTCATCAGCTGTCATAGCTTTAGAATGGGCATCCCCCATCTTATCGAATTTAGACCCGTCTCCGGTTAATGCATTTTTGGAGATATCGGTTTTAATGAAACCCGGGCATAGTAATGTTACAGCTACATTGTGTTCATACATCTCCTGCCTAAGAGAGTTGAAAAAGCCCTGAACGGCGTGCTTACTCCCCGCATAACCGGATCGAAACTTGGTGCCGATTTTGCCTGCTACACTACTGGTTACGATGATATGCCCCGACTTCCGATCCACCATGTGCGGCAGTACTTCTTTCGTTAACCCAACAGCACCGAAATAATTAATCTCCATCAGCCGGCGAAAGGTGCTCATTTCAGATTCCATCACGGTTGACCGCTGGCTAACACCTCCGTTATTAATCAGTACATCGATCTGGCCAAAAGCAGCCAGGGCTTCTTTGGTTTTTTCGGGGAAAGAGTCCGTATCCATAAGGTCGAGCGTGATGATTTTAACGTTAGAGGTGTCGTCCCCAAGGCTGTACCTAACCTCTTCAAGCACTTCTTGTCTGCGTGAAGATAAAATCAGGTTCGCCCCTTCTTTGTAGAATGCTCTGGTGAAGGCCTCTCCGATTCCTGATGACGCTCCTGTTATCCAGACGGTTTTTCCTTGGTAATTCATGCGTAAATTCTGATTTTTATTTGAGTACATACGTGTGAAAGTGTTAAAGTAATGCTAAAAAACTTACTTTAACACTTAAACACAGCAGCAAAAAAACGCAGCAATAAATGAGCAACAAACATACGATTCTGTTGGTGGAAGACGAGGAAGAATCCGGCGAGATGCTGGCTAATTTCCTGGAACTTAATGACTTTGATGTCTTGTGGGCAAAAGACGGCAAAAAAGCTATCGAGCTGATTGATGATAACGCCAATGATTTACACCTGGCTATTCTTGATATCATGGTTCCGCATCACGATGGAAAGGAGATTTGCCGGCACATTCGAAAACACCCGGTGGTTTACGAAATACCGGTTCTTTTTCTAACGGCACGTGATGAGGAGAAAGATGAAATAGAAGGACTTGAATTAGGAGCCGATGATTACATCAAAAAACCGGCAAGTCTTAATCTGGTTAAAGCCCATGTTGAGTCACAATTACGCCGTCGTTCTCCGGAGAAGAGTAACTGGGTTCAATATGGACGTGTTTATTTAGACCTCGATTCAAAGGAGCTTTATATCAACGAAGAGCTTATCGATCTGACACATACAGAATACACCATTGCAGAAATGATACTGCAAAACCCTAAACTGGTTTATAGCCGGCAACAGATTTTAGAAAAGATTTCTGATGAGGAAAAATATGTGTTTGACCGAACGGTAGATGTGCACGTTAAGAACCTCCGGT
The DNA here is from genome assembly GCF_040117685.2 of Gracilimonas sp. BCB1. NCBI lineage: Bacteria > Pseudomonadati > Balneolota > Balneolia > Balneolales > Balneolaceae > Gracilimonas > Gracilimonas sp. BCB1. The sequence continues at coordinate 74,854 of NZ_JBEDYP020000012.1, read as the reverse complement.
TAAAAATGGGTGATGAAGGCAAACTCATAAAAACATACCGTGGTTTAGGTTATGGTTTCAATAAAGAGTTTCTGCATACATGAAAATCAGATCTAAATTAGCGTGGACGTACATTATCCTGCTTATCATCGGGGTTATAACGATTAGTGCCTATTCTATTTTAACCATTCGCAGTTTTTTATTAGACGAAGGTGTCGAAAAGTTTGAGAGAGATGCCCTTTCATTAGCCCTTGCAGCCGGCAGTTTTAAAGACAATGCTCTGTTTGATGATAAAATTCAGCGACAGGCTCAGCTTTCGAACTATGAAATGGCTGTATATGACAGAAGTGGTGTGCGCTTTTTAACCTTCCCTGATTACGCTTTTAAAGATGTAGAACCATATTTAAGTGAAGTCCTGATTACTGAGCTGGAGAGCAAAGATGGCAATCCGATTGTGCGGACCAATGAAAACCCGGAGAAACTCATTGCTTATGTTGATCTTGGTCAATCTGATAATGCCGCCCAATACCTGAGAATAAGCCAGGATAAAAGCCAGTATTATGCAGCAGCGGCAAGCATACGCCATATTATCTATGCGGGCATGCTTTTCTCTATCGGGGCGGTAATTGTGGTTAGTATTCTATTTGCCCGTTACATGGCGGCTCCTATTCAGCAATTGAATGAGGCTGCTCTGGATATAGCAAAGGGAAATCTGGACCGTAAAATCGACCTGAACCGCAATGACGAATTCGGAACGCTGGCTGATTCACTGAATCATATGGCCGGTACCCTGCGTGCAGATAATGAGAAGCTGAAAATGCTCAATGAAAAGCAGAGCCAGTTTTTTGCGGATATAACCCATGAGGTCAGAAATCCCCTGCATACTATTTCGGGCGCTCTTGAAATGTTAGAGTTGAAGAACCTTCAGCCCGAAAAGAAAAAGCAGTATATGGTAACAGCTCAAAAACAGATCAAGAGAGTGGCGCGGCTATTTGAAGACATCAAAACTTTGCAGCGTTATGACTTTGATGAAAACTTTATCAGCCGTGAGGTTTTTGATTTAAAGAAAATCATAGATGAAGTGGTGACAGTATACCAACCCATTGCTCAGCAAAAAGGACTTCAGCTTAAGGCAACAAACCTGAAATCATTTAAAGTAAATGCCGATCCCGATAAAATGGAGCAAGTGGTGGATAACCTGATTTCGAATGCCATTAAATATACGCAACAAGGAGAAGTGGAAGTCGGTCTTCAGCAGGCAGATGAACGGGTTGAAGTTTATATTAAAGATACTGGCCCGGGGATTGGTAAAGAACACCTGGACCGATTATTCGATCGCTTTTATCGGACTGATAAAGCCCGGTCAAGGGATAAGGGAGGAACAGGGCTCGGTTTATCGGTTGTGAAGGGAATTCTTAATGCTCACCAAAGCGATATTAAGGTAGAGAGTGAGGAAGGGGTTGGAAGCCGGTTCTTTTTCAGAATTCCGATCTATGAAAATAGCTGAATGTAAAAGCAGCCAATGCACCACCCGTTAGTGGGGCCAGCGTGTAAAGCAGAGAGTGTATAATAGAGTTTCCGCCATTTATAAGATCGAAAGCAGCAGTACCAATGGAGGTTGCCGGGTTTAGAATACCTCCTGAAACGGGAGTCGCAACCATAAGCATTCCGCCAAAGGTGAGCCCTACGGCCAAGCCGGAAAGGGAATTTTTACGAAAGCCTGTTGTAAGTGCCAGGGTCAGCATTACCAACACAAAGATGAAGGTGAACACAACTTCAGCAAATACCTGTTGATATAAACTGGTGGTAGCCGGTGGTTCAATGTAAAAAACAGAAGTGGACAGAAAGAAAATAGCTGTTGCAGCCAGAAAAGCTCCCAAAAGCTGCGCAATCAGATAGCCGATAAAATCAGCACCGGAAAGCCTTTTCTTCAGAAAGAATGCGAGGGAAACGGCAGGGTTATAGTGAGCGCCCGAAACGCGGGAGCCAATATAAACCAAAGCCATTAGCGTTAAGCCGATGGCGAGCGGATCTCCTGTAAAGCCAAAAACCAATACAAGAAAAAAGGCGCCAATCGCCTCCATTACATATGAATGCATACCCTGATTGTTAGTCTTCAAATAAACTCCGAATGTCCTACCTTTCAGCTGAAACTACCTGCCGGAGGAAGGAATTGCAAGAAAGCACATCAGTATTTTTGTAAAAATTTCCTACAAATAAATCTAACTATTTAACTTCATATAGGTTTAGAAAAAGGATATTTTTTGACAAATAAAACTTTCGTGATGAAAATACTTCAAAAATTAAAATCCCGGTGGGGAATAACCAGCAACTGGCAGGTACTGGTGATACTCATCGTCTTCGCCTGCACCGGCTTTACGGCACTTTACGCCAGACGTTTCGTTTTCAATCTGATTGGGATTATCGACACGGATCCGTTCTGGCTTAAGGCAATTGTTTGGCTTGTAACTATCCTTCCACTCTACAATATTTTTTTGCTGATCTACGGGGCTATGTTTGGCCAGTTTGAGTTTTTCTGGGGCTTCTTTAAAAAGATGATGAGTCGAATGATGCCCGGAAAATCGGGTTCAGGAGGATAAGGTCTCGCGATCTTTTTTGGGAAGCTTTGCGACCACTAAGTCATAAGAGTGTTTTATTAGCTCAAAGAGTAACTCATCACCCAAAGCACCGGAAGTGTTTATCGTATTCCAGTGCTTTTTATTCATATGATAGCCGGGTTTAACCTCATCATAAGATGCACGAAGTTCAAGAGCTCTAACCGGATCACATTTGAGGTTGATGCTTTCAAAGCTCTCAATGTCGGTGAGAGCAAACATTTTTCCCATTACTTTAAAAACCAGAGTTTGCTCTCCAAAGGGAAAGTCCTCGGTAACTCCGGGCAATGACTGGCAGTAATTGTAAAAAGCCTCAATGTGCATTTCGGATTACCTGGGTTAAGGTTGGCCGGTGTTTATTTTATTGAAAACCTTTTCTCAGGATTTGTATCCCAAGCATTACCCACCCCACAATAAAGGCCACGCCACCCACAGGGGTTACAGCTCCAAGCCAGCTTGTTCCTGTTAAACAAAGCACATACAGGCTGCCGGAGAAAATCAGGATACCGGCCAGAATCAGAGAAGCCGGCCAGGTTACAACCATCTGAAACTGAGTTCCGATAAGGGCGATAAGCATGAGTCCCAAAGCATGCCATGCGTGATATTGAACGGCCGTTTGCCAGGTTTCGAGTCGCTCAGCACTCAGAGTATTCTTTAAAGCATGTGCGCCGAAAGCACCGGCTGCTACAGCAATGGCGAGCAGGAAAGCAGCAACAGCAAGAATGATTTTGGGATTGGACATTTCCTGATTCGTTTATAGTTATTCGTTATTCGGAAAGTGGAATTTAAGCTTAAAAGCTAATGATTATACGATTGACGATTATACAAATAACGACAGCCATTATTCAGAAATGAACCCGATTTTTTTGTGGGTGCCATCGCAAAAGGGTTTGGTATGAGATCCCCCACACCGACAAAAACTCATTTTCTTGCTGCAGGTTTCCCGCCCCGTTTCTTCGCCTACAAGGTCATAATTACCTTGTACCAGAAAGGGTGCATTATCAAACAGCTTAATGGAAAGCTCTCCGCCCTTGCCATTCACCGGTTCGGTGCGAAGACGCTCCGGATTGAAGGAGGTATCAGCTTTGAAACCAGCTTCAATATGGGAGTTATCACAAAGGGGTTTGTTCTTAGACTTGCCGCAGCGACACATAGCAACCCGTGTATCTTTCAGCACGATATTCTCGTCCATATCCCGAATCACCACTTCTCCGTGAATATAAATGGGTCCGTCTTTCTCTATAGTGATTACATTTTGCTCCGGTGCCTTCTCTTTCTCATCTGAGATCTTAAGTTCGTAATGCAACGCTCCGGTTGGGCAGCGCTCAATGACTTTCGTCAGCTCTCCCGCTTCAGCATGTTCAGGTTGAATCCAGGGTTTTTGGTTGGGGTCAAACACATCGGGCAGCCCATGGACGCATTTTTCTGCATGGATGCATCGCTTCAGATCCCAGGTTACCTTGATCTCTTCATTTTCATAACTGTAAACCTTTTTCTTCATAGATAATAACCTGCTACCGTTTTTCTAAAATAATAGCCAAGGTAATCCTCTAAACCAAACATAGCTGGCCGGGATTATAAACGGTTGGAGTACAGTGCGTTATTATTTACATTTTTGGGAAAAGAAAGGATATGAGCGAACACGAAAAAATAGATTATGTAGAGTTTCCGGCAACAGACCTGGAGGCTACAAAACAATTCTTTAACAAAGCTTTCGGGTGGAAGTTTACGGATTACGGGCCTGAGTACTGCGACTTTCCTGACGAAGGGCTCAAGGGTGGGTTCTATAAATCAGATAAGAAATCGACCACAAAAACTGGCGGAGCGTTGATTATTTTTTACAGCGAAGATTTGGAAGCCACAATGGAAAAAGTAAAAAATGCAGGGGCTGAAATTGTACAAGATATCTTTTCTTTTCCCGGTGGCCGGCGCTTTCATTTCATCGAACCCAGTGGGAACGAATTTGCAGTGTGGTCGGACAATTAAATTTGATGACCAAACTCCAAGCACCAAATACCAATGATCAATGTCCAGGAATTTGGTGCTTGGCACTTGGGATTTTACATTGATGCGATGGAAAAAATGACGCTGCATATTAAAAACATGGTTTGTGACCGCTGCGAGATGGTCATAGAAACCGCACTGTCAGCACTTGGTCTTGAAGTAAATTATGTTCAATTAGGAAAGGCTGAAGTTACGCGAATCGGAGATCATCCCACGCTCAAGGAAATTGAGAAAGAGCTGAATCGGTTTAACTTCGGCTTGTTGAAGGGTGAAGATTCTATACTGGTAGAAAAAGTAAAAACCACTCTGATAGAATGGGTAGGATCCGGAGACCTCGAAACCGATGAGACCTCATTATCGGATTACCTGGCTGACAGCCTTGCAAAGAGTTATGCGAGTATATCCAGGGTTTTTTCCCGAAAGGAAGAAATAACAATCGAAAAGTATTTTATTCGGCTGAAGATTGAGAAAGCCAAAGAATGGGTGGAGTATGAGAATCTTAGCTTCAGCGAAATTGCATATCAATTAGGATATAAGAACCTTCAACACTTATCGCGACAGTTTAAAGAAATAACCGGGATGAGCATGAGTGACTACCAAAAGCTGCAAAACCCGGAGCGGAAATCGCTTGACAAAATTTAGAAGCACCATGAATGGGTTAAAACTGAAAATTCCCCCGGCTCTGCTGTTCCTTCTTTGTGTGGTACTGATGTGGCTGACAGACCGTGGGCTTTCATTTGAACCTCTGGTATTAAAAACGCCGGATTGGTTATACAGCGTATTTCTTTCAATAGGCGGGTTAATAATTCTTCTTGGAATCATTGAGTTCAGGCGAAAATCAACCACTGTAAATCCTCATAAACCACAGGATACTACTGCGTTTGTGAAATCAGGAGTCTATCGAATTACCCGAAACCCTATGTATCTTGGTATGGCTCTCATTCTTTGCGCCGCTGTGGTAAGATTAGAGAATATGCTTACCATGCTATTCATCCCAATCTTTATTTGGTATATGAACGAGTTCCAGATAAAACCGGAAGAACAGGTAATGGAACAAAAGTTCGGTGAAGAGTTTCTGGGGTACAAGAAGAAAGTTCGGCGCTGGGTGTGATGAAATCTGAAATAGTGCAAGTGCCCGCTTGTACAATGGATGATTTTAAAAATGAAGGCTGGTTTCATTCTGGTCCAAGCGGACGCTTGAACCAGATATTAATTTAATGATGAATAAGGTTCGGTCGTTAGATCCTGATTTTAACAGGCATCACAGCAGGAAGCTGCAGCCATCTCAGGCTCTTTAACTTTATTTTGTTCCCTGAATAAATCAAAGATAGACCCACCGTCAGAAAATTTATTCTGAACCCGAATGGCGTTTGCAATCGCAATCAGCGCAACGCCCACATCGGCAAAAATAGCTTCCCACATGGAAGCAAGCCCAATAGCGGCAAGTCCCATTACCAACACCTTAATACCCAGGGCAAAGCCAATGTTCTGCCAAACCACCTTATGGGTGAATCGGGAGATATCGATGGCTTTGGCGACTTTAGATGGCTGGTCGGTTTGAATGACTACATCGGCGGTATCGATTGTGGCATCAGAGCCGATGCCCCCCATGGCAATGCCCACATCAGCCAGGGTAATTACCGGCGCATCATTCACCCCATCACCGATAAAGCCGACAGTATTTCCTTTACCCAGAGCTTGCTTTACAATGCCGTATTTTTCATCGGGAAGTAGGCCTCCATGAGCTTCGTCCAGCCCCAGTTCGTTGGCCACAAAAGAAACAACATCCGGGTTATCACCAGAAAGCATTACCAGGCGATTTATCCCTTTCTCCCTGAGCTGCTGAATGGCTTGTTTACTGTCTTCTTTTATTCTGTCCGAGATACGGATGGTACCCGCGTGCTCTCCACCAATTGCCACATGCACAAAAGTGTAAGGTTCAGAATAGGAAACCTCATCTAATTTCACTCCGCTCCCTTTCAACAGCTCTGCATTTCCAACCAAAACTTCCCGGCCATCTATGAAGCCCTTCAGCCCTTTCCCGGAAATTTCTTGTTGGTCCTCGACTTCAAATAGTTGCTGACCGTTTTTAAAGGCAAGAATAGCTTTGCCTATAGGATGTGTGGAGTGCTGTTCAAGCGAGGCAGCATAGCTAACGATCTCCGCTTCACTTAATCCATTATGGGTAATTACCGATTGAACTTCAAAAGTCCCTTCAGTAAGAGTGCCGGTTTTATCCATAAAGAGGATATTCATTTTTCGCAGTTGATCCAGGTAATCGGAGCCTTTCAGTAAGATTCCGTTTCTGGAGGCTGCTCCAATTCCCCCGAAATAACCAAGAGGAATAGAAATTACGAGTCCGCATGGACAGGAAACCACAAGGAAAACGAGGGCTTTATAAAACCAATCCTGAAATACATACTGCTCCAAAAATAAATAAGGGACAAAAGTCACAGCCACAGCCAGCCATACAACGATAGGCGTATATACTTTGGCGAACTTTGTCATAAAGCGCTGAGTAGGGGCTTTCCGCTGAGCTGCTTCCTGAACCATTTCAAGGATATGAGAAAGCTTGGTGTCCTCAAACTCACTGCTTACCCGAATTCGAACCAGCGTATCCTGATTGATGGACCCGGCCCATACTTCTTCCCCATTAGTCAGGCTCACAGGCTTTGATTCTCCGGTGAGAGCGGCTGTATTAAAGGATGCTTTTCCACTCAATAATTCACCATCCAAAGGCACCTTTTCGCCGGGGCGAACCAGAATGACATCCCCAACCTCAACCTGATTCGGGTGAATTTGTGCGGTTTCACCATTTCTTTCAACCGTTGCAATATCCGGTTGCTGTTCGATCAGTTTTTGTATGGAATGCCGTGCCTTGGTAACAGCTCCGTGCTGAGCATACTCTCCAATCATATAAAAGAGCATCACAGCTACTCCCTCAGCATATTCTCCCAAAGCAAAGGCTCCAACGGTGGCAATGCCCATCAGGAAAAACTCACTGAAAAGGGTTCCTTTCTTTACCGACCGATAAGCTTTCATCCATACGGGGCCCCCAACAAATAAATAGGAAATGACAAAGAGGGAGATATACACATATTCCTGGCCTGTAAAGGAAAAAGCATGCTGAGCAATCAGAGCAGCAATCAGGAAAACGGAGGCAATGGCGACTTCCCGGTATTTTTTGAGGAATGAGATCATAAAGGATTTGTTAATTTGATCCCAAGATAGCCCTATTGGCACAGACTGAATTGCAGTATTCTGTATTTCTTGTGCAGGATTTTGTCAGAGCTTATCGATAGAGATTCGCTTGTTCTCTTTCACTTCCTTAAAGTGAGAAGGCGATAGCCCGGTTTCTTTTTTGAACTGCCGTGAGAAATGCTGTTGACTGCTGTATCCCAGCTCATAAGCAATTTCGGTGAGGTTTTGTTCTCCGTAAACAATCAGTTCTTTGGCCCGTTCTATTTTTTGCAGGATGTAATACCGCTCAATTGATTTTCCTTCCACATTGGAAAACAACCGGCTGAGCTGCTGGTAGTCTTTACCGATTTTTTTTGAGAGGTAGTCAGAAAGATTTCCTTCTAACTCCTGATCGGTTCGAACCAATTGAATGATTAGCTGTTTGATTTGCTCTACAATCCGGCTGCCTTTGTCGTTGATCAGCTCAAAGCCGTTATTTCGAACTACCTGAATGAGGCGTTCGTATTCATCTGCCGTCACCGGGTTTGAAAGGGTAAGCTGACCGAGTTCGATTTTTTGAATATCAAAATCAGCGGCCAACAGCTTTTCTTCCAATACCTCTGCGCAGTGGCTGCACACCATATTTTTTATGTGAAAATGCTTTTCATCCATACGCCCTAAAATTAGTAAAGCCGAAAGATCGTTCAAAGAAACATGAAATATAAAGTGAGAACACTTCAAAAGATCTGCATAGCAAACCAATAGATTTCAGCTTTGAATAAATTTTAGTTATTTGTGAGTCAGGTGAGAGGCGAGCCCATTCAACGAATAACAAATAACGAAGACCATGCTGATTGGAATTATATCTGATACACACGACCACATTCCTAACCTGAAAAAAGCCATCGGAATCTTTAAGGAACGAAAGGCAGAGCTGATTTTACATGCCGGAGATTATTGCAGTCCGTTTATGATTCCGCATTTTGAAGGTTTGAATTTGAAAGGGATTTTTGGAAATAACGATGGTGATAAATACCTGCTGATGTCGAAATTCGGAGAAATGGGAGCCGAACTAGCGGGTGATTTTTTGAGAACTGAAGAGGGAGGATTATCCATTGCGGTATATCACGGTACATATGCTGAAATCACAGACTCTCTGATCGAATCAGGCAGATATGATGTTGTAATCACGGGACACACTCATGAAATGGTGTATAAAGAATCCGGAAGAACCATCGTTATAAATCCCGGCACGGCAAACGGCTTTGATGGAAAAGCATCCATCGCTTTTTTGGATACCGAGAGCAGAAATGTAGAATTCGTGGAGCTGGATTAATGGAAATTACCAAGGTTTCAATCTCATTGTGGAATGGTTTCACAATCCTGCGCGCAATAAAAGAAAATTAAATAGACTATTATGTTTGAAAACTATCAGGACCGCTTTCAACACAAATCCCGACAACGACAGGTATTTAATGCGGTGCTTACGCTGGCAACGGGCATTTTAACCCTTGTTTTTCCAAACCTCCTCTACCTCATTGCCGGCGCCTATCTGCTTTCTCTGGGGCTGATGTTCCTGGCGTTTCGGTTGCCTTCCCCAATGATTGCCCTTCCGATCGTTACCGGAGTCCTGATTTTCATCTTCCCCGAACTCATCCCTATTACCTTTGCATCCTTCCTGGGGCTTTTCGGCCTGCTGATGCTGTTTGCCATGCAACTCTCCATTCTTGGGGTGATTACTATTATCACTGCGGTCCTTATTATTATGAACCCGGATTCAGTAACTTACTTGATCGCATTTTTTATGCTGACCTACTCCGTTTCTAACCTGGTTAGCTTTTACAAAGATTGGAAAGGCAACAAAGACGATGGCTTCGACGATGACAGCGTAACCATAGAATAGACGTTTTTGGTGTTCGCCTAAGCGAGAGATCGATGTTCAAATGGTGATAAGCATTAACGAATCAACAAATAACGAACTTACGGAGCACTTACCAGTACGATATTTTCAGCTATCAACCCCTTATCATTTTCCGTTACATCAAACTCAAAAATGAGCTCCCGGCTGGGCAGGTAGTGAGCATCAAAATCCTCTTCAAACTGGGACACATGAGCGAACACGGTTTTATAGGGGGAATCTTCATCGCGGGAGTCCGTAATCCACAGGCAATCATTTTTTCGGGTCAGGAAACGCAGGAACCCATAGCCTTCATCCTGGGAGAAATCATAGCAAACCCCACGAACACGCGACCCGTTCTCACCCCAATCATATGGTGATTCGATAGGAAGCAGCCCGGGAATCAGGTAACCCGAAACGGAGGAGTCCACCGCTCGTTTCAGGGACGAGGAGACATTATCAAAGCCGACCATTTCAACCCGACAGCCTTTGTTTTGAATGGCATTCACCACACTTACATAACTCCCGCTGCTGCTTAGCAATACAATCTTGTCGAGATGGTCGGCCTGAACCAGCATATCTACTGCCATGTCCATATCAATGGTGGATTTTGAGATCTTCTCGCCTGTTTCATGATTAGTGTAGGTTTGAACCGGTTTCTCAGTCACCTTGTACTCAAAATCCCGTAAAACCTCACAGAAGCGCTGTGTTTTCTGTCGATATTCATGATCTTCTTTGAGGCGGTCGGAGTCGTAGCAGAGGTAAACATTGAGGCGGGCAGCAATTCCCCCTCCACGGCAGGCAAACATCCGGAGAATATCGTAGCGTAGTCCATACCCTCCATTCATCGTAACATTTACGGCATCTACATAAATCCCGACTCGTTCTTTCGTGTTCATAATAATATCCCGGAACTCAAAATTAATTATTCAATAATATCTGATGATGTGAGGAGGCAGTTGTTGGGTAACTTCATCTCCACCAGTGAATTAACTCACTTTTTGGGGATAGGTCAAATGGAAAATATATAGGGCTATTCTTTCGAAAAAACAGCCGTGTAGGTGATAAATCCGATGCTGAGCAACCCGGTGAGAAGCAGTAAAAAGGAAGCAATAAGTTCTGAAAGTCCTGCCGAAACAATGGTGGGTTTAAGGTAAAATAGACCGGCAGCAATGCCCATCACTGCAAATCCTCTTACCAGTTTGTAAGGTACATCGAAAGCATTGGTAGAATAATAATAGATCAGCAAGGCCATAACGGCGTAGCTGCTAAGAGTGGCCAGAGCAGAGCCCATCATACCGAAAAACGGAATCATAATCAGGTTGGCGATAATGGTTATGCCTGCTCCAATCAAGGTGATTTGAGGGAGGCGTTTGGTAGTTTCGCTGATAAAAATTCCGGCTGAAAAATTAATATACCACCCCTGAAACCAGTAGGCCATCAACAGAATCGGAACAATGGTGAGGCCCTCCCAAAACTTCTGGTCCACCAGGTAGAAATCCAGAACGGGCACTTTGATGGAAACAATTTGTTCGGCAAATAAAGCGACAGTCAGAAAAACGAAAGCGGCTGCCGCATTAAATAAAGAAAAGGTTTGGGAGAAGGTTTTTGGGGCAGATTCTTCTTCCGACTGACGCATAAAAAAAGGCTGCCAGGCCATCCTGAACATTTGTACAATTAAAAGCATGAAAACGGCCAGTTTATAACAGGCGCTGTAAATTCCGACGATATCGTCAGAGGTGTAGCCGGCACCATATAAAGCATCGATGGTAGATTGATCCATGGCTTTCAGGAAAAAACGGTCAACCAGTTCATTGATCGCGTGACCAAAACCGGCCGGGATAAAAGGGAGTCCGAACAGCAAGGCTTTTTTAAGTAAAGCGGTATTCCAGCTTCCCATAAACATGGGGATGGTAAATACCCAAATAGCTAAAGCCGTAAGAAGTGAGGCGACCAGGTTGCTGATGAACACAGCTTCAATGCCGTAATCAAGTCCCAGAATGAGATAAAAGTTCAGTCCAAGGTTTACAATTACATTTCCGGTTTTTAGAACGGCAAAGAGAACTGATCTCCGAACGAGTCGAAGTTCTGCAAAAGGCACAACAGCAAGGGTATCAAAAAAGAGAATCCCCAGCATAATCCAGAGAATAGGGTCGCCGGGCTCCAGGCCTATGATTGGGGCCACAACGGGTTCTGCACCCCAAATGATGAACGCCAAAATCCCGGAAGTAGCCAACAGGAAAAGCTGTACCGTTTTAAAAATATCCTTCGCTTTGTCGCGGTCTTTGCCGTACCGAATATAGGCCGATTCCATCCCCATGGTAAAAACCACATTGAACAAGGCGATGGCCGCAAAAATCAGGCTGATGATCCCGTACTGATCTTCGCTGAATACGCCGGTATGAAGCGGAACCAGCAGGTAACCTATGAACCGGGCTACAACACTGCTTATACCGTAAACAAGCGTATCGGAAAAGAGTTCTTTAAGTTTTGTCAATGCGAGCGTTTAAGTTGAAAGAAAGTATCCACGTGCTCATTCGGTTAGCTTTTCCAGAGCCTGAATACCAAGCACGTAACTGAACTTTCCAAATCCTGTGATGATGCCGTCCATGATGCCCCCGGTGACAGACTTCTCCCGAAATTCTTCGCGGGCATGAATATTGGATATATGAACTTCTACCTTGGGGATGTCCAGCGGTTCCAACGCATCACGTAAGGCAACAGAAGTGTGTGAGTAGCCCCCTGGATTAATTACTACTCCGTGCACCTCACTTTCCATGGCTTCCTGAATTTTATCAATCAGTTCTCCTTCAATGTTACTTTGGAAGAACTCCAGATGGTGTTTGGGAAACTCATCAATCAGATAGTATTCAAGGTCCTTCAGGCTTTTTGCCCCATATATGCCGGGATTTCGTTTGCCAAGCAGATTCAGGTTCGGTCCGTTTATAATCAGTATGTTCATATGCTTACTTTTTCACTAATGATTTTAGCCAATTCCATCATTCGTTCTTCACTTACTCCTACCTGCATGCCCAGGCTAAATCGTTGGGATTCTTTATAAATGGGAATCAGGTGAATATGAGCGTGGGGCACTTCCATTCCTTCAACGATAATCCCGGTTCGGATGGGCTGAAGAGCCTCGTCAATTCCTTTTGCTACTTTTTGGGCAAAGAGATTCAGTTCAGAGAGCTCCGAAGGTTCCAGGTCAAAAATATAGTCCACTTCTTTTTTGGGGATACAAAGAGTGTGGCCTTCTGCAGAAGGATTGATGTCCAAAAAAGCATAATGCTTATTATCCTCTGCTATTCTATAACTTGGAATATCCCCTTCAATAATTTTGGTGAAAATGCTTGGCATAATTGACAATGAAAGATGGTAATTTGACTGAAGATACTATCCAAAAAACAGAAATCCTTATGAACTCTGCAAGGTGGTTTGTATTTGTTGTTATGTTTTGCTTGATATGGCCTTCAGCTTTAAAGGCACAACAGCAAGATTTAACCGGCCCGGTGACAAAAGAAGAAATTCTTGCTAACGACCGTATCTACGACATTTATATAGATCGCTACAAACCGGATTCGGAGTCCACCGAGTATTTATCAGCCCATCAGGACTCTGTTCAGCTGATGGTATTTGTGGGTAGTTGGTGCCGGGAATCCAAGAAATATATTCCGGGCCTTATGAAAACTTTAGAACTTGCGAAGAATGCCAATATCGGTGTTCAATACATTGCTGTGGACCGGCAAAAAAAATTTCCCGAAGAATTTTTAAATAAGTTTGATATCAAATATATTCCCACCGTGTTGGTTTTAAAAGGCACTACGGAGGTAGGACGAATAGAAGAAAAACCACACCGACTGATCGAAACTGATTTGGTTCAGATTTTGGATACAGGCAATGAAAAAAAGGAGTAGAAAATTCATTTTTCCCTTGTACTCTAATTGATAAATGCCTTATCTTTGGAATCTACTTGAGAATCGGTAGCTCAGTTGGTAGAGCAACGGCCTTTTAAGCCGTGGGTCGAGGGTTCGAGCCCCTCCCGATTCACACAATCTTATGAGTTTTTTTAATGACTCTCTCTTGACCAGCCCCATACGATTGATCTCGGATGGGGTTTTTTTATGGGCAGCTATTCCAGCGTAATAACAGGGCGCAACTTCTGAAGCGTTTTCGGGCCGATACCCCGAATGTTTGTTATCTCATCTACGCTTTTAAAAATTCCATTCTCCAAGCGGTACTGAACAATACGTTTTGAATAAGCCGGACCAATGCCGGGCAACAGCTGCAAGGTTGCCTCATCGGCGGTGTTTATATTGATTGGATACATCACATTGGTGGGGCTTCCGGTATCTACTTCTTTAGCTCGCAGGGTTTTTGTACCTATTCTATCGGGATGTCTCCACAGGCCTTCTTCATTAACCTTTGCCATTTCCTGATATCTTCTAAATGATGCGATCGAGTCTTCATTTTGGCGGTAGTAGCTCGAGGTGGTTCCGAAGCCTTTTTCCAGAAGTATCTTGTTCAGGCTTACCGGGCCATTATCATATTGCAACTCCACATAGGCTTGAAAGGCGTTATATCTTGCTTCAGGTTCGTATCCATTATAGCCCTTAAGTCGCACCTTTCGCCCTTCCAGCAGATTTTGCAGGTAATCGGCTGCAGCACCGGAGTAATACTCAGCCGAATCCTGCCCGGCATAGATGGTTGGGATATCCACTCCAAGTAAACGAACACCATATCCAAAGCCGGGAGCTATCTCAATTTCGAAGCGGCTGCCATCAGTAACAGAAAAGACTTCATACCACTGGTCAGTATCCAAAGGTGGAGCAGGAGGAAAGGCTTCGTTCCTGGCTCGTTTCATAGCGCCCATAAAATCCTGGTAAAACTGATTGGTGATCTCATCAGAAAAAATGATAACGGTATTCTCGTCATTGTTCATTTCCGCATTCATGGAGAAATTATAAGAACCGGCAACGGTAACCCCAATGTCGGAAGAATCCGGATGTTCAGCATCAAGCAGTATTACTTTATGGTGAAGTTTGCGGAGTTCGTTGGCCGGTAAAATCATCCGGTTGCTCATTCGGGCGGAATCAATTCCCCATATCTCACCGGCACTTTGATACCGGCTGTAAAAGCTGCGGTCTATGGCCCCGCGAAGCAGAACATCTCCGGTGGATGATTGATCCCACATTTGGCGGCTGATGGGAATGTCCGGGGTGATGGCGAAAGCCAGAAAGTTGATGTCATGCTGGGCTTCTTCCCGAATCAGAGAAACCAATCGCTCGCTTACACTCGGTTTGGATCTATCCCGGTTCACCGGAGCAAAATACACTTCAACCCGCGTTCCGCCTACATCAAAAACATTCTGACCTACATTTTTTTTGTCTTTATGAAATACGGCCCGGTTAACTTCCGGGGTTTCATCGGAATCGCCCCACATATGTTCAAACTCTTCGGTATAGATTTTAGCTATGTCCGAGTCTTTTATGATGAGGGTATGATTGGTGTTATAAGCCCCGGTGAAAGTCATGTTGGTTGAGCCGGTCCATACGTAATCATCATCCGGAGATGGACTCAGGTAATCAATAACAGCAAATTTATTGTGCATATCAGAGCCGTTGTTCACCAGGTCATGATCAGTGATGGTTCCGTCAGGGTTATAGATATCGCCGTCATCATCCATAGAAAGGATGCCGCCGGTAGCAAGAATAGTCCATATTGCAAGGTCGTAATCACCGCCGTCGGTTCGGTTGTGATCGTCGGTAACCACGCGGATGCGAACTCCCCGGTTCTTGGCACGAACCAGGGCATGAGCTATGCGCGGGTGTTCAAAATCATAAATACAGAAGTCGATGCTGGTTGAGGCTGAATCGATAAGTTGCTCAAGGGTTCCGATCAGGTCTTGGTTACTGTTGCTGAGGTTATTACCTGCAGCAACGGAGTGGTCGGCGGGCATATTAAAGTACGCCTGAATCCATTCCTCACTTTGGGCATAGGTCGTGAGGGGTGAAAACATCAACGTAAAGGTTCCAATCAAAACGGTAAGCTTTTTCATAGAATACAAAACACTGGATTGTACTTAATAGCCAAATTAATGTATTTTGACATGCCAACGAAAATCTACAGGCATATTTATGAACCTACAATTTTTAAATCCATTACGCTGGAAAAAGTCCTTTCTCGCACTTTTGCTAACAGCGTTTGTAGTGGCTTGGTTTGCTTTTATTGATTCGTACAGCCTGAAGACAAGGTGGGATTTATACTCCGAAAAGCAAGAGCTCAAAGAACGAACAGCTGAGCTGAACGAGCGATCCGAAGAGCTTAAAATCAAAATTGAAAATTTGGATAAAGATCCTGCCCTCCTCGAAAAAATTGCCCGGGAAGAATATGGGATGAGAAAGCCCGGAGAAACGGTCTATAAAGTGAAACGTGAAAAATAGTACCGTTTGGCTTAGGATAGTCAGCCCATTATCTTCTCAAAAATACCGGAACCGTAAGATTCTAAATGTAATTGAATGAAAGCCATTGGTGTTGATCTTGGTGGTACCAACATTAAAGCCGCCGTTGTTGATGATGAAAAAGGAATTGTAGAACAGGTAACCACCCCAACTCAGGCAAAGCTCGGAAAAGATCACATCCTGAATCGCATTGCAGAAACTATTGGGGATCTGAACAGGAAGTATGAAATTATCGGGATTGGATTGGGTTTACCCGGAATGGTTTCAAAAGATCAGACAACGGTTAAACACCCGCCAAATTTACCCGGATGGACGGTCGTAAAAGCCGCTGAAGAAATCACTCAAAGAACCGGTATCCCCTGCAAAATTGAGAATGATGCCAACATAGCTGCAATTGGCTCTTTACACTTTGGTGTTGGCAGAAATTTTGACAGTTTCATCATGATCACTCTTGGAACAGGGGTGGGTGGTGGAATTATTATCGACCGGAATATTTATAAGGGCACGCAAGGAATGGCCGGTGAGCTTGGCCATGTGATCATCGATTATCATGGTCCGCTATCGAACAGTGTTACCCGTGGCACTGTTGAAGCCTACCTGGGTCAGCGCTTTCTTAGCCGGTTTGCCACCGATTTGATCACTCAAAACCCTTCTAATGAGCTCTATGAAAAATTCTCCAACGATTTCGAAAAACTGGAACCGATAGACCTGACCAATGCCGCAAAAGAAGGCAATGAATTGGCGATAGAGATATTAGCCAAAAGCGGTCAGCGGTTGGGTTATGCCGTCATCAACTACGTACATATGATGGATATTCGTAAAATCGTGGTGAGCGGCGGCGTATCCAAAGCGGGTGATTTTCTGTTTGAGCCTGCCAGAGATATTGTACGAAAACACATGATGGAGCCGTTCAAAGAAGGATTTGAGCTGGTTTATGAAGATCTTGGTAACGATAGTGCGTTATTAGGGGCTGCAGGACTGGCTTTCGACTCTTTTTCCTAATCAAAAAACTCATGTTTACCGTCAGAAAGACACATATAGGCAGATATACGGCGGGTATTTGCCTGGTTTTTTTAATGACGGCACCTCTCGTTGCCCAGCAGACAGATACAACATCAACGGCTACGGACACCTCGCAGGTACAGCCGCCTTCCACGTCTCCGGGGGGAAGTGATCCCGTCCCTGATGATGCTGTTAAGTTTCAATCGTCCGATTCGCTCATCATTGATTTTTCTAAAGGTAAGAAGGCTTTTCTGTTTGGTTCCGCTCAGGTAAAGCACCCATCCGGGGAGCTAAATGCAGGCGAGATTAATATGGATATTGAGAAATCAACAGTTGAAGCTACAACCACAACACCTGAAGATACACTCTCCCGGCCTGTACTTATTCGTGATTCAGATGAAATTAAAAGCACCCGAATTCTATTCAACTACAAAACCAAAAAAGGAAAGTTTGAAGCCGCTCAGGTGCAGGTCTCGGAAGGACATTTAATAGGTTCCAAGATCAAAAATGTAAGTGAAAGCGAGGTTTTTATAGAAGATGGGATTTATTCAACCTGTCCACCTGAGTACCTGTACTATTATATCAAAGCCAAGAAAATGAAAGTGGTTGACCAGGATGAGCTGTTTTTTAGTAATGCCCGCCTGTATATCCTCGATATTCCATACCCCTTAATTTTCCCATTTGGTTATGTGCCTACCGATATTGAGAAGAAGAGGTCAGGATTGTTAACACCTACTTATGCTTTTCAAAATCAAAACAACCGTGGGCTGGGACTTCAGAACGTAGGGTGGTTTCAGTATTTCAATGATTACCTGACCGGGCAGGTGGACGGGGATATTTACACCTCAGGCACTTTTTACCTGAATGGCCGGATGCAGTACCGGAAAACCAACTGGTACAACGGATCATTAGATATCGGATACTCCAAAGACCGGGGGTTGGAGCCCACAGATCCTGATTTCGAACAACGGGTGCAAAAATCGATTGGCATTCAGCATAACCAAACTATTTCTCCATATGCATCGGTGTCTGCTAATGTTAATCTTCGAACCGAAGATTACCTGAGAAGAAACTCCTACGATATTAACGACCGGGCTGAGACGAACTCAAGGTCCACAATGGCGTACAATTACAAGCACCCGGAGAACCTGTTTACCTTTAGTACCAACGCTCAGCTGAATCAGAACTTTAGCAACTACTCAACCCAGTTAAGCGGTCCAACTGCCAACTTCCGGCTGAAGACAATTTCTCCTTTTCAGAATGTATCCTCGGGGAGCGGACAGCAACGCTGGTATGAAACGATCAACATCAGTTATGATAACACACTCAGGTCCCGCTTCAACTATAATCCCATAGATGCGGATAGTGCGGATGTTACATTCTTCGAAGCCCTCACTGACAGGGAGCTGTATGAAGAGGCAACCGGCAATCAAAATTATATTCAGGCCGGATTTCAGCAGTCGGCAAGTATACAAATCGGGCAGCTTATTCCCAGCCAATTTTTAAATATTTCTGCCGGTATAAGCGGAAACGAGTACTGGTATACTTCCTCTATTCGAAAATCTTTTAATGCCGACTCCAACCAAGTGGAAACGGATAAAGTGTATGGATTCGAAGCAGCGCGCGATTTCAGCACAAATCTGAATTTTAGTACTACCGTCTATGGAATATCCAACATGCAGATTGGGAACCTGCAGGGATTCAGGCACACTGCTCGTCCAACTATAGGATTTAGCTATCGACCTGACTTCAGTGATGATAGATGGGGGTATTACCGAACGGTGCAAACTGACAGCCTGGGCAATACTCAGCAGTACTCGATCTTTGAGGACGAAATTTTTTCAGGTCCGGGGCGTGGCGAACAGCGCTCAATCAACTTTTCTCTGCGGAATGTATTTGAAACAAAAATAGTAAAGCGTGACAGCACCGGTGAAGTTTCCGAAAAAAACCTGCGCTTTATTGATAACCTCTCGTTGAGCACTTCCTACAATTTTGCGGCCGACAGTTTAAATCTAAGTCCGCTTAGCACATCCATCAGCTCCAATGCCATTTCTGGACTGAACTTAAGTGCCAATGCCAGTTTTTCATTTTATCAGACAGATTCATTGGGCCGAGAGATTGACCGGTACTATATTGAAGACGGTGATAAGCTGGCTCAGCTCCAATCATTTTCATTGAGTGCGAGTACCTCTTTCCGCGGAGGGAATGGAGTTGAGGTTTATACTCCGGAATATCGCCGCAGGTATGACCCCTATAACCAGTCTATCTTTCACCCCGTAGATTCCCGTTTCGGGCTGGAGCCTGTTCCGGATTTTCGTTCGCCCTGGAGTGTATCACTGAATTTCAGTTACAGCTGGAATTATCGTTTTAATCAAAGTCCGCGGAAAAGAGCAACTATACGTGCCAGCAGTATATCATTCAACTTAACGCCGAAATGGAAATTCAATACTAACGTAGGTTATGACTTTATTGCAAAGGAGTTTACGCCCTCCCAGTTTTCACTTACCCGAAACCTGGAGTGTTGGAACTTGTCCTTTCAAATCAATCCATTTGGAGAATTTCAGTACTACTTCTTCCGGTTGAGTGTAAACAGCTCGCAGATACAAAGCCTGTTTCAGAAGCTTCCGGTGCTTAAGAACCTGGAGAGAAGTTCGAGCCCTACCGGCGCAGGATATGGACGTTAAAGAGAATCACGGCCTATTTTTGCCAGATATTTAACCACGTATTTCCCGATCACATCAAATTCAAGGTTTACAGCATCACCAACGGTTTTATCTTTAAGATTGGTATGCTCCCAGGTATAAGGGATAATGGCGACAGTGAAGGTGTTGTCCGATTCACGGGCAACGGTGAGGCTGATGCCTTCCATGGTGATGCTGCCTCGTCCAACAATCATATCTGTGAACTCATCGGGGTATTCAACGGAGATTAACCAGCCGGTTTCTTCTTTTTCAATTTCAGTGATAGTGCCGGTGGTGTCTACATGGCCTTGTACCAAGTGACCTTCAATGCCTTTCTGAAGAGTAAGCGAACGCTCCAGGTTTACCGGGCTGCCAGTGACCAGTTCACCGGTTGAGGTTTTACGGAGTGTTTCTTCTACAGCCTGAACCGTGAAAGTTTCCTTATCAAAAGCCGTGACGGTGAGGCAGACTCCGTTCACAGCGATGCTTTCATCCTCATGGCAGGTGCCGGCAAAAGAGCAGGCAATTTTTAATTCTTTGCCACCGCCATTGAGAGATTTGACGTCAGCAACTTTTCCAACTTCTTGTACAATTCCGGTAAACATGATTTTAAAAATATCCGGTTAATAACATATCATCACCGACCTGTGTCCAGGTGACATCCTTAAGTTCGGCAATTTCTTTCATTTTGTTGATGCCGATGTTGATAAGCGATCGGGTTCCGGCACCTAACAACTTTGGAGCTATAAAAAGTTCGAGTTTATCTACTAACCCCTGCCGGATTAAGGCAGAAGATAGCTGCTGCCCGCCTTCCACTAAAACCGAAGTGATTCCATTTTCACCCAATAACTTAAACGATTGTCGTAAATCTACGTGTCCGTCAACCCTGGAAACCTGCAGCACTTCTCCCCGAAAGTAATTTTGCTGCATAACCTTCAACATAGGATCGGCATCGGTGGCGGAGGCTTCTTTATTCCAGGTGATGATGGTGGTTTTTTCTTCAAATTTATCCGAAAAAAGATTCAGTTCTTTGGGTAGCTCATAAGGTCCGTCAATCACAATGCGTTTGGGCTGTCGCCCGGAAACATGACGAACCGTTAAACTTGGGTTATCGACCATGGCGGTTGTTCTTCCTACCAAAACAGCATCATATTCAGAACGCCATTTATGAACCAGTTTCCGGGATTGGTCGCCGGTAATCCATTGCGATTCTCCGTCGGCAGCAGCAATATATCCATCGGCGGTCTGGGCTACTTTCAGCGTGATAAAAGGCCGCCCGAAAGTTTGATGGTGGATAAAAAACTCATTCAGTTTTTCTGCCTCCTTTTTAAGCACGCCTGTTTCAACTTCAATTCCATTATTTCGGAGATGCAGCATTCCTTTTCCGTCCACCTCAGGATTAGGATCCTTCATGGCAATCACTACTTTATTAATCGGTAGATTTGCCAGCATCGGGGCGCAGGGTGGAGTTTTTCCTTTATGAGAGCATGGTTCAAGGGTTACGTAAAACGTGGCGCCTTTAAGCTGTTTCTTATCCTTAACCGACTCCACCGCGTTTACTTCTGCATGAGCCTCGCCAAATTTTTTATGATAGCCCTGGCCGATAAGTTTCCCCTCCGATGATACAATCACGCATCCCACCAAGGGATTTGGAGCAACATGCCCTTTACCCTGCTTGGCTAAATCCAGGGCGTGCTGCATCCAGTATTCATTGCTATGTGGAGCTTGTTCGGGCATGTGGAAATGTAACGGATTTAAGGGAATCGAATGTGGGCTAAACAAAAAAGGGTGAGAAGAAACTTCTCACCCCAAAAAATTAAAATGTGATTAAGAACTATTGCTGAAGCAATCGGTCTCGGTTGTCCACGATGTTAGCGGCTTCGCGAAGTTGCTCTAACCAAATAGAGGTGAACTCTTGTGTTTTTTGCTGCTCCAGACGCTGGCGAATAGTTTGTCGCTGGTCGGGAGTTAAGTTGGCTAAATCAGCTTCCATTTTGCTGATCAACTCAACCACAAAAGCGGCACTATTTCCGGCAATAACTCCGGAAGTTTGGCCTTCATCGAGTGCAAAAATAGCACCTACCACACGGGGCTCTCTGCCGGCTCCGGGAAGCACAGTTGCACTCGCGCGGAGGTTGTCTTCGTTAAGAATCTCTTTTTCAGTGCTTTCCGCTAACGCAGAAAGTGTCTGGTTCTGAGCCAAAAGATCTTTCACCTTATCGACGGTGAGTTCTTTACGTCGTTCAACTTTAACCAGGGTTTCTACCTGTGACTTAACTTCATCAAAAGGACGATAGCCTTCGGGGGTGATCTCTTCAACCTGAATCACCACAAAGTCAGAACTCAGTTCAATAGTGTTGGAAATATCTCCTTCATCAGCAGATTCCAGGAAATTCATAATTTGTTTACTGCTTCCAAGTCCGGAAATGAAATCATTTCCTTTGGTAGCAAATGCTTCCTTCATTTCCAGTCCACGAGTTTCAGCTTCTTCATCAAAAGAGCTTTCTTCGGAAGCGAAGAACTCAAAATCGGCAGCTGCCTCGTTCGCTTCATCAATGGTGGATGGCAAGGCCTGAATGTTATAGCTCATGATTTGAAACTTAACTTCATTACCCTGTTCCGCTGTTTTCTTAAGAATGGCAGCCTGGTTAGAAGTCAGGATTACATCAGACACTTCTCCAACTTCAAGATCAAGAACAGGAGTATACTCTTCCCGTATGTCATCTTCAGACACAAAAGCATTTCTGTATTGAGTAGAAGAACCCTGGCGAGCTAAGAACAGAGAATCATTATCGGTATCCGCAAAAGGAGTTTTCAGCTCACGAATATCTTCCATAATCTGGGTTGTATCGCTTGCCGTTGGCAGCTTGCTGAAGGTAACGTACTGAATACGGTAGCTTTCGTCGCGGCTATAGCGTTCTCTGTTTTTGTTGTAATAATCGCGGAGCTCGGAATCAGAAATATCCAGTTGTTGTTCGGTTACTTCACTGTATGGAAAACGAATGTAGTTTACGTTAGCCGTACTGTTATTCTTAACAAACTCTCTTTCAACTTCTGCTTCGGTTACCTGAAGTCCGGCTGAGATATAATTGTTCAGCTTTTGCTGACGGCGCTGTTCCCGGAGTTGCATTTCCAAGGCAACGGCCTGCTGGGTGAATTCGCTGGAAGAAAGAACCTGTTGAACGGCTGCGCGGTCAATGGTGCCGTCCTCACGAGTAAAGTTTTGACGAATTACCGGGGCAGGATTCTCTCCATATACCATATCCAGCACTTCCTGGTCTGAAACGGTGATGCCCAGGTCGTCCATTTTTTGGCGTAGCAGGCGGGAGTTCACCAGCTCATTCCAGGCCTGAGTTTCGTAATAAGCACGCATTTCCGGAGTGAGCGAATTTCCGGTTTGCTGGCTGTAAGCATTAGAATAATATTGGATACGGCTTTGATATTCTTCATTGGAGATCTTATCACCATTCACACTACCTAATGAACTTGGTCCGGCCTGCATGGCTTCAAAAAAGTTTACGTCAGACAAAACCCACAGAAGGCCAAAAGATCCAATCAGCACCCACAAGATGACACCGGTGCTGTTTCTCATTTTTTCCATTACACCCATAAAAGGTTACCTCTAAAAAACATTAATTAAATTGCGATTTGATTACTGCAGGTGTCTTTTTAACCTCTGGCAGTAAGCTTGGAAATATAAGTGAATACCCAAGGAATTGAAAGCAAATTCAACAATAAGGTTGGGGTTAAAATACCTCAATAAGTCTCATATGCTTCAAATATTTTCCGGGTTCATCATTCATATTTTTGATCAGCCGGTTTAAATTAAAAGACAGGCTATCTACATTATTGTATAGAGAAGGATCATTGACCATTTTTCCGAGGGTTCCTTCTCCGTTATTAATCTTGGTCAGCACCTCATTCAGGGTAAGATTAGTCTCATTTAAACCGGAGCTCAGCGCTTCCAGTTCAGTACTGGTAGCTTCCAGGTTGGTGATGAGTGAGTTCAGCTTTTCTTTGTTTTCAGAGCTGAGGTCATCCATGTTTTGCATGGTTTGCTTAGCTGAAGTTATCATAGCATCCAGGTCCGATTGTTTTTTGCTGATCAGCTCGTTCAATGAGCCTGTGCTGGATTTCAGGTTTTGGATGATACCGGTAATATTCTCTTTATTTTCATCATCCAGTGTTTCGTTGAGGCTGGTTACCAGCTTCTCAACTCCACGGATAGAGCCGGAGATATCATTACTGAGTTTTTCCCCTTCTTCGGCAAAAGTATCCATCATGCCCTGCTCAAACACTCCTTTTATAGACCCCTGATGCGGAACCATTTCGGTGGAGTCGGCTTTTTGAATTTCAATGAATTTCCCCCCAAGCACCCCGCTGGATTTAAGTACGGCAATAGAACCTTTGGGTATTTGATACCCTTCTTCAATGTTCATGGTTACCAGGGTGGAGTCCGAAATCAGCAGCTCCATTTCTTTTACACTTCCGATTTTGAAGCCTTTCACGTTCACTACATTTCCGGGGATGAGTCCATAAACCTGATCAAATTTAGTGTATATGGTTGTTGAAGTGCGAAACAGGGGGATGTCTTTCATTACCCGGTATCCGATAAAGGCTACAATAATAGCCACCACTACCGTAATCCCTATTTTAAGTTCGTTGGACACTTTTGCCAAAACAAGTTCTCCTATGCAGTTTTTTTAGTTATTTGATATTCACTTGCCGATATGAAATCAATCAAATTTTTATTGTCGCTGTGTTTCATGTCTTCCGTTTTACCGAACCAACTTAGTTTTTGTTCGTCCAGGAAGGCCACTTTTTCTGCCACTTCCAGCACGCTGTGCATATCATGAGTGATGACAATGGAGGTGATGTCCAGGCTGTCGGCCATGGTATTAATCAGCTCGTTAATTTCTTCGGATGTGCGCGGGTCGAGCCCGGAAGTGGGCTCATCATACAGCAGATAATCCGGTTTCAGGATAATAGCACGGGCCAGGCCCACACGTTTTCTCATCCCCCCGGAAAGTTCTGAGGTCGATTTTTCCCCGGCATGTTCCAGGTTCACCATTCCGAGTGCTTCCATTACATTATGCTCAATCTCTTCATCGGTTTGTTCTGTAAAGTAGCGCAGGGGGAATGCCACGTTTTCATAGGTGCTTATCGAGTCGAATAAAGCACCTCCCTGAAACAGAATCCCAAAACGCTGACGGACTTTTCTGAGCTGAGAATAACTTAGTTCAAATACACATTTGCCATCAATCAGCACCTCACCTTGGTCGGGGTACAAAAGAGCATTCAGGTGCTTTAGTAATACCGATTTTCCACAACCGGACTTTCCGATCACAGCTGTGGTTTCTCCATCCTCGATTGTAAAGGAAACGTCACTCCACACGAGGTTATCACCAAAGCTTTTAGTAAGATTTTTAATCTCAATCATGATCTTAAAGTAATATTGCGGCTAAGGCAAAATCGGCCAGCAGAACAAAGATACAACTTAAAACCGTTGCTTGTGTAGTTGCGGTTCCCACGCCTTCGGCTCCGCCAAAAGCAAAATATCCTTTAAAGCAGGAAATGGATGTAATCACAAAGCCAAAAACAACCGACTTCAAAAGCCCGAAAATAATATCCGATTCAAAAAAGAAAGCGCGGGCACCTTCCATAAACTCTGCAGCGGGTAGAATGCCATCCAGTGCTCCGGCGGTAACACCCCCTATAATTCCAAAAACGGCGGCCGTAACATAAAGAACGGGAAACATCAGCAGCCCGGCTAAAATGCGTGGCACCACTAAAAAGGAGACGGAATTAAAGCCCATCGATTCCAGAGCATCTATCTGCTCACTTACCCGCATGGTTCCCAACTCTGTGGAAATTCGGGCACCTACCTTTCCGGCCAAAACAAGTGCACTGATTACGGCCGCCAGTTCAATAACGATAGACTGGGCTACAATAGAGCCAATGATAGAGCTTGGGTAAATATCTGTGTCCAGCTGGTAAGCAGTTTGAAGGGTAAGTACAGCCCCGGTAAAAATGCCCACCAAAAAGATGATAGGGATAGACTCATAGCCGACCTTCACAAATTCCTGGAACAGGTTGTTGCGATAAGTACTAAACTCGGTGGATGAACGTAATGCCTGATATAAAAGCTTTGCGTACTGGCCAAATTGTTTTAAACCGGCCGCGCCTGGAAAGTTGGTAATCATTTCTTAATCAATAATCTTGACGTATTGCCGAAGCATTTGATTATATTACAAAAGATTTTTGCCAATTGTGATTTATATATAGTTAAATACCTTGCGATTACTGTTAACCATATTGTTGTTTTTTGTTGGTGCCCAATGTACGGTGGCACAGTCAAATACATCAAGTGTATTTCGTTTTTTAGATGTTACTCCAACCGCCCGAACAGCGGCTCTTGGAGGAAATCACGTTGGATTATTTAATGCAGACTTCAGCCTTATACATGTAAATCCGGCATATCTGAATAGCGGAGCATCAGGTTCAGTATCAGTGTCTTATCTCAACTTTTTTGCCGATGCAAATATGGGGTTTACAAGTGGAGCTTATGAGTTTGAAAACATCGGGACGATAGCGGCAGGGATTAGATTTGTTGGCTACGGCGAATTTGACCGGCTTGATGAAGATGGGAATGATCTCGGTAATTTCAACGCCAATGATATATCCCTAACCGGAGCTTATAGTCTTCCCCTATCAAAAAAAATCACCGCCGGCGCGGGCATCGATTTTATTCACTCTTCTTACGCTTCCTATAAATCAAGTGCTTTGGCATTTTCAGGAGGGTTGTTCTATCAGGATACAGCCAGTCATTTTAGTGCAGGGGTTTCAATTCGGAATTTAGGAGGACAGATAACCACTTATGCTGATGATCGCGAGCCTTTACCACTTGATGTGTCGGTGGGTTTCACCAAAAAACCGGAAGCCTTTCCGTTTCAGCTTAGCCTCACCCTAAACAAACTGAATGATTGGGATTTACGTGTATTTGGAGAAACCGAGCAGCCTTCATTTGTCGATAATGTATTTCGTCACATAATTTTTGGCGGTGAAACCTACTTTGGGGAGAACGTAACCGTGCGGTTAGGCTACGATCATTATTTACACGAGCAAACACAAACCGGGCAAGATTTTGACCTGGCCGGGATCGCATTCGGAGTGGGAATTAATATCAAATCGGTTGTCGTTGACCTGAGCCGGAGTTCGTATTCCCGTCTGGGTGGTATCACTCGCCTTAGTTTGAAGACTGATTTAGATTAGGTGAATCATGAAAAAACCGTCGAAAAAACTTAATTAAGGGGCAGATTCTCTTATAAATTCGGTTGATTCTATGATTATCTTAAGTGCCCGGATAAAATTCAGGACGGAAGTTTGTAAGGATAATCGCACACTTTCGGAACGAGCAAAACAAATTCAATAGATTTAATAAAACGAATGATCAGATACATTACAGCCGGAGAATCACACGGCCCGTCTCTAACGGGAATTGTAGAAGGTGTTCCGGCAGGATTACCCCTTACCGAAGAAGAAATTGCCACCCACCTTGTACGCAGGCAACAGGGATATGGGCGCGGCGGACGAATGGCCTTTGAAAAAGACTTTGCTACCATCAGTTCCGGGCTGCGGTTTGGAAAAACCATGGGTGGCCCTATAGCCATGAGCATGCCAAACCGGGCTTTTGAAAAAGATGATGCCGGCTGGCCAACCGTAATGAACAAGAAGGAAGAGGCTGAAGGAATTGAGAAAATAACCCTTCCTCGCCCCGGACATGCCGATTTGGTAGGAGCGCAGAAATATAAATTTGACGACATCCGCCCGGTCATAGAGCGGTCGAGTGCTCGTGAAACAGCCATGCGTGTTGCTTGCTGTAGTATTGCCCGCAAGTTTTTAAAGCATTTCGGAATCGAGATTGGCGGCCATGTGTTAAGGATCGGTTCTGTGGGGTTTGAAAGTTGGAATGAAGTGAGAGCTATTGCTGACCCGCTGGCAGAAAAAGGAGCCGAAGCCATTTACAAAGCGGCCGATGAGTCGGATGTGCGCTGCCTGGATGAAGAGTTATCCGAACAAATGAGAGAAGAGATTAAAGTTCGCCGAAAACAAGGATCATCTCTCGGAGGCATCTATGAAATTGTGATCACAGGCCTGCCGGTTGGCTTAGGCAGCTATGTGCATTGGGACCGAAAGCTGGATGGGCAGCTCGCACAGGCAATTATGTCAACTCAGGCGATGAAGGGTGTGGAAATCGGGCTTGGGTTTGAAGCCGGCCATCGCCCCGGTCATGAAGTTCATGATGAAATTACGTATGAAAATAACAGCTTTGGTCGCCGCACCAATCGTATGGGCGGTATCGAGGGTGGCATGAGTACAGGAATGCCGATTATTCTTCGAGGAGTGATGAAGCCCATTCCCACCATGCTGAACCCGCTGAGTACAGTGGACATGAAAACCAAGGAAGAAACGGAGACCCGGTACGAGCGTTCGGATGTTTGTGCGCTGCCCAGAGCGGTAGTGGTTGCCGAGAGCGTACTTGCCCCGGTGCTGGCTAATGCTTTCCTGGAGAAGTTTGGCGGCGATTCCATAGAAGACATCGAAGCAAATATAAAGGCTGCTGCACAATGAGTTCACGAATTTCCACGTTGGCAAAAAAAGTAAAAGATCATCCTGATGACTCTTTCTACAAGTTTGCCCTGGCATTGGAAATGTTGAAGATTGATGAGACTTCAAAAGCCCGGGTCTTGTTTGAGGCCATTAGAAACAGCGACCCGAATTATGTAGGTGTGTATTATCATCTCGCAAAGTTATATGAAGCTCTGGGCGAGAACAAAAAAGCGTTCGACACCTATAAAGAGGGTATCAAAGTAGCCGAAGCTCAAAACGATAATCATACAAAATCTGAGCTGTCCGGGGCATTGTTGAATCTTGAAATCGAAATAGACGAACAGTCATGAAGAACACATCAGCTTTTCTGAAAAAATTATCTACACTATTTGTGGTGATGCTATTTGCCAGTACTTCCTTACTTGCGCAAGATCGTGCCACCTATCAGGTGAAGCAAGGCGATACCCTCTATGGTATTTCAAAAAAGCTGAACGTAACCATTGCCGAACTTAAGCAGTGGAATGAGCTTTCTGGAAATGAGATTGAGCTCGGACAAGAGTTGACTTATTTCATCCGGAATGGCGAGGAAGCTCAAGCCGAGCCCCCGCTGAAGAAGAAAACTCTGACCCGCTGGTTAATCAGACCTCTGAGTCACAGAACGTATTTTACATTGTGAAAAGCGGCGATACTTTGTATCAAATAGCCCGAGACCATAATATGACGGTAGGTCAGTTGAGGGAATTGAATAACATTTCAGGATCAAATCTGAGCATTGGGCAGCGTTTGGCGGTGAAAAAGAAGGTAAGCGCGGCTCCGTCTGTTTCTGAATTTTCCGAAGAGTCATCACCTCAGGGTGTGTTTTCGATTTATGAAGTGCAGCAGGGTGAAGGATTATCGGGTTTACTTTCAAAATTTAAGATGACAGAACAAGAATTTCAGTCTTTAAACCCGGAGCTTCAACCTAATCTACTGGCTGAGGGACAAGAAGTAACCGTGTTGCTTCCCCCATCCCGAAAATATGAGAATCCCTATTTACAGAAGGCAAACCTTCAGGATCTCGGTGAGGTGAATGTGATCAAGTATGAAGAATCTGAGGTTGGAGAAACAACTACAAACGGAGAGCTGTATGACCAGGAAGCATTAACGGCAGCACATTCTAATATTGCTTTGGGGAGCATTATTTTTGTTGAGAATATACAAACCGGAAATGGGCTGTATGTTCGGGTTAATGACCGCATAACAGGGGCGGGACTGAAACTTTCAGGGAAAGCATTTAGTACACTCAGGCTCGATGAATCCGACCGGCCAGCTGTAACTATTTACACGGAAATAAATGACTAACCCCGTTAAATCATATTTTGAGAACACCAATAACTTACTCTATAGCTTTCTTGTAAGTTTACCCCTGTTTTTGCTCTATGAGCTTTTGATTGTGATTTCTCAGCCCGTAGGAGAATCCATAGTTCGGATTAGCGTAGATGTGTGGATCAAAAGCTTGTTTACCTATCTGGGGGTAAATGCAGTCTCGTTCTCATTGCTGGTTGTGGTGCTTATCGGGCTTTTTATTGTATATAAAGAACGGGAGAGACTGAAAACCCTTCGCTTCTCATACTTTCCGGTTTTGATTCTTGAGTCTACCCTGTATGCTATAGTTGTGGCCTTTATCAGCCAGTCTCTGGTGTCGTTGGTCTTGAATATAGCTGCCAGCGACCCAATCAGCAGCTTATCTGTAACACAACAATTAGCTCTTTCTTTAGGTGCGGGTTTATATGAAGAACTTTTCTTTAGGGTGATTCTCGTTACCCTTTTTATACTCCTTTTTACAAAAGTTTTAGGAAAAAAATGGGCCGGCGTAACCGCTGCTGTAGTTCTTTCGGCACTGTTATTCTCTGCGGTACATTATGTTGGCTCAATGGGAGATGCTTTCACATTAGGATCCTTTTTATATCGGTTTTTATTTGGTTTAATACTGAATGGGATTTATGTTTGGAGAGGATTTGGTGTGGCGGCCTGGACTCACGCTATTTACGACATCATGGTAATTGCTTTATTGTCGTAAGTAAGATATTGGTTAATGGGTCCATCAATACAATCTATTTAATATTAAAGCATTGTTTAGGTAGTATTGGCAAACCGAAGAGGATAAAGAAGCGTAGCAATAAAATTAGATACGCTTATTAGTTATTGAAATAATTAAGGGATGGTTGAATGTCTCAGTTAACGAGAGATGAAAAGCAGAAGCAGAAGGATTTCGATGAAGAGATTATACCTCACATGGATGCGTTGTATAATTTTGCCCTTCGACTGACTACTGACCCCAACGATGCAGAAGATCTCGTTCAGGACACTATCGTTAAGGCCTATCGTTTTTTTAGTAGTTATGAAAAAGGGACCAACGCCAAGGCGTGGATGTTCCGGATCCTGAAAAACTCTTTCATTAACAATTACCGGAAGACCTCAAAAAAACCCTCACAGGTAGATTATGACGAGGTTTCCTCCTACTATGAATCCATCAGAGCTGAACGGACAGATACTTCTGATCTGGAGAATCTGATGTTCCGGGAAATGATGGATGATGACCTATCCAATGCATTAAAAAGGCTCCCCGAAGACTTCAGAACGGTTGTGTTGCTTTGTGATGTGGATGGGTTTACCTACGAAGAAATAGCCAACATGCTGGATGTGCCGATAGGAACCATTCGTTCAAGGTTACATCGTGGTCGAAACCTCCTGAAAACAGAGTTGCTGGAGTATGCCAAAAAGCGCGGCTACACCGGTGACTGATCTAACAACGGATACACTTCTTCTTCACTTTTCTCGATATTCAACGTTACCCGCATGGTGGTTCCCTCATTAAGCTCTGAGCGCAACACAAATACACTCCCGTTGTGGTAATCCTCAATAATGCGCTTAGTGAGACTTAAGCCAAGCCCCCAGCCCCTCTTTTTTGTACTGAACCCGGGCTTAAATATATTTTTCACGTTTTGAATTTCGATTCCGCCACCCGAGTCTTCAATATCGATGATGATTTCACCCTCCTGTACTTTGGATATAACCGAAATATACGCTTCCTTTTCAATGCCTTTTAGCGAATCCATTGCGTTTTTAACAAGATTCTCAATGGCCCACTGAAGAAGTTCGGGGTTAGTTTTTACCCTGGCAGTGGCATTTAGGTCTTTCCGTACCTCGATGGCTTTACCCAAACGTGGCAGTCGGCGCTCCATATATACCATCACCTGTTCAAGGATAGGCTGAATGTCCATGGTTTTCAGCTCGGGTTCGGAACCAATTTTCCCAAATCGCTCCGCCACCCCTCTTAATCGCTGAATGTCCTTCTCAATCTCGTTGGCAATATTAGTAGCTGTTTCTTCATAGCGATATTCGTCTTTCAGCAATTGCAGCCAGCCATACAAACTGGAAATAGGCGTTCCAAGCTGATGAGCAGCTTCTTTAGCCATTCCCACCCATAAATTTGATTGCTCCGAGCGAGTGATACTCCGATAGGTTGTATATCCGATTCCCAGTAATAGCCCAAGCAGCAAAATCTGGATGTAGGGGAAATACCGTAGCATCTGAACCGTCGGGCTTTCTCCGTAATACACGAACTGTGTCATTTGCCGGTTCTCATCTCCAATCACAAAATCGATGGGGTTATTCAGGCTCTTGAATTCGCGGACAAGCTCTCCTCTTTTTTGCTCAGAAGCCATAGTTAGAGAATCTATATTACGCTGGTGCAAAATCACATCCTGTGAATCGATAACAATGGTGGGAATTTTAAACCGGTCTTCAAGGATAATTTCCTCCGTAACAAAATCAGAAGAATTTCGGGTAGTTTCTGCATCTTCAATAAGGCTGATTACGCTGTCGGGAACTTCTTCAATGCCTTCAAGAATACCGATAGCCTTCAGCAGCATAGTACTTGCCTGCTCATCCACGGGCTGGCTGTTAAATTCTATAGCTCGTGTCCAAAGCTCCACACTGGCACGTTCCTGCTCCAGAATTTTGGTTACCAGATATTGATTATAAACCACTGACCCTACACCCAGAAATATGAGCAGCAGCACAAGTATAAGCTTAATCCTGTTGGATGGAACAAAGAGTTTCATAAATGAAGAATAATTCTTTGGCTGAATATAGGAAAGCAGCGTAAACAAAAAAGCCTCTCTGAAAAGAGAGGCTGATGTTTAAGCAGAAGCTTTTTGTTTCTCGTAAACCGGAGGAGCTTGTTTCTCAATGGTCTCCTCAGTGATTACACATCGCGCTATGTTCTTCATAGACGGAAGGGAGAACATAATATCCAGCATGGCTGCTTCCATGATAGAGCGCAATCCGCGGGCTCCTGTTTTCCGGGCCTTGGCTTTCTTGACGATAGCCTTGAGTGCTTCCTCTTCAATCTCCAGCTCAACGTCTTCCATGTTAAACAGTTTCTTATACTGCTTAACAAGCGCGTTTTTCGGCGTCTGGAGGATGTCGAGCATAGCATCATCAGAAAGCTCATGCAATCCGCAGATAACAGGTAACCGGCCGATCAGCTCGGGAATGAGCCCGAAATGCTGAAGGTCTTCCGGTTCAACATGCGTAAAGATCTCGGGATCTTCTTTGTTGAACTTAACCTGATCGGCAGCGTTGAAGCCCATCACAGTTGTTGACAGGCGGCGGGATATGATTTCTTCCAATCCTGAAAAAGCACCGCCACAAATAAATAGAATATTAGCTGTATCCAGTTGAATAAAGCTTTGCTCAGGATGCTTTCTCCCACCTTTAGGCGGAATATTGGCTACAGTTCCTTCTAAAATCTTTAATAAAGCCTGCTGAACGCCCTCTCCGCTCACATCGCGGGTAATAGAGGGGTTATCACTCTTGCGGGCTACTTTGTCCACCTCATCGATATATACGATTCCGCGCTTGGCGCGTTCCACATCGTAATCAGCGGCTTGCAGCAGGTTGCTTAGAATGCTTTCCACATCTTCACCCACATAGCCGGCTTCCGTTAATACAGTAGCGTCAGCAATGGTAAAAGGTACATCAATAATCTTGGCAAGCGTGCGGGCTAAAAGGGTTTTACCGCTTCCGGTAGGGCCCAGTAACATGATGTTAGACTTCTCAATCTGTGTGTCATCAATTTCAGCCGTTTCAGCAGAAATACGCTTGTAGTGATTGTAAACCGCTACTGAAAGGGTCTTTTTGGCGAGTTCCTGCCCAATTACGTAATCATCGAGTTTGTTTTTAATCTCGATCGGCTTGAGCATCGGTTTGTAGCTCTTTTCCCGTCGGCGGGCTAAGGAGGCCAAATCACTTTGGATGATGCTGGATGCATCTTCCACGCAACGGTCACAAATATAAACACCGGGACCGGCTACCATACTGTTCACTTCCAGGCTCGAACGGCTGCAAAATGAACAATGTACTATATCACTATTTTTCTCTTTATCGCTCATAACAAGCTCAATTTAATGAAAATGCCGCTTATTTGGAATCCGCAGACTTGTTCAGCACGTTATCAACCAATCCGTAGTCTTTTGCTTCCTGAGCTGTCATCCACTTGTTACGGTCAGAATCTTCCATAACCTGCTCTACAGATTTTCCGCTGTGGTCAGCAAGAATCTGGCTTAATTCCTTCTTAACCCGGATAATCTCTTTGGCTTCAATCTCGATGTCGCTTGCCTGACCGCGGGTTCCGCCTAAAGGCTGGTGAATCATCACGCGGGAGTGTGGCAGGCAGCTTCTTTTCCCGGCAGTTCCGGCTGTTAGTAATACCGCTCCCATACTTGCGGCCATACCCATACAGGTAGTGGCTACATCACATTTGATGTGCTGAATGGTGTCGTAGATTGCGAGGCCTGCAGAGACAACGCCACCGGGGCTGTTGATATAAAAATTAATGTCTTTCTCAGGGTCTTCAGACTCCAGGAACAACAACTGAGCCATGATTGAGCTCGCCACGGTGTCGTTAACGGGCGAACCCAGAATTACAATCCGGTCTTTAAGCAGCCGTGAATAAATATCGTAAGCGCGTTCGCCACGGCTGGTGGTTTCCACAACCATCGGTACAAGGTTGTTTTGTACCGGTTGAACGGAATCTAAATTCGGGTCTTCAAATAGCGGTTGATCAGATATCATAATGTCCTGGGTGATCGGTTATTTTTTCTTCTTCTTGTCGTCTTTCTTTTCTTGCTGTTCGCGGTACTTCTCTTTGCTGATTTCTTTGGTTTTCACTTTGTCTTGCAAAATGTCGAATACTTTCTCTTCGCGTATACTGCTGCGAAGTTGCTCAAGCATCTGTGGCTGTTGTGCATAATACTGCTTCAGCTGATCTACGGGCATTCCGTACTGTGCAGCCTGACCTGCAAGATGCTCGTCGATATCTTCGGGTTTTATTTCGATATCTTCAAATGTTTCTTGCAGTTTTTGGCTGATGAACGACCACTTGGCTTCACGCACGGCACGGTCTTTTATTCCGGCCTTATATTCTTCTGCGTCAAAGTGATCCGGAAGTTCTCCGCCTTGCTGTTGTTTCAGCTGATCCACATAGGATCCCTGAATTTGAGCAACAAAGGTTTCCGGAACTTCAAAATCATGTGCTTCAACAAGAGCATCGGCTACATCATTCTTGAATAAATCATCGGATGTTTGGTCATAATACTGCTGCATGCGGCTCTTGATGTAACTCTTGAACTCATCCAGGTTCTCTGCTTCGCCATTGCTTTGGTCTTTAATGATGTCGTCCGAGAGCTCAGCTTTGTGCATTTTCTGCACTTTCTTAAGGGTAATTTCGAGCTCATCTTCATGATCACCATGCGGGATCGTCATCTCAACAACATCACCGGCCTTTTTGCCTTTAAGGGCTTCCAAGAACTCAGAGGCATCATCTTTTCTCAGGTCGATGCGCTGATCTTTGTCCTCATCGCCGTGGGTTTTAGAGACAACATCCACCAATACCTGAGTTTCTTCAGAAGCAGCTTCATCCACTTCTTCCCAATTTCCTTCCCGCTCCAGGGTTCTCTCTACTTCTTCCTCAACCTCTTCATCGGTTACATCGTGAACCATTTTGTTCACTTCAATTTTAGAAAGATCAGCGACCTCAATTTCGGGCTTTGACCCGATTTTGAATTTCACTTCCAGCTCGTCATTCTCCCAGGTAAAATCAACCATTTCTGTTTCGCCAACCGGCTCATACTCAGGCACTACTTCTTTCTCAAATACCTTTTGGATGATGTTGCTGATTTCCTCTTGTTCAATCTCTTTGCCAAATCTCTTTTTAACCAGTCCCATGGGTACTTTGCCCGGACGGAATCCCGGAAGCTGAATTTGGTCTTTGTATTTTTTATATGCTTTGTCGAAATCTTCCTGAAGGTCTTCTCTTTTTGCTTTCAGGGTAACTTCTTTATCTACAGATGTGAGCTCTTCTACAGAAATATCCACGTGTTCTCCGCTTTAATTACTTTTATTCAATAAATGAACAGGATTACAATTATGATTAGGAAGGAAGTACGAGAGGGGGGACTCGAACCCCCACATCGGTTAAGATACTAGATCCTAAATCTAGCGCGTCTACCAATTCCGCCACTCTCGCAAAATTCAGAGCTTGCAAAGATAAGGTTTTCAATTTCTGAATTCAACTTTTTACCCATATAAAGTGGTCATCGAACAGACTTCGTAAGCTTTTACAAGTTCAATGCAAAAAAGCATTGGATATTGGAATTTGAAATACGGAATTTTGGCTCACTATGTATAAAAATCTACGCCTCCTCTACATCACCACCTCAGATAAAGAAGAAGCACGGAAAATAGGCCGTGCGCTGGTTGAAGAAAACCTGGCGGCCTGTGCCAATATTTTTGACGGCATGAATTCCATCTACAAATGGAAAGGTGAAATTCAGGAAGAAGACGAGTGTGTGCTTATCGTGAAAACGCACTATTCCCGGGTAAAAAAAGTAACACGCCGTATTAAGGAAATGCACAGTTATGAAGTGCCTGCCGTCGTTTCCTTTACCATTACCGAAGACGAAGGGAATCAGGAATACCTGGAATGGCTGGAAGAGTCATCCAAACAGCCTTTTGAGCTTTAAAATTTTCAGAGGCTTTCTATTTTAGGAGCGTCATTTTTTTAACGAGTACCTGCCCTCCTGCTTCAAGCCGGTAAAAATAAATTCCACTTGATAACTGACTGGCATCAAAATCAATTTGATGCGTTCCGGCAGATTGTTTCTCGTTAACCAGGGTTGAGATTTTTTGTCCCACCAGGTTATAGACTGTCAGACGAACATTTTCTGCATCAGGAATTGTGTAACCGATGGTTGTAGTGGGGTTAAAGGGATTAGGGTAGGCGTTTTTAAGTGCAAATGTATGTGGAAAACCTTCATCTTCAACCGAAACATTGGTATTCTGTTGGGGGCGTTCAACAATAGTGAAATCGCTGAAAGAGGTAATTCCTGAGGCACAAATCGATTCCTGATTTTCAGTCAAAGAAGAGGACAATACATGCCATCCGGATTGATCAGTTGCTCTTTTTGCAATGGCTAACAAGGTGGTATCGAAGTTTGATAAATCTATTTGCTGTAAAGAAAAGCAGACTTCAGCATGAAATAAGGGTTCTGTTTCGGTGTGGAAATTCCAAAGCTTATCAGATACCAGTGAAAGCGAATCGGGGAGGTTGATCTGTTCTGTCCCTGCATCGGGATTCAAGGTGGTATAGACTGTAAACGACTCTTCTATTTCGGTAAAATTAATAGTAGCCCCAAAATTTGGGAACTCAGCCAGTCTCAGAGAGTCTTTTATTTGGGCATATCGCTGAGGGAGGCCATTGGTCATCCATATTTCTCTTCCCAAAGAATCACCCTCGGCTGTAAAGTATAATTTCCCATTCAGTAGCCGAAGGTTCTCGGGGTCTGAACCATCAGGCTCGCCACGGTCAATGCCCGTACGCAGGTTCGCCACATACATGGTGCCCTCCGGTGTGCCATCGGTCATCCAGAGTTCACGCCCAGAAACATGAGCCTGACCATACCCATCATCAGATGCGGCAAAGTAGATGCGCCCGTTATATACCGTTGCAAAATCAGTGTGGTGGTAATTAAACAGGTTGAAGATAGATTCTACCAGCTTCTTAGTTCCTGCTTTAGTGCCATCGGTTTTCCAAAGAACATAGGTGCTGAAGAAATAAAGCTGATTGTTAAGCTTAAATATTTTCGGGCTCAGGTCAGAGCCGTCTTCAATTACATAATTATCTACAGCCATATCAATAACTACAGATGTACCCTCCGGGGTACCATCACTTTTCCACAGCTTGGTGCCGGAGATGAAATACCAGCTCCCGTTAAACTCAACGGGCTCTTCAATGATATAAACTTCCTCATCCAGAAACTTTTTGGTTCCTTCTTCTGTGCCATCGGTAGTGTATAAGTATCGTTTGTATGTAGTATCACTCTCGGCATTAAATAGAACCGTGCCATTTATAGAGGAAAAATTCATAGGCGAGCTATCATTTTCTATGTCATCTGAATCTTCATATTTCCCCGGAAAGATATCCTTGACCATATAAGTGCCATCGGCAGTTCCATCCGTAGCCCAAAGCTCTTCTCCGTATTCGTGATGCCGGGCAGAAAAGTACAGGGTTCCATTGTGAGCAAAAAAGTTATCGGGACGAGAGCTGTAGTTGGTCTCTTCATTACTCCAGGCATATTGTAAATATTGACCGGGATCTAAATCTTTAAGAAGATAAGTTCCGGACGAGGTTCCATCCGTAACCCAAAGTTCTTCACCGTTATCGGCATCCGGATAGCGGCCGTCTTCAGCGGGGAAATATGCTTTGCCATTCATAACTCCAAAATGCTCTGCATCCGAAGAGTAATCGCCCGGATAAATGTCTTTGAGCAGGTAGGTTCCTGCAGATGTTCCGTCCGACACATACACTTCATCCGAATGTTCTTCAGTTACAGCTGTAAAAATAACTTTATTCCCAAAAGGAGTTAGTTCTTCGATATCAGGATAATCATCATCGGGCGCAAGGTCTGTAATTTTCTTGGTTCCTTCCTTCGTGCCGTCTGTTATATACAGCTCGCCTTCATCTTCCTGGTTGTCAGCAACAAAGTACATGGTGTCCCCAACTACGGTCATGTATTCAATATATCCATCACTGCTGCCGGGATTTATATCTTTTAGTACAGTGGTTTGCGCTTGAAGGCTTGTAGCTATCAATAGCAGGGCTAAAGCAGAAAAAATCGAGGGAGTAAAAGTTAGACGAGAGCGTTTTTTGGTGTTAGAACTCATTTCTTAATGTGATTGGTACATCTTGGAATTATGTACCATTACATACGGCAGCTTAATGGAAATGAGCTCAAATACCTTTAACTACCAATGCAGTCCGCATTCCGTTTTACCGGATTCTCCCCATCTGCCATTGCGTCCCTCTCCCTTTTTTGTACAGTGGGTGCAACCAACAGAGTGGTAGCCAAAACGCTCCAGGGGATGGCGGGGAATACCGTAACTTTCGAAATAGTCGTCCACCATTTCAGGGCTCCAGTCGATAAGCGGGTAATAGCGATGGAGTTTTTCTCTCTTTTGAAATATTTCGAGTCCGCTGCGGTACCTGTTTTGATATCCAATCAAGCCTGAAATCCAAACTTTATGCCCTTCTTTAACCTCTTCTAAAGGCTCAACTTTATTGTAATGACAACATAAGTCCGGGTTTGACTCCCACATCCGTTTTTGTTGAGTAATGCGATGTTTTCGCTCGTTGGGAACATGATCGATCACGTTTATGCCGTATCGCTCAATCAGTGTGTTTTTATACTCAAGAGTTTCAGGAAATAAGTACCCGGTATCAATAAAGTGAATGGGATGATTGGGCCTGATACGGCTAATCATATGAATGAGAAGCGCTGAAGTGGTTCCAAAAGAAGTAGTGATAAGTACCTTCTCCCTGTACTTATTTAAAATATGGGCAATGCGCACGTCGTTGTGTGCCGAGGACAGAGTCTTGTTGATTTTTTTTGTTTGGATGGATTCCATAGGCCTAATTATGCCACATTTCACGGGTTTTATCAATTACTTAGAGGCAAAAAATAAGTTTGTTATATCTGTAAGCGCTTTTTTGATGTCGGGAGGCCGTTTATTGGATATATTATTTTTTCATTTCCTTTCTTAACCAAGATAATATCTATTTTGAAATAAAAATCAGGACATGAGTATTACCCGAAAACGCATTTCTCCACACATTCTATGGGCAACGATTAATCGCCCTGAAGCCAGAAATGCCATCGACTTTGATGTGATGGACGAGCTCGAGCAGCTGCTAAACACTTTGGAAAATGACGATGAAATCAGGGTTTTTATTTTAAGTGGGACCGGAGAGCAATCTTTTGTGGCCGGAGGCGATCTCAAAAAATTTCACACCATTCAATCCAAAGAAAAAGCGATGGAGATGTCGAGGCGAATGCATGATATCTTTAACCGGATTGAACGTTTGTCTTGCTGGACCATAGCCTGCATAAACGGTGCTGCATACGGAGGTGGAATTGAGCTGATGCTGGCCTTTGACTTTCGGCTGTCGGTGCCTGATGCAAAATTTGGCTTCACCCAGGGACGTTTTTACCTGGTTCCCGGTTGGGGAGGGTTGACAAGATTGGTGGAAAAAGTTGGACGAGCGAAAGCATTGGAGTGGTGCGGGAAGGCGGAGGTTCATTCCGCAAACAGTGTTCTTGCCCATGGGCTAATTGAAGATATAGTAATGGGAAAGGATTTGGAGAGTGAAGCATTGGAATGGGCAGAAAAGCTCACCAAGAATGACCGGAAGTTCATTCAGACTCTAAAGCAAGGAGCTTCAAGGCTTTCTTCTCACAGAAAAGAATCGCTGGAAGCAGAAATAGAGCCTTTTGCAGAGCTTTGGGAAGATGCTGAGCATATGCAGCGGGTTGAAACGTTTATGAGCAGGAAGAAGTCTTAAATGGGTGTTGGCTATGTATCAATTCCTGGATGTGTTCTTTTTGGTATTTCACTTTTCATTGATTGCCTTTAACCTGACGGGGTGGGTTTGGCTGAAAACAAGAAAGCTGCATTTCTATGTAATATCAGCAACTATTTTTTCTTGGGTAGGATTGGGGGCCATTTATGGCTGGGGTTACTGCCCATGCACCGATTGGCATTGGCAGGTGAAGAGGGCTCTTGGTGAAACGGACTTGCCTGCATCCTACATTAAATATTATCTGGATATAATCACGGGCTTTTACTGGAATGCTGCTCTTGTAGATTTTATTGTTGCTGCGTCAGGTGCTGGAGCCCTGTTGATATCGGCGTGGTTGAATTATCAGGATTGGAAAAAACAACCATAAAGAAACCTGCTTTATTTACATTGTATGGTAAAGAATGACGGGGACCGGTCGATAACTGTGGACATAATTCTGCAAGACAGGATCAGTAATTCATTATTTAATTTTTTGCTTAGGGAACAAGTTAGGGTATTGGTTTAAAATCACAGTTGGTAAAAAATGACAGTAACTAAGGAACAAAGGATTACCATAGAATCCGTTAAAACAAAGTTAATTGACAGCTTTGTGCTGTATGGGGCAATTATTGCCCTGATTGCTTTTCTGATACCGCAGATTCCGTTCCGTTTGGAAAACCTTGATCTATTCAATTACATAGACCTTACAGTCATACTTTCTGTTTTCACGCTCTACTATTTCAGAAAAAAGGTTTCTCTATTTTTTAAAGGAGGTTTCATTCTTTTGGCCGTGTATTTGTTCTTTGTAGCCGACCTGTATCAGCACGGGCTTAATTCTACGGTAAGAACGGTATTTGTACTTATACCTTTTCTTGGGATATTGGTATTTAATGTTCGCTGGGCTGTTCTGTTATTCTTTATATCTATTCTTACCTATATCATTATTGCATATGGGTATTTGGCCGGGTATTTATCCCCGGGTTTATTGGGGGCCGAGTTAAATACCCCGACAAAATGGATTACTCACGGGATTGTACTCTCGCTGGTAAGTATGATCATCGCCATGTTTGTGCACATCTTCAATAAGTCTTTAATACAGATTATTAAACAACAGGATGAAAGTTACAGGGTGCTTAAGCAGCAGGACCTTGAGCTGAAACAGAATATAGAGGAGAAAAATGTACTGCTTCAGGAAATACATCACCGGGTTAAAAACAACCTGGCTGTGGTTTCGGGTTTGCTTGATTTACAATCCGGGTTAGCTACGGATGAGTTTTCACGATCTGCACTTAAACTGAGTACTAACCGGATTCTCTCTATTTCCAAAGTGCATGAACTCATTTATCAATCCGAGGACGTTAGCCGAATTCATCTTAAAAAGTACATCCGGGAATTAGCCGATATTATTATTGAGAGCTTTAATAAAGCAAGACGAGATATAGATGTAAAATTGGATATCAACATTCATTATTTAAATGTAAACCACGGTGTGCCCATAGGTATTATTTTAAACGAACTGATTACCAATAGCTTAAAGCATGGTTTTAATGAAATACAAGACAGCTATCAAATTCAAATTTCGGCTTTTGAGGAAGAAGAGCATTACAAAATCGTTTATCAGGATAACGGAAGTGGAGTAACTGATCAAAAACCTGATAAGTTGACCGGGCTTGGCGCCACTTTGGTAGATTCGCTGCTAACTCAGATAGAAGCCGAATCCAAGCTAATTAACACAGGGATGTATCAGCTGTCGTTTCGGTTCCCAAAAGAAATATCCTGATCAAAGATAGGGCACTAATCTTATTTGATTGCTGCGGTAGCAGGTTTATAGAGCTTAGAAAAAGTAAAAAAAGGACACACCTGAACAGTGCGTCCCTTAAAATAGA
The DNA here is from genome assembly GCF_040117685.2 of Gracilimonas sp. BCB1. Taxonomy (NCBI): domain Bacteria; kingdom Pseudomonadati; phylum Balneolota; class Balneolia; order Balneolales; family Balneolaceae; genus Gracilimonas; species Gracilimonas sp. BCB1. The sequence continues at coordinate 32,601 of NZ_JBEDYP020000012.1, read as the reverse complement.
AAGTGAGCGGCTTTATCTATTGATGGTAAAATCTGCTTTAAACACAGTGTTACCCCATGCAAGATTAAGCTCGCCGCCTTCTTCAGTTTCCTCTACAGAAATAGTGAACGCCTCAACGTTTTCCTCGATGGTGGAAATCTCCATCGGTACACGACCTAAATCACGGCCTTCATCATAAGAACGCCCGTTTTGGCCGGTTTGTTTATTTATGATAAGTGTACCGCCATCAGGCTGAGGAATTGTAAATAAGGTGTATTCACCGGCAGGAACTTCAAGATCACCAAACATTAAATCTTCTGAGGTATAAAAGTGAGTTGCCCTGTTGGCTCCGGTTCTCCAGCGTTCGCCCCATGGCACGATATTGCCAAATAAGTCGCGCCCTCGTTTTTTGGGTGAGCCGAAATCTACCCGGAAGTTGGTTCCTTTAAACGAATATTCTGCACTTACAGCTCCTGAAAGTTCTCCCACCGGCTCATTGCCAAACTGATTAGCTAATGCATTCATATCAAGATTACTGGTGCGAGATACTTTAAGCTTGCGTGTAGTCAGGCCTGCATCAAGGTGCTGAATGTCGCCATCACGATTTACTGTTACTCCCATTACTCCTCGGGAAGGGTGGCGAACCGTCATGGAATCACCTTCAATTTGAGCAATCGTGAAATCCATGATTCTATTACCAGACAACAGGGGCTGAATGATGGTATCCTGATTAGCTTCAGCAGCTTTGTTAAATGCTAACTCATACGGCCAGTGCACCATATCGATAAAAGGCAGGAGTCCTTCTTCAAATGGAGCCCGGTAAGAGATGTACTCTTCGTCTCTTAAAACTCTAATCGACAGGCTGTCTCCCACTTTTGTGATGTTACGAACGGTGGCACCGTCTTCCTGAAAACCATTAACCGGAGAATGGTCGGTCTGTACCATACTCTCAATTCCACCTAATTCATCAAAATGTAGAATATAGGTGGAAATTCGAACTTCAGGACTTCGTAAAATAACCTGAGCAGTGATACTTGAATCTGTTTTTGTAAACTGCTCGACTGCGAGGGTGTCATTTCCTAACAGAGTAACAAAAGCCCCTTCGTTGGGGGCGTCGGTGCTGCACGATACAAACAAGGCAGCAGTTATCAGTGTGATAAATAAGTTTCTCATAGGACTTTGAAATTTTTTAATTGGTGTAAAAATCTATTTCAAAAAAAGTGTTTTGACAACTGCGATAAATTAAACTTTGAAAAACCATGCCAGATTTATCGTCGTTGCAGGATATTAAACACATAATATGCCGTAATCATTTGCCGGAAAAGAGCTTATAAGAGCGAAGGGAGGAATTTCTAACTAACTTTTTCTTCAGAAATTTTTTGAAGGGCCTCCATGAAGACTTCTACTGGCTGGGCTCCTGAAAGTCCATACTTTTCATTTATGTAAAAGAAAGGCACGGCCTGAACTCCAAGCCGGTGAGCCTCCTCCACATCATTTACAACTTGGCCAGAGTAGCTGTTATTCTCTAATACCTTCTCTGCATCATTTTTATCAAGCCCAATGTCAGTAGCGATCTGAACCAATGTTTCAGTTTTGCCCACGTGTTTTCCTTCTGTGAAGTAAGCAGATAGCAAAGCCTCTTTCATTTCATCCTGTTTGCCACGTTCGCGGGCCAAGTGCAGAAGCTGGTGAGCATTAAAAGAGTTTGTGGGCTTAACCTCATCCATGTTAAAATCCAGTCCGGTATTGGCAGCCATTTGAACCATATTCGTATTCATTTGTTTAGCCCACTCTCTGTCTCGCCCATACTTTTTGGCGAGGGTGTCATAGATATCAAGATCGGATTCGGTAGGGGCGTTTGGGTCGAGCTCAAAACTTTTCCAGACGATATCTACATCCAGATCAGGCAGTTGCCGGAGTGCTTTTTCAAGGTGTCTTTTTCCGATGTAGCAAAACGGACAGGCTACGTCCGACCAAATTTGAATCTTCATTAGCAGATGTTAGTTGAGTGGTTTACTAATACTATCAACTTCTCCGGCGCCAAGAAGGTTCACGAATAATCGAAAAACAAAATGTGTTTGAATGTTTAAGCAAGCAGTTTCTTCAGTGCCTCAACCTGGACGGGTTTCTGGATAAAGTCATCCACTTTTTGATCCCACTCTACCCGGTATATTTCCTGATTTTTTTTATCGATGCGGGAACTGATTACAAAGATCTGAATCTCTTTATTCACTTTGTCTCGAATAGATTGGAACTCATTCAGGAAATCCCATCCATTCATTTCCGGCATGTCGATATCGAGCAGAATTAAGTCCGGAAGTTCGTCATCGTTTTGCTCCATTTCTTTAATGGCAGACAGGGCCTTTCTTCCATTCTCGAACGAAGTAACCGCATTTCCGGGGAGGTAGTTTTTTATAATTTTGGAAACCCCGTAGGTATAAATTTTGTCATCATCAATGATACAGATACTCTTCAGTGAACTCATTTTAATTGTATTTTAAAGGTTGTTCCCTCTCCGGGAATGCTGTCAACGTCTATGGATCCACCCATAGACTCTATTTGATTTTTAGTGATATAAAGGCCAATGCCTTTGGCGTTATCATTACCGTGGAAAGTATTGTACATGCCAAATAATCTATGTCCGAATTTTTCCATGTCGATGCCTAAGCCATTATCGGAAACCTCAAAAAATACCCCGCCTTCATCTTCCCATGCTTTAATCGTGATGTGAGGCTTTCTGTCGGGATGCCGGTATTTGATGGCATTGGAAAGCAGGTTTAGGATAATACTTTCGAGATAGGCAGGGTTATACTCTAAAGAAAGATCAGCGGGCACCTGCTCGTCAAACTGCACGTTATTTGCGAGAATATCGGTAGTGAGAATTTCTTTGATTCTTGAAATGGTATCCTGCAGGTTTAGCTCTTTGAGATTATCGGCAGTCTTATACTGCTGATCGATAATTTCATTCAGGTCGGCAATAGATTCATTGAGGCGATCGGATGCAGAACTTAAGTGACTCAGCAGTTCATCTTTTTCCTCCTGTGATTCTTCCATGTCATAAAGAGAAAGTAGCATGGAAATATTACCGGCATGATTACGCAGGTTGTGGGATACGATATGAGCAAAATTCTGCAATCGCTTATTTTGCTCCCCGATAATATCCAGACTGTTCCTCAGGTTCAGCTCATTTTCTTTTCTGCGGGTGATGTCAGTTACAATAGACAGCACGGCCGGTTTGCCTGAATCGGTATTGAGAAAGGGGACCTTAATGGTTTGATGCCATATTTCTTTTCCGTCAGGTAGAATAGTTTTATCCTCAGGAATGAACAAAGGTTCATTATTCTCGATAACCTCCTTTTCTACCGCGAGGTATCGTTTTGCCTTCTCTTCCGGAACTCCGACCTCAATATCACTTTTTCCTACCATTTCTTCGGCCGTTAGATTAAAGAACTCGGCGGCAGATTCGTTTGCCATAAGGAATTGTCCGTCAATATCCTTAACAAAAATCAGGTTTGGGGCAAAATCTATAATCTGCTGAAGCTGTTCCTGTAGTCGCGCTGTCTTTTTATACTGTTTTTTCTCTTCTGTTATGTCGGTAATATATCCGTACCCGATTACGCTCCCGTCTGGTTGTTTTACCGGGTTTGCGATACCCCGCACCCACCGAATACCTTTCTCAGGCAGAACGACGCGATAATCAATATCCCAGGTTTCCAGATTCAACGTGCTTTTTTGAATTGAACTCACTACACGGTCAATATCGTCTTCATGAATCCGGTTTATGATTGGGTCAATACTATCTTTGACATCATCAGGCTCTAATTCATAGATGTCGGAAATGCCCTCACTAGCATATGGGAAGCAGGCCTGGCCCTCAGTTTTATAATGGAAAAGATAGAAGAAGCCCGGGACCTGCTCCGAAAGTCGGGCAAGGGTATCTTCGGCTTGATGAAGCTCAAGCTTTGATTGTTGTTGCCTCGTAACATCTCGTGTAATGCCAAATGTACCGACTACAGTTCCGTTTTTCCCATATAAGGGTAATTTTGTGGTAGACGCCCAGGCAGTTTTCTTACCTTCTTTCGAGCTTTCCTTTTCAACCTTGCCGATGATAGGCTGTTCGGTTTCCATTATCTGAACTTCGTCCTGCCGGGCCTGGCGTGCATGATCATTGTCAAAGAAGTCAAAATCTGTTTTCCCTACTGCATCTTTTGGGTCATTCACCCCCAGCTTGGAGGCACAGGCATTGTTAATTGCTAAAAACCGGCTTTCCCGGTCTTTAAAGAAAATGCTGTCCGGAAGGTGGTTCATCAATTTCCTAAAGAGGCTGGCCTGTTGACGTATAGTTAGTTTGCTGCCAAACAAAGAAACTCTTTGTACCTGCCCAACTATTAAAACTGGACTTCCCTTTTCCCTTTCAATCGCTTCCCCCTCCCATATCAGGGTGAAAGAGTCTTCTTTATCAGCCGTGTTGTGATTGGTTTTAAAAGTAAAACGACGGGCTTCTTCGCGCTGTGATTGAGGCTCTATAATTTCGGTGAACTTACACCGGTCATTTTCTTCCAAAAAGCCTGAAAGTTCTTCAAAAGTAGATGGCACCTCATCCCCGGTAAATCCAAAGAAATCTGAAAAGGATATTCCAAAAGTCAGACGGTCATCTTTAACATGCCACGACCAGTAGGCCGGCTTCAGGTCTCTCCTAACAAGTGATTTCAGTGGTTCCATGTTAATGATTCTAACGAGGGTTGCTGCTCAACGCTGTTGAGTAGTTTTCGGTATAAAATCAGGAAACTTTAACCAGAAAAGTACAAAATAGTATTATGAATAAAAGAAGGGTGGATTTCTTATTGCCCTTCAACATGTTCAAGCATGCGAAGCCGGGTGGCTTCAAACTCGTCACCGGAATTCCAGCTTTGGAGAGATTCAGAATTAAGAGCCCGGAAACCGGTCATAAAAAACAAGCGGGTGTCAATTTCGGCGCCGCTTAAATCCCAGTACTCGTTGATCTCATCGCTCACTGTATGATAATTGGCGTCCGCAACACTATCCCGAACAGCAAGGAAATTATCTCCTTTATCGATGTATTCCGTTCCCGGATTCGGAAAGATTGCGGGGATACCCACTTTAGCCATATTAAAATGATCAGAACGATAAAAGTATCCCCGCTCCGGATATGGATCCGGCTTAACGGTTCGGCCTTGTTGGCGGGCTTCTTCTTCCAGTAAATCGCTAAGCGAAGTTCTCCCATAACCCACAACTACAACATCCCGGGTTTTGCCATACACGTTCATGCCGTCCAGGTTGATGTTTGCGGTAACTTTTCCAGGCTCTACGGTTGGGTTCTCCGCCCAGTATTGGGAACCCAACAGGCCAACTTCTTCAGCACTCACAACCAGGGCCAATACACTTCGCTTTAAAACAGGCTGTATAGATTTGTAGGCCTCCATCATTTCCAGCAGGGCACTTACTCCGGCAGCATTATCAGAGGCTCCGTTGTTAATAGAATCGCCTTCCACCGGAGTTGTTATTCCAAGGTGATCGAGGTGGGCGGTTAGGACCAGGTACTCATCTTTAAGCTCAGGGTCGCTTCCTTCCACTTTTGCGAGTACGTTTTGGGACTCTATTTGCCGGTAATCAGCATCCATGCTCACGTTCATACGAACGCCCGAAAGCCCGACCGGTTCAAAATCCCGGCTATCGGCAGCTTCCATCTGTTCGGCTAAGTTCAGTCCGGCTTCTTCAAACAACAGTCGGCTTGCTTCCTGGGTAAGCCAGCCATTGAATTGGGTTGGTGAAGCAGAAGCGTCTCCTTCACCCTTCAGGTAAAAACGTTCGCGACTCCATCCATTAGCAACAACATTCCAGCCATAGCCGGCTGTTTCGGTAGTGTGAATGATGATGGCACCAAGCGCTCCCATTTCTTTTGCTTTTTCATACTTGTAGGAGTAACGCCCATAGTACAAGCGGGTATTACCCGCAAAAACATTCGGAGAAAATTCCGGGTCATTGTTTTTGATGACCAAAATTTTGCCTTCTACATCAACGCCTTTGAAATCATCCCAGTCTTCTTCCGGAGCCTGGATTCCATAACCCACATACACTAACTCGGCGTTGCGCACATTTATTTCTTCCGCCTGGTTTGCCGGCCATGCCATAAACTCATCATAATACTGAAGGGCAAAGGGAGAGCGGCCATCTGTCTGAACAGACATTTCTGCATTTGAAGTTTTTTGGCCCAAAAGCGGAAACTCCTGTGTGTAACTGTTTTCTTCGGCTGCGGGCTGGGCTCCCATTTCCTCAAACTCTGAAATCAGGTAATCGACGGTCATTTGCTCACCCTTGGTTCCGGTTGCCCGTCCCATAAAGTCATCCGAAGACAGCGTTTCAATATGTCTGAGCAAGGAATCTTTGGTGATGGTTTGTGCGGCTTGGTCGGCCGGGGAAGAACTGCATGCGGCAAGCAGGATAAAGGAGGCGATGAACAGATATAATGATTTCATGGTCATGTAAGAAAATTTAAGTCTTTCTGTTTATGCTGATATCAGAGTGAAGATACTTCAGAAAATGATTCAATAAAAAAGCGAAAGGCAGTTACGCCTTTCGCTTTAGAAAAGTAAAAATAAGATTCGGATCAGTTAGCTGCTTCCAGCTCAACAGTAAATTTTTGAACCAGGTTAGTAACTCGTTGGTCGTTAACCATTCCGCCCACCAGGTAAAACTCATTGCCTGCTCTGGCAATACTGCGGTGATCCATAGTAGCTGTCGGCATTTCACCTAACTCAACCCACTCTTCGGTGTCCAGGCGATAGGCAAATGTTGTGCTTTCAGCAAAGGCCGGCTTGGCATTGTAGCCTATCCCATTGTAGTTATATGGATTAGTTGATCCGCCAACGAACACAACCATTTCTACGGGTTTGGAAATCCCCACAGCTGCCATGCGGTAGCGTGCTTGGCCCGGATGTTGCTTAATACGCGTCCAGTTAATTTCTTCCGGATGTTCAGCGTTGATTTCTCCTTTAATGCTTCCCGGAGACATCATGAAAATCTGCTCACCTTCATCAACAACAGTTTGCACACCGTCGGAAAGAACCATAGTGTTCCCTACAATGCCACCTGAGTGCCCGAATACCGGAGGGCCGGGATATGGCGTAGCGTGAGACCAGGAATTTGTCTGTGTGTCATATACCTGTACATTCGAAACATTGTTGGTGTTATTCCATCCGCTAACCAGATAGATGTAGCGGTCCTGATAAACAAGGGATACAGCGTCTTCAACGGGAAGAAGCATGTCGGCCACCTGCTCGTAAGTATTGGCGTCAGGATCGTATCGGAAAACTTCTTGTGTTGATACTTCAGAACCATCCTCAGCTACCGTGTAGCCCCCAAAGATGTAAATCTGTCCGTTTACGGTTTCAGTAGTGCTGGCCAAACGACCGGTTTCGTCAGGCACACCGGGGATTTGCTCCCAGATTCCTTTATTAACGTCGAAGCGAGCTGCGAAATCACTTACATCGGCATGGGTTTTTCCTTCTTCCAGTCCAAGAAAGGTGTACACAAACCACTCACCGTCAACCTGAGCTGCTGTTACAGCATTGTTGGAAATTCCCATCGGCAACGACTCGGCTTCCTCCCAATTGAGAGCAACCTTTTGAGGTGCTTGCTGGCAAGAGGCTACCAGTACGGTAAGGGTGAAGAGTAATAATAATCTTTTCATTGTATGAGTAATTGACTTATAGTCTGATTTTTAATTTTGCCTGAACACTTGCACATTGGCTACAACAAAAGCATTCAGTATTTGTTTAATTTCAAGCTTTAAAGATACGGTTTTTATATGTCTTCTTTTAAAAATAAAATTGTTTTAATAACCGGCGGAGCCAGCGGCATTGGCTATCTTATGGGCGAAAAAGCGCTGCAAAGAGAAGCCCGGAAATTGATCATCTGGGATATCAATGAAGACAAGTTGCTGGAAGCAGCTAAGCGGCTTTCCAAACAAGGTTATGCTATAAAAACAGGTGTTGTGGATGTGAGTGACCCTGAGCAGGTTCAGCAAGAAGCAAAAAAAGTATTAGATGAGCATGGATCAGTTGATATGTTGTTCAACAACGCAGGGATCGTAGTGGGTAAAAAGTTTGAGGAGCATTCCACCGAGCACATCAAAAAAACTATGAATATTAACAGCCTTGGTTTGATGTATGTAGCCCGGGCATTTTTACCGGCCATGATTGAGAATGGCTATGGTTATATCATCAACATAGCATCGGCAGCCGGACTTACTCCTAACCCCGGAATGACTGTATATGCAGCCAGTAAATGGGCGGCTGTAGGCTGGTCAGAGTCGTTAAATCTGGAGCTGAAGAAAAACGACGACCCGGTGAAGGTCCTCACCGTGATGCCCAGCTATATCAATACCGGAATGTTTGCCGGAGTAACGGCCCCTTTGCTGATGCCACTGCTCGACCCGGATGACATTTCAACCAAAATACTGGATGCAGTAGAGCGGGAAAAAGAGCGGCTGAGGGAACCATTTATGGTAAAGCTTACGCCTTTTATCCGTGGCATACTTCCGGCAAAGATTTATAATTTTGTAGCGGGAAAAATATTTGGTGTATATGACTCTATGAATACCTTTATTGGCAGAAAAACAGATCATTAATGGACGGGAAAGAATTTTTAGAGCGCCAGCGTACCTATTTTGAGTCCGGCGCTACAAAATCGGTAGATTTTAGAATTCATCAGCTTCAGACGCTGAAAAAGTTGCTTACCCAGCATGAAGAAGAGTTTATGCAGGCTGTGTATAAAGATTTTAAAAAGCCGGAGCTGGAAACCTATGCCACGGAGCTCGGCATTCTTCATAACGAAATCAGTTATGTGCTGAAAAACCTGAAAAAATGGTCGAAACCTCAGAAGATTTCAGGAGTTCTCGCAAATTTTCCCTCTAAAAATTATACGGTTGCAGAACCCTATGGATCTGTTCTTGTCATCGCACCCTGGAACTATCCGGTTCAGTTGGCGCTGCTACCTTTAGTGGGTGCCATCGCAGCCGGAAATACAGCCGTTATTAAACCCTCGGAGTTAACCCCCCACACATCATCTGCTATAAAAGAGATTCTCGGGAAATGGTTTAAGGAAGAGTTTATAGCGGTGGCAGAAGGCGGTGTTGAAACGAATCAGGATTTACTGGCTCAGGACTTTGATTACATCTTTTTTACAGGCAGCACCCGGGTGGGACAGATTGTGATGGAAGCTGCGGCAAAAAACCTTACGCCTGTTACACTGGAGCTGGGTGGCAAAAGTCCATGTATTGTAGATGAAACCGCTGACCTCAGGACGGCAGCCCGGCGCATTGCCTGGGGGAAATTTGTGAACGCCGGGCAAACCTGTGTTGCCCCGGATTATTTACTTATTCAGTCAAAGGTGAAGGATAAGTTTTTAGAGCACTTTAAAGAATCGATCCGGGATTTTTATGGGGTGAACCCGAAGCTGAGTCCGGATTATCCCCGTATTGTAAATGAGGCTCATTTCGACCGGCTGGAAGGTTATCTGGGAGATGGAAAGATTTTTTGTGGAGGCAAAATGGACAGAAGAGAACGGTATATAGAGCCCACGGTTTTAGTGGATGTGAAAGAAGGCAGCGGTGTTATGGAAGAAGAAATTTTCGGTCCCATTCTTCCGGTTTTGACCTTTGAAAAACTTCCTGATGCAATTGATATCATAAACTCAAAAAACAAGCCGCTGGCACTGTACCTGTTCTCAAAAGACAGTGATGCCGAGGCTAAGGTTATTGAAAAATGTTCCTTTGGTGGTGGTGCCATAAATGATGTGCTGGCTCATCTCGGGAACCATCACCTGCCGTTTGGAGGAGTTGGTAAAAGCGGAATGGGTGCATATCACGGAAAGTACAGTTTCGATACATTTTCACATACCAAAAGCATTATGAAGAAGCCATTCTGGCTGGATATTCCCTTTCGGTATGCACCATACAAAGGTAAACTAAAATGGGTTAAACGAGTTTTAAAATGAGTGCAGAAACATTCAGGGCATTTTTTGTAGAAGAAAACGAGAAAGGTGAATTTTCATCATCGGTTACAGACGTGCCTTTTTCGTTTTTACCGGACCATGAAGTCCTGATTCGCGTTCACTATTCATCACTCAATTATAAGGACGGCCTGTCGGCTTCGGGGAATAAAGGAGTGACTCGCAATTACCCGCATATACCCGGTATTGATGCTTCCGGGCTCGTTGAGGAGGATAAGTCAGGGAAATTTTCTAAAGAACAGAAAGTTGTGGTAACCGGTCGCGATTTGGGCTCCAACACCCCCGGCGGATATGGCGAGCTTATTCGGGTTCCAAAAGATTGGGTTGTAAAACTTCCGGAAGGGTTAGATGAAGCAACAGCTATGAAATACGGAACGGCCGGGTTCACCGCAATGTACGGGGTAAAGCGATTGCAGCGGGAGCGTATAAATCCTGAAGATGGCAAGGTGCTTGTAACTGGCGCTACCGGAGGTGTAGGCTCACTTGCCGTATTTTTCCTCTCAGAGCTGGGGTATGAAGTGGTGGCAGCCACGGGCAAAATGGATAAAGAAAATTTTCTGAAAGAGCTTGGAGCCGCTGAAGTAATCCACCGGGATGAAATATCAGGGGTGAGCGATAATTTTTTACTGAGCCGGGAATGGAATGGGGCTATCGAAACTGTAGGAGGGGCTATGCTGGATGCTGTAATCCGCCAAACCAACCATGATGGGGCTGTAGCCTGCTGTGGGAATATTCTGGGTCATGAGCTTAAAACAAACATATACCCATTTATACTGCGGGGAGTAAGCTTATTGGGGATTGATTCTGCGATATGTAAAATGCCAATGCGGTTAAAAATCTGGGATTCGATTTCGGCCATGAATCACGAAAAGCTACCGGATGGTTTTGCCCGAATAGTTGGACTGGAAAACCTCAAGCCCGAAATTGAAGCAATTCTGGATGGGAAGCAGGCCGGCCGGGTAGTAGTGCAGCATAGCAGGGCTAAATAAAAAAGCCGACACAAAGTGTGCCGGCTATGGAAAAACATTAAAGCAGCGATCAAACTGCTTTATGTGGGTTATGGGTATTTGTTTGATCTAAGTTCTTATGCCGCGTACTGAGATTCTGAGTTAATCTTATTCTCCGCTTTTGTAAGAGAGTTGGATAACTCAGATTTGGTAACGGGCTTCAATAAAAAGTCGATATACTCAATATCTTTGGCTTGGTTCAACACCATCGGGCTGTCGTCACCAGACAAGAAAATAACCGGAATATCAGCAGCATGGTCAGACCGTAGTCTTCTGACGGTTTCAATACCATCAAGGTCTCCGGAAAGTTGAATGTCCATCAACAGAATAGAAGGGTTAAAATCGGTAAATACACAAAGCGCTTCTTCACCGCTGCTGGCCGTACCAACTACTTCATAGCCAAGCTTCGTAACCAGCTTCTCCTCTACGATGGATAGTAGCGGATCATCCTCAACAATCATTACCTTCCGTGTAATCACGATACCCTACCTGTTAATATTAAAAACTTCTAATGTTAATATATTAGAAAAAATTAATAGGGTCAATAAGCTTCCGAAGTTTTTTTGGTGAGTTTGCTCTAAGGGATTAAGTACAGGTTTAAAACAGTTATTAATAATTCTTACAAACCATGATAATATTACACAGGAAACGAGAGGGAAAAGCATCTGACCAGTTGGAAGAACAGCTGAACAGCTTGGTTATATCCTATAAAAAAGTGAGTTACGAAAAGGAAGAGGAGCAGAAAAACCTGCCCTTCATTGAAGAAGATGGAAGAGAATTTCACACCGATGAGGAAATTTCCGGGTGGTTGAGAGAATTGGAGTCGGAGCTGAGCTGGCAGCGATCATTAAGCGGAGACGGCTGTTATGTTGATCCCGGAACAGGCAAAGTTTGCTGACCAGTACGCTCTGTTAGTCTTGAGTTCGCGTGCCTTTGGGGTTGTAGGGTACTGCTTCATCAAGAAAAAGAGCTTCATTAATGACTTCCCGAATGGTTTCTTTTGGAATTTCTTTCACACTGCCAAAATCAAAGCTCATCACTTGTTTCCTTCCTTTGCTCTCCAATAAACCTTGTTCATTTGAAAGTTCATAGCCGCGCAGGAAACACAGCGATACTTTATCGTTTTTCAATGGATTCAGATAGCAAACCCAGGTTTTTTGGTCGTAGAAAGGAATGCGGTACTTAATTGCTGAGGTAACAGTTGGAAAGGAAGTCAGCAGGTTGTGAAAGTACAACATAACCTCTTGTTGGTTCCCTTCATGTCGCATTATGAAATCTTCTACTGCATTCATGAATCCAAAGAATCTGCACTAAGTTGATGAGTTAAAAACCAATTGTACAAATCATCTCCCCGATAAACTCGTTTCCATGTATCATGACCAAGGTCTTGATGAGTGGTGAACCGAACATCATTGTGTCCAAGTTCTTCCAGTTTATTAAGGCCCGGATAAAAATGCTTTGCCCGAACTACCTGATCCCTTCCGCCGGCAAAAGTCCATACCGGTATTTCATATTCGGCTATTGGATCCATTAAATCAGGATGTCCCCAACCAACCACCGGAGCAATAGCAGCAAACCGGTCCGGGTAAGAGCTGGCCAATTGCCAGGTGCCAAATCCACCATAACTTAAACCTGTCAAATACACCCGGTTTGAATCTGCACGATAGTTTTCCTGTACATAATCAAGCATGCCGAGCAGGTCTTTTCCTACCCGTTCCCAGCCATTGGGCAAGGTAATGTATTCAGCAACCTCACCTTTTTCACCCTCCATAATGCCGGTAGTAGAAGAGTATGGAGTTCTTTCGGGAACTCCTTCTTCCAGTCTTTGGGGGATCATGGTCGTGTCGCGATTTTGCAGATATGAAGCGGTTTCATCCATACCAAACATATGCAGTTGAGGAGAAATAATGATAAACGGGAGGTCTCTTTTATAAACCCAAGCTTCTTTTAATGGTCCGTGCATCAGCACAAAACCTAGCTCATCTTTGCCGTTCCCACGTTCTCCGTTTCCATGAAGAAACATCAGGACCGGCCAGTTTTTATCAGACAGCTCATACCCGTTGGGCAGGTACAGGTAAAAGTCCCGTTTTTCTCCGGCAACCTGACTGTCGTAAGAAATGCGTTCCAGTTTATCGGTCTGGCAGCCTGTAAGCATGAGGATAATAAGTATGAATATGGTGTAGGAGGGATGAATGGTAGTCATGGTAAATACAGAGTTCTTTCCCGAATATAGCAGAATAAGAACTAAAGGGAAGCCCGCCATTCATTCAAAAAAGAAAAGGCTTTAATCATCCGCGATCCATACCAGCTGAACCATTCCCCATTGATAAGCACAACTCTGAAATCAGGGCAAACCTCTTTGATTTCATCGATGTGTTTTTCTTTGAATGGATAAGGCTCGCTGCTGAGCAAAATCAGTTCCGGAGAATGTGCTGAAAGCTCATCCAGGTAGGTTTTGGGATATCTTTTATGAAGTCCGTATACATTATCTAACCCATATTTGTGAAGCACATCGTGAATGTAGGTGTCGCTGCCAACAGTCATCCAGGGATCCTTCCAAATAAAATAGGCAACAGATAGCGGGGATTTAGCCGGGCGGTCGTTCAAAAGAGCTGTGATTTTGTTCACCATCGCCCCGGCTTGTTTATTTACGCCCAGGATATCACCCAAAGAACTTATTTCCAGGATGGCATCCTGAATGGAATCAATTTCTGTAACACGAACCTTTGCATATTTCTCAAGAAGCTCAATATCCTCTTTCCGGTTTTCTTCTTTGTTTGCAAGAATGAAATCCGGTTCCAGCTCAACGATCTTTTCAAGATTTGGATTCTTCGTTCCCCCTATGATTTCAACATCCTCAATACCTTCCGGATGAATGCAAAAACGGGTTCTGCCTATCAATTGATCTTTTAAACCCAGGTCAACCAAAAGCTCGGTAAGGCTGGGAACTAAGCAAACGATTCGTTTATAAGGTAAATCAGGCATAGCGGTTGATGATGTTCTCAGCCTGGCGACAGTAACTTCCGCCAAACAAATTGGCATGAACTAAAATAGGATACAGGTTACACATATTTACCCGGCTGTCAAATCCGCCATCCAAAGGATATACTTCATGATAACCGTCATAAAAGTTGGCGGAGAACCCCCCGAAAAGACGTGTCATGGCTATATCCATCTCTCTGTGTCCAAAATAAACGGCGGGATCATAAATGCCGGCATCACCGCTTTTGGTAAACATATAATTACCACTCCAAAGATCCCCATGAAGCAGCGAGGGTTTTTCGGAAGGAAAGATGGAGCCGAGTTTTTTATACATACCCTCCACACTCTTTAATATGGAGCTCGAAAGTTTTCCGGACTCAACTCCCATTTGAACCTGAGGCTCAATGCGCTCCAACGCAAAAAAATCGGGCCAGTTGGAGTGACTGGTATTTGACTGAGGGAGCTTTCCTATAAAATTATCATGATCCAGGCCAAACCGGTCAGCAGATTGCTTGTGAAGCTTTGCCAGTTCTTTGCCGAAGTCACGGGCAGAATGTTGCTTTCCTCCGCCTTCCTCAATCCAGTTAAGTACAAGAAAATCCTCTTTAACTAAAAGCGGCGAAGGAACCTGAAGATTGGTGCCTGCCGAATTCAGCAACTCCAGTCCCTTTGCCTCAACCTCAAACATATTTCCCGGAGCAGAGCTGTTGTGCTTTACAAAAAGCTGCTTCCCATCTTGCATAATGATTTTAGCAGCTTGATTGATATCACCGCCATGTACAGGCTGAACGGATTGAATCTCAATGTCCAGTTCTTGCTGGATTTGTACTTTAATAGCTTCGGGAAGCATAGGTTATTTTTCAATGATGGGTTCTAATTCTTCAAGCAGTGCTTGACAGCTTCGGTTTAACACCTGGAAAACATTTTCGAAGCCTTCAAGTCCGCCGTAATAAGGGTCGGGGACTTCTCCATCTCCGGGATTCGGATCATACTCGCGCATCATCTTAATTTTGTCCGAAAATCGATTTTTTCGGTCTAAGTTTTTGATATTCCTAAGATTTTCTGAGTCCATTGCAAGGATGAGGTCGAACTCTTCCAAATCAGCGTACTCAAACTTTCGGGCTTTGGAGGGAAGGTGAATTCCATGCTTATTTGCTGTAGCCTGACTTTTGCTGTTGGCAGGCTCCCCCACATGATAAGCGGCGGTTCCGGCCGAATCGATGTAGAAATAATTCTCTAAACCCGCCTCTCGGACTTTATGAATAAAGATGCCTTCGGCGGTGGGGCTTCGACATATGTTGCCAAGGCATACAAAAACGAGTTTATAAGGGTTTTCTTCCGAAATAGTTCGATGATAAGTTTCTGACACTGCGATAGATTTATTTTTTTCTCAAAGGTATGTGTTGATAAACAGCTTTTCATCTCTTTTCATTTAGGCTCAGGGAAATCAATTAAGTCTTAGCTACAAGTACCAGATTTTTTTGGGCGAACTGAATACATGGTTTTCTCTGATATTTTGTATATTTGAGGCTTATAAATGATTCGCCGGAACTAAGTTTTTTATGGCAAAAAAATTCGAAGAAATAAAGCAGTTAAGCTTTCCCAAATCAGAAGTTGAAACCCTGAATTGGTGGAAGGACCAAAAGATTTTTAAAAAGAGCCTTAAGACACGTGAGGATGGTATTCCCTATACCTTTTTTGAGGGGCCACCCACAGCCAATGGCAAGCCGGGCATTCACCATGTGATGGCCCGAACGGTAAAAGATATGTTTTGCCGTTACAAGACATTAAAGGGATTCAGAGTTGAGCGAAAAGCTGGCTGGGATACTCACGGTCTTCCTGTAGAAATTGAAGTTGAGAAAGAGTTGGGGCTCGAAGGGCGCGCACAAGTTGAGGAATATGGCATCGAAAAATACAATGCCAAGTGTCGGGAAAGTGTGCTCAAGTACAAGGATCTTTGGGACGAATTGACCTCCCGAATGGCTTATTGGGTTGATCAGGATAACCCATATGTCACTTTTGAAAATGACTATATCGAGTCGGTTTGGTGGGCGTTTAATAAGCTCTTCGAAAAGAATCTGGTGTATAAAGGATACAAAATTCAGTGGTACTCACCGGGTAGCGGAACCGTTCTTTCATCGCACGAGGTGAGCCTTGGGTATAAGGAAACACAGGACCCTTCTATCTACGTGAAGTTTCCGGTTGAAGGCGAAGAGAATACCTACTTCCTGGCCTGGACCACCACCCCCTGGACCATTGTTTCCAACATGGCACTGGCCGTGAACCCAAATCTGGATTATGTGAAGGTGGGGCATTTTGATGAGACTTTCATCATGGCCAAAGATTGTGTGGAAGACGTTCTGGGTGAAGATTATATCATCCAGGAAGAGATGAAAGGGTCTATGCTTCTTCACCGCACCTACGAACCGGTTTTTGAATTTGCTTACAATGAGTATGATAAGTCACAGGCCTGGAGAGTGATTCCGGCTGATTATGTGACCACTGAAGATGGTACCGGCGTGGTTCATACCGCCCCTGCTTTTGGAGCCGATGACTATGAATCGTGCCAAAAAGCTGATATCCCGATGTTCAATCCGATTGACCGGGACGGTAAATTCACGGAAAAAGCTCCGGATTTTCAGGGGCAGTGGTTCAAAGAAGCCGACAAAGATATTGCCCGGGCGATTAAGGAAAAGAATCTCATGTACAAACATGAGACCATGGTCCACAACTATCCATTTGACTGGAGAAAAGGGACACCGTTGATGTCGTACCCGGTGGAGTCCTGGTTTATCGAGACCACCAAAGTGAAAGACCGAATGGTGGAGCTAAACAAGCAAATCAACTGGAAGCCGGAAAGTACCGGAACCGGTCGTTTTGGAACCTGGCTGGAAAATAATGTGGACTGGGCAGTTTCCCGTCAGCGTTATTGGGGAACACCGATCCCAATTTGGGTGAGTGATAAAGATCCGGAGTATGTGGAATGCATTGGCAGTATGGCTGAGCTTCGTGAAAAAGCCGGCCTGGATGAAGAAGCAGAAATAGACCTGCACCGACCATATATTGATGAATTAACCTGGGAAGCTCCGGACGGCGGAACCATGCGCCGAATTCCTGACTTGCTGGATGTTTGGTTCGATTCCGGTGCCATGCCTTTTGCCCAGTGGCACTATCCTTTTGATAACGACCATGAATTCAGCTACAACTACCCGGCCGACTTTATTGCAGAAGGTGTGGATCAAACCCGTGGCTGGTTCTATACACTGCATGCCCTCGGAACGATGCTGTTCAATGAGCAGGCGTATAAGAATGTAGTATCCAACGGGCTTGTTCTCGACGAAAACGGCGAAAAAATGAGTAAGTCGAAAGGAAATACGGTAGATCCTTTTGAGGTTATTCAGGAATACGGAGCTGATACCGTTCGCTGGTATATGATGAGTAACTCATCCCCATGGGAGAATCTGAAGTTCAGTGATGACGGACTGAAAGAAGTTCAGCGAAAGTTTTTTAATACCATCGTAAATACCTATTCGTTCTTCGCGATGTATGCGAATATTGATGGGTTTACGTTCTCAGGAACGGCGATCCCCATTGCGGATCGCCCCGAAATTGACAAGTGGGTGATTTCGAAACTGAACTCAACCGTTAAGCTGGTTGAAGAATACTACGAAGATTACGAACCCACCAAAGCTGCCCGCGAACTTGAAAGTTTTGTGGAAGAATTGAGTAACTGGTATGTACGCCGGAACCGGCGCCGCTTTTGGAAAGAAGGAAATACGCTGGACAAAACGGCGGCTTATCAGACCTTATATGAATGCCTGAGTAATCTCAGTAAGCTAATCAGTCCGATTGCTCCGTTTATTGGAGAATGGCTGTACCAAAAGCTGAATAGCGTTACTCAACAGGATGAAGAGTCTGTGCATATTGCATTCTTCCCGACGGTGGAAGAGACAGCGATCAACAAAGCGCTGGAGCATAAGATGGAAATGGCCCGGTTGATTTCGTACATCGTGCTGCGGGTGCGAAACCAAATTGAGATGAATGTTCGACAACCCCTTTCACGAATTATCCTTCCTATCAAGGATGAAAGTGAGCGTCAGGCTATTGAATCGGTTCGCGACATAATATTAGAAGAGGTAAACGTTAAAGATATCCAGTTTGTGAATGATGATTCCGGAATAGTTCGGAAATCAGCGAAACCAAACTACCCGGTTCTGGGTAAGAGACTGGGCCCAAAAATGAAGCCCGTTGCCGCCCGAATCGGAGAACTGACGACGGAAGAAATCACCGAGTTCGAAAAAAATGGATGGATTGACCTGGACGTAGAAGGCGAAACTATTCGAATTGATTCTGAAGGGCTTGAGATTATCCGTACCGGACTTGAGGGCTGGACCGTTGAGACTGAAGATGGCTTAAGTGTGGCTGTAGATACCGATCTCAGTGAGGAGCTGGTTCAGGAAGGTATAGCCCGCGAGTTTGTAAATCGTGTGCAAAATATGCGAAAAGAAGCGAATTTTGACGTCACTGATCGTATTGCCATTGGTTTTACAGGAGCAGATAATATTAAGGAAGCCGTTGTTTCTATGAGTGATTATATTAAGAAGGAAACACTGGCGGAAGAAATTCAAATCTCAGAGCTGGAAGTATCAGACTTTACCAAGAACTGGGAAATTGGAGAGGAAGAGTGCACCATCTCCATCCGAAGAAATATTAATTCATAACCAAGCAGCTATGGCAGATAAAGAAACAAAAAACGAAGAAAGAGTATCTCCCTACAGTGATAAAGAACTGGGATACTTCCGTGAGATTATCGTCAAAAAAATGGAAGAAGCTGAAGAAGAGCTGAATGCTCTGCAGCGTACCCTCCGTGAAAGCATGGAAAATGCTTCGGATGAATCGGCCTACTCCTACCATATGGCTGATGCCGGCACGGATGCTCAGGAGCGGGAAAAAACCTACATGCTCTTTAACCGAACCCGCAAGTTTGTTAAGTATCTGGATGATGCCCTCAAGCGCATCGACAATAAAACCTATGGCGTGTGCAAGGTAACCGGCAAGAAGATATCCAAAGGCCGGCTGGAAGCTGTGCCTCATACTCAGTTGAGTATTGAAGCAAAACTGAAACGCAGATAATCGAACCGGTTTGACCCGAAAAAAACTGCTCGCTTTATTGGTTCCGGCCGTCATTGTGCTGGTTATTGACCAGATTACGAAATGGCTGATCCGGACTACCCCCGAATTGCAAAATAAAGTCCTGATAGAGGGATGGCTGCAATTTTATTTCACTAAGAATCCCGGGATGGCTCTGGGTATAGACGTACTCTCTACGCCTGCCATTAGTGCCATAGCTATTCTGGCCGTCAGCGGAATTCTGATTTACATCCTTCGTAACCTGGATCAGGCCGGCGTTGGCTACCTGGTTTGTATGGGGCTGATTGTAGGGGGAGCTTTCGGTAATATAGCCGACCGGCTATTCATGGGTATTATTATGGATTACGGCGGATTGCTGGAAGGGCATGTGGTCGATTTTATTTACTTCTCTCTTCAGATCGGGGACTGGACCGTTTTTCCATATATCTTTAACGTGGCCGATATTGCCATTTCCTGTTCCATCATACTGCTGCTGATATTCAACAAGCGATTCTTTATCACTCAAAATGCGGATGGAGATGCTTCTGAGGAACTGGAAGATGTGAACATGGATGAGCCTGCCAAACAGGAAGGAATTATTTAGTTATCTGATTTCCCTTCTTCTTTCTCGAAAGGATATTTCTGAGTCGAGAAATCAAAGTTGTGCTCAATGGGAACCTGATCTACAATCTCCAGTCCGAAACTTTTAATCCCAATCCTCTTCACGGGATTATTTGTCATCAGCTTCAGCTTTCGGATACCGAGGGAGCGAAGGATCTGTGCACCGACACCATAATCCCGGGTATCACTTCGTGGGGATATACCCTCTTCGTTATCTTCCATTTTACCCTGTTGTAATGCTTTCAGGGTTTTAAGCTGATTCACGAGTACCGATCCCCGTTGATTTCGGTTCATGTATAAAACCACACCTGTACCTTCACGCTCAACCTGTAGCATGGCCTGGTGAAGCTGCTCGCTGGTGTCTTTATTGCGGGCACCAAAAATGTCTCCGATCAAATCAGAAGAATGAACACGGGTAAGCACCGGTTCTTCTTTTGTCCAGCTACCCTTTGTAAGGGCCAGGTGAATGTCGCCGGTGAGCTTTTCTTTAAAAGCACGAAGGCTGAAATCACCATACATAGTTGGAAGATTCACATCCATGACTTCGTGAACCAGCGTCTCATTCTCGTTTCGGTAAGCAATAAGGTCTTTGATGGTGATGATCTTCATCTCAAACTCATCCGCCATCTTGATGAGGTCCGGAACACGGGCCATGTCGCCGTTTTCCTTCATAATTTCACAGATAATACCCACGGGCTTTAAGCCGGCAAGCCGGGCAAGGTCGATAGCGGCCTCAGTGTGGCCGGCTCTTCGGAGAACCCCGCCTTCGGCCGCAAGCAGGGGAAATACATGTCCGGGCCGGCGGAAGTCAACCGGTTTGGAATCGTCGCTGGCCAACTCCCGAATGGTATTGGCACGATCGGCAGCTGAGATACCGGTTGTGGTCAGCCTTTTATGGTCAATAGAAATGGTGAAATTCGCCTCATCGGGATCGGCTCCTTCCTGAACCATATGCCGCAGATTCAGTTTGTCGGCTTTTTCTTTGGTGATGGGGGCACAGACAAGACCCCGGCCATGGGTTACCATAAGGTTAATAGCCTCGGTGGATACCATTTCGGCCGCCATCAGGAAGTCGCCCTCGTTTTCCCGGTCTTCATCATCCACAACAATGACCATTTTGCCATTTTTAATGTCTTCAATGGCTTCGGGGATGGTATTAAAACGAAAATCCTGATTCATGGTTTATTGATTGAAAATTGGTAAGTGTTCAAATCACAATTTCGAGGCCTAAACTTCGACCTCACCTAAATCCTCTCCTTCGCAAGGAGAGGACTTTCTTGGACGTAAAAAAGCTTTATTATAGTATTTCAACTTTGATTCTTTAACATCGGGTCTTTCTCCTTGTTGAAGAAGAAAACAAAAAAGGTCGAAATTACCAGGTTTAGTCTTTGTCTTTTTTATGAGGATTCACATCGGTTACGGCCGACTTCAACATGCGAAGTTTGGTGCCGCTGTCGATATCGAGCAGAAACTCATTTTCTTCGATTTTATCCACGATACCGATGATGCCTGAAGACGTAACAACTTTGTCGCCCTTTTTCATGCCTTCAACTTGCTCTTTAATTTCTTTTTGGCGTTTACTTTGCGGGCGGATGATGAATAGGTAAAATACCAGGAAAATGGCGCCGAGAAACACCAGGTTGATGATGCCGGCATTTGGGTCGTCAGGATTACCCATCAAAAATAGTGGTAAAAATTGCATAGTCGTTTATTAATGTGCGATTAAATTATTGCGGGACGAAGATACGAATTCCTGTATTCAATGACGATTTTAAAACTCTTTCCGGATGTACTGCCATTCCCTTGAAAAGAAAATTCTTCTTGGTGTTAATTACTCAGCAGTAGTTAGTAACTGGATTCCTGCCTTCGGAGGAATGACATGTTTGTTTTTCTCAGAGAGATTGTTGCGGACAAACCTGATCCGTGATCTTTTGAACTACGCAACGGCGTCAGGATTTTCTTGCCAAGTTCGAGGCCTAACTAAACAACGTTTTCAGGAATTTCTGATGTTTCTCCTTGTTCTTTACGATCAGCAGGGGGATGCCAAATGAGTAGTAGGTCATTTTATCAGTAAAGTCGTCTCGGAGTATACTGGTGATTTTCTTATCCGATTTAGAACCTACGATAATCAGGTCGGCCTGATTTCGAACCGCTTCATCATACACCTCATCCCCGATACGTCCTTCTTTGTGTAAGGTAAGAGTGAATGTGACGTCAGCAGAGATATCATAATCATCAATGAACTCTTTTATTTGCTCTTTTATATGCCCCCTGATTTTGTCTTTATCATTCTCGGTTGGCATATATGGGAAAAAGTGAGAGGGATACTTAAAGATATGCTGGGCCTGAACAGAACCATTCTGTGGCTCTACCAGATTTCGGGCCAGTTTTACTGCATTGGCCGACTGTGCAGAAAAATCGACCGGGGCAAGAATGGTATTCATGGCATAACGGCTGGTTTCAGGCACAAATAAAATGGAAGCCGGAACATATTTTACGATACGGCGGGCAATCACCCCTTCTCCTACATATCCTGTTTTTTTACCCATCATAAGGAGGTCGGGGTCCATGGTATTCATTAGTTCAATAATCTGATCGGTAGGGCGGCCCTCTTTTATAATTAGCCGGATCTCAATATCTGTATCACCAAAGTGTTCCTCAATCTTTTTATTGAGTTCACCTCTGATTACATCTTCAAAGTCCTGATTGGTTTCAATATCCGGAAACAGTTCCGCTATTTCCCGGGCCACGGTGCCCGATTCAACTACATGCAGAAAGGAAATAGTCTTGGGTTTAATTACGGACGTCAGGAAATGAGTATATCCGGTAAGGATATCGTCCATCCTGGATAAGTCTAAGCATACAAACCAGTGCTCGAAGCTCTTCATAATCATACTCCTTAGTTCTCTTGTTTTTGATTCTTGATGGTATCTTTGACGAGGTCTTCGTACGAGTCGCGCTCTTTGTCTTTTATTTTTTGTTGATTCTCTTTGTACTCACGCTTCAACCCCCTGTGCAGGCTGTAGCACATAATCAGCAGTATGAGTGCAAACGGTAAACCGGTACTGATGGAAGCTGTTTGCAGGGCACTTAATCCTCCGCCAACTAATAAGATGGCAGCGACCAATCCCTCGGTTTGTGCCCAGAAAATACGCTGACCTACAGGAGCATCCAGTTTTCCTCCACTGGTAAGGCCATCTATAACTAAAGAACCGGAGTCGGATGAAGTAACAAAGAAGCTCAGGATCAAGACAATGGCAATAATGGAAGTCACCATCTCGAGGGGGAATTGTTCAAGAAATACAAACAAGGCGGTGGCTACATTTTCATTGACAGCGTCGCCGATATTTCCGGTTCCGGCCATTTCAAGATTGATAGCGGTACCGCCAAAGGCCGACATCCAAAGAAAAGTGATGATGCTGGGAACAATCAACACCCCCAATACAAATTCTTTTACGGACCGTCCTTTCGAAATACGGGCAATGAACATTCCTACATAAGGGGACCAGGAAATCCACCACGCCCAATAGAAGATGGTCCATGAACTCTGCCAGTTGGTTCCGGCATATGATTCCGTCCAGAAACTAAAAGTGGCAACAGAATTAAGATACCCGCCAAAGTTTTGGATGAAGGAATCAAAAATGAAAATCGTAGGGCCAACCAAAATCACAAACACCAGAAATAAGGCAGCGATTCGGACATTCATTTCACTGAGTACGCGAACGCCTTTGTCAATGCCCAGCACAACCGAAACGGTGGCAACTCCGGTAATGGCAACAATTATCCCGACCTGCAGGTAGATGTTATCCGGTAAGCCAAATACATGATCGAGCCCGGCACTTACCTGAAGCACGCCTAATCCCAGCGATGTAGCCAACCCAAATAAGGTGGCCAGAACAGCAAGAATGTCAATCACATCGCCCATCCAACCTTTAATGCGATCTCCAATTAACGGATAAAATACCGAGCGGAAAGAAAGGGGCAGCCCGCGGTTGAAAGCAAAAAAACCAAGCGATAATCCCACGACCGCATAAATTCCCCAGGCGTGAAAGCCCCAGTGCAGGTAAGTGAGGTTCATAGCCTGCTGTGCGGCTTCAACCGTTTCGCCGTCAGCCATTGGCGGGGATAGGTAATGAAAAATCGGTTCGGCCACACTCCAAAACATAATGCCGATTCCCATCCCGGCGCTGAATAACATGGCAAACCAGGCAAGGGTGCTGAAGTCGGGTTCGGCGTCCTCCCCACCCAGCCGAATATTCCCAAAACGACTGAAAGCTATGAATAAAGAAAAGATGATGAACACATTCACAGCGATCACAAAAAACCAACCGCCATTATCAGTGATTGCGGATTGGATGGTACTGAATAATGATTCTGCCTGATCTCCAAGTAAGAGGGTGGCGGCAATCATTGCGGTGATCAGTATTACAGACGGCCAGAAAACGGGTTTATGGATGTCAAAATATTTATTAATGCCCGTTTTTTTAGCAGGCTCTTTTTCTTCTCCTCGAATTCCCATGATGTAGTTATTACAAAGTTAAAATTGACTCGCTTTTTACATGAATAAGCGGTTGTCAGGGCGGCACACATTGAAAGGCAAAGCAGTAAGGATAATAAGATCTGCTTGAGTTGAAGTGCTCCCAAATTGCGAATTTCTATGACTTCATGTTCTCCGGATTCGGAGATTTATAACTTGCAGTTAACACCAGGCTACTGAAATAGCTGGCTCTACAAGAAAAAGCAATACGCTCAAAAGCTCACAAAAGGCTACCGAAAAAGCAGGGGATTATCAAGTTTGGGGGGTTGTGTGAATAATAACCTTGGATTATCACTCCCCATAAAACCTCTTCCCCTCTTTGGAATAATCTAGCAACAGCTGAGCGGGTTTGAATCGCGGGCCGAACGTATCAGTGAATTCATTGAGTTGGTCCACTACTTTTTGAACACCGGTTTGATCGATGTATCGGAAAGGGCCGCCAAGGAAGGGTGGGAAGCCAAGTCCTAGTATGGCGCCGAGATCTCCGTCCTGCGGAGATTTCAGGATACCTTCTTCCAGGCACCAGGCGGCTTCGTTGATCATGGTTAAGGCCATGCGCTGTTGGGCTGATTCTTTGTCAGGATTGGAGCGGTTTTGTCCGCCGAAATATTCATAAATCTCGGTATTCACTTCTTTCTTCTTACCGGAGGTGTATGTGTACATTCCCCGCTTGTTCTTACGTCCGCGGAAGCCGGCTTCCAGAAGTTCATCGGCTTTGTTAGACGATTCAACTCCACGTTCAGCAAACTTAGGCCCCATGGTTTCGGCCACATGTGCGCCTACGTCAAAGCCGACTTCATCCAGAAGAGCCATCGGTCCAACCGGAAAGCCAAAGTCTTTCATGATTTTATCAAGGAATTCGATGGAGGCTCCTTCTTCCAGCATGACCATCGCTTCATTCATATAAGGAGCCAGGATTCGCGTGGTGTAAAAACCGGGACCGTCGTTTACGACAATTACATTTTTACCCTGGTTCACCCCAACCTGATAGGCGGTCTGAGTTACCCAATCGGCTGTTTGATCGGTGGTGATGATTTCGAGCAAGGGCATTTTTTGGACCGGTGAGAAGTAATGCATCCCAATGATGTTCTCCGGTCTTTGGGCTCCTTCTGCAATTTTAGAAATGGGTAGCGAGGAGGTGTTGGATGCAAAAATGGTATGTTCCTGAGCACTCGATTCAATCTGCTGTACGATGTTTTGCTTAAGCTCCAGGTCTTCGAACACCGCTTCAATAACCAGGTCAACGGAGCCGAAACCGTCATAAGAATCTACCCCGGTTACTTTGCTTGCCATTTGATCCCGTTCGAATTCCGATATGATTTTCTTTTGGGCTTTTTCATTAAAGGATTTCCAAATACCCTTCTCCCCTTCGGCGGCATTTTCAATGGTTTGATCTTTGAGTAAAACCCGATAGTCGCCTTTGTCGATGCTAACTTCAGCAATCCCGGAACCCATAAGTCCGGCCCCGAGCACGCCGATCTTCTTCACATCCCGAACCAAATCAGGACTTGGGACTTTCCTGGAGGCGTTCATCCCAAAAAACAGGTTTACCAGGTTTCGGGATTCCTTTGTGGCTCCCAATTCACCAAATAACACGGTTTCGTTTTCCAGTCCTTTTTCGAGACCATGTTTGTATCCAAACTCAATAGCGTCTATGATTTTGGGTGGAGCCGGATAGTTTCCTTTGGTCTGACCTGCTGTTTTCTTTCGGGCCTGGGAAAAGATGATTTTTCGTCCCAGGGGATTCCCCTCCAGAATTTTGTGCAGGAAAGGGCGCTTATCTTTTCGGTCGAATTTACCGTCCGAGATTTTATGCACTCCTTTGATGGCCGCTTTCTCGATAGCATCTTTGTGAGTTACCTCATCCATCAATCCCATACGTTTAGCCTGACGGGTATACATATTTTTGCCAGTCAACATATACGGGAGGGCATTTTGAATGCCAATCAGCCTTGGCAGGCGTTGCGTACCTCCCGTTCCGGGCAAGATGCCGAGCTTAACTTCCGGAAGAGCAAAAACGGTTTTTGAGCTATCCGAACAAACGCGGTAGTGGCAAGCCAGAGAGAGCTCGAGTCCGCCTCCCATACAACTGCCATGAACAGCTACCGCAATGGGTTTGGAGAAACCGGCAATGCGGTTGAGGATTCTATGTCCGTCTTTACTGAGCCGCTCAATCTCTTCAGCGGTATCCCGGGCCTGAAACATATCAATATCAGCCCCGGCGATGAAATTATCCTTCTTCCCTGAAATCAGAACTGCTCCCTTAAGCTCATCATTATTCTCAAGCTCATCGAGGAAATCCGAAAACTCGTCCATCATCGATTCATTGAGCTTATTCACTTTCTCGCCGGGTAAATCCAGGGTGATGATGGCGACGGAATCTTTATGTGTGATATTGAGGTAGCTCATGGCGTTAGGTTTGGGATTAGTTTATTCGGTTTTAAAAAGTTAGGTGCTGGGTAGTTCAAGGCTTAAAGCCCCATACTCCGACCTCTCCAAACCTCTCCTTCGCAAGGAGAGGCTTAATTCCGAGTTGTATAAAGTATAGATGCTTTTTCATGGTTCTGATTGCTAACAACGAGTCCTCCTCCTTGCTAAGGAGGAGACAGAGGAGGTCGAGAGTTAAGGTTTTGATGTTTTTCATGATAATTTGTTTTATCAACGCGTCCTTCTCCTTGTTAAGGAGAAGACAGAAGAGGTCGAAAGCTATGGCTCCGAAACTCTTTATCAATTCCCATACCTCTCCAGCACCACCGCATGGCCTTGCCCGCCGGCGGCGCAAGCCGAGACCAGTGCAAAGGTTCCGTCTTCACGAATCAGGCGGTTGGCGGCGGTTGTGACAAGCCGCACACCGGTGGCTCCAAACGGATGCCCTAAAGAAAGGGAGCCACCCAGCGTGTTCAGCTTGTCCATGGGAATTTCCCCTACTTTTTGACCCTTGTTCAGAGAGTCTTTGGCAAATTTTTCGGAATTTAAAGCGGTGAGTACAGACAGAACCTGCCCTGCAAAAGCCTCGTGAAGTTCTATGACATCCATATCCCTGAGTTGTAGATTCATCGCATCCAGTACTTTAGGGATGGCATAGGCCGGGCCTAACAACAACTCTTCACCCGGATCCTGGGATACAAAGTTATACTCGCGAATATATGCTTTAGGTTTCAGTCCAAGCTCAAGCGCCGTTTGCTCTTCCATGATAAAGCTGGCGGAGGCTCCATCCGTTAGAAACGAAGAATTACCGGCCGTAACCGTTCCGTGCGGTTTGATGAATGCCGGCCGCAACTTGCCAAGCTTCTCCATGGAGGTGTCATCCCGGAAACCGTTGTCGTGTTTTACCACATCAAATTCGGGCGGGACTTTAGCGGGAATCAATTCCTCATCCAACAATCCCTCCTCGGTTGCTTTTGCCGCCAGTTGGTGGGAGCGTAACGCAAATTCATCCTGATCCTCACGGCTCACTCCAAAGCGGGCCGCCATACGATCGGCACTTTCGCCCATTACTTCGCCGGTTGAGAACTCCGCAATGGCGGGGAGTTCAGGTAGAAAGTCTTTGAAACCCAGTCCTTTGAAGAATTTCAGAAAATCTAAGGGCGACTTATACTTCCGGGCTTCCAGTACCTTTTGACGAAATTTCTTTTTGAACCGAACCGGAATATCGGACATGGTCTCGGTTCCGCCGGCTAAGATTATTTTGGCCTGACCCGATCGAATTAAATCTACTCCGCTGGTGATGGCCTGATTGGAGGAGATGCACGCCATAGTTGTGGTGAATGCCGGCACGGAATTCGGGATGCCGGCCCCGAGGGCACTTTCGCGGGCTACGTTGCTGGTCTTCACCTCCTGAATAACCGTTCCCATAATCACCCGGTCGATGGTGGCCGGGTCTACGGCGTTTCGTGCGAGCAACCCTTCGATGGCCATGCGGCCGAGGTCGTAAGCCATCAGGTCGTTATAGTTGGTTCCTGAGCGTTGAAAGGGGATCCGGCTGCCATCCACAAGAACGGCGACGGACGAATGTTCGGTGTTGTTTTCCATAAAATCGGTCTCTGATTGAGCCCTTAAGTTAACAGTGTTAACCAATAAATCAAGATAGGGTGTATTTTTTCTTTGTCAGAGATGGAAATGTTCTTATATTTGTCGCCCTTCGAACAAGTCGGGCGATTAGCTCAGTTGGTTCAGAGCACCTCGTTTACACCGAGGGGGTCGGGGGTTCGAGTCCCTCATCGCCCACACCACTAAAAGCTTCTCAATGTTGAGAGGCTTTTTTTGTTTCTGCTTATCTCGGTTGATTCAGTTCAGAAGACTCTACAGATCCTAAAATCCTACGTACTTGTCTGAGGCTATAAGTGGCAAAGCAAATCAAATTTAATTAAACTCTGCCTACATATAGAAAAAACAATTATTAGGGCTGAGTGATGGGTAAGAAGTTAACTGTTTACATGATTGATGGCACTGAATATGGCCCTCGATTAGCCGAAATCGGCAATTGGGTTGGCAAAGCTATTTATAGTCCACGTGCTACCGTTAATAAAATTATTAACCGGGAAGAATTTAATAACCCCGGGATTTATTGTCTCAAAGGAGATCCTTCAGATGATGCATATGAAGAAAGAATTTATATAGGTGAAGCTGAAAATGTTAAATCAAGACTTAAACAGCATCTAAGTGATCCTAAGAAAGATTTTAAAGAATTTATTTTTTTTATCAGTAAAGATGAGCTCCTGACTAAGACCCAGATCCGGTATATAGAATCTCGAATGATTCAAGAAGCGGTGGAAGCAAAGTCAGCTGAGATAGAAAATAATACCTCACCAAGCCTGCCAACACTTCATGAGGCAGATATCTCAGATATGGAATATTTTTTGGAGCAGATCAAATTGGTGCTACCTGTCATGGGCTTTAAGTTTCTGATCTCATCTACAGCTCGCACTTCAAAAGATAAAAAAGAGGCTGAATCAGAGTCGATTCATCAAAAATACTATATAAAAACTAGCACATATTCCGCGCAAATGGTTGAGACTGATCAAGGGTACATTGTACTTAAAGGGAGTCAAGCGAAAAAGGAATTATCAAATTCAACAACAGAGACATACAGAAAACTAAGAAGAAAGTTGCTAGAAACAGATATTCTGATAGACGATGGAGACATTCTTCGATTTGCTGAAGATGCTGTATTTAACAGTCCAAGTGCTGCTTCAAATATGGTTTTAGGAAGAAATTCGAATGGGTACACAGAATGGGTTGATGAGAAGGGTAGAGATTTTAAAAAAGTACAGGATTCTCTAAATCAATGAAAATAGTTTCATGGAATTGTAATGGAGCACTGAGAAAAAAGGTAAAGCAATTAGAGCAACTAGATGCGGACATTTATATAGTTCAGGAATGTGAAGACCCTAAAAGATCTACAATAAAATTTAGTGATTGGGCTGGTAACTACTTATGGAATGGTGATTCCAAGAATAAGGGTATAGGTGTTTTTGCAAAAAAGAATAACAAGATCAGAAAGTTAAACTGGGATGATTCGTTTAGTTTAAATGACTTAAATACGAAAAGCCCTGCCACAAAGTGGAAAACTGCTGATCTTAAACTTTTTCTACCATTTAATTTAAATGGAAAATATTCAGTCCTTGCAGCATGGACAAAAGGTTCTAGAGATCACACATTTGGTTATATCGGGCAACTGTGGAAGTATTTAAAAATTCACCGCAAAGATTTAGACAATAATCATTCTATGATTATAGGTGATTTAAATAGTAATTCTATATGGGATAGGAAAGATCGATGGTGGAATCATACTGATGTTGTACAAGAGTTGTCAGAACTTGGTTTGGTGAGTTTGTATCATAAGAAAAATGGTGAAATTCAAGGCTCTGAATCACAGCCAACATTTTATCTCCATAGAAAAAAAGAGAAAGCATATCATATTGATTATATATTCATGAATAATGAGAAAGTGAATAATGCTAAACTGAAAATAGGTAATCCTTCAAAATGGCTTGAGTTCAGTGACCATATGCCTTTGATAATAGAGTTAGATGAATAATTATATAGCTCAGATTCTATACAAACAACAATTATTGAAAGTAGAAAAAGAAATGAATTAATAATTCTTCCACTTCATTAGACAGCTTTTCATATCTAAATAAAAACTGAATTCTATCTATCAGAATTAATTACTATAATTATTTGTATAGATATTTTTAAAAAAGCGGATCACTCATGGATATTAAGTTTGTAAAACGATCGAATGTAAAGTCGTCTAAGAAAAGAACGTCGAAATTCAAACCCCTGCTCGATGCCATCGAAAAGCTAAAGCCCGGCGGACAGGCGGTGGAAGTAAGCTACACGAACGAGAAAAACATCAACTCCATGCGGACGGCCGTTTACCAGTTTGGCAAGAAAAACGATTTTAAGGTGAAAAGCCGAAGGGACGCAGACAATAAGAAGATTTATTTTTACCGGGATAAGTAATAAAACTAAAATTTTGGCTTTCGCTTTCATTCGCTACATTCTGTAAAGCCGAACAGAACACGTATTAGCGATGACCACAACTACCCAGGAATCTATATCAGAAAGCACAGATTCCCGCCTTTCCAAAAGCCACCTGCTACAGCATTTTAAGACCGTCCGGTCGTTTAGTCTGTATCTCTGCGAGCCACTGGAAACCGAAGACTTTGTGATCCAGGCTTCCGAGTTTGCCAGTCCCACCAAATGGCACTTGGCTCACACCAGCTGGTTTTTTGAGACTTTTGTGCTCGAAAAGTTTGATGATGATTTTGAAAGTTTGCATCCCCAATACGCCTATTTTTTCAACTCCTATTATCTGCAAACCGGAGTTCCGTTTACCCGGGCAAAACGGGGTGTACTTTCCCGCCCAACCGTCAAAGAAGTATTTGAATACCGGCGATATGTAAATGAACAGCTGGAAGCATTTATAGAGTCTGCTTCGGAAGAAACATGGCAAGAAGCCTCTAAGGTTGTTGAGATTGGTATTCATCATGAGCAGCAGCATCAGGAGCTGATACTCACCGACCTGAAATATATGCTTGGGCAAAATCCGCTGTTACCGAAGTATCGGGAAGGCGATCATAAGCTGTTGCCAGAAGCCAAGCCTATCAACTGGATTCCATTTGAGGAGAAGGTGACTGAAATTGGAAATGAAGGTGGTGAGTTTACCTACGATAATGAACACCCGCGGCACCGAACGCTGGTGCAGGATTTTGAACTGGCCGATCGTTTGATTACCAACGGCGAGTACCTTGAATTTATCAATGACGGCGGATATTCGCGGTCGGAGTTGTGGCTGGATGAGGGATGGTCGGCCGTTAAGAGTAATGAATGGAAAGCTCCTCTGTACTGGTTTCAGCGGGATGGAAAGTGGATGCAGTTTACGTTATTCGGAGCCCGTGAGGTGGACCCGAACGAGCCGGTAACGCACGTCAGCTATTACGAAGCGGATGCTTTTGCCCGCTGGAGGGGAGTCCGCCTACCCACTGAACAGGAATGGGAACATGCCTGTGGTGATTTGTCGGTTACCGGTAATTTTGTGGAAGACGGGAATTTCCATCCCACTGCACCTGAACCTTCATCCGAAAAACTAAAGCAGATGTATGGTGATGTTTGGGAGTGGACGATGAGCGCCTATGCTCCCTATCCCAACTACAAGCCACTGCCCGGTGCGCTTGGGGAATACAACGGAAAATTTATGGCTAATCAGTATGTACTGAGGGGTGGATCTTGTGCCACATCGCAAATGCACATCCGTAAAACCTACCGCAACTTTTTCCATGCGGATGCCCGCTGGCAGTTCAGCGGAATCAGGCTCGCCAAATAAAATGCCCCGTAATAAATGATTGGATTAAGACATCTGTTAGGAAAATGTATCAGAGAAACAGCTACAGAAATAAATGACCAAAGTTAAAGAGCGGACATCGATGCTGGATGAAGTACTGCATGGATTGACCGGGCCTCAGAAATCACTGCCCAGCAAATATTTTTATGATGAACGAGGTTCGAGGTTATTCGATGAGATTACGGAGCTCGAGGAATATTATCCGACCCGAACCGAGCGAAATATTCTCGAGCAGAATATAGAAGAAATTGAATGTCATCTGGGTGAGGAAGCCATTTTAATTGAGCCGGGTAGCGGTAGCAGTGATAAAACCCGGATTTTGCTAAAGGGCTTGAACAACATTGCCGGTTAAGCGGCGCACCAAAAACGCGAAAGCGTTTCACGATAAATGCGAAAACCTAGATGTTCAAAGTGCTCCAGCGGTTAATATCGGCTTCAACTGAACGAAGTAGGTTAACATAACA